>JAHLLK010000020.1 GCA_020444165.1 Deltaproteobacteria bacterium | reverse complement strand
CTGGGCTCCAGGGAGCCCGAGGTGCAGGCGCTGCCCGAGGAGGCGCAGATGCCCTTGGCGCTCATGTGCAGGAGGATGGACTCGCCCTCCACGTACTCGAAAGACAGGCTCAAGGTGTTGGGCAGGCGCGCTTCCAGGTCGCCGTTGACCATGGTGGCGTCCAGCTTCAACAGCCCTTCCTGCAGGCGGTCGCGCATGGCCATCTGGTGGGCCACCTCCTCGGCCATGCGGCTCTGGGCCAGCTCGCAGGCGGCGCCCAAGCCCACGATGTAGGGCACGTTCTCCGTGCCGGCCCGGCGGCCGTGCTCCTGGTGCCCGCCGCGGATGTAGGGCGTGAACGGGGTGCCCTTCTTCACGTAGAGCACCCCCACGCCCTTGGGCGTGTGCAGCTTGTGCCCGGAGATGGACAGCATGTCGATGGCCGCGGCGCCCAGGTTGATGGGCACCTTGCCGGCGGCCTGCACCGCGTCGGTGTGGAACAACACGCCCTTTTCCTGGCAGATGCGGCCGATCTCCTCCACCGGGAAGACCACCCCGGTCTCGTTGTTGGCCCACATCACGCTCACCAGGGCCGTGTCCTCCCGCACCGCCTCGGCCACCTGCTCCAGGTCCAAGAGGCCCTGGCGGTTCACCGGCAGGAAGGTCACCTCATAGCCCTTGGTGGCCAGGTTCTGGCAGACGTTCAGCACGGCCGGATGCTCCACCCGGGTGGTCACGAGGTGACGCCGGTTGGGCTGGCTGGCCAGGGCGCTCATGAGGGCCGTGTTGTCGCTCTCCGTGCCGCAGGAAGTGAAGATGATCTCCGAGGGATCAGCCCCCAACAGGGCGGCCACCCGCTCCCGGGCCTTGGTCACGTGGGCCGCCACCTCGCCGCCGAAGTTGTGCATGGAGCTGGGGTTGCCGTACAACTGCCCGAAAAAGGGCATCATCGCCGCCACCACCTCCGGCGCGGTTTGGGTGGTGGCGTTGTTGTCCATGTAGACGATTTTTTCCTGGCTCACGGCTTCACCTCCTGAACCACCAACTCCGGGGTCACGAATTCACGGAGCTTGGACTGCACGAACTGGCTCAAAGTGGCCTGGCTGGCCGCACAGGTGGAGCAGGTGCCCCGCAGGGAAACCACCACCGTGTCGCCGTCGATGTCGATCAGCTCGATGTCCCCGCCGTCCTGCTTCAGGGCCGGCCGGACTTCGCGCTCCAAGGTCTCCTCGATCAACTTCATCTTCTGGATGTTGGTCAGTTTCTTCTTGCCCGCCAAGGGCGCCGGCCGGGGCGCGGCCGGGGCCTTGGACCAAAGCTCGTCCAGAATCTCCTGAATCTTGTCCTGGCATTTGCCGCAGCCGCCGCCCGCCTTGGTGTAGTGGGTGACGTCCTCCACCGTGGTCAGGTTGTTGGCCTTGGCCACCCGGCGGATCTCCTCGTCGGTCACCCCGAAGCACTGGCAGACCACCTCGCCCTCGGCCATGGGCAGGGGCTCCAGGCCCTTGTAGTTGCGGATGGCCGCCTGCAAGGCCTCCTCGCCCATCACCGAGCAGTGCATCTTCTCCTCGGGCAGGCCGCCCAGGAAGTCCGCGATCTGGCGGTTGGTGACCTTCTCCGCCTCTTCCAGGGTCTTGCCCTTGATCAACTCCGTCAGGGCAGAGCTGGAAGCGATGGCGCTGGCGCAGCCAAAGGTCTGGAATTTCGCATCGGCAATGGTGCCGTCAGCCGCTAGCTTGAAGGTAAGCCGGAGCGCGTCGCCGCAGGCCAAGGAGCCCACCTCGCCCACGCCGTCGGCGTCGGGGATGTCGCCCACGTTGCGTGGGTTGTTGAAATGCTCCTTAACCTTGTCGGTGTATTCCCACATCTTTCCATTCTCCCCGCCGGGAAATGTCCCGCGCGGCCGCCAGGAGGGCCGGCCCTCCCCGGTTAAAGCAAAAGGCCGGATTCCGGCCCAGGTTTAGTGATGCCCTTCGGGGTACTCCACCAGCTCGATCAATACGCCCCGCGTGGCCTTGGGATGCAAAAACACCACCCGGCAGCCGTGGGCGCCCGGGCGGGGCTCCTCGCTGGTCAGGGGAACGCCCTTGGCCTTCAACTCGGCCATGGCCCCCTCGATATCCTCCACCTCGAAGGCCAGGTGATGTACGCCTTCCCCCTTCTTATCGATATATTTGGCAATCACGCCGTCCGGCGTGGTGCTCTGCACCAATTCAATACTGGTGTCGCCCACCGGGATGAACCCGGTGAGCAGCTCGCCCACTGTGTCCTGGGAGGTGATCTCCAGCGGCAAAAACTCGGTGTAGACCTTGCCCACTTCCGCCAGGTCCTTCACCGCCACCCCGATATGCGCCAGTCTCTTTATCTTCATGATCTACTCCCAATCCTGGATTATGCAAGCTTCCCCAGCCCCCGCATCTCCCACCAAAACACTTTACCCTTAAGCCCCTCCATATTAGATGCTCCCCACCCCCCTGACAAGCCCAGTACCTGGGCTCGTATATCGTGTCGGGCGAGGCCCACCTCCGCCCCAGCGCCCCACGCTCCCGAAGGGGGGCCCACTTCGCAACTGAAAGCCTTCCCAGGCAGCGTGCCGGCAGCGTGCCGCTGCTGGCATAGCGGGTCGGGCGAGGCTGTCATTCACCTCAAACGTCCCGCGCTCCCGTAGAGAGGCCCGTACCGCGTGAACAACACCAAGTTTTTTTGGGGAAGGGGGGTGTGGGGGGAAACCCCTTTTTGTTCACAAAAAGGGGTTTCCCCCCACATCTTCCACATCTTCCCCTAAGCTCTCCCGCCTTCGCCGCGGGGGCCGCCCAGCACGCGTTCCAGGAGCCAATCGGGGGGTTCTTCCTGGAAAATTTTTTGGTAGACCGCGGTCAGGAGTTCAGGGCCGAAGAGTCCTTGTTCGCGGAAGTGGACCATTTGGGCCAGGATCTCGCCGGCTCGGGGGTGGAGTTCTTCCCGGGAGAGGTAGAAGTTCAGGGCGGCCAGCACGTGGGCCAGGAAGGGTTCGCCGTGGCCCTGGCCGGCCTTGACCAGCCCCAGGGCGGTCAGGGTGCCGGCTTGTTCCACGGCGTTGCCGCCCTGGGAGGCGAAGTCCAGGCTTTCCTCCAGGTGCTTTTCCGCGCCGGAGAGGTCGTCCAGGGCCAGGCGCACCAGCCCGAGCTGGTGCAGGTCCCGGGCCACCCACACCCCGGCCTGCATGGCGCGGTGAAGCTCCAGGGCCTGGCGGAACAGGCCCTCGGCCCGGTGAAAGTCCTCCTGTTGCAGGGCCTGATTGCCCAGTTGGGCCAGGTCCAGGGCCTCGCCCGCCTGGTGCCCGGCGGCGCGGTTCCAGCCCAGGGCCCGCTCGAACCAGGCCTTGGCCTGCTCGGCTTGGCCCAGGGCATCGGCCGCCAGGCCCAGGTGGTGGGCGTATTCCCCCATCCTGGCCTGGTCGCCGGCCAGCTCGGCCAGGGCCAGGGCTTGTTGGAAGCGCTCCCCGGCCCGCACCGCGTCCCCGGCCGAGAAGGCCACCCCGCCCAGTTGGTGCAGGCAGGCGGCTTCCCCGGCCTGGTCGTTCTGGGCGCGGCGGAGGTCCTGAGAGCGGCGGTAGTGGTCCTCGGCCTCGGCCAGGCGGTTCTGGCCGTGGGCCAGCATGCCCAGTTGGAACTCCAGGGAGGCCAGGCGCTCGTCATCCCCGGCCAGTTTGAAGGCTTCGGCGGCCTGGCCGTACCAGGCCCCGGCCTCGGGGGCCGCGCCCCGTTGCAGGGCCAGGTTGCCCAGATGCACCAGGGTGGGCGCGGTGAAGGCGGGGTTGCCCAGTTTTTCCTTCAGTTCCAGGGATTGGCGGAAGTGGCTCACCGCCTCGTCGACCAGGCCCAGGTGCTCCTCGGCCACCCCCAGGTTGTGCAGGTTGGCGGCGCGGCGCAGCGTCTGGTCGGGGTCGTCCGGGTCCAGGGGGGCCTGGAGCCGCAGGTAGATGTCCCGGGCCTCGCCGGCCTGGCCCCGGGAGAGGAGCGCCTGGGCTTCTTCCTCCCAGAGGACGCCCCAGAGGTTCAGGGCGGCGATGTCCTGGGCATCCACCGGCCCGCCGTCCGCGGTGGTCACCAGGCTGCGCCAGGCCAGGCGCACCGCCCGGGCCTCGGCGCCCCGACCGGTGCGGCCCCACAAGACGGAGAGCAGCTCCAGGATCACGTGCACCCGGGCCCAAGCACGGGCCGCTCCGGCCCAGGCCAGGGCGCGGCGGAGGTCCTCCTCCTGGCGGCCCACCACCACCAGAGCCCGGGCGGCCGTGTCGCCCTCGTCGAGGGAGTGCAGGGCATGGTCGGCAAAGGCGGCCCAGCCCCGGATGAGATGGGCCTTGAGGGCGGCCTCGCCGCCGGCCGCCCGGGCGGCCAGGCGGCCCCAGGCCCAGGCGGTGAGCCCGGGGACCGGCGCCCAGAATTCGGGGTCCGCGGCCAGGGGCACGGCCAGGCCCAGGTCGCGGGCCAGGTCCAGGCCGGCCTGCACCGTGGCGGCCGCGGGGCGGGGGCCCGTCCCGGCGGGGAAGTCCGGGTGGGTGGCCAGGTCCACCAGCAGTTTGGCATGGCAGGTGCCCCAGGCCAGGCCCAGAAGCTCCAGGGCGGCCAGGTCCGCGGGCTCCAGGGCGGGGGCCAGGTCGGCCAACAGGGCGGCCAGGGCCGGCGGCACGGGCGGGGTCTCTTCAGCCAGGGCGGCCAGGGGCGCTTCCCCCAGGCGGCCGGCCAGGGCGGCCAAGGCCAGGGGATGGCCCCCGGTCTGCGCCACCAGGCGGCTCAGGGTCTCCTCGCCGCCGGGCTCCGCGACTTCATTGCCGAGCCGGGCGGCCAGGCCGCGCTCCCGGGCCAGGTCCAGCACCCACCGGCGGGCGGCCGGGAGGCTCAGGCCGCACAGGTCCCAGGCCGGAGCTGGGGACAGGTCCATTTCCGGCCGGCGGGAGGCCAACACCGCCTCGGCGGCCCCGCCGGCCAGGCCGGCCAGGAACTCCCGCCAGGCGGGGAGTTCTTCCGCCGCCGCGGAGCCAGGCCGGGGGTAGCCGGTCAGGGCCTCCACCTGATCCCAGAGGAGCAGGCGGGGGGTGGGGTCTTCACGCAAGGCCTGGGCCAGGCGGGTGAGCCGCGCGGCCAGGTCCTCCTCCGGGCCGGCCGGGGGCAGGTTGCCCAGCTCAGTTTCCAGACTGGCCACCAGGGCCGCGCTGTCCGCCTCCCCCGCGCCGCGCCACACCCGGAGGCCCGGGCGCACCCGCGCCTGCCAGGCGGCCACCCCGGCCAGAAGCTCGCTCTTGCCCAGGCCGGCCGGGCCTTGCACCAGCACCGCGCCCTTTTCCGCCAGCCGGCGGTCCAAGGCCAACACCTCGTCCTCCCGGCCCGGGGGCAGGCTCGCCGCCGGTTCCACCCGGGCCGGGGCCGCCGCCCCGTCCGGACGCACCAAAACCGGGTCGCCGGCCAGGAACAGGGCCGCGGCGCCCCAATCCACCAGGCGCCGCCGGCTCCGCTTGAGCCACAGCTCGCGCCGGGCCGCCTGGCAGGCGGCCGACACCGGGGAGCCGGTGGCCAGGAGTTGCTGAAAGGTGGTGAGGAATTGCCGCCGGCTCTCCGGCCGCCAGGGCCGGGCCAGGGCCAGCACGGCCGGCACCCCGGCCAGGATCAGCTCCTGGGCCAGGGCCAGGGTGTCGGCCGGCGGCGAGCCCACACCGTGCAGCACCAGGACCGGCACCCGGCTCCCGGCCAGCACCTCGGCCAGGTCGGCGGCCGGGCAGGGGCCGTCTTCCAGGACCAGGGCCCCGGCGGCCAGCGGCGCGGCCAGGTGCAGCACGTCCACCGCGCCGGGTTTCCGGCCCAGTTCCGCGCGCAGGGCGGCCAGGGAGCCGGCCCGCAGCGCCCGGGCCCCCGGGGCGCCCAGGTCCTCCAGGGCCAAGGCGGCCAAGCCGTCCGCTGTGCCCGCGGGCTCCGCGGGGCGGGCCAGGGCCCACAACGCCGCCAGCGGCCGGGCCGGGGGCTGGCCAGCCGGGGCCGGGAGGTCAGTCAGGCCCTGGCGGACTACCCCGGCCAGCCCGCCGAACAGGGGGCTGCCCTCCTCGTTGGCCAGGTATTCCCAGGCCAGGCCCATGAGCGCGGGGGCGGCCGCGCGGATCACCAGGAGCGGCGGGCCCGCGGCCAGGGCCCGGGTGAGGAGTTCGGCCATCTCCGGGGTGGCGGTCAGCGCCCGGCCCAGGGCCCGGCCCTGGGCCGCGAACCCGGCCAGGTGGTCCAGGAAGCGGCGCGATTTCTCGTGGCCCAGCTCCGCCCAGGGATCGGCCAGGAGCCAAGCCAGGGAGGCCTCCACCGGGGGTTGGGGCAAAAGGGGGCTGATCTCCCCCCGGGCTTCCTCGCCCCCCCAGGCCAGGCGGCAAGCCAGGCTTTGGGCCAGAGGTTCCAAGGTCAAAACGAGTTGGTCCATGCGATCCTCGGGAGTTTAAAGTATTCGCTATTACATAAGCCGGCGCGGGCCGGAGGCCGGGATTCCGGGGCTCAGGACAGGGAAAGGTACAGCTTGTCGATGAGGCCCTTGAACTGATGCATGCCGCCGCCTTCGGCCACCACCTGCACCAACTCCTCGGTATGCGTCACTTTTACCCCGGAGAGCACGGACACGGGAGTGCCGGCGAAGGCTTCCGGAGTCATGGGGGTGGAGGCGCCCAGGATCACCACTTCCCGGCAATTGGCCGCAGCTTCCAGCAAAGGCTCCAAGGTGCCGTTCAGCACGGTGGTGCCGCTGACCACCGCCACCTGGCACTGGGGCAGGAGGTCAAAGGCCTGCTCATAGGGCAACAGGCCGTCCTGGGGGAACTGCACCCGCTCGAACACCGCCACCTGGCCCACCCTTTTCCTGAGGGCCGGCAGCACGGGGCGGAAGTCGCCCACCATGCCCACCCGGTCGTCGGGGCGCAGGTCCAGATGGGCCAGCACGTCGCCGGATTTCTCGCCCGGGTGGTCCGGGGCCAGGGCGTTGGCCGTGGCCAGGCCCACCGCGGCCAGGATGGGGTCGGCCAGGGTCAGGCAGGGCAGCAGCTCTTCGGCCAGCCGGCCGGCCAGGGGCCGGGGGCCCATGTGCACCGGGCAGCCCTTGCCGGCCAGATCGCGGAAGGTGAAGGCCACGCCGCCGCGGCCGTCCGCCAGTTGGACCGCCGTGTAATACAGCCCGATGATCACCCGGGTCACCCGCACTCCGCCCAGGGGGGTCAGAATCTCCACCAAACTATCTGTGATGCGTCCCATGGCTGGCTTCCGCTCCAGGGTCGTGTAAGGATTTGATTGTAATTCAACAGGCTAACAGTATGTAGGAGAAAGCCGTCCCCCGGGGTCCCCAAACAAGCCGCGAGCTTCTTTGGGATGGTCCGTGGCTTTCTCCTCTGCGCCCTTGCCAAAAGTAAACTTTGGCAAGGGCCCTAAACTATGCCGAAAATAATTTCGGCATAGTCTCGGGCGGGCCGTGCATGGCCCGCCGGGAGGCTATGGGAGTAACTATTCCCGTAGCCTCCTGGGGCCAAATACCACTGACCTGGCCCGGGCGTCCAGCGCTTTTGCCGCCCCCGCCCGGTGCGGCGGTGGGGCCGGGCTGCGGGCCAGTCTCCAAAAGGTTTTGTATTGCGGACCAATAAGCAGATAATATGCCCAGGGCTCTCCGAGCCCGTTGCCATGGATTCACCGTCGCCCGCGGGTGTGGGTCAAAGTTTAGCTGGAGGTTTACCATGAAGGAGATCAAGAAAATACTGTTCCCCACGGACTTCTCTGAGCACAACAGCCGGCTTTTGCCCTGGGTCAAATCCCTGGTGCAAAAATACCAGGCCGAGCTTTTCGTGCTCAACGTCTCCAGCAACCTGGAATTCAATTTTCCCTTTGTCTACGCTCCCCATCTGAACTTGGACGAGGTGAGCAAGCAGATCCAATCCTACTCCACGGAGATGATGGATAAATTCGTCAAGGAGCACCTGAGCGACCTGCCGGGGACCACCACCGAGGTGCTCATCGGCGACCCGGCCAAGGAAATCCTGGCCTATATCAAGAAGCACGAGATCGACCTGATCGTCATGGCCACCCACGGCCGCACCGGATTCGAGCACGCGGTGTTCGGCAGCGTGGCCGAACGGGTGATCAAAAGCTCCCACATCCCGGTCTTCGTGGTCAATCCGCTGCACAACTAACCTGCTTCCGGCTGAGCAGCCCGGCCGCGGGGAGCCCTTCCGGCTCCCCCGGCGGCTGCGCGCCGCCCCCCGGCCTTGCCGCCGGGGAGTTCTCTGCGTATTTTAGTAGAGGTCGTCCGGGGCGCGGGGCCCCGGCCGGAGAGAGAGCCGCCCCAGGTCCCCGCCGGGGCGGGGAACGCGGCGTTCATGATCACCGGCATGTGCTACCTCATGGGGCTGTTGTGGCTGGGCGAGGCCCTGGTGGACCTCCTGGGCCTGCCCATCCCCGGCAACATCCTGGGCATGGTGCTCCTCACCGTGTGCCTCCGGCTGGGGTGGATCAAGACCGAGGACGTGGAGGACGCGGCCCAGGCCCTGGTGAAAAACCTGGCCTTTTTGTTCGTGCCGCCCGGGGTGGGGCTGATGCTCTACGGCGATCTGGTGGCCGAGAACTGGCTTCCCCTGGGCGCCGGCTTCTTCCTCAGCTCCTTTGCCGTGCTGTTCGTGGTGGGGCGCCTGCAACAGGCCCTGGAGCCCCGCCCATGAGCCCCTTGTTGAGCAACCCCCTGTTGACCGGCCCGGTTTTCTCCGTGGCCCTGACCCTCCTGGTGTTCCAGCTGGCCCGCGCCCTGTACACCCGCCTGGGCTGGTTCATCCTGAACCCGGTCCTGGTCTCCATCGTGACCCTCATCGCCCTGCTGAAGCTGTTGGGCCTGGATTACCAGACCTACCACCAGGGCGGCCGGCTCATCTCCTTCTTCCTGGGGCCGGCCGTGGTGGCCCTGGGCCTGCCGTTGTACCAGCAGCTTCCCACCATCCAGGAGCGGGGCCGCTCCATCCTGTTCTCCATCCTGGTCGGCTCGGTGGTGGGGGTGACCACCGCCGGCCTGACCGCCCTCCTCCTGGGCGCGCCGCCTCAGGTGGTGGCCTCCCTGGCCCCCAAATCCATCACCACCCCCATGGCCATGGGCGTGGCCCAAACCCTGGGGGGCATCCCCCCCCTCACCGCGGCCCTAGTGGTGGCCGCCGGGGTGCTGGGCGCGGTGCTGGGCCCCCCCTTCCTCCGCCTGTGCCGGGTGACGGGCGACACCGCCTTCGGCCTGGCCATGGGCGCCGCGGCCCACGGCATCGGCACCGCCCGGGCCCTGGAGGAAGGCGAACTGGCCGGGGCCACCAGCGGCCTGGCCATCTGCCTCAATGGCCTGGCCACCGCCCTGGTCACCCCCCCGCTGATGAAGCTCTTCTACTGGCTGGTCTCCCTCTTCTGAGCCCCGGCCAGCCTGGCCAAGGCTGGGGAACGAAATTTTCCTGGGCCAACCCTGCCATCTGCCTTAAACTTTTTTATTAAAGGTTTTGTTGAGGATCGTCCGGCCCGGGGCCGGCCGGGGGCCGTGGTTCCTTTATAGCTGGAGGCAAACAAGCACATGAACGTGTTCATCACCGGCGGCAGCGGGTTCGTGGGACGGGCCCTGGGCGAGGGCTTGGTGCGGGCCGGCCATCAGGTGTCCGTGCTCACCCGTTCCCAACCGGGCTCGGGCCGCCTGCCCCTGGGCGTCACCGCCGTGGTGGGCGACCCCACCCTGCCCGGGCCCTGGCAAGACGCCGCCGCCCAGGCCGACCTGGCCGTGAACCTGGCCGGCGCCTCCATCTTCGGGCGCTGGACCCCGGCCTACAAGGACCTGATCCTGCAAAGCCGGGTCTGGACCACCACCAACCTGGTGGAGGCCCTGGGCCGGGGAGAGGGCCCCAAGAGCCTGCTCTCCACCTCGGCGGTGGGCTTCTACGGCTTTCACGGCGACGAGGAACTGACCGAGAAGGACCCCTCCGGCGACGGCTTTTTGGCCGAGGTCTCCCGCCAGTGGGAAGCCGCCGCCCTGGGGGCGGAGAAGCTGGGGGTCCGGGTGGTGATCACCCGCTTCGGCATTGTACTGGGGCCGGACGGCGGCGCCCTGGCCCAGATGCTGCCCCTCTTCCGCCTGGGCCTGGGCGGCCCCCTCGGCGACGGGCGGCAGTGGTTCAGCTGGATTCACCGCCAGGATCTCGTCAACGGCCTCTTGTTCCTGGCCGAACGAAATGATCTGACGGGGGCCTTCAACCTCACCTCCCCCGGGCCCGTGACCAACCGGGAGTTCGCCAAGGCCCTGGGCCGGGCCCTCTCCCGCCCCGCCTTCCTGCCCGCCCCGGGCTTCGCCGTGCGCCTGGCCCTGGGCGAATTCGGCTCCGTCCTGCTGAAAGGCCAGCGGGTCCTCCCCACCCGCCTCACCAACGCCGGCTTCAAATTCCTCTACCCCCAACTCGACCAAGCCCTCAGCGACCTGGTCCGCCGGACCCCGAGCCAGCCTTGCTAAGAGCCTTTCGGAGGTAGAGGAAGATGTGGGGGGAAACCCCTTTTTGTGAACAAAAAGGGGTTTCCCCCCACACCCCCCTTCCCCCAAAAAACTTTAGCGGGTTGTGGCTTCCCCCCAAGCCAGCTTCGCTTGCTTGGGGGGAAGCCACAATCCGCCTGGGGTTTGGGCCCTGATATTTCAGGATGGGCGGATGGTTTAGGGCAATGTTTTGCTTCGATCTGGTTCTTCAATAGAATCCTATCCGATTTTTCAGGTGGCCTCAGCCCCGGACCGGCACAGCCAGATGTTCGCCGGCAAGGCGACGGACGAGCGACAACCGGAGGCGTAGCCCAGGCTAGGTCGAGGTTGGAGCGATGGCCCGGTACGCCGCCAGCGGGCGTCTGGCGCAGCCGCCACCGTCCTGAAATGACAGCCTTAAAACGAGGTTGGAGCGACGGCCGAGCGCCGCCGGCGGGCGTCTGGCGCAGCCGCCCACGTCATGAAATGACAACCCTAAGGGGAGGTTGGAGCGGGCCCGGTACGCCGCCGGCGGGCATCTGGCGCAGCCGCCCACGTCATGAAATGACAACCCTAAGGCATCTGGCGCAGCCGGTCCCTATATCGGGCCTCCACCAGGTCCCTAAGCGCCCGGGCGCTGCCGGCCCGGGCCGCCTCCTCAACGGTCACCAGCCCCAGATCGCGCACCACCACCGGCCCGGCCCCCCAGGCGTTGAACAGGAAATGCCCCGGACGGAAAATCTCCCCCGCGCCCGAGAGGTGCAAGAGCCTGAGCGGCAGGCCGTAGGCCCGGGCGAAGTAGAAGGCCCCCTTGGCAAAGGGCTTCAGCTGGCCGTCCCGGGCCCGGGTGCCCTCCGGAAAGATGAACACCCCCCCGCCGGCGGCCAGATATTCCTCCAGGGCCGTCAGCCGGCCCTCGGCCCAAAGGCTCTGGGGCGAGTGCAGGTCCGCGGCCAAATAGCCCGAGGCCCGGAGGAGGAAGCCAAACACGGGATAGTGAAAATAAGCCGGCTTGACGATGGTGGCCACCCGGGGGAACAGGGCCAGCAACACCAGGGGGTCCAACAGCGAGAGGTGGTTGCTGACGATCACCGCCGGGCCGCCCTGGGCCAGCGCCTCCCGGGGCGGGTGCACCAGGCGGAAGCGGGGCATCAACAGGCGGCACAGGCGGAAGAAGATGCGGAAGTAATAATGATTCGCCCGCTGGAAGCGCCGGGCCCGGGAGGCCCGGGGCCACAGGGCCAGGGCGTAGACCGGCCAGTAGAACAGCAGGAAAAAGAAGATGAAGTGCAGCCACAGGAGCAGGGTGACCAGGCTGTCGTAAGCCAGCCGGCCGGGGCCGCCGTTGCCGCCGCTCATACGGTTTTTTTATAGAAAAGGACCGTATTCACCCCGCCGAAGGCGAAGTTCTGCACACTGGCCACCTCCAGGGCGGCCTCCCGCACGGTCAAGGTGTGGTTGATGCCGGCGCAGGCCGGGTCCACCGTCTCCAGGTTCAGGGTGGGCGCGGCCGCCCCCCGGGCCATGAGGAGCAAGGTGAAGACGCTCTCGATGACCCCGCAGGAGCCCATGGTGTGGCCCACGTGGCCCTTGAACCCGGTGACCAGGGGGCCGTCCGGGCCGTAGACCCGGGCCAGGGCCTGGGCCTCCACCTGGTCCCCCGCCCGGGTGGCCGTGGCGTGGGCGGAGACGAAATCCACCTCGGTGGGGTTCAGGCCGGCGTCAGCCAGCCCCAGGCGCAGGCAGTTCTCGATGCCGCTCTCCTGGGGCATGATCATGTCGCCGCCGTTGGCCGTGCAGGCAAAGCCCAACACCTCGCCCAGGATCGGCGCGCCCCGCCGACGGGCGGACTCCAGCTCCTCCAGCACCAGGCAGCCGGCCCCCTCGCCGATCACCAGGCCGTCGCGGTCCTGGTCAAAAGGCCGGGGCGTGGCCGTGGGCCGGTCGTTGAAGGAGTGGCTGGCGGCCAAGATCTTGTCGAACACGGCCACGGTGGTGGTGTCGTACTCGTCGGCCCCGCCGCAGAGCATGGCGTCGGCCAGGCCGAACTTCACCGCCTCGTAGCCAAAGCCGATGGATTGGCTGGAGGTGGTGCAGGCGGTGCAGGAGGAGATGACCCGGCCGGTGATGCCGAACATGCGGCTGATGTTGGCCGCGGTGGTGTGGCTCATGGAGCGGAGGTAGTCAGCCCCGTTCAGGCGGCGGAAGTCCTCCTCCCGGCCGCTGAAAAAGACCTGGTAGATTTCCCGCTGCACGGTGGGGCTGCCCTGGGTGGAGCCGAAAGCCACCCCCACCCGGCCCGAGGCCAGGTACTCCGGGGTGAGCCCGGCCCGGGCGATGGCCTCCCGGGCGGTGTAGCAGGCGTAGCGGGCCGCCGGGCCCATGGTCTTGGCGTATTTGCGGGGGAAATCCAGGTCCAGGGGGTAGTCCACCCCGGCGAACACCTGACAATTCAAGTAATCGCTCAAAATGGTGTCCGGCCGCAGCGGCGCCACCCCGCTGACCCCGCCCAGGAGATTGTCCAGGATGTCCCCCGGAGCGCTGCCGATGGGGGTGATGGCGCTGAAGCCGGTTATGACCACCCTACGCTGTGACATATCACCCTTGGCTGGCCGGCGGGCCGGGGAACCGGAATGCGTCCCGGCCCTCAGACGCCGCGGTTCAGAATCTCGGCCAACTGACCGCAGATGCCCGCGATGCTGCGGTATTGGAAAAGTTGTTTCTTTTGGGCCACGGTCAGGGTGACCCGGAAATGGTCTTCCAGGGCGGTGATCAACTCCAAGGCGTCGATGCTGTCGAAGTCGTATCTCTCCGGCAGGTTCTCGTCGCGGCCGGGGTCGATGATCTCGAACTCCCGGGCCAGGAACTCGCGGATGTAGGCCTCCAAAACCTCCGGCGTCACGACGGGGTTTTTGCCGCCCCCTCCGCCAGACCCAGTTCCTTCGTCAGCCAAGCTTGGCCCTCCATGCGGCTCACCGTGAACATCGCGCCGAAAGTGGTGCCCAAAACCCCGGGCGCCAGGATGCTTTGCCCCGTGAGATAGAGCCCCCCCAACAAGTTGCGCAGGAGAAACGCCGCGTCCAGGGTTTGGCGGCAGGAACGCATGATCCCGTAGGCCGCTCCCTGGTGGGTTCCCACCCAGTCCCGCAAAGTGAGGGGAGTGTACACATCCAAGACCCGGAGCCCCGGCCAAGGGCCCAGGCGGCTCTGGCCCTGCCGGAGTAGTTTATCGGCAAGGCTGTGTTTCCGCTCGTTATAATCCGCCCCGCGCTGCCCGCTGGAGGTGGCCTCCCAGGGCTGCCACCCGGCCCAGGGGCTGGGGCAGAGGGCGGTGAGGAACCACTCGCCGGGATCGGCGCCGGGGGAAAGCTGGAAAAACGCCCCCGGCTCCCCCTCCCGGGGGCCCAGGAAATAGTTGCGCCCCCCCGGGGGCAGTTCATCCGCGGCCGGCAGCATTGCCTGCACGCCCAACATGCTCTCGCTCTCCACCAGGGCGGCCAGGCGTTTCTCCTGCCGGGGTTTCAGGGAGCCCGGGGCCAGGAGCCGCGGCAACAGCTTGGGGTGGGTGGCCAAGACCACCCGCTCGGCCTCCAGACGTCTCCCATCGGCCAGGTGCACCCCGGAAACCCGGCCGCCGGCAAGCTCCACCCGGGCGGCCGCCACCCCGGTAAGGGCCCGGCCGCCCAGGGCGGCCAGCCGCGCGGCCAGGGCCTGGGCCAGGTCCTCGCCGCCGCCCCCAGCCAGCCGCCACGGCGAGATCACCAGCCCGGCCAGGGTGAGCTGATGCAGCCAGGCCGGGCACTCCTCCGGCGGGGCTCCCAACAGCGAGGTGGTCACGTTGAGCACCTCCCGGAGCCCGGCCGAGGCCCCCAGCCGCTCCCAAAGCTCGCCGCTGGTCTCCAGGGGATCGGCCCCGGCCGGCGGGGGCGGCGGCGGCCAGGCCCCCTCCAGGCTAGACATGGCCCGGGCCGCCGAGCCCACGCCGGCCAAAAAGCCCCGCACCGCCGGGGCCTCGCCGGGAAAGGCCGCCATGAGCGCGTCCTCCAGGGCGGCCAGGCCCCGGGGCAGGGTGAAGTCCCGCTCGGCCAAAAGGTAGCGGTCCACCACCCCGTCCTGGCCCAGGGGCACGGCCTGCACCAGGCTCCGCACCCCCAGCCAGTCCCAGAGGCGGCCCAAGGGCTCGGCCGGGCCCAGGCAGGCCAGGTAATGCACGCCCACCGGGCAATGCCGCCCCGCCCGGCGGTAACCCCGCACCAGGCCGCCCAGGTGGCGCTGCTGTTCCACCACGGTGACCGGCCGGCCCAGCCGGGCCAGGATGACCGCGGTGGTGAGGCCGCCCAGCCCCCCGCCGATGATGACCGTGCGGGGATCCCTCATGCCAGGTTGGTCAGGAGGTGGCCGCTGGCCACCGCCTCGCCTTCCCGCGTGATTTCCAGGAGGAACCAGCCGGGCTTGTTGCCTGGTTTGAGCGTAAGCTCCAATTCCTGATCTGGTTCGATCATTTTCTTGAACTTGACGCGGTGCAGCCCGCTGAGGGCCGCCGTTTGCCCCGCTTCCCGGGTGAGGAAAGCCAAGAGCTCCCGGCCCCAGGCCAACAGCGCCACGCCGGGCAGCACGGCCTGGTTGGGAAAGTGTCCGTCGAACCAGGGGGAATCGGCCGTGGCCCAGGCCCGGGCCCGCACCCCGCCCTCGCCATCCAGGGTCACCTCCGTCAGGGGCCACCAATCCATGCCGCCCTTACCTCCTTTAGCTCTTGCCGGCCGGCCCAGCCCCGCACCCAAGCGGTGGGGACTCCGGAACCCCGGCCCCTCAAGGAGGAAGATAACATATCCCCCCGCCGGGCTCC
Organism: Deltaproteobacteria bacterium; assembly: GCA_020444165.1. Next base: position 64,535 of record JAHLLK010000020.1, on the reverse strand, counting down.
TATGCCCAACCCACCGATTATTTGTGGTTCTCGCCTCCCCTGCCAGATTGCCGACCAAGGCCGTCCCGGCCTTGGCCAGCGGCCCCTTGGCAAAAGCGTGACCACACCGCCGCAAGCAAAGCTTGCTGGGGGGCCCTTGGTTTTGCCAAGGGGCACGATTTGCGGCTATTTCTACCAATCGCCGCCAAGCGCCGGGCCAACCCCGGCCCGCACCAGGCTGTCAACGGCCCGCTCCAGCGTTTCGGCCCTTGCCTGGCGGGCCCGGGCCGGGCATTATGGCGGGGACGAGAGGAGGCAGCATGGTTGCAAACACCCCCGCCCCGGTGGCGTCCTACCCCATGGCCCTGGCCCAAGTGGACCGCGCCGCCTGCTTTATCGATGCGAGCCAAGGCATTCTGGAAAAGCTGAAAAGCACCCAGAAGGAGATCACGGTCAATTTCCCGGTGAAACTGGACGACGGCAGCGTGCAGATCTTCACCGGCTACCGGGTGCAGCACAACGACAACCGGGGCCCCTTCAAGGGCGGCCTGCGCTACCACCCCCAGGTGGACGTGGACGAGGTGCGCGCCTTGGCCATGTGGATGACCTGGAAGACGGCGGTGGTGAACGTGCCCTTCGGCGGGGCCAAGGGCGGGGTGCAGTGCAACCCCAAGACCATGAGCCCGGGGGAGATCGAGCGGCTCACCCGGCGCTTCACCTGGGAGATTTCGCCGGTGATCGGCCCGGAGCGGGACATCCTGGCCCCGGACGTGTACACCGACCCCCAGGTCATGGCCTGGATCATGGACACCTACAGCATCCTGAAGGGCCACGTGGTGCCCGGGGTGGTCACCGGCAAGCCCCTGGAGCTGGGCGGCTCCCTGGGCCGCTTCGAGGCCACGGGCAAGGGGGTGGTGATCACCACCTTGGAGGCCGTGCGGGAGCAAGGCCGGAGCCCTGAGGGGCTCCGGGTGGTGATCCAGGGGGCCGGCAACGTGGGGGGGGTGGCGGCCCAGTACTTCACCAAGGCCGGCTGCAAGGTGGTGGGCATCTCCGACTCCCAGGGTGGGTTGTACTGCTCCGAGGGCCTGGATTGCGGGGGCGTGTTGGCCGCCAAGGCCCGGGCCGGCAGCTTCCGGGAGGCTGAACTGCCGGCCGAGCAGATCACCAACGCCGAGCTGCTGGAATTGGATTGCGACATTCTGGTGCCGGCCGCCCTGGGCGGCGTCATCACCCAGGTGAACGCCCCCCGGATCAAGGCCCGCATCATCACCGAGGGGGCCAACGGCCCCACCACCCCCGAGGCGGACCGCATCCTGGAAGATCGGGGAGTGGTGGTGGTGCCGGACATCCTGGCCAACGCCGGTGGGGTCACCGTGTCCTATTTCGAGTGGGTGCAAAACCTGCAAAACATGTTGTGGGACGAGGAAGAAATCGATTCCCGGCTCAACAAACGGCTGACCGAGAGCTATGCCGAGGTGGCGGCCATCGCCCAGGACAAGCAGGTGGGCCTGCGCACCGCCGCCCTGGTCCTCGGGGTGAACCGGGTGGCCAAGGCTCTGAAATTGCGCGGAATATACCCCTGATGCCTCCGGAGGCCCCAGCCGCCCCCCGGCCGCCCCCCGGGTGAGCCCCAAGGGGCCGTGGCCGAAAACCGCCGCCGTGACTAATACTTGCACTTGAATTGCCTGTGAGTTTAAAGTATACCGATTTCCGGTCCCTTCGGGGAAAATCAGCCCGGTGGAAAGCGACAAAGCCATGAGCGAGTTGGAGCCCAAGATTCCCCAGGAGGCCAAGGACTTCGCCACCCTCATCTCCGAGGTGAAACTATTGCTGTTGGAGCTGGAGGGGGTGGTGACCGACGGCCGGGTGTACCACGACGCCCAGGGGGGGCAACAGTTTGCCACCTACCGGGCCGACGAGGCCGCCCTGACCGCCTGGCTGGCCGCCGGGCGGCAAGCCGTGGTGCTGGCCCGGGGCGACTTGCCCGCGGCCCAGACCTGGTGCCGGCGCTTGGGCCTGCCGCTGGCGGTGCACCAGGGCGACAAGGAACGCATGTTCCGGATGATCCTCACCGAGCGGGGCTTGGGCCCCCGGGAGACGGCGTACCTGGGGGCGGACCTGGACGACATGGCTCCCATGGTCCTGTGCGGGGTGGCCATCTGCCCGCCCCAGGCGCCGGTGTGGCTCAGGGAGATGGTCCACGTGGTCACCCAGGCCGCGGCCGGGCGGGGCATGGTGCGGGAGGCGGTGGATATGATGTTGGCGGGGCACCTGCCGGAAGGGGCCTGAGGGAATGTTCCTTTCCGAGCGGCCCAACGTCTATGAAAAAGTTTATGCCGAGGTGGTGGGGCGGTTGGCCGCCGAGCCCCTGGCCGCCAATGCGGCCCGGCTGGGGCTGGCGGTTCAGGACGGCGCGGTGCGGGTGCCGCTGTTGGGGCGGGGATATCTCGTGGACGCCCACGGAGTGCGGAACGCCCAGGGGGACAAGGCTCCCCTGACCCACCGGTTGGTGCTGGCCTACTACCTGTTGCACCGGGGCGGCGGCGAGACCGCGGGGCGTTACGTCCCCTACCGCGAGCTGCCCGGCGGCGCGGATTTCGCCCGGGCCCTGTCCGAGGTGGTGGAAGGCCGCCTGGCCCGCGCTTTTTCCGGCCGGGTCCCGGAACTCCTGGCCGCGGCCGCGGACCTGGGCGGCGAACCCGCTCCGGTGGAGGTGCGGGCGGAACTGGCCCAGGTATTCCCGGTGCTGCCCCACATTCCGCTCATGCTGACTTTTTACGATGCCGATGAGGACTTTGGGGCCGAGGCCAAGGTTTTCTACGACTTGACTGCGCCGAACTTCCTGGACATGGAGTGTCTGGCCGTGCTGGCGCAGATCCTGGTGGTGGAGCTGGAGGAAACGGCCCGGGCCAAGGGCTAGAAGCCATGCGGGTTCTCTTGCACGTTTGCTGCGCGCCGTGCGCCTGCCTTCCCCTGCTGGCGCTCCGGGAAGAGGGACTGGAGGTGATGGGGCTGTTCTACAACCCCAACATCCACCCCTACACGGAGAACCGCCGCCGGCGGGAAACCGCGGAAACCTGGGCCCAAGGGGAAAGGCTCAAGCTCATCGTGCAGGACGCCTACGATCCCGAGGCCTGGATGCGGCGGGTGGCCTTTCGCGAGGCCCAGCGCTGCCGCTTGTGTTACGCGGACCGGCTCGAGGCCGCGGCCGGCATGGCCCAAAAGGGCGGCTTCGACGCCTTTACCTCCAGCCTGTTGTACTCGGTGCGCCAGAAGCACGACCTGATCCGGGAAACCGGCGAAGCGGCCGCCGCGGCTCACGGCGTAAAGTTTTTATATCGCGACTTCCGTCCCCTATGGCGGCAAGGCGTGGCCCGTTCCAAGGAGCTGGGGCTGTACCGCCAGCCCTATTGCGGCTGCCTTTTTTCCGAGCGGGACCGCTATTTCCGGGCCGGGGGCCGGCGGGCAGAAGATTGCAACCAAAAGGCGGGAGAACGATCCCATGGCCGGACTTAAGCCACCCGAAATCAACTTAGAACTATCCGATGGCACCCTGACCATACGCACCGCCGAGGCCGTGTACAACGTGACCGTGCGGGGCTCCGGCTCCAGTCTGCCCGCACCGCTGGCTCTGCCGGAAAAACCGGCCAGGCCCGAGTTCGGCCTGCAAAACTCCCAGGCCGCGGCCCTGGAGGACTGGGACCGCCTGGAGATGGCCGGGGCCGAGGAGCCGCCGCCACCGCCCGCGGCCCCGCCCGACCAGGAATACTACCGCGACCTGAGCCACGACATGTACTCCCAGGTGGGCCGCCTGGCCCGCCGGCTGTCCCTGTCCATCCGGGACGTGCACGTGGCCCAGGCGGACAACGTGGATTTCCAGGCCGCCGGCGAGCAGTTGGAACTGGCCAAGGACCAGCTGGAAGACGTGGTCAAGATGACCGAGCGGGCCACGCTCCGGATCATGGACCTGGGCGAGGACATCCAGCAGGCCATCGACAACGCCCGCCAGATTATGCAGGACATCAACACCGATTCCAGCCCCCGGGACAATTCCGAGCTGGAAGCCCAGTCGCAGGACGCCCGGAGCCAGCTCACCAGCGCCCTCGCCGCCCTCACCGACTATCTGGGCAAGGTGGAGCACCAGCCCTTGCAGCCGGTTTTGGCGATGGCTCAGGGCCTGGCCGCCGAACTGCAAAAGGCGGGCAGCCAGGCCGCGGCCGCCCCGGCCCCGCCGCCGCCCCCGGCGGTGGCCTACTCCTTCCCCCTGGAGGTGCTGTTCCAGACCATCTATGAGCTGTGCACCAACGAGACGGTGAAAAAGCACATCAAGGGCATGTGGGAGTCCGGGAACAAGGAATTCCAGGGAGCCGTGGTGGAGGATCAGTTGAACCAGTTGGCCGTGGGCATGGCCCCCGACGCCGACAACTTCCTGAACCTCTCCCTGAAGGAGGTGTTGAAGACCCTGTTCCAGACCACGGCCAACGAGCGTTTCCAGCAGGTGCTCAAGAAGATGGCCTCCACCATGGACCAGATCTTCCTGGAGCAGCAGCTTCCCCTGGAGGCGGTGCAGAAACCCCAGACCGCCCCGCCGCCCCCGCCGCCGCCCTCCGGCCCCACCCTGGCCCCGGAGTCCATCGCCCAGGCCCAGGCCCTGGTGGATCAGCTGAACCAGGTCATGGGCATCCTGACCCCGGTGCCGGCCCACGACAACCTGGAGCAAATGCTGGACAGTGCGCTGGAAAGCTTCGCCGCCAGCCAACGGGCCTGCAACGTGGTGGACCCCAGCCTGCTCTCCAACCTGGAGAAATCCGTGGAGGCGGTGATGACCTCGGTGAACAGCATCATCGAGGCCCTGTCCTTCCAGGACCTGGCCGGCCAGACCATCTACCGCATCGTCCGGCTCCTGACCGACTTCCAGGTGCAGCTTCTGGCCATGGTGGTCAGCTTCGGCACCAAACTGAAGGTCAAGGAAGGCTCCGAGACCGCGGTGTCCCACGAGCAGTCCGAGAAGATGGCCCAGGCCGAGGTGGACAAGGTCCTGGGCGACCTCAAGGTGCACGACGAGGCCGCCACCACGGCCGACGGCGACGACCCCTCCAAGCTGGACCAGGGCGCGGTCAACGATCTTCTGGCCGCCATGGGTTTCTGAGCCCAACCGCTGCTTAAGCTGCAGAAGCCGCCCCGGCCGGGGCGGCTTTTACTATATTTCCCCGCTCCCGCGGCGGGCGCCGGCTCCCCAGCCGCCCCCGCTTTACGGCAATTCCCGTTCTTCACGCGGTCCGGCCGCGTCTGGGGGTGCGAAGCATGAAGTATTTGGTCCCTGAGGAATTGGAAACTGAGCGCCTCTTGTTGCGGCAGTTCCAGGATGAGGATTGGCGCGAGCTGCACGAGATGTACTCCGACGAGGAAGCCACCCGCTACACCGTGGGCCACGCGTGCACCGAAGGCGAATCCTGGCGCCTCATGGCCGCCATCATCGGCCATTGGCAGCTCCGGGGCTACGGCCCCTACGCCGCGGTGGAAAAGGCCAGCGGCCGGGTAGTGGGCCCGGTGGGGTTCTGGTTCCCCAATGACTGGCCCTCCCCGGAGATAAAGTACGCTCTGGCTCGGAAATTCTGGGGCCAGGGCTATGCCCGGGAGGCGGTGCTGGCCATCCAGCGGGCCGGCGCCCGCCACCTGCCGGACATCGCCCTGATCAGCCTGATCCACCGCGACAATCTGGCCTCCGTGAAGCTGGCCCAAAGCGTGGGCGCGGTGCTGGAAAGGGTGGAGGAGTTCCGGGGCGGCCAGTGGTGCGTGTACCGGCATCCCCGGGTGGAGGGCTGCGAAAAGGCCGCGTCCGCGGAGAGCTGAGGGCCCAGGGCAGGGGAAGGAAGTAAGGGGCGGTTAAAAAAACCATTCCAGCCAGAGGAAGGCGCTGTTGGGGGATTGGAAGACGAGGCCCGAGGGCGGCACGGCGAAGCCCCCGTACTCACTGCCCGCGCCCCCCCAGTACAGGGCCAGGCCGGCGGTGATCTGCCAGTTCTGGGCCACGTCATAGACCACCCGAGGCTGCACGATGCCCGAGGGGTCGGCCAGGTTGGTGATGGTGGTGAGGTAGACGTTCACCAGGGGGTGCAACTCCACTTGGCCCGTGAGCGCCAGGTACAGGTTGCCCAGGGTGAACATCTCGCCCCAGGCCAGGCGGTCGGCCAGGTCGGGGTCGGTCAGGGAGGCCGCGTAATCGTGGCTGCCCAGGGTATTGGCGTAAAACTCGATCAGCCCGTAGTAGTTCTTCTCCGCCCAGGTCCAGGAGTAATCCAGGTTGGCCACCAGGGAGAGGAAGCCGGCCGGGGCGTTGTCCCGGGTGAGGAAGGCGTAGGTCACGTCCGAGCGCCAGGCCGCGCCGCCCAGATAGCCCGACATCCCCGCCCCCAGCACCGGGTCCCCGTGGTCCAGGGCGGCCATGAATTCATACTCCAGTTCGCCGCCGCCGGAAGCCAGGTGCAGGCGGGAAGCCACGGTGGATTGGTCCCAGGAGACCTCGTCGGTGACGGGGTTCCGGCGGGGCACCCCCACCACCTCCACGGTGTTCAGCTGGCCCAGTTGGTACAGGGCCCAGGCCATGTCGTCGCCCACCTTGTAATCCCGCTCGAAATCGGCCGGCGCAAAGGGGTTCACCAGGTCCATGGGGTTGAAGACCAGGCCGTTGCCCCAGGTGAGGGCCTGGCGGCCCACCCGCACACTGCCCCAAGACGGGTCCCAGTCCAGGAACAGGCGGTCCAGGCGGTTGTACAGCACGTAGCTGTCGCCCTCGTCCAGGGTCCAGGTGAGGTTCAACAGGCGGCGGCGGTCATTCAGGGTGCGGGGAGCCAACAGCCCGCCGGAGAGGACGTTCTGGCTGCCGGGCAGGGGATTCAAGAGGCGGCGGCGGGTGTCCCCGCCCGATAGCGCCAGCTCGTAGTGGGTGACGAAACGCAGCCCCGGGCCGGGGGTGATCTCGTTCTTGAGCCGCAGCTCGGTGTAGCCGTCGTAATAGGGCTGGTCCACCAGGTCCGGGGTGAGGGCGTCGGAGTCGTACAGTGAGACCCCGCCCCGGAGCTTCCAGTGCCCGCCCCAGGTCATGGCCCAGCCCTGATCTTGCTCCAGGGAGGTCTCCTCCCCCGCCCGGGCCGGGGCCGCGGCCCCCAGGGCCCCCAGGAGCCACAACGCCAGGAGGAGCGCGGCCCACCGCGGCGCAAACGCCGGACCCGGAGGCCGTCGGTGCAAGCGTGCCACGGTTTTTTTCACCAATACCCCATTTCCAGCGAGCACTCCTGTTGGTGGATGGCTATGCCCAAAACACCTTGATACTACAAAGTTTTTTGGGGGAAGGGGGGTGTGGGGGGAAACCGCGGGGTCCCCAGAAAAGCGCAGCTTTTCTGGGGTGCAGCCCCCTTTTTTTTAAAAAAAGGGGTTTCCCCCCACATCTTCCTCTTCCTCCCCAAACTCTTAAGCCTCCGCGGCGCGGTTCCGGGCGGCGCGGTCCAGGGTGCGGCGCACGGTCAGGGCCAGGGCGCCGCGGTCGATGGGTTTTTGCACGAATTCGGCGATGCCGAGCGCGCGGGCCTGGCCTGCGGTGACGGCCTCGCTGAAGCCGGTGCAAAGGATCACCGGCAGGTCGGGCCGCAGGCGCATGGTCCGGATGGCCAGTTCCACCCCGGTGGTTTCGGGCATGGTCTGGTCGGTGATCAAGAGGTCGAAGGCCTGGGGATCGGCCTGGAACAGCCGCCAGGCTTCCTCGGCCCGGGTGGTGAGGGTGACGTGGTAGCCCCAGTTGGTCAGGGCCGCTTCCACCATGCGGGCCACCAGCCATTCGTCGTCCACCAGGAGCACCCGCTCCGAGCCCTGGCCCGGGGAGCGGACCGGCTGAGGCACCGGTTCGGGCAGGTCCGGCCCGGCCCCGGCGGGCAGGAGGATCTGGAAGGAGGCCCCGCCCGCGGGCAGGTTTTGGACCGACACCGCCCCGCCCATGCTTTTCACGATGCCCACCACCACGGCCAGCCCCAGGCCGGAACCCTTGCCCTGGGGCTTGGTGGTGAAGAAGGGGTCGAAGATACGATCCATGATATCGGGCGCCACCCCGGGGCCGGTGTCGTTGACCCAGAGGCGCAGCAGGGGGTCGGCGCCGCCCGCTTCCGCGGCGGCGACCCGTTCCAGGCCCACCTCCAACACGCCGGGCCCGCCGCCCATGGCCTGGGCGGCGTTGTGGCAGAGATTCATGAGCACCTGGTGCACCTGGGTGGAGTCGCCCAGCACCAGGGAGTCCAGGTCCGAGAGGCGCTGGTGGATGGCGATGGTGGCCGGCAGCCCGGCCCGGAGCAGTTTCAGGCCCTCCCGCACCACCGGGGCCAGGCGCAAGGGGCGGAGCCGTTCCTCGCGCTGGCGGGCAAAGGTGAGGAGCTGCTCGGTGACCCCGGCGGCCCGGCGGCTGGCCGCCCGGATGTTTTCCAGGTACTCCCAGGCTGCCTCGTCATGGGCCACCCGCTCCTGGGCCAGGTCGGCGTAGCCCATGATGGCGTAGATGATGTTGTTGAAGTCGTGGGCCATGCCGCCGGCCATGGTGCCCAGGGCCTCCATCTTCTGGGCCTGCTGGAGTTGCTGTTCCAGGCGGGATTGCTCGCGCTGGGCCGCTTTAAGGCGGGACACGTCCTGGATCACCGAGATGAGGCAGTTCCGCCCGGCGTAGCGCAGCGGCCGGGCCGAGAGCACGCTCTCCAGCATGGCGCCGTCCTGGTGGCGGAAGTTCACCTCCAGGCCCCGGACCTCGCCCCGGGTCTCCACCAGCCGGAGCACTTCCGCCCGCGCCGCCGCGTCCACGTACAGGTCCAGCTCCAAAGAGGCGTGGCCCCGGGCCTCGAAGTGGGAGTAACCGCTCCAGCGGCAGAAGACCTCGTTGACCTCCAGGCAGCGGCCCGTGGCCAGCTCGCTGATGATGATGGCGTCGGGGATGGACAGGAAGGTGTTGCGGTAGCGCTCCTCGCTTTCCCGGAGCGCCTGCTCGGAGCGTTTCTGCCGGGTTATGTCCCGGAGCACCGCCACCACCTCGTCCGGCCCGGCCGGCAGGAAGCGGGCCTCGAAGCGCTGGGCCCTCCCCGGCGAGGCGGCGGCCAGCTCCCGGGAGACAGCCTGGCCCAAGGCCAGCACCTCTTCCACCGCCTCCTGCATCTGGGCGGCCAGGTGGGGGGGCAGCACTTCGGGCAACTGGCAGCCGGTGAGGGACTCCCCGGGCAGGGGACCGCCGGGCAGGTGGGCCGGCAAGTGATCCAGGATCACCCCCTGGCTGGAGAGGCGGATGTACTGGTCGGGCAGGGCATCCACCATGGCCCGCAGCCGCCGGTTGGCCCGGCTCAGCTCCTCCCGGGCCTGTTGCAGCTCGGTCAGGTCCATCATGGCGGTCAACAGGCAGGTCTCGCCGGCGAACTCCACCTGCTCGGCCGAGAACAGCCCGGTCAGCTCGCGGCCGTCCTTGGTGCGGATCTGGGCCTCGGTCTCCCGCAAAAGCCCGTCCTGCAGGAGACGGGACACCAGGCGGTCCCGCAACGCCAAGTCGGGCCAGAGCCCCAATTCTTCCGAGGTGCGGCCCAGGACCTCCTCGCGGCGGTGCCCAGTGAGGCGGGTGAAAGCCTCGTTGATTTCCTGATAGCGGCCCTCTCCGGGAGAACTGATGGCCAGGGCCACCGGGCTCATGCGGAACAGGGAGGCCAGCATGTGCTGACTTTGCAGGCGGGCTTTCTCCGCCGCCAGGCGGCCGGTGATGTTCTCCACGAACACCGCGGCCAGGTCCGGCAGCCCGGGCGGCTCCCCGGGCAGCAGCACGCCCGATAGACGGAGGTGCAGGGCCGCGCCGCGGCCGTACAGCGGGGGCAGGCGGAAGTCTTCCACCTCGGGGAAGGCCCCGGTTCCCCACCATGCCTCGAACAGCTGCAAAAGCCCACCCTGGGCCAAGACCGGGAACAGCTGGAACAGATCGCGCCCCAGCACCCGCGAGCTTTTACGGCCGGTCAGCTTCTCCAGGGCCCGGTTCCAGTAACGCACCCGCCCGTCCCGATCCAGCACCGCCAGGCCGGTGGGGATTTCGGCCAGCAGGCGCAGGAGAATGCCCATGATGAACCGCGCCTCCGGCGGGTCTTCCGGACCGCCGGCCGGGGCGGAAGGGAGGGGAGGGCTCTGGGGCGGGTGGTCGGGCATCAAGTGATCACCGGGGTTGGGGGTTCCGGGCCGGCGTGGAGGGGAGCCGCGGAGCGCCGCGGTCCACCCACCCAGCTTAGCACAAGCTCCGGGCGCGGGAGACAGGCCAGTTGCCCCGGGGGCCAGGCTCGGGCGGGGCGGCGACCACGGGGGCCTCCCCGGCCCGGGCCACCGGGCCGCGGCCGGCCCCGCGGAAAAACCCCTGGACGCTCGCCATATCCGATTGCTAAAGTCATCTCGCCCCGCACGCTGGACAGGGAGGTCCCCGCCATGAGGTGGTTCAAACGCTTTTTATACGGCTTTTTGCTCCTGGCGGCCCTGGCCGCCGTGGGGGTGGCGGCCCTGCCCCTGTTGAACGGCTGCAAGAAGGACGGAGTGCTGGACCTGCCCGGTCTCACCGCTCCGGTCACCATCCTGCGCGACGAAAAGGGCATGGCCTATATCCGGGCGGCCAACCTGCCCGATCTGTTCTTTGCCCAGGGCTTTGCCGCCGCCCAGGACCGGCTGTTCCAGATGCACCTCACCCGCCTGGTGGCCCAGGGCCGCATCAGCGAACTGGTGGGCGAGAGGGGCAAGGCCCAGGACTTCCTCTATCGCACGATCGGCATCCGCCGCCTGGCCCGGCAACAGGCCGGGATTCTGGACTCCCGCACCGCCCGGATGTTCCAGCGCTACGTGGACGGGGTCAACGCCTTCATCAAGGAGCGGCCGGACGACCTGCCCCTGGAGTTCCGCCTCTCCGGGCTCAGCCCCGAGGCCTGGGAGGTGGCCGACTCCCTGTCCCTCATGTACTACATGGCCTGGACCATCTCGGCCAACGCGGCCAACGAGATCGTGAACCAGGCCCTGGTGGAGCGGTTGGGCCCGGCCAGGGCGGGGGAGATTTTCCCCTTGTGCCAGCCCCCGGAGCGGGCCGCCGAGACCCCGGGCGCCGCGGCGCTGGTCCGGGCCGGGGTGGATCTGGGCCTCACCCCCGGCGCCCTGCCCGCCCCACCCCTGCCGCCCCTGGTGGGGGTGGGCAGCAACAATTGGGTGGTGTCCGGCGCCCTGACCCCGGACGGCAAGCCCATCCTGGCCAACGACACCCACCTGGCCGCCAGCTTCCTGCCGGGCCCCTGGTATCCCGTGGGCCTGGCCGCGCCGGGCTGCCGCGCGGTGGGGGTGAACATCCCGGGGATCCCCGGGGTGGTGGTGGGCCGCAACCAGCACCTGGCCTTTGGCATCACCAACTCCTACGGCGACACCCAGGACCTCTACCTGGAAAACGTGGATCCCGCCAACCCCCGGCGCTATCTGGAAGGCGACAAGTCCTACCCCTTCCAGGTGATCAACGAGGAGGTGAAGATCCGGGACTCCGCCGCCCCGGAAGGCTACCGCCTGGATGTCCTGGAGGTGTGGCTCTCGAACCGGGGGCCGGTGGTGAACCGGGTGTTCCCCGGGCTCTCCACCAGCCGCACCGTGACCTTGCGCTGGGCCCCGGCCGAGACCATGGACCCCAACCTGGGGCTGTTGGGCCTCTTGTCCGCCCGGGGGGTGGAAGAGGCCCGGGAGGCCCTGTCCCACCTGTCCGCGCTCACCCTGAACTTCGTCCTGGCCGACGACTCAGGCCACATCGCCTGGCAGACCACCGGCCGCCTCCCCATCCGCCGTCAGGGCCCGGCCGTGCTGCCCCAACGGGTGGAGGCCCGGGACAACTGGCTGGGCTTCATCCCCTGGGAGGCCATGCCCCGCCTGGTGAACCCCCCGCGGGGCTGGGCCGGCAGTTGCAACAACTATCTGGCCCCGGGTGGCTTCCCCTACTATTACTCGGATTTCGCCTCGCCGGACTTCCGCTACCGCCGCCTGACCGAGTTCCTCCAGGCTCCGGGCCCCAAGGGCCTGGACGAGAATTGGACCATGCAGCGGGACACCAAGAACCTCCTGGCCGAGGAGCTGGCCCCCCTGATGGCCCAGGCCTTACGCCAGGAGGCCGGCCTCCGGGACCTGGGGGACCTCTTGGCCCGCTGGGAGTATCACGACCAGCTCAATTTCACCGCCCCGGCCGTGTTCCAGGCGCTTTACCGCCATTTCGCCCGGCAGGTGTATGAGGACGACCTGGGCCCCGAGCTGACCGACCTCATGCTGGACGGCTGGTACTACTGGCAGCAGCGCCTGGCCGCCCTGTGCCGCACCAACGACTCCCCCTGGTTCGACGACCAGACCACCCCCGGGGTGCGGGAGACCCGGGACGACCTGTTCCGGCGGGCGGCCCGGGAGGCCCGGCAAGAGTTGGCGGGCCGGCTGGGCAATAACCCCGCCGACTGGTCCTGGGGCAAGATGCACCAGCTCATCCTGGTCAACCCCCTCCGGCGCACCGGCTGGGGCCGCGATTTGGTGGGCGGCGGCGCCCATCCCATGAGCGGCTCCGGCGAAACCCTCTACCGGGCCCAATACCAATTCGCCAAGCCCTACCAGGTGCACAACTTCGCGGCGCTACGCATGGTGGCCGACCTGGCCGACCAGGACAAAGTGGCCGCCGTCCTGCCCGGAGGAGTGTCCGCCCGCCTCTTCGACAAACACATGAAAGACCAGATCCAACCCTTCATGGACGGAGCGCGGCTCTACTGGTGGTTCAGCGACCAAGCCCAAAACCAACACGCCTCCGACATCCTGCAACTCAAGCCGGCCGCGGGCGGCCGTTAAGAGGATGGCGGAGGAAGAGGAAGATGTGGGGCGAAGATGTGGGGCGAAGATGTGGGGGAAAACCCCTTTTTGTGAACAAAAAGGGGTTTTCCCCCACACCCCCTTTCCCCAAAAAAACTTGATGTTTTGCTGGTAGGGCGGGGCGGGGCATGCTGAACTTCGGGAGCGATGGGCATTTGGTCTGGATGATGGGCTCGCCCGACCCGCATCGCCAGCCGCGGCACGCGACCCCGGGGCAGAGTGGGGCGGGGCCTGCTAAACTTCGGGAGCGATGGGCATTTGGTCTGGATGATGGGCTCGCCCGACCCGCATCGCCAGCCGCGGCACGCGACCCCGGGGCAGAGTGGGGCGGGGCCTGCTAAACTTCGGGAGCGATGGGCATTTGGTCTGGATGATGGGCTCGCCCGACCCGTTACGCCAGCCGCGTGCCGCGGCCCCTGGTAGCGGTTAGACACGGCCTAGCTTCGGGAGCATACAAGTTTGGCTTGAATGATGGGCTCGCCCGACTCGTTACGCCAGCCGCGTGCCGCGGCCCCTGGGCGTGGCGGGGCGGGGCATGCTGAACTTCGGGAGCGATGGGCATTTGGTTTGAATGATGGGCTCGCCCGACTCGTTACGCCAGCCGCGTGCCGCGGCCCCGGGTAGCGGTTAGACACGGCCTAGCTTCGGGAGCATACAAGTTTGGCTTGAATGATGGGCTCGCCCGACCCGCAATGCCAGCCGCGGCACGCGGCCAGCCGGGGGCACGCGGCCCCTGGCAGCGGCCTGGACCCAGCCCGGCTCCGAGAGCGATGGGCATTTGGTCTGAATGATGGGCTCGCCCGACCCGCAATGCCAGCCGCGGCACGCGGCCCCTGGGCAGAGTGGGGCGGGGCCTGCTAAACTTCGGGAGCGTACGAGTTTGGTTTGAATGATGGGCTCGCCCGACCCGTTACGCCAGCCGCGGCACGCGGCCACGCGGCCACGCGGCCACGCGGCGGATTAGTCCAGCATGTTGGGAGGGGCTTGGCCCGGGGTGAGCTGGGCCAGGGTGAAGAAGAAGCTGGCGCCCCCGCCGGGCCGGCTCTCGGCCCAGGCCCGGCCGCCGTGGCGGCGGGCCACCTCCCGCACCACCGACAGCCCCAGGCCGGTGCCTTCGGTGCCTTCGGAACTCCGGGCGCGCTTGAACAGATGGAAGATGACGTCGGCCTGGTCGGGCGCGAAGCCCTGGCCGTCGTCAGCCACCTCGAAGAGATGGCCCTCGGGGCAGGGGCGGTGGGACACCCGGATGGTCTTGAGCCCCGGTCCCCCATACTTCAGGGCGTTGTCCACCAGGTTGCGGAACAGCCGCGCCAGATTCACCCGGTCGGCCACTACCGGCGGCAGGGGCTCCACGGCCACCAGCCGGATGCCCCGCTCCTCCAGGCGGCTCTGGAACTCCAGGCAGAGTTCCTTGAGGAAGGCGGGGACGTCCAGCGCCTCCAGGTTCAGCGCCGCTTCCTTGGCCTTGATATAGGCGTTGATCTCCCCCACCAGCTCGCTGATATGCTCGGCCGCGGCACTGATCTGGTGGCAGGTCTCCCGGGCTTTGTCGTCCATCTGCTCATGGGAGCGCTTCATGAGGAGCCGCACCAGGGCGCCCACCGCGGCGGCGGGGCTCTTCAGGTCGTGGCCCAGGGTGTAGGCGAAGAACTCCACCGCCTCCTTGCGGGCCTTCAGTTCGGCGGCGTGGGCCACCAGCTCCTGGGCCCGGCGGGTGTTGTCCAGGGCCACGGCGATGAGGTTGCCCATGACCAACATCAGGTCCACCCGGTCGATGTCCAGGGTGACTTGGCCGTGGGCGGCCAGGTTGATCACCCCCACCAGCTCGTCCAGGGCCACCAGGGGCACGCAGATCACCGTGCCGATGCCCCGGGACTTCAGGAGCTTCACCCGGTCGGCGTCCTCCAGGGCGTCCACCGGCTGGGCCAAAAAGCTCCGGGTGCGGGCGCTCTTGCCGGTGAAGCCCTCGGCGAGGCTCATGCGCTCCAGCCCGCCGGTGGCCACCCCCCGGTGGGCCACCATGGTCAGGTGCTGGCCGTCCGGGTCCAGGCGGTAGATGCGGCCCACCGGCATGTCGAAGATCTCCATGGCCTTGGTGAGCCCGCCCGTCAGCACGTCCTCGGGGGTGCGCTGGGAGGCCAGAAACTCGCTCATCTCCAATACCGCGGCCAACTCCCGGTTCCGGGTGACCAGCTGGGAGCTGTCGAACGGTACGGTGATGAAATCTTCCTTGAGCTTCATTCCCCTAACCCGGTTGCAGCGAAACAGCGGGGCCGAAGCTTCCCGCAGAGAACCAAGGTGCTCTGATTTTGTACTCCGCCGCCCGGTACGGTGGCAAGGGATAAAGGAATTGGGCGCTCTAGGGGGGGCGGGGGCGGCACAGCCAGATGCCCGCCGGCGGCGTCGGGGCCTGCGCTCCAACCTCGTTTTAAGGCTTGGATTTCAGGACGGGGGCGGCTGCGCCAGGTGTCCGCCGGCTGCGTTGCGGACTTCGCTCCAACCTCGCCGTAGCTTCAGCTACGCCTCCGGTTGTCGCTTGTCCGTCGCCTTGCCGGCAAACATCTGGCTGTGCCGGTCCGGGGCGAAGGGCCATCTGAAAATTCGGACAGGATTCTATTGCAGAACAAGATCTAAGCAAAGCGCTGCCCCCGTCGGAAATATCAGGGCCCAAACCCCAGGCGGGTTGTGGCTTCCCCCCAAGCAAGCGAAGCTGGCTTGGGGGGAAGCCACAACCCGCAAAATTTTTTTGGGGGAAAGGGGGTGTGGGGGAAAACCCCTTTTTGTTCACAAAAGGGGTTTTCCCCCACATTCTCCCTCTTCCTCCCCAAAAGTTCTCACCCGTGGAACTTGCCTTGCAGCAGGTCCTTGGCGCGTCGGAGTTCCGGTCCTTCGCCCACCAGGGTCACGGTATCGCCGAAGTCCAGCACCAGGTCGCCCTGGGGCACCAGGGCTTCGCCGTCCCTGCGGAGGCCGATGACCAGGACTCGGCCCGGCAGGTTCAGTTCCCGGATGCTTTTGCCCAGCATTTCCCGGTTCAGGGTCAGGGCGTCCAGGAACTCGATGCCATAGTTCATGTCCATGAGCATCTCGAAGGTGGAGGGGAACAGGACGGCGCCTTCCAGGGCCACGGCGGTGGCCAGGTGGGTTTGGATTACCCGCACGCCCAGGGCCTCCAGGGCCGCGATCTGCTGGGGCTCGTCGGCCAGGGCCACCACGTTGGGCACGCCGAACCTCTCCTTGGCCAGGCGGCAGACGGCCAGGTTTTCGGCCGGGTCCTCGCCCATGGCCACCAGGGCCTCGGCCGTGGCCGCCCCGGCCTGATGGAGCACCGCGGCGTCGCTGGCCGGTCCCAGCACACAGACCTGGGGACCGGTGGTCATGCGGGCCATCTGGGGCAGGTCGCAGGCAATGAACACCACCTTCTCCCCGGCCCGGCGGAGCTTCTCGCCCAGGAACTCGGCCAGGTGTTCCCGGCCGTGGATGATGATGCCCTCCCGCTCGGTCAGCTCCGGCGAGGGCACGAAGCGGTTGAACAACACCGGGCTCACCGTGCAGGTCACCACCGCCACCAGGATCAGCTCCGAGTGTACGGCCTGGCTGATGATGCCCATCTTGAGGGCGATGGAGGCGGCGGCCACGATCAAGGACAGCCGGGAGGAGAGGAGAAAGCCCGCGGCCAGGGTCTGGGGCCAGTCGAATCTGAGCCGGAACAAAAGCGCCGGCACCAGCTTCACCAGATAGGCGGCCAGGATCACCAGCGGCACGGCGGCCAGGGCCCGGGGCGATTCCAACAGGGCCCTGAGATCGAAGCTGGCCCCCACCATGATGAAAAACACCGGGATGAAGAAACCGTAGCCAAAGGCTTCCAGCTTGTCCAGGGCCAGGGCGTCGCGCTCCCAGGAGATGAGGCTGATGAGCGCCCCGGCCAAAAAGGCCCCCAGGATGGTCTCCACCCCCAGGGCCCGGGAGAGGAGCGCCCAGCCCACCAGGATGACAAAAGCCAGCCGGATGCGGATCTGGGCCGTGGCGTGGGACAGTTCGTCCATGGTGCGGTTCAACCAGGCCCAGTGCCGCACCCTTTTGGCGAACAGGGCCGCCACCCCGAAGGCCAGGAGCAAAACGGGGAACAGCATGGTGGTCGAGGCGTCGGCCGTCCGGAGGAGGCTGATCCGCAGCCCCAACAGGAGCAGGGTGACGAAATCGCCGATCAGGGCGGACATGAGGAGCAGCTGGCCCAGGGAGGTCTTGATCAGCCCTCGTTCCTTCAACACGGGCACCACGATGCCCAGACTGGTGGTGGAGAGGATCAGGCCCATGAGCACCGGATCCTTGGCCAGGCCCCCAAGGCGGAACAAGAAACCCGCGCCTTCGGCCAAGAGGAGGGTGCAGAGAAAGCCGGCCACGGCCAGGGTGCGCACCCTCCGCCAGCCCGGCTGGCGCCGTTCCTCCTCCACCCCGGCGCCCACCTGGGCGAAGTCCAATTCCAGGCCCGAGAGGAACATCAGGTAGATGAAGCCGAATTCCCCCAAAAACTCCAGGGCCGGGCTGCCGCCCACCAGATTGAAGCCGCTCTTGCCCACCATGATGCCGCAGAGGATCTCCCCCACCACGATGGGTACGCGGAAGCGCTTCAGGCGGTTGGCCAGGATCGGCACCGAGGCGGCCAGCACCATCACCAACAACAGGGCGTTCAGTTCATGACCCATGGGAGGGCGTCTCCGGCGCGGCGGGGGACGGGTCGGGGGCCGGCGGCGAGGGCTCGCGGCCGGCCAGCAGCCGGGCCACCTCCCGGAGGAGCACCTTGCGGTCCACCGGTTTGTGGATCACCATCTGGGGCGGGGCCAGGCCCGGCGGGGGCTGGGTGGGCAGTTGCTCGGGGCTCCAGCCGGTGATGAGCACAAAGGGGGTGGCCGTCCGCTGGTGGAAGCGGTCCAGGCTGACCACCTCGGCCAAGACGTCCCAGGCGGTGCCGTCACCCAGGCCCAGGTCGCACAGGACCAGGTCCGGCGGAGTGCGCCGCAGGAGGTTGCGGGCCTGGGCCAGGCTGGCCGCATGGGCCACCCGGTGGCCGGCCTGGGTCAACAGGGCGGTCAGCCCCATGGCCACCAGGCTCTCGTCCTCCACCAGCAAGAGAAAGCGGGCCGCCGGGGAGCTGGGCAGGTCCTCGGCCAGATGGGCTTCCGCGCCCCGGGGGGCCGCGGGCAGGCGCAGGGTGAAGGTGCTGCCGTGGCCCGGGCGGCTCTCCACCGCGATGGAGCCCTGGTGGGCCCGGATGATGCTCCGGCTGCTCGCCAGGCCCAGGCCCTTGCCGTGGGGGGTCTTGGTGGTGAAAAAGGGCTGGAACAGGCGCTCCTTGACCTCCGGACCCATGCCCACCCCCGTGTCCTGGAAGGCGAGCCAGACCCGCCCTTCCTCCCGGCCCCCCTGGATGGTCAGCCTGCCGCCCAGGGGCATGGCCTCCAGGGCGTTCTTGATGAGGTTCAGGAACACTTCCAACAGCTCGCCGCGCACCCCCTGCACCAAGAGTCCCGGCGCCACGGCCGAGGCGAACTCCACCTGGCCCAGGCCCCGGCGGCGGCTGCTGGCCTGGGTGATCTCCAGGGCCACCCTGAGGGCCTCCTCCAGGTCCACGGTCTCCCAGCGCCGGGGATGGGACTGGGGCGACTCCACGGCCGAGATGAGCCGGGCCACCACGTCCTTGCCGGACAGGGCCCCGCTGATCACGTTGTCCAACAGCTGCAACAGCTCCCCCCGGGGCAGGGACTCCATCTCGGCCAGTCCCCGGGCGGCCTGGGCGTTGCTGCTGATGGCCAGGAGCATGTTGTTGAAGTTGTGGGCCACCCCGTGGGCCACCTGGTGCAGGGCCTCCTCGGAGCGCTTGCGGCGGTGGATGTCGGACAGGGAGCCCAGGATGCGCTGGGGCGTGCCGTCGGGGTTCCAGGCCACCACCCGTCCCCGGCACAAGACCCACTGCCAGCGCCCCCGCTGGTTCAGCATGCGGAACTCGGCCTCCAGGCGGGAAGTGCGGCCGGAGAGATGCTCATTGAACTTGGCCCAGGTCCCGGTGCGGTCCTGGGGGTGGATCAGGCGCTCGAACACCGTGTCCAGGGGTTCCATCTCCTTGGCGGTGTAGCCCAGGAGCCCGGCCCACTGGGGCGGCTGCCGCAGGCGGAAAGCCGGCAGCTCCAGGTCCAGCACTCCTTCGGAGGTGGCGTCCAGCACCATGCGGAGCCGCTCCTCGGACTCCTGCAAGGCCTGGCTGGCCTCGCGGCTGGCCGTGGTCTCCTGGAAATGGGAGACAAAGTAGCGGGCCCGGCCCTGGGCGTCGCGCACCGCCGAGGAGCTGACCCGCACCCAGATCACCCGGCCGCCCTTGCACACGTAGCGCTTGTCCACCCTGGCCCGGTCCCGTTTGCCGGTCAAAAGGTCCTGAAACAGGGAATTGCCCGGCTCGCGGTCCGCGGGGTAGGTGAGGTCCCGGAAGGTGAAGCCCAGCATCTCCTCCCGGCTGTAGCCCAGGGTCTCGCAGAGGGCCCGGTTCACCCGGAAGAAGCGGCCCTGGGGGTCCACCAGGGCCAGGCCGAAAAAGGCGAACTCAAAGGCGTGGCGGAAGCGTTCCTCGCTGTCGGCCAGGGCCTGCTCGGCCTGGCGGCGGTGGGAGATGTCGGTGCAGGTGCCAATGGCCAGGCAGGGGGCGCCGTCTGGCTCCCGCTCCACCACCAGGCCCCGGCCCAACAGCCACTGCCATTGCCCGGCCGCGTTCTTCATGCGGAACTCGGCCTCGAAGCGCGGGGTGCGGCCCTGGAAATGATTCACCATCGCCTGGGTGACCTGGTCCCGGTCCGCGGGGTGGATCAGCTCCCGCCACAGTTCCTGGCTGGGGGGCAGTTCGCAGGGCTGATACCCCAACAGCCGCGCCCCGCTGGCCGAGTGGAAGGCCTCGCGGGTGCGGGGGTTGTATTCCCAAAGCCCGTCGGTGGCGGTTTCCAAAAAACTGCGCAGCCGGTCGTAGGGGTCCGCCTGCGCCGCCTTGGAAGAGGCGGCCGGGGCGGCGGTCTCCTCCAAGAGGCCCGCGATCTCGCCCTCGCCGGCCGGCCCGCCCGGGGCGGCGGCCAGCACCAGGCGCAAACGCCGCCCCGCTCCCTCCGGCCCGGGCAGCTCCAGCCGGGCCTCCAGGCCGTCTTCCCCGGCCAGGGCCCGGGGCCACAGCCCGCGGAGCGCTTCCTCCGGGCCGCCCAGATCCCGCAGCAGGGAGAAGCCTCCGGCCGGCGGGCCCTCCCGGCCCACCAGCCGCCAGAAAGCCGGGTTGGCCTCCCGGATCTCCCCCGCGGGGCCGGCCCGGAAAAAGCCCCCGGACGCCCGGGCCACCAGGGCGGCATAGGGGGCCGGGAAAGGGGTTCGGCTCACCGGCCCTCCGCCTTCCCGGTCGGGACTTGTCCCTTGATGATCTCCACCGCCTGTTGCGGCACGTACACCGGGCCCCCGGGCTCGGGCTCCAGCACCAGCCCTTCCAGCCGGCGGTAATGATTGTCCCAGAAGATGCGCTCCTGGTTTACGGTGAGACGGGCCAGCTTGCCGCCCAGGCGGATCTCCACCACCCGGTCGCCGGTGGGGCCGACCTGCACCTGCAACATCTCCGGGGGGAAGACCTGCCGGGCGTTCACGAACAGGCGCGCCGTGGTGGCCGGCAGGTCCACCCCCAGGGCCCGGGCCAGCGCTTGCCCCAGGGTGGGCGCGTCCAGATGGCCCGTGGGCGCCCCGGGGCCCAGGGCGAACCAGGGCACGTCATTGCCGGTGTGGCCGTGGGTGGTCCAGCCCACCAGGGTGTGTTCGGCCGAGAACACCTCGCCCACGCCGTAGTCCTCGCCAAAGAGCTTGGGATGTTCCCGGCCCTTCTGGCCAATGGCCAGCATGCGCCGGGCCTCGTCCAGGTTGGGCTCCTGGCCCCACCACTCCTTCACCAGGGCTTGCAGGCGCTCCGGGGTGGGGTTGGGGCCGGCCATCTCCCAGATGGCCCCGGCCGAGGCCCGCATTTTGGCCAGG
Source organism: Deltaproteobacteria bacterium (assembly GCA_020444165.1). Next base: position 43,598 of record JAHLLK010000020.1, on the reverse strand, counting down.
GGCTCCAGCAGGGCGGCGGGCTTCATCTGGTCATAGTTCAGGTCGGAGCGGGCATTGCCCACGGAAAGCCCCCCGGTGTCGTGGTCGGAAACCGCCACCACCAGGGTGCCCCGGTGGTGGGCCGCGTAGTCCAGGGCCACGGCGACCGCCCGGTCGAACTGCAGGAGGTCGCCCAACATGTGGGCCGGGTCGTTGGCGTGGCTGCCCCAGTCCACCTGGCTGCCTTCCACCATCAGGAAGAAGCCCTGGTTGTTGGCCCCCAGGGTCTGGAGGGCCTTGGCGGTCATCTCTTCCAGGGTGGGCTGGTCCGGCGCGATCCGGGCGCGGTCCACCTCGGGGGCCATATGGCTGGGCGCGAAAAACCCGAAGATGCGGGCCAGGGGCGCCCCTTTGAGTTCCCGGGCGTCCCGGGCCAGGATTCCGGTCTGCCGCATGAGGGTGCGGAAGTCCTTGTTGTCCTTGCGCTTGCCGCCCTGGGCCGCCGGATGGAGGAGATTGTAGCCGCCGCCCATGAGCACATCCAAATGCTGGTAGGCCATTTGGGCCATGATCTGGGCCTGGTCCTGGCGGTCGATCACATGGGCCGCGAAGCTGGCCGGGGTGGCGTGGGTCACCCGGGAGGTGGCCACCAGGCCGATGGACTTGCCGGCCAGGCGGGCCCCCTCCAGGATGGTGGCCAGGGGCCGGTGGGGCGGCACCCCGGCCGGCAGGGGCTGGCCCCAGAGGTCGGGCCCGGCCGGGCCCAGGCCGATCACGTCGGCGTCGGTGCGCTGGCCGGCGGCAAAGGCGGTGGCGGCCGCGGCCGAGTCCGGGGTCACGGAGTCGGCGGCCCAGGTGGCCAGGGTGCCGGAGTTCATGCGGTCCAAGGCCAGGGGAGCGCCCTTGACCCAGCGGGCCAGGGTGTAGTGGGCCAGCCCGCAGCCGTCGGCGATGAGCAGGATCAGGCTCTTGGCCGGGGCCGCGGCCGGGGCGGGCTCTTTGGCCGCGGCGCGGCCGGGGGACCCGCCCCAGAGGGACAGGCTGAGGGCCAGGCCCAGGGCCAGGCTGAGGGTCAGGTTGCGGGTCAAGCCGCGGGCGCGGCAGCGGCCAGAAGCCGCGGCCCCGGCCGGCCGGGGCCCGACATGGTTGCAAAGAGGCATGAATTATCCTTTTCGGGGGCAGGCGGCGAAAGACCAGCCTGCTTTGCCCGGGCCGGCGGGGCTCAGCCCGGAATTCTGACCTGATAGGCGGCCGACTCCACGATCTCGGAAAGACAGGGATGGATGTGGGACATCTTCCGCAGGTCCCGCACCGTCCCGTGCAATTGCATGGCCAGGGCCACCTCGTGGATGATCAGCGAGGCCCCGGGGCACAAAAGCTCACCGCCCAGGATGCGCCCGTCCCCGGCGTCGGCCACCAGGCTCATGAAGCCCTGCAGCCGCTCGGGATAGGTGCGGGCCACGCCCATCTCCTCCAGGCTGTACTCCCCGCTGACCGTGGCCCGCCCCTCCCGCTTGGCCTGGGCCGTGGTGAGCCCCACCCGGGCGTACTCCGGGTCAGTGAAGATGGCCTGGGGCATGACCCGGTCCTCCACCTCCCGGGGAGCCTCGGGGTGCACGGCGTTGTAGCCCGCGGCCTTGCCCTGGGCAATGGCCAGGTTGACGATCATGTCGAGGCCGGTGACGTCGCCGGCCGCGAAGATGTGGGGCTGGCTGGTGCGCATGAAGCGGTCCACCTTGAGCCGGCCCTTGGCGTTCCGGTCCACTCCGGCCCGCTCCAGGGCCAGGTCCGCGATGTCCGGCACGCGGCCCACGGCCAACAAGAGGCGCTGGGCGCTCAGAATGACCTCCTGGTCCTGGTGCAGGAAGTTCACCACCACCCCCCCGCCGCCGCGCTTCACCGCGCGGATCTCGGTGCCGGTGTAGATTTGGCCGCCTTCCTCGGTGAGCTTCTCGGCCAGGATGCGGCCCACCCGGGGGTCCAGACTGCTCAAGAGGTGGGAACTCCGTTGGACCACGGAGACCTTCACCCCCATGCGGATGAGGTATTGGGCCATCTCCACGGCTACGGTGCCGCCGCCCAGGATAACCACCGATTCCGGCAGCTCGGGCAGCACCATGAGGGAGGTGGAGTCCAGGTATTCCACCTGGTCCAGGCCGGGGATGGGCGGCACCTGCTCCCGGCTGCCCGTGGCCACCACCACCGCGGCGGCGCTGATGGGGTTGCCGTCCACCTCCACGGTGTGGGGGTCCCGGAAACGGGCCGTACCCCGGATCACGTGCAGACCCTCTTCCTGCTTGGCCGCCACGTCTTCCTCGCGGCCCCCGGCCAGGTAGTCCACCACGGCCCGCTTGAAGTCCCGCACCTTGGGGTAGACCTCGCGGCCCGCCCCGCCCAGGGCGTGCACCGAGGCCGCGCTGTGCAACAAGGCCTTGCTGGGCATGCAGCCGGCCAGGATGCACAGGCCGCCGAGGCGCGCGTTTTCCACCATGCCCACCAGCTCGCTGTGCTTCATGGCCGTGGTGGCGGCGGTGAAGCCGGCGCTGCCGCCCCCACCCAGGACCAATACGTCGTAATCGTACTCGGGCATCATTCCTCCCTCCGGCCGACCCCCAAGACCTCCCGCCCCCGCAGGCGGGCCAGCTCCTGCAAATCCACCACCATGTCTTTTTCGTCCACGATCTCCGAGCCCACCAGGGACTCCAGGACGTCCTCCAGGGTCACCACCCCCATTATGCCGCCATATTCGTCCACCACGAGGTAAAGGTGCTCGTGGCGGCGTAAAAACAGGTTCAGGAGGTTCAGGGCGTTGGCCGAGGGGGGCACGAAACGCGCCGGTTGGGCCAGGCTGGCCAAGTTCGGCTCCGGCCCCTCGGCCGGCGCCTGCCGGCGGCAGACCTCGTTCTTGAGCACATAGCCCACGATGTCCTCGGGTCCGTCCAAATAGACCGGCACCCGGGAAAAGGGCCAATCCCGGGCCTCGGCCTGCACCTCGCTCAGGGGCAGGTTGCCGTCGGCAATGAACATCACGGTGCGGGGGGTCATGATCCGCTCGGCCGGGATGTCCTCCAGCCCCACGATGTTCTTGATCATGTCCGCCTCCAACTTGCTGATCTCGCCGCCGTGCTGGCCCAGGCGGGCCGCGGCCACGATCTCGGCCTCGCTCACCAGGGGGTTCTTGGCCTTGGCCCCCTGCTTTTGGATGAGGCGGGTGATCATGCGGGTCAGCCAGATCAGGGGGGTGAGGAAGGTGATCATCACCTCCAACATGGGCACCGACCAGCGCCACAAGACCCGCCAGTACACGGCCCCCACGGTCTTGGGCACGATCTCGCTAAGCAGCAGGATGGCCAGGGTGAAGGCCACCGAAAACACCACCAGGGAGTGGGGGCCCCAGATCTGGCCCGCGGCCCAGCCGGCCAGGGAGGCGCCGGCCGTGTTGGCCAGGGTGTTCAGGATGAGGATGGCCGCCAGGGGGCGGTCCACTTCCTGCACCAACAGCCGCATGGCGTCGGCCCGGCGGGGGTGGGTGGCCTCGGCCGCCGCCACGGTGATGAGGCGGGTGGAGTACAGCACCGATTCCAGGAGAGAGCAGAGGGCCGAGACTACCACGGAGGTGCCCACGGCCAGAATTAGTGTCAGCATGGCGTTCCCCGCCGGGCCTGCGGGGGCCCTGGGCAGGACCCGCCGCGGCCGGCGGCCTCGGAGTTGGGGTTCGGGCGCAGGCGGCGGGCCGCCCGCCGGATCGGCGCGGGGCAGGTCCCGCCATATTTAAGAGGCTGATGCAAACTAAAAAGTTTATTTTGGGGAAAGGGGGTGGGGGGGAAGACCCCTTTTTGTTCACAAAATGGGGTTCGCACCCCAGAAAAGCTGCGCTTTTCCGGGGACCCCTTGGTTTTCCCCCACCTCTTCCCCTCTCTCCAATAGACTCCTAGTCTAAAAGGATAGCACGCTTTCCGGGGGTTTGTCCCGGTCCGGCGCGGGGCCGCCCCGCTCACGCGGCCGGGGTCCCGGGCGGCGCGGGCGCCTTGCCCAGGCCCAGGGCCAGCAGCAGGGTGCGGCCCGGGCGGTAGGGCTCGGCCAGCTCCCGGGCCAGGGGAAAGGGCCCCGGTTGGCGGGCCTGGCGGGTGAGGCCCAGGCAGCGCAGGTAAAAGTGCTTCAGGGCGATTCTCTCCAGGCCGGCTTTGTGGTGGGCGGCCAGGCTGGCCCGGTTGGCCCCGGCCACCACCAGGGAGAGCAGGTCATTGCCGGCCCGGGCCTCGGCCGCGGCGGCCCGCCGGAAAAAGTCCCGGTAAAAACCTTGTCCCCGCGCCTCGGGCAAGAGATACACGTCGTAAAACACGGCTTCCCGCGGACGGGGCCGCAGGTCGTCCAGGGGTTCGATGAGGTAGGAGCGGGAGTTCCGCCAGATCCAGCCCAGGGGGCGGCCTTCCCGCACCAGGACATAGACCAGGGAGCCCGCCAGGAACCGGTGGCGCATCTTGGCCAGCCACGCGCCGGGATCGGCCCGGGGCGGCACATAGCGCCGGGCCATCAATTCCCGCAGCCGGGGGGTGTCCTGGTCCAACAGCTCCACCCGCGCGGGCCAGCCCCCGGCCGGGGGGCGGGGGGCCAGATCGTCCGGACCCAGGTCCTTGGTCAGGAGGTTGAACTCCTCCAGCCGCCAGGCGAAGTTGCGGAGCTGGCGGGCCAGCTCCACCAGGACGATGGCGGCGCGGCGCGAACTCATCCGCCGGGCCGTTTCCGGAGCGCCCGGCGGATTTTCTCGCCGCCCGAGGCGGCCCAGCGGGACAGCGTGCCGCCGCCCCCCTGCCACTGCCCCACGAAACGCACCTCGCGGCCCCTCTTGCCGGCCAGGCGCTGTTTGAACTCGTGCACCCCGGGGTTGCCGGCAGGGTTCACCCCGCCCAGGTCGTAGGCGGCAAAGCCCCTTTCCCGCAGCCTCAAGAGCATCTGCCATTGCAACAGGTAGCTGGCCCCCAGGTCCCGGCCTTCCGGGCTGGAGGCCCCCAGGTAGTACACCGCGGTGTCGCCCTGGGTGGTGGCGGCCACGGCGGCCACGGCCCGGCCCTCGTGGCGGGCCACGGCCAGGAGCATCTTGTGCCGGGGGGGCAAATCCTCCTGCACCCGGCCCAACAAGGGCACGTCGGAGAGGTCCTCAAAGCCCTTGCGCTGGCTCATCTCCTGGAAAAGCGCCGCGAACTCCTGGTACAGCCCGGCCTCCTGCCCCCAGGCCAGCTCCAGGGGGGCCTCCAGGGTCTTCTTGAGGCGGCTCCGCCATTTGCCGTGCAGGCTGTCGCGCAGTTCGCTCTCCGCGAGCCCCAGGTCCAGGACATAGGTGTGGTAGGGCCGCTCCTCCTCCAGGGGCGCCAGGCCGTGGCGGGTGAGCAGCTCCCGGGCCCGGCCCGCCGGGTCGTCCTCCAGGCGGGGCACCAGGCGGAGCACCAGGCCACGGCGCTGGCTGTATTCCTGCACCAGGGCGGCCACGGCCCGCTCCAGGGTCTCGGCCGGAGCCCCGCCGGCCCGGGGGCGGTGCAGGGGGCCCCAGGAGACATAGGCCGCGCCGGCCCCGGCCACGGGCAGGCGCACCAGGCGCACCTGGGCCGCGGCCACCGGCCGGCCCTGACAGGAGAGCACCAGATGGCTCAAGTTGGCCGCGCCCCAGCGGAGCGCCCCGTAGGCATGGCTCTGGAACAGGGAGGCGTCGGCAAAGGCGTCGCCCAACTCCTCCCAGCCGGCCCGGTCCCGGCCGTCCACCTCCACGGCCCAGTCGCTCACGTCTTCACCCCGGCCACCCGCCAAAGATAGCGCTTGGCCGCGGCCATGAGCCCCCGCTGGCGGCTCCAGCCCTGCCACAACAGGGCCGGCAGCGCGGCCAGATGCCCGGCCGACTCGATGCGCCGGACCTCCCGGAGCCCCCGGGCCGCCTTGGCCCCCCGCCAGTTGAGCCCGCCGTAGGCGGTGATGAGATAGCCCCGGCCCCGGGCCTTGAGCCAGGCCTCGGTGAAATAGTCCCAACTGCCGTGATAGCCAAAGGGCAGGCTGGTCATGCCCAAATACCCCTCCATCTCCTTCAGGGTCTCGTGGGCCAGGTCCAGGTCCTGGCTCTGGCCCCTCCGGTCCAGCTTGGAGAGGATCACGTGGCTGTGGCCGTGGCTGCCCAGGCTCACCAGGGAGGCGTCCCGGGTCTCCAGGCGCTCGCGGGTGATGTAGGGCCAGGCCAGGCCCACGGCCCGGGCCCCGAACACTTCCTCCAGGCGGGCCATGGTCTCCAGGGAGAAGTTCTCCTTGATCCGGCCGATGAACTCGCCCCGGGTCACCGGGCCGCCGGCCGCCCTTTGGAGGTCGTAGTCCGTGCCGTGGGTCAAGAGGTAGTGGGCCATGAGGATCCAGGAGAGCTTGCCCATGAGGCCCCGGGTGTTCACGAACACCGTGCTGGGAATGCCCAGCTCGGTCAACACCGGCCAGGCGGTGCGGGCCACCCCCTCCAGCCCGTCGTCAAAGGTGACCACCATGAGATGCTCCCAGGGCCCGCCCTGGGCCGCCTCGGCCAGGGCCCGGGGCAGGCTCACCACCCGGAAGTTCTCCTTGATCCAGACCATCTCGCGGCGGAAGCGGTTCAGGGGGCAGACCAGCTCCGGGGGGATCAGGGCGTGGGGACGGTCGCTGACCTGGTGGTAATAGAGTACGGTGATGGCCGGCCAATCCCGGCTCACCCGCGCGGTGAACTCGGCCAAATCCAACTTAATCTCCCGAGGGCGGGGCGGCAGGGGCGGCAGGGGCGGCCGCGGCCTTGAGCCCGGCCAGCTCCTGGCGGGCCTCCTCCAGGCCCGGCTCCAGCTTCAGGGCGGCCTGGAACTGGCGGCGGGCCTCGTCCACCCGGCCCTGGGCGGCCAGGTCGCGGCCCAGCATCAGGGCCAGGTAGGGGTCGCCGGGCAGCTCGGCCACGGCCCGGGTGAGGATCTCCGTGGCTTCCGCGCCCCGGCCGGTCTCGGCCAGGGCCCGGGCCAAGACCCGGCGGCCGCGGGGTTCCTCCGGGGCCAGGGCCACGGCCCGGCGGGCCAGGCTGAGGGCTATCTCCCGGTTGGCCCCCCGGTCCAGGTACAGGGCGGCCAAGCCGCTGAGCCCGGCGGCGTCCCGGGGGTTGGCCTTCACCGCCCGGTTGAAGGACTCCTCGGCCTCCTTCACCCGGCCCAAGGCCATGTGCACCTCGCCCAAATGGCGGTGCACCGCCACCCGGCAACCCGGCAGGCCGGCCGCCCGCAAAAACAGGTCCCGGGCCTCCAACAGGCGCCCCTCCATCTGGTTCAGCCGCCCCATCTGGAACACCGTGTCCGCGTGCTGGGGGTTCTTTTCCAGGGCCAGGGTCAATTGCTCCCGGGCCTCGGTCAGCCGCTCCTTGGCCAAAAAGGCGCAGCCCAGGTTGTAGTAGGCCATGAAATCGTCGGGCGAGGCGGCCTGGGCCTTTTGGAAGAACTCCATGGCCCGGCCGGCCTGGCCCAGTTGGCCATAACAGACCCCCAGGGAGTTCAACACGTTGGGCTCCTGGGGCGAGAGCACCAGGGCCCGCTCGTATTCGGCCACCGCCTCGGAGAGCCGCCCCTGGTCGAACAGGCGGTCGCCGGAGATGTTCAAGCTCACCGCGTCGAACCCCGCCGCTTCAAAGGGCTCCAGGAACCCGGCGTGCACCAGGGCCTTGGCCGCGTTGTCCAGAACCTCCGCGGGCTGGAACCCCTCCAGGGGATGGCCCGCCACCCCGGCCCGCACCGGGCGCTCCACCTCCCGCCGCACCCGGGAAAGGAACGCCAGGGCCAGCTCCAGGCCGCGGTCCACCTTCAGGCCGGGCAACAGGGCTGCGATGGTGTCCGGGAAAAACAGGCCCAGCCCGGCGCCCGGGGGAAACACCTCGCGCCCGGCCCGGGCCAGGGACTTCATCAGGGCCTCGGCTCCCACCTGGCCGCTGATCTCCCGGGTGCCCTCCAGGCCCTCCACCCGGGCCAGCACCACGCTGAAGGCCTCGGCTTCGGAGGCCAGCTCGGCGAACAGGCTCATGAAGGAGCGCCGCGACACCAGGCCGGTGGACTCGTCCAGGCTGACCCGCACCCGGCGGGAGCCCAGGGCGATCTCCTCTTCCGGCCCGGGCTCCAGGGCGGCCCGTTCCCGGCGGGGCAGCCGCCGCAGGCGGTCGCCCGGAGCCAGGGGCGGGGCGGCCCCGCCCAGGGAGGCCACCTCGGCCAGGGACTCTTCCTCGCCCACCTTGCTCACCAGGATCTCGGCCTTGACCTGGGCGTTGTCGCCCGGGGCCACCACCCGGAAACGCTCGCCCTCGGCCAGGCCGTCGGCCCGGCCCAGGTCGATCACCACCTGGTTCAGGGGCCGCACCTCCTTGACCCGGCCGGCCTCTTCCAGGATGTCGGCGTAGAACAGGATCTGGCCCGGGGCGGCGCGGCCCGCCACCCCCAGGGCCCGCTGGGCCCGCACCAGGAGCATGGCCGCGGCCTCGGCCGCCGGCACCCCCCCGGCCTCGCCGGGCTCCAGGATGGCCGCGCCCAGGTGCAGGGCGGGGCGGTAGGCCTCGGCCCCGGGGCCGGGGGAAAGTTCCAGGCCCCCCACCTTCTCCAGCACCCGGGAGGCCATGCGCCGGGCTTCCTCGCGCCCCCCGCCGGCCAAAAGGAAAAAGGCCTCGCCCAGCCGCGCGGCCGAGATGGCTCCCCCGGAGCCCTCGGCCACCCGCCAGGCCGCTTCCTTCAGGATGCGCTGGCCAAAGCGGCGGCCGAAGCGGTGCTGCCAAAGGGGCAGGCCGCCCGGGCGGATGGCCAACAGGAAGATGCCCGGGGTCTGCTCCGCCGCGTCCAACACCGGCCGGCCCCGGGAGCGGGAGGGGGCCAGGCGGCTGGCCTCCCGGATCACCGCCTCTTCCAGGGCGTGCTCGTTGGCCAGCCCGGTGAGGGGGTCCTTTTCCGCGGCCAGGCGGAGCCGCACCAGCTCCAGGGCCGCCTCCATCACCGCGGTGAGGAAGGGCCGGGCCTGGGGCCCCAACTGGCCGGCCTGCACGTCGAAGATCTGGAGGATGGCCAAAAAGCGGCCCTGCTCGAACAGGGGCAGGAGGAGCCGGCCGGTGCCCTCGTCAAAGGCGGCCTTGCCCTTGGCCACCGCGGTGAGCATGGGGTCGGCGTGGTCCGGGTCCGGCACCGGCGGCGGCAAAAGCTCCACCCGCCCCACCTCCAGCGCCCGGCGGAAGGGGGCTTTCAGCACTTCCTCGAATCTCCTGAGATCGTCGAAGCTGAGCATGTTCCCTTCCCGTGTGCTGGGTTCCCCGGTCCACCTGGTTCCCGGGGGGCCTCCTCCGGCCTGATTGACCATCAGTTAGAGTTTAATGTTTCCGCCCGCTCTTGGGGAGGCCAAATCCCCCGACGCTTCCCCGCGGCCCCTGCCCCCTCAATCGCGCGCCAAGCCGGCCAGGGCCTGGACGATGATCTTCTCATCGCCCTCCACCCAGGTGCGGGGGTCCAACAGGAGCCGGCCGTCCTCCAGGCGGCCGATGATGGGCGGGTCCCCGCCCCGGAGCGCCTTTTCCAGGGCCGTGGGGCCGATCCCGGCCACGGCCACCTCCACCAGACGGGTCTTGGGCTCGGCCAGGGGCATGGCCCCGCCGCCCACCCGGCTGGCGCCCGGCCGGGTGCTCACCGCCAGGCGCGGGAGCCCCAAGGCGCCCAGGCGGCGGGCCAGGCGCGCGGCGCGCCGGGCCAGGGCTTCATAACTCACGGTGAGCATCCTGAGGGTGGGAATTTCGGCCACGGCCTGGGCCGGATCGCGGTAAAGCTCCAGGGTGGCCTCCAGGGCGGCCAGGGTCAGCTTGTCGATGCGGAGCGCCCGGTTGGTGGGGTTGGCCCGGAGGCGCTCCACCAGATCCGCCCGGCCCAGGATGATGCCGGCCTGGGGCCCGCCCAACAGCTTGTCGCCGCTGAAGGTCACCAGGTCCGCTCCCAGGGCCAGGGCCTCGGGCACGGTGGGCTCCTTGGGCAGGCCGGCGGCCGAGAGGTCCAGCATGGAGCCGGAGCCCAGGTCCTCCATCACTGGCAGGCTCAGCCGGCGGCCCAGGGCGGCCAGCTCGTCCAGGGGCACTTCCTGGTGGAAGCCCACCACCGCGAAGTTGGAGGTATGCACCTTCAGAAGCAGCGCGGTGTCCGGGCCCACGGCCTGCTCGTAGTCCCGCAGATGGGTCTTGTTGGTGGCGCCCACCTCCACCAGGGTCGCCCCGGCGTTGGCCATGACGTCGGGGATGCGGAAGGAGCCGCCGATCTCCACCAACTGCCCCCGGCTCACCACCACCTCCTGCCCCTTCGCCAGGGTCTGCAGGCAGAGGAACACCGCGGCGGCGTTGTTGTTCACCACCAAGGCCGCCTCGGCCCCGGTGATCTCCCGCAGGATGCCCACCACGTGGCTGTAGCGGCTGCCCCTTTTGCCCTGGGCCAGGTCGTACTCCAGGTTGCAGTAGGTGCGGTTCAGCTCCAGGAGGCGGGTCAGGGCCCGCTCGGCCAAGAGCGAGCGCCCCAGGTTGGTGTGCACCACCACCCCGGTGGCGTTCACCAGGCGGCGGAAACTGGGCCGGGCCAACTCCCGGGCCTGTTGGGCGGCGCGGGCCGCCACGACGCCGGGGGCCAGTTCGGCCGGGGCCAGATCCCCGCCGGCCAGAAGCGCGGCCCGGAGGCCCTCCAGGGTGCGGCGCACCGCTTCCAACACCAGGCTCCGCGGCAGTTCCTCCCGGGCCGCGGCCAGCTCCGGCTGCTCCAAAAGCAAATCCACCTTGGGGATGGCCGCCAGTTTTTTCCGGTCCACCATGATCAAGCTCCCCCGGGGCCGCCGGGCGGGGCCGCGATGCCGCCCTGGGCCAGCCAGTAGAAGGTGAGCGCGGCCACCACCAGGCTGTGATCGATTTCCCCGTCGCGCACCAGGCCCAGAAGCTCCCCCCGGGGCACGGTGAGCACCTCGATGCGCTCGTGCTCCTCGGGCGAGGCCGGGCCGCCGGGTTTGGCCTCCCGGGCCAGGAAGGTGTGACAGGTGTTGTTGAACAGGGCCGGATTGGGGTTGACCTTGCCCAAAAAAACCAGTTCCCCGGCCTCGAAGCCGGTCTCCTCCCTGAGCTCCCGCCGGGCCGCCTGGGCCGGGGTCTCGCCGGGATCCACCATGCCGCCGGGTATCTCCAGAGCCCGGGCGCCGCTGCCGTGCCGGAACTGCCGGATCAGCACCACCCGGCCCTCCGGGGTCTCGGCCACGATGTTGACCCAGTCGGGGCAAGCCAGCACCACGAATTCCGCGGCCGGGCCGCCGGCCAGGGAGCGCTTGACGCTCCTGAGGCTCAAGACCGGGTGGTGGAAAACCGTGCGGCTGGATTCTTCCTGCCAGCCATCCTGCATGGGTTGCTCCTTTCGAGGGTGATGCACGGTGCGGCCTGCACCGTGCATCTTAAGCTGGCAGGCAAAAACGTGGTTTTGCCTGCCAGCCCAAATCACCAGCCTTTCAGGCTCGTAACTTGGCGGGCCATCCAGGGCTCGCAGGAGGCCGGTTGTACACAACGAAGCGCCAAAATGTTGCTTAACTTGCTGTATATACGTCAATACTTTCACAAATGCCGGGCATCGGCCTCCTTTCGGGCCGGGGCGCCGGGCCACCAGGCGAGAATCAAAATTCCGCGCGACCCGCGACGCCTCTCGCACCGTGCTTCTCGGGCTGTTGAACCGCAAACCGGGGCGGCCAGGAATGGCCTGTTTATTTGCGGTGATTCCCCAAAAGCGGCGCAAATCGTGCAACTTGTCAACAGCGCGTTTTAGCCAACACCCACAAATCACTCGCCTTTCAGACTGGTGATTTGGCGGGCCTCCCTTGCCCGTTGGGGGCCTTTTGGATACACTGAACCAACATAAGCAGCCCAGCCGCTTATTTAAAAGTAAAATTGCGAATGATTGCCGTGTATCATTCCCAATTTACAAGGTTGCACTTGCCAACCGTGGCCCGACGATGCTATCCCATGTTGGCACTGAAAGTAAACTGATCGGGCACAGCCATCCCGGCAACCGAAGCTGCCCGCCCCAAGGGTCAGAGCGCATGAACGTCGAATACATCAATCCGTTTCTGAAAGCCACCGTCAATGTGCTGAAGACCATGGCCTTCACCGACGCCAAAGCTGGCAAGCCCTACCTGAAGAAAGAACAGGAGGCGGAAGGCGACGTTTCCGGCATCATCGGCCTGACCGGCGAGACCGAGGGCTCCCTGTCAGTGACCTTCTCCAAGGACTGCATCTGTCATGTGCTGACCAACATGTTCGGCGAGGAGGTGACCACCATCGACCGCGAGGTGGAAGACGCGGTAGGCGAGATAACCAATATGATCTCCGGCGACGCCCGGCGGGAGCTGGCCGAAAAGGGCATCAACCTCAAGGCGGCCATCCCCTCGGTGATCAGCGGCCCGGGCCACCACATCCGGCACATAACCTCCGGCCCGGTGGTGGCCATACCCTTCGACACCCCGGCCGGGCCCTTCACGGTGGAGGTCACTCTTAAGGAGTGATCCGGGCGGATTCCGGCGGCCGCGGACGACACGTTGCGGCCGCGCCGGCAGGAAATGGCAAAAGGGGCGCCCGGCGGCGGCCCCTTTTTGCTTTGCCGGCCTGGCCGGACTGGGCCAGGGGAACCTGGCTAGGGCAGGGGCGCCTGGTGGGTCAACAGCGAGCCGATGACGGTGCCGATGACCACCCGCTGCACGAAGATGATGGCGAAGATGAGGATGACCGGGGCGATGTCCACCGCGCCGAAGGTGGTGGGGATCACCCGGCGGATGCGGTTCAGCACCGGGTCGGTTACCGCGTGCAAAAAGCGCACGATGGGGTTGTAGGGATCGGGGTTGACCCAACTGATGATGGCCGAACCGATCACCACCCACATGTAAAGCGACAGCACCATATCCAGAAACTGGAGCAAGTTGACGATAAGAATCATGAAGGCTTACCCTTATTATTTACATGGTTCCGGCAGGCTCGGGGGGAGGCCGGGAGCCCACCGCGGTCCACCGGCAGGCTGTTTTCCTGCAGCTGGTCAGGGCCGGGGGTATTCTGACTGATAGTGTAGCCCGGGGGCGGTGCTGTCAAGTGCCGAGTCACCTGCCGGGTGGAAGGCCGAGGCAATGTTTTTTTCCGGCAAAAAAGGCGAGGGGTCGGGGGGGGGCGATCTGCCCGAGCAGGATGAGCTGCGTACCGCCCTCTTGAGGCCGGGCCGGCAGGTGGATCTCATCCTGGACACCGACCTGAACGAGGACCGCATCGACGTGCGCTCCAGCATCCTGCACGAGGTGACCCCCCAGGGGTTTCTGGTGCTGGGCCAACCGGTGCGGGGCCTGGGTCCCTCCCGTTTGGGCAGCGAGCTGGAGGTCACCTTTTTGTTCCGCCAGTTCGGCCGGCGGGACGAGGACTGGCTCCGGGTGGGTTACCGCGCCCGCCTTTTAAAGATCCTGGGAAATTTCCGTTTGGCCGACGGCAGCGCGGAGAACGCCATCCTGGTGAGCGGGCCGGAAAAGCTGGGCCCCAGCACGGTGCGCCTGCACTACCGCCTGGTGCCGCCCCTGGACTTCGATGTGCGGCTCAAGATCGGCAAAAAAGTGTACAGCATCCTGGACCTCAGCGTGGGCGGGGTGAAAATCGCCCATGCCGCCGCGGAGAGCTTCTCGCCGGGCCAGCGCCTGGAGGTGGAGATCGTCAGCCGTGACACGGTGTTGGGCCTGGTGGGCGAGGTGGTGCGTCAGTCGCTGGAGCCGGAACCCGGCAACCGCACGCGAGGCGTCACCGCGCTGCGCTTCCTGAGCCTGCCCCTGGCCCTGCAAAGCCGCCTGGGCCGGCTCATCAACGACATGACCCGCCACCTATTGGCCAAGCGTTCCGGCATGTTCGACGAGTGACCCCAGGATCGGAGCCCGGTTGAGTTTGGCCCGGCCGCTTGCTATAATCTTGAGGAACCAATGAGTCGTCCATATACGCTGACCCAGCCGGAGCGCCCAGCCCGGTGGGCGGCGGTATGCATATCCCAGAATCCAGCGAGGACCTTCTTATGAAATTCAACCGGATAGTGGTAATCTCCGGCGTGGTGGCCGCCCTGGCCCTGGGCCTGGCCCTGGCTGCTCCGGCCACCCAAGAGGCGGCGACGCCTTGCGCGGACCAGGAACTCTGCGCCAAGAACCTGCGTTTCGGCCAGGAAGCCTTCACCCGGGGCAAGTACCGGGAGGCCAAAGCCTATTTCCGGGACGCGGTGAAAGCCGACCCCGCCTCCATAAGGGCTTGGTCTTACTATGACCTTTCGGTGATGTATGATGTGGCCCAGCAGGTGAAGATGGCGGGCTCCGTGCAGGTTTCCGACGCGCCCACGCCTTCTTCCGTGCCGACCGCTCCGGCGCCGGCGCCGGCCGGCGGGGAAAAGGCCCCGGAAGCCGCCGCCACCCCCGCGGCGCCCCCGGCGCCCTCCGGCGGGGTGCCGGCCGTGCCGTTGATCAAGCCGGACGAAGGTTGCTAGGTTAGCAGGCAAGAAAACAGGCTCCTGGCGGCCGAATGTTTTTATACTGGAGTATGCCCGGAATATCTGCGGGCATAACCTTGGTTTGCTGACCAAGGCCTCCCTGGCCTTGGTCAGCCGCTGCCTGGCCAAACGTGGTTCCCCGCCGCAAGCAAGCTTGCCGGGGCTCCCAGTTTTGCCAGAGGGCACGCACGGATTACGGCGACTCTTACCAATCGCTGTGACTCGGCGGGCCACCCCCGCGGTCTCCGCGCAAGCCTCAGGTGCGCGGGGGGCGGGTTCCTGGCTCGCTTTCGGAAGCCGACCGCGTCACGGCATCCCCGGGGCGCTCCGGCCGGCTGCCCCCGCCGGAAAACCTGCCCGCGTCCCAACCGCGCCCAGGTTCCCTGGCTGTCGGGCGTGTCTGTCTTATGCAGGTCCCGCTCCGGCCGCGTGGCCGAAGGGGGGCGCCGGTCCCTTGGGCCGGCCCATCAACACTCCAACTTCGGGAGGAATATAGGCATGAGGAAAGTTTTCAGCGTGATTTTGGCCCTTAGCCTGGTGGTGGCCTTCTCCGGCCTGGCCTTGGCCGCCGACAATCCCCTGGTCACCAATGAAAAGGGTGTCTGGAAGGACATCGTCAGCCACATCCCCAAAGACAAATACCGGAACGTTGACGACCTTTACAAAAAATGGGAAGAGGTCCTGGCGGGCAAGTCCGACGCCTACCTCCTGGACGTCCGCTCGCATCCCGAATTCGACGCCTTCCACATCGAGGGCTCCAGCCACATCCACTCCGGCCACATGTACACCATCCCCAAGAAGATCCCCAATGCCGACGCCGAGATCTGGGTCTACTGCCGCACGGCTCACCGGGCCGGCTACGTGGCGGGCATGCTGTACATGTACGGCTACAAGAACGTCTACTTCGTGACCAAGGCCGATGACGGCACCGACGGCGGCGTCGTCGGTTGGGTGAAGCGCGGCTACCCCGTGGTCAACTACTTCTTCGGTTACGCCACCAAGGAAGGCATCAAGTACTCCAAGCCTCCGCTGAAGGAGCGCAAGGGCAAGAGTTTCGTCCGCGAGTTCGAGAACCAGCGCGCTGAATAGCGTCCGTTCTTTTCGTAAGGTTAAAGGGCCGGGCGTTGGCGCGCCCGGCCCACTCTTACTCTCTCCCCCCTCTGAGCCCGCCGGGCTCGCGGCGGAAAGGAACCCCCATGCCACGAAACCTTCGGGAAAAGGCCTCAGCCATCATCAACGCCGCCCTCCGGGCGGTGGACCCGGCCCAAGCGGTGAAGGCGGCGCTCCAAAGGGAAGGCGACCTTCTCCGGGTGGGCGGGGAGACCCTGGACCTGACCACCTTCCGCCGGGTGATCGTGGTGGGGGCGGGCAAGGCCGGCGCGCCCATGGCCCAGGCCGTGGAGGAGATTCTGGGGGACCGCCTGGACCGGGGGCTGGTGGTGGTCAAGGACGGCCACACCCTGCCCACCCGGCGGGTGGAGCTGCGGGAGGCCAGCCACCCGGTGCCGGACCGCCGGGGGGTGGAGGCCGCCGGGGAGATCCGCCAGTTGGTGGCCGGAGAGGCCGCGCCGGACACCCTGTTCCTCTGCCTGATCTCCGGCGGGGGCAGCGCGCTTCTGGTGGAACCGGCCACCGGGCTGAGCCTGGCCGACAAGCAGGAGACCACCCGGCTCCTTTTGGCCAGCGGGGCGGACATCGCCGAGATGAACACCATCCGCAAGCACCTCTCGGCCCTGAAGGGCGGCCAGCTCGCCCGCCTGGCCGAGCCGGGCCGGCTGGTGACCCTCATCATCAGCGACGTGGTGGGCGACCGCCTGGACGTGATCGCCTCGGGGCCCACCGTGGCCGACCTCACCACCTGGGCCGACGCCGAGCGGGTTTTGGAAACCCGGGGCATCGTGGACAAGGCGCCCCCGGCGGTGTGGAGCCGCATCCAGGCCGGCCTGGCCGGGGAGCTGCCCGAGACGCCCAAGCCGGGCGACTCCTGCCTCACCCGGGTGAGCAACCTGGTGATCTCCAACAACCGCCGGGCCATGGCCGCCGCCGCGGCCGAGGCCCAGGCCCAGGGCTTCACGCCCCTGGTGCTCTCCACCACCATCGAGGGCGAGACCCGGGACGTGGCCCGCATGCACGCGGCCATCGCCCGGGAGGTGCGGGCCAGCGGCCAGCCCCTGGCCGCGCCGTGCGCCCTGCTCTCCGGCGGCGAGACCACGGTGACCCTGGGCGAGGTCTGCGGCGCCGGCGGCCGCAACCAGGAATTCGCCCTGGCCGCGGCCCTGGATCTGGCCGGCCTGGCCGACGTGCTGGCCGTGAGCTTCGGCACCGACGGCACGGACGGACCCACCGACGCGGCCGGAGCCTGGGCCGACGGGCTCACGGTGGAGCGCGCCCGGGCCCTGGACCTGGACCCCCGCGAGGTCCTGGCCCGGCACGACGCCTATCCCTTTTTCCAAAAGCTGGGAGACTTGATCATCACCGGCCCCACCCTGACCAACGTCATGGACGTGCGGCTGATGCTGGTGGGCTAGAGATGTGGGGGAAGGAAAAAGAGTTGTGGGGGAAAACCCCTTTTTTTGAAAAAAAAGCGGTTTTCCCCCACACCCCCTTTCCCCAAAAAAACTTCATACCTTGCACGGTCCAGGGCACAACATGGCCGGCAAACCGCAAATCATCAGTTAAAAACTCACACTAAATCAAATTGTTGCCGGCCAAGTCACCCGGCCTCCCTGAAATATCCGGACTTGCCCTCCCCCGGCCGCCCATGCTATAGATTAAATTCCAGTAGCCTGTTCCCCAACCCTCGCGTGCGGTGACGGCCATGAGCAGCGTGCCCAAGACCCTTCCCCAGATGCCGCCCAACGTTTACAAGGTCCCCGTGCCCCCCATCCTGGACCTGACCCGCTTTCACACGGCCGACCCCACCCTGAAAAAAGCCCTGAACGCCTGGATGGAGCTGCGGGAAGGCACGGCCGCGGTCTTGGACGAAAAAGCCTAAGCAGCGTGCCGCTGCTCCCAATGCGTGTCGTATCAGGTCGCCCTCCGCCCCCACCTCGCACGCTCCCGTAGTTGACTTGGGGTTTCACCGAACGTCAGCGGCAGCGTGCCGCTGCTCCCAATGCGTGTCGTATCAGGTCGCCCTCCGCCTGAAGGCGCGTTCGCTCCCGAAGTTGGCTTGGGGTTTCACCGAACGTCAGCGACAGCGTGCCGCTGCTCCCAATGCGTGTCGTGACAGGTCGCCCTCCGTCCGAAGGCGCGTTCGCTCCCGTAGTTGACTTGGGGTTTCACCGAACGTCAGCGGCAGCGTGCCGCTGCTCCCAATGCGTGTCGTGTCAGGTCGCCCTCCGCCCCCACCTCGCACGCTCCCGTAGTTGACTTGGCGTTTCACCGAAAAGAAGGCCCATGTCCCCCCCACAGCAAACGGCTGCCGCCGTTTGCCGCCGCTTTTCCTTTAGGAAGGGGGTGTGGGGGATTTTCTGTTGCTAGATGGCTGAAAAGGCCGTCCTGGCCTTTTCAGCCACGACTTTTTCATAAAAAGTCATGGCGGCGGGCCATCCCTGGCCCGCGCCTCGCCGCTTGTCAGCGGCGGGGCTTCCTTTTGGCTTCAAAAGGAAAGGGTTTCCCCCACAAAATCTCTCTTAATAGACCTCAACAGCCATAAAAACGGCTCAGGTAGTCTTTCAAGCGGTGCAGGCCTTCTTGGATATTGGCCAGGCTATTGCAGTAGGAGAAGCGGAGGTGGCCTCGGGCGTGTTGACCGAAGTCGCGGCCTGGGGTGACGGCGACGCCGGCCTGGTCCAGGATATGGAAGGCCAGGCGCATATCGTCGGGGTCCAGGTGTTTGCAGGAGGTGAGCACATAGAAGGCGCCGGTCGGCTCGTGGGGGATGGCGAAGCCCAGTTCCTTGAGGCCCTTTATGAGGGTTTGGCGGCGCTGGTCATAGAGTAGGCGCATGCGTTCCACGTCGGGGCCGGCCTGGGTGAGGGCGGCGAGCCCGGCCCACTGGGCCACGGAGGGGGCGCAGATGGCGAAGTTCTGGTGCATTTTCTGCAAGGGCCGCACGTAGGGGGCCGGGGCGATGAGGTAGCCGAGGCGCCAGCCGGTCATGGCGTAGAGTTTGGAGAAGCCGTTCAGCACGAAGGCGTCGGGGGTGTACTCCAGGATGGAGTGCTCGCGGCCTTCCTGGTAGACCAGGCCGTGGTAGATCTCGTCGGAGATGACGTAGGGCCCGCCGGGGCGGCCCGGGGCCAGTTCGGCGATGGCGGCCATGCGCTCGGGCGAGAGGAGTTGGCCGGTGGGGTTGGCCGGGGAGTTGATGACCACGCCTTTGGTGCGGGGGGTCACGTGGGCCCGGATGGCCTCGGGGGTGTATTGGAAGGCGTCTTCCTCGGCCACCACCACGGGCACGGGCACGCCGCCCACGAAGGATATGAAGTTCTGGTAGCAGGCGTAGCCCGGGTCGGAGACGATGATTTCCTGGCCGGCCTCCAGGAGGGCGGAGAACATGAGGAGCATGGCCGGGCTGGTGCCGCTGGTGACCAGGATGCGGGCCGGGTCCACGTCCACGCCGTAGCGCTCGGCGTAGTGGTCGGAGATGGCTTGGCGGAGCTGCACCAGGCCCAGGGAGTGGGTGTAGTGGGTGTGGCCTTCGCGCATGGCCCGGATGGCGGCTTCCTTGATGCACTCCGGGGTGTCGAAGTCCGGCTCGCCCACCTCCAGGTGGATGATGCGCCGGCCCTGGGCTTCCAGGGCCTGGGCGTGTTCCAAGACGTCCATGACCAGGAAGGGTGGTATGTCCTTGGCGCGGCAGCTTACGCCCATGATTTTTGTCCCCGGGGGCCGGGTGGCGGGAAGGGGCGGCCCGGCTTTTTGAGCCGCGAGGGGAGGGTCTCCCCCCGGCGGCGGTTAGATCACCTTGTTCAGGGAGTACTCGATGATGCCTTCGGCGCCCCGGTCCATGAGCTGGGGGATGAGGTCGCGCACGATGCTCTCTTCCACCACGGTTTCCACGCTGAACCAGTCCGAGCCGTACAGGGGGGCCACGGTGGGGGCGTTCAGGCTGGGCAGGGCGTCCACGATGTCCTGAAACTTGATCTTGGGCACGTTCATCTTGAGGGCCACCAGGCGCTCGGCCACCAGGGCGCCCTTCAAAAGCAGGGCGATCTGCTGGATTTTGGCCTTTTTCTCCTCGTCCTGCCAGGCGGTCTGGTTGGCGATGAGCTGGGTGGTGGACTGCATCAGCTCTTCGATGATCCGGAGCCCGTGGGCGTAGATGGTGGAGCCGGTCTCGGTGACCTCCACGATGGCGTCGGCCAGGCCGTTGACCACCTTGGCCTCGGTGGCGCCCCAGGAGAAGTGCACTTCCACGTCGATGCCCTGGGATTCGAAGTAGCGGCGGGTGAAGTTCACCATCTCCGTGGCCACCCGTTTGCCGGCCAGGTCGGCGGGCTTTTCGATGCCCGAGTCCTTGGCCACGGCCAGGACCCAGCGGGCCGGGCGGGCGGAGACCTTGGAGTAGACCAGCTCCTCCACGTACTCCACCACCGACTCGTTTTCCAGGATCCAGTCCTTGCCGGTGATGCCGGCGTCCAGGGTGCCGTTCTCCACGTAGCGGCTCATCTCCTGGGCCCGGCAGAGGCTGCAGGTGATGTCCGGGTCGTCGATGTCGGGGAAGTAGGAGCGGCCGTTGACCCCGATCTTCCAGCCGGCCCGGGCGAAGAGCCGGATGGTGGCGTCTTGCAGGCTGCCTTTGGGGATGCCCAGCTTCAGGGGCTCTTTCATGACTTTGTTTCCTTTCCGGACGCCGGGGCCACGTGGGCCCGCGGCGTTTATTTGCCGTAAACCTTTTTGGGGTCGAAGACCGGCTCGCCCTCGGTGACCAGCCGGCCGTCCTGCACCCGGCGGTAGAAGCAGGTGCGCATGCCGGTATGGCAGGCCGCGCCGCCGATCTGCTCCACCTGGTAGATGACCGTGTCGTCGTCACAGTCCACCAGGATGCTCTTGATCTTCTGGACGTTGCCGCTGGTGCCGCCCTTGTGCCAGAGTTCCTGGCGGGAGCGGGACCAGTAATGGGCCTCGCCGGTGGCCAAGGTTTTTTCCCAGGCTTCCTGATTGATGAAGGCCAGCATCAGCACCTCGCCGGTGGCCTGGTCCTGGGCGATGGCCGGAATAAGGCCCCCGGTCTTTTGAAAATCCAGCTCGATCACGGCGTCTTCTCCCCTTGCGGAATATCCGCCCTTGATAGGCGGCCGGGCCGGTCCGGCCGGACTTGAAGGGCAATGGTCCCATTTTCCGATTAAGAGCAAGTTAATTATTACGTGGGCGAATTCTTGTCAAGGGCGGGCGCGGTTAAAACTGGGTTACACGAGTGCCGGCGCCTCCAGCACCCGGCGCACCAAAAGGCTGCAGGTGCCCCGGATGGTGCGGGGTTCATAGACTGTCATCTCGCCGTGGTAGTAGCGGGCGAAAATCCAGTCGGCCATTTCCTCCCGGGCCGCCTCCCCGCCCCCCCGGCAATGCTCCCGGACCCGGGTGTGAATCCGGGCCAACTGCCCCTGCACCAACCCCAGGTAGTCCGGCACGTCGGGGCCGGAGAGGGTCTGCTGGTGGCCGGGCAAGAGGTGGGCCGGGTCCAGGGCGGCCAGCTCGGCCATTTGGGCCAGGTAGGCCGTGAGGGAGACGAAGAACAGCGGCATGCCCGGCCCGCCGGCGGTCACCAGGCCGCAGGAATCCGAGCACAAAAGCGCCCGCTCCCGGGGCAGGAACAGGGTGAGCCCGTCGGGGTCGTGGCCCGCGGCGGCCATAAGCCTCAGCGAGCCGCCGCCCAGGTCCAGCTCCTGGCCGGGGGCGGCCAGGAGGAGCCGCGCGGCCGGCAGCTCGGGCAGGCTCTCCGGCCAATCCCCGGCCGGGGCGATGCCGTCCCGCTGGCCCACCAAGGGCGCGGTGAAGGCGGCCTGGCGGTGGAAGCTCTCCCGGATGGCCGGCTTGGCCAAAAGGCCTTGGGCTCCGGCGGTGAGCACCAGCCGGGCCGCGGGGAAGCGGGCCAAGAGGCCCGGCCAGCCGGCCACATGGTCGGAGTGGGCGTGCGTGAGCACCACCAGGCCCACTTCCTCGGGCCGCACTCCGGTGGCGGCCAGTTGGGCCGCCACCAGGGCTGGGGTGCCGTAACCGCCCACCTCCACCAGGGCGGCCCGCCGGGCGCCCTCCACCAGGTACACCGGCAGGTGATAGGAACCCAGGCGCCACAGGCCCGGAGCCAGCTCCCGGGGAGGGATCACCCCACCACCCACACCGCGGCCTCGCCGGCCCGGGCCAGCACCTTGTCCGAGACGTGGCCCAGGAAGAAGGAGCGGTTCTCGCCGCGGCGGCCCAGCACGATGGTGCCGTAGCCGCCGGCCTTCACCTCGTCCAGGATGGCCTTGGTGATGCCCATGACTCCGGACTTGGTCTGGGTCTCCACCTGCCCCCGGGGGAAGCCCTGGTCCTCCAGCACCCGGAGCGCCCGCACGTAGAAATCGTCCATGCACTCCCGGTCGGAGCGCATGAGGTCGCCCTCGATCTCCTGGTCCGGGTCCTGGTTGAAGTCCAGGGGGCAGTAGTTGGCCAGGCTTGCCCCCACGTGGAACAGGGTCACGGTGACCTCGGGGTTGCCGGCGAGCATGTAGCCCACGTGGTCCACCGCCCGGAGCGCGCCCTCGCTGCCGTCCACCGCGCAGAGCACCCGGGCGCTTTTCACCTCGCCGCCCACCACCCACACCGGCAGGCGCTCGGCGTGCTGCACGATGGTGTTGGTGGTGGAGCCGATGAACAGCTCCTGGGTCTTGGAGAGCCCCCGGCGGCCCAGCACCAGGGCGTCGTACAGCCCGTGCTCGCCCTCGAAAAGGATGTCCCGGGCGGCGTCGGAAGTGCGCACCGCCGCCTTGGTCTCGATGAAATCCTCGGGCATGCCGTGGCCGAGCAGCCGCTTGCGGGCCAGGTCCAACACCTCCTGAGCCTTCTTGCGGGCCTTGGACTCCATCTCCCGCACCCGCCGGAAGGTGTCCGTGTCGTGGGCGGCCTCCCGCCGCATGAAGGGCGGGATGGGGTTCATGACGTAGAGCACCGTGACCTTGAGGTCCTTGACCAGCCGGCCTCCGATGAGCCCCAAATAATCGAGCGCCCGGTCCGAGGCCCGGGAGCCGTCCACCGCGATGAGAATTTGTTTGTCCATGTGACCTTCCGCGCCAGGGGTAGCCTGCACATTTCATGAAGACCGGGCATCCGGCTGCGCCAGATGCCCGCCGGCTGCGCCAGATGCCCGCCGGCTGCGCCCACGGACATCGCTCCAACCAGGGCGTAGCTTTGGCTACGCCTCTCGGCTGTCGCTTGTCCGTCGCCTTGCCGGCCGCTTTCTGGCGGTGCCGGTCCAGGTGACAAAACGTGACCCGCCAAATCAGAGAATGTCAGTTTAATACCTGAACCATATCAGTCTGTTGTCGAGGTAGCCACCCGGGCCCCATGAAATATCCGGGTTAGTTGACCACCGAGCCACCCGGCCTCCATGAAATATCCGGGCTGGCTCCTTTCAGCCTACCGCGAAACGCCCGGCCGGGGAAACCGGATTGGGGGGTGGGAGCTGGATGGGGCTGACGCAGGCTGGGAGTTTTTTGGGGGATGGGGGGTGTGGGGGTTCCCCCCACATCTTCCCCTTCCTCCGACAATCGCCTAACCCAGGCCGTAGCGGATATGGTTGGCCTGCACCTTCAAGTGCTGGATTTGGGTGGCCAGCATCTGGCGCTCATGCTTCAGGGCATGGATCTCCTTGGCCCGGGACACGCCGTCGGCCGCCTCCCGCTCCAGGAGCTCACGCACCTGCCGGGCCAGGTCCGCTTGGCGCTGGACCGCCGCCGCGGTTTCTTCTTCCGCCTCGGCCAGGCGGGCGGCGTCCTCCGGGGTCAGGCCGGGGGGCAGAAAGGAGGTGGGGCCGTCCTTGCCATCAGTCATGTCTATCCTCTTCCCCGGCCGGTTCAGCCGGCAGCGCCCAGGGCTGGCAGGCCTGCGGGCCGCCGGGGGCCGGTCCGTTCAAGTGGGCGTCCAGGCAGTCCAGCAGTTTGACCAGGTCGTAGGGGTTCTTGATTTCGTCCTTGTGCTGCTCGCGCACCCTGCGCCGCCAGTCGTGATCCAGAAACACCAGCCCGGCCAGGCCGCGGACCCAGTCATGGTCCGCTTCTTCCCGGCCGGAGGCCGCGAGTCGCGCCCGGCAGCGTGCCAAGCTGGCGGCCAAAAGGTCCAGGGTCTGAGCGACTTCCCTGGGGCGGGCCGGGTCCGTGCGGGCCAGGGCGCGGATGGCCTCCTCCAGGCCCTCGAAATACGGGGCCAGGGCCAGGGAGTAGTAATAGAGTTGCAGCTTTTGCCAATAACTGAGCCGTTCGGCTCGCTGCAAGAGCTCCTGGGCGCCCAGGCGGCCGGCCCGCACCCCGGCCAGGATCTCCCGCTCCTCGGCCGGCGGCACCAGTTCGCCCGGCGCGGGGCCGGCCGAGGCTCCGGGGAGCGCCGTGAGGCCCCCGGCCCAAGCCAAGGCCCAAGCCAGGGCCCAAGCCAGGGGGGACCCGGCCCGGCCCCACCGCCGCCCGAGGCGCCGCTGGCGGGTACAACAAGCCATACCGGGATTTTAACCGCTGGCCCGCCAGGAGAAAAGCCGGGAGATTCTCCTCAGGAAGTCTTCTCCACCGGCCGGGTCAGCTTCAGGAGCACCGCCACCGCGGCCACGATGCCGATGGACACCACGCCCAGGCAGGGGAAGACCCACTCCAAGCCCCAGGCCTGCTGCACCCAGCCCACGCCTTTGACGGCCAGGGAGCCCACCCCGAAGGTGAACACGAACTTGAGCCCATAGGCCGAATGCCGCCAGGCGTCCGGGGAGAGCCGGGCCACCAGGGTGTTCTCCATGGGCTGCATGCCCAGGAGGAAGAACAGATACAGGATGCCCAGGCCCGACAGGGTCCAGTCCGAAGCCAGGCCCATGAGCATGGCCGGGGCGATGGCCGCCAGGTGGAACCAGAAGTAGCCCAGGCGGGGGTCGAAGCGCTCCCCGGTGCGGCCGCCCACGTACTGGCCCACCATGCCCAGGGCGTACAGCACGCTGGTGATGATGGTGGCCACCAGGTTGGCCGGCAGGTGACCGGGCCACAGCCCTTCCAGGAAGCCGATGATCTGCGGGCTTTTCAGCTGCAAGAGGGTGGGCATGATCACGCTGGAGCCCCGGTAGGCCACCCCGCCCAGCATCATGGCCACCAAGAGCACCAGGAAGGGCGTCCACAGGCCGCCGTTCTTGGAGGCGTTGCCCACGCTGTTCAGCTTCACCTCCACCGGCGGGGCCTTGAACATCAGCACCAGGCCGCCCAGGTTGACGAGCCCCAGGGCCACATAGGCCGCCCGGGGACCGCCCACCCAGTTCATGATGCCGGCCATCAGCGGCGCGGTGGCCAGGCCCAGGTTGCCGAAGATGCCGTTGTAGCCCATGGCCATGGCCACCCGGCGGACGCTCTTGCTGATGAGCCCCAGGCCGGCGGGGTGGTAGATGCCGCTGAACAGGCCGATGCCGGCCAGGGCCAGGCTGAACTGGTCCGGCTGGTCCACCAGCCAGGCGGCGGCCAGGGACGAAAGCCCGGCCCCCAGGAACATGAGCATCATCAAGGGCCGGGGGGCCCAGCGGTCGGCCACCAGGCCCCAGGGCAGGGCGGTGATCCCGAACAGGAGGTACATCCAGAAGGAGAGCCCCAGCACCCCGGCGATGTCCAGCCCGCTGGTCAAGGTCAAGGGCAGCACCAGGGCCGGGAAAACCAACATGTTGAAGTGGCAGACGAAATGGCCGAAACAGGTGACCACCAGGATGTTTTTTTCGTTCTGTTCCATCGCTTCGGGCATGAGAGGCTCCGGAGGCAAGGGGTTCCGGCCGGGGGCCCCGGCCGCGTACAAGTACACAAAGAGAAAATTTTTATACCCGGATACGGGGTTTGTCCACTATCCACCGGCACGGGGCCGGTCCCCCGGCCGGGGGTCCGGGGCTGCCGGCCCGCCGGCGGCCCTGCTCGGAGCCCCCGCCGGCCCGGGCCGGCTTGCCGGACGCCCGGCCCCGGGGGTAGTATGCCGGAGACTCCCGGCGCCGCGCCGGGACCCAGCCAGGGAGAGGAACGTGCAGGCCTTTTGGCGACTGGTAAAGGACAATTTCCTGATGCTGGCCATCGCCGCGGGCCTCCTCCTGGCCTGGGCCTGGCCCGAGCCGGGGGGGTGGCTCTCGGCCCGCGGCGTGGCCGCGCCGCTCTTGATCGCCATCTTCGTGTGCCAGGGCCTGGCCTGGTCGCGCCCCACCGGCGGCGAATCCCGGGGCCTGGGCCGGGCTTTTGTGTGGGGTTTCCTGGTCAGCCAAGTGGCCGGGCCGGCCCTGGGGCTCTTGGCCCTGCACTTCCTGCCCGGCCCCCCGGACTACCGCATCGGCATGGTCCTGACCCTGGCCATGGCCCCCACCCTGGTCTCGGGGGCGGTGATCGCCGGCCGGGCCGGGGGCGACCTGGGCGCGGCGCTCCTCCTGGCCGTGGGGCTGAACCTGGCCGCGGTGTTCAGCCTGCCCCTGGTGCTGGAGTTCAGCCTGGGGGCCCGGGTGAGCCTGGACACCGGAGAGCTTCTCACCAAGCTCTGCCTCCTGGTGCTCCTGCCGGCCGTGGCCGGGCGGCTGGCGGCCCGGCGCTGGCCCGGGGCGGTGCGGGCCCTGGGCCCCTTGGCCCGCCATTTGCCGGTGCTGGCCATGGTGCTCATCATCTACGCTTCCACCGCGGCCGAGAGCTCCCGCCTGGCCGCCCTGCCGGTGACCGACTTCCTGCTCCTGGCCGGGGCGGCCGCCCTGGGGCACTTGGCGCTCTTGGTCCTGGCCTACGCCGGATCGCGTTGGGTCTGGCGGCTGGCCGAGCCCTTGTCCCGCGCGGTGGCCATCGTCACCTCCCAGAAGACATTGCCCCTGGCCGTGGCCGTGTGGTCCCTGGCCCTGGCCCGGGACTATCCCCTGTCCGTCCTGGTGCCGGTGGTGTTCCACCCGGTGCACATCTTCCTGGACGGCCTCATCGCCACCCGCTGGGCCCGCCGCCCCACGCCTCCCCCAACCACCGCCTCCCAGGGTTGACCCCTCACGCCCCGGACCCGCGGCCCGTCTCACACCATCCGGCGGAGATGCCGGCGCAGGAAGCTATGCAGCACCACCGGGTGCCCGGCGTAGAGGAAATTCTGCTCCAGAAGGCAGGGCGAGTAGCAGGCCCGGCAGTCGTGCTCTCCGGCCAGGCGCCAGGCCCGCGCCAGGCCCAGCTCCAGGGCCGAGGGATTGTCCGGCCGCCCCTGGTGCACGCAGCAGGGGCTGACCCGGCCCTGGGGGTCGATGGTGAAGTACCAGCGCCCGGCCGCGCAGGGCGGCGAAAGCTCTCCGGCCGGCACGCCCCAGAGGCTCTGCCCCTGGGCGAGACAGTCCACCCCGTAGTCCGGCCAGCGGGCGGCCAGGAGAAAGGAACGCGGGGAGTACACCAGCCAGGGGTTGCCCACCGCTTCCCGGGCCAGGCGGACGAGCAGCCGCCGGATCTCCCGGTCCGGGGGCTTCACCTCCCGGGCCCGGCCCCACAACACCGGATCGCCGGAGCGCACCACCCCCACGGCCAGGGGCAGGCGGCGCGCCGCGGCAAAGGCCAGGAGCCCGTCCAGGTGCGGCCCGTTGGCCGCGCTCAACACGGCGTTGAGCTTCACCGGCACCCCGTGGGCCCGGGCGGCCTCCAGGGCGGCCAGCACCGCGGCGTAGGCCCCTTCTCCCCGCACCAGGTCGTTGGCCGGGCCCGCGGCGTCCAGGGAGAGGACCAGGGAGTCCAGCCGCCGGAGCACCTCGGGCCGGCGGGGCGCCAGGCGGCCGTTGGAAGTGAGGTTCACGGCGATGCCCCGCTCCCGGAGCCGCGCCGCCAGGCGGCCCACTCCCGCGTAAAGCAGGGGCTCGCCGCCCAACAGGGTGGCCCGGCGGCAGCCCAGGGCGGCCAGTTGGTCCGCCAGGTCTCGCCAGGCCTCCACCGGCAGGTCCGGGGTGCCCAACCGCGGCAGGCCGCAATACAGGCAAGAGCCGTTGCAGCGGTGGGTGAGCACCAGAAAGGCCTGCAGCGGCGCCCCCCGGCCGGTGAGCCAACCCCGGGCCGCCGCGCTCCCCAGGCGGAGGACGCTCCGGGCGGTTTGCAGGGCCCGGGCTGGGGGGCTTCGCCGGGGCGGGGGTCCGGAGGGCTCAACCCCGGGCATGGGGCCAGGCCCGGTTGCGGGCCAACAGGGCCCGCACCGCGAAAGGCTTCAGCTTGAACAGGAACTTGCGCTCGTTCAGGTAGGTCATGGCGCAGTCTTGGCAATGGTGCCGCCGCGCGTGGGCCAGGGCCGGGGCCAGGCCGTCGATCAGGGCGTTCCTCGCCGCCATCTGGCCCACCAGAAAACCGCAGGGGTACACGTCGCCATTGGGCTCGATGTGGAAATAGCTCCGCCCGGCCACGCAATCCGTCGCGTCCGGCCCCCGACGCATGGGCGCGGAAAAATCGCTCCAGCGGGAGGTGTACAGATAGGATTCCTCGGCGAACAGCACCAGGCGGCCCTCCCGCTTCCAGGCGGCCATCTGGCGGTGCAGGTCACGGATCTCCTGGTCGGTCAGGGCGTCGGGGCCGCTGTCCCGGGTGGCGTAGGCCCAGAAATTGCCCAGCCACTGGGCGTGGAACAACACCCCCAGGGACTCGCACAAATCCAGCATTTCTTCCACGTGCGCCAGATTGCGGCGGGACACGGTCATGTTGAGGCTGACCTTCTTGCCCCGCGCCGTGGCCTCGCGGATGGCCGCCAGCACCAGGGCGTGGCTGCCGGGTTTCCGGAGGTAGTCGTTGGTCTCCGGCCGGGGGGAGTCCAGGCTGAACATCACCTCGTCCAGATGCTCCAAAAGCTCGGGGCGGGCCGCGAAGATGGAGCCATTGGTGGTGATGGCGGTGACCAGGCCCACCCGCTGGGCCTCGGCGGCCAGTTCCCCGAAATCAGCGCGCAACGAGGGCTCGCCGCCCTGGAACTTGAAGCGGATGCCGCCCAGGCGCCGCAAGCCGTGGATCACCTCGAACCATTGGGCGGTGTTCATCTCCGTCTGGTGGATGTCCGGGCATTCGCAGAAGCGGCAGTTGAAGTTGCAGCGGTTGGTCACGTTGGCCTGCACCTCGAAGGGGTGCACGACCGAGAGGCTGTGCCGGGCGAAGCGCCAGGCCAGGGACACGGTGGTGGGGGGCATCAGGAAGCCTTTCTGCGGGTGGCGGGATGATAGGCATGGTGGCCCACGGGGGGCACGGACAAGGTGCAGACCGCGAATCCGGTCAGGCCCAGCAGACGCAAGAGGGCCGCGGCCTGGGCCCGCCGGCCCGGAGCCGGTTCCTGGCTCTGGCGGAAACCCCGCAACATGAGCGCCAGGGTGAGCGCCAGGGAACCGCCCAGGCCCAGGAGCACCACCCCGACCAGGGGCCAGGGGGACAGGGCGGCCGCGGCCAGGAAGAGCGCGGCCGCCAGGGGGGTCACCCGGAAGTGCCAGAGATAGAATAGGCAGGCCCAGCCGACCGGGCCCCGCCGGGCGAGCGCCGGGCGGAAGCGCCGCAACTCCCGGCGGAAGTTGTTTCCCCGGAAGCGCCGGTACCTGAGCATCTCCTCCGGGGTTTGGGGCGTCCGCACCTCCCGGCCCCGGGCCCCCCAACAGAGCCGGGTGGGCAGCCCCCGGGCGATAAAAGACAAAGCCAGGTGCATGTCGTCGGCTATGGCGTCCGCCGGCAGCCGCGGCATGGCCGTGCGACGGCAGGCGTAGCACAACCCGGAAAGCAGGGCCCCGCCCAGGGCCTCGCCCTGCAGCCACCACAGGCGGTTCAGAAGCCACCAGTGCAGGCGCTCCTCCACCAGGGGCGTCTGGGGGGTCACCCGGGCGCCCACCAGCATCAGGCGGGGATCGGCGGTGAGGCGCTCCACCAGGCGGTGGATGGCCTGGGGCTCCAGCTCCGCGTCGGCGTCGCTGAACACCACGATCTCCTCGGTCAGCCGGTCCAGGGCCAGGTTGATCTGATCCGGCTTGCTGCGGGCCCCGGGGCAGTCCCACACCTCCAAATTGTCCCGCTGGGCCGCCGCGGCGGCCAACAGCTCCCGGGTGCCGTCGGTGGAGCCGCCGTCCACGAAGACGACCCGCATGCGGTGAGGGGGGTAGGCCGTACGGTCCAGGTCGGCCAGGCGGCCAGCCACCAGGGCCTTCTCGTTCAACAAAGGCACCACCACCGCGATGGCCGGCAGCTCGCCGGGCGCCGGCGCGGCCGCGCGGCGCCGCCCCAGGCGCAACAGGTGCAAAAGACCCAGGTAACCACAGGTGCTGGCCCACAACAGGGCCGCGGCGAAGCAGAACAGGTGCAAAGCGGACATGGCAGGGTGGCTATCTCCGAGGAGGTTGTCTAAGAAATGGGAATTTGGGGGGAATCCCCCTTCCCTACAAAAACTTCATAGTTTCAAGCATACGCAGCAACATTGATATTTGCGCATAGTTACCACGCATATGGGGGCCGGCCCGGCCGGGGCCGGAGCGGCGCCGGGGGCTGGCTACGATTTTTTGGCGCCGGTGGCCGCGAGATGGGGTCCGAGCATGGTCTCCGGCCGCACCAGGCGGTCGAACTCCTCGCCGGAGAGGCAGCCCAGGGCCAGACAGGCCTCCCGCAGGGTCAGGGCCTCGCTCTGGGCCTTGTGGGCCACCTCGGCCGCCTGGTCGTAGCCCAAAACCGGGCTCAGCGCCGTGACCAGCATCAGCGAGCGGCTCAGGTGTTCTTGGACGCGGGCCTGGTTCACGGCCAGGCCCAAGAGAGCGCGGCGGGTGAAGGAGCGGCAAACGTCGGTCAAGAGATTCAATGATTGCATTAGGTTGTAGATCATGAGCGGTTTCATGACGTTCAGTTCGAAATTGCCCTGGGAGCCGGCGAAACCGATGGCCGCGTCATTGCCCATGACCTGCACCGCCACCATGATCACGGCTTCGCATTGGGTGGGGTTCACCTTGCCGGGCATGATGGAGGAGCCGGGCTCGTTGGCCGGCAGGATCAGCTCGCCCAGGCCGGCCCGGGGGCCCGAGGCCAACCAGCGGAGGTCGTTGGCGATCTTCAGGAGGGAACCGGCCAGGGTTTTCAGCGCCCCGCTGGCCATGACCACGGCGTCGTGGGCTGAGAGCGCCGCGAACTTGTCCGGCGCGGTCACGAAGGCCATCTCGGAGAGCCGGCTGATCTCCCGGGCCACCCGTTCGGCGAACTCGGGGTGGGTGTTCAGCCCGGTGCCCACCGCGGTGCCGCCGGCGGCCAGTTCCAACAGGCCGGGCTGCACCATTTCCAGGCGGGCCAGGTCGGCCGTGAGAAGCGCGGCGTAGCCCCCGAACTCCTGGCCCAGGGTCAGGGGCACCGCGTCCATGAGGTGGGTGCGGCCTATCTTGACGATGTCCCGGAACTCCCGGGATTTTTCCCGGAGCGCTTCCGCCGTCTCGGCCACGGCCGGCACGAGCCCGTGGGCCAGCTCCCGGGCGGCGGCCAGGTGCATGGCCGTGGGAAAGGTGTCGTTGGAGGACTGGGAGAGGTTCACGTGGTCATTGGGGTGCACCGGTTCCTTGGTCCCCCGGGGGCTGCCGGCCAATTCGTTGGCCCGGTTGGCGATGACCTCGTTGACGTTCATGTTGGTCTGGGTGCCGGAGCCGGTCTGCCAGACCCGCAGGGGAAACTCGCGGTCCCACAGGCCCTCGGCCACCTCCCGGGCGGCCCGGGCGATGAGCCCCGCCCGGTGCTCGTCCAAAAGCCCCAGTTCCTGGTTGACCAGGGCCGCGGCTTCCTTCAGCACCCCAAAGGCGTGGACCACCTCCAGGGGGATGGTCTCCCGGCCGATGGCGAAGTTTTGGAGCGAGCGCTGGGTCTGGGCCCCCCAGTACCGGTCCGCCGGGACCTCCACCTGACCCAGGCTGTCCGTCTCGTATCTCACCGCCGGCATACGCAACTCCGCTACTCTCGGGACCAGGAATTTGGCGGGGTGCTTTTTAACACCCTGCTTAAATATGGTGCCTGCCCTTCGCCGGGAGCGGCAAGGTAAATCGTCAGGAATAATTACTGCATTTAACGCAGGGTAATGAGGCCGGGGCGGGGCGGGGGTTCGAGATGCGCAAGGCGGTTAAAAACCTTCAGGTTCCAGCCTGCCGGAGCCCAGGTGAACTCCGAGTCGGCGCTGTTCCAGATGATCCAGGTGAGCCGGAGCGTCACCGGGCTGGCCAGGCCCCAGGCCTCCTGGGCCAGGGCCGCGATGGGCCCGCCCGAGGTGAACACCAGCACCCGGCCGTGATCGGGCGCCTGGGCCGCGGCCCGGTTCAGGGCCCCCCGCACCCGGGTCCGCACCTCTTCCCAGGTCTCCACCCCCGGGGCGGGGTGGCGGCCGCTGATCCAGCGGAACATGGCCGTCTCGTAGACCTTTTGAAAGGCGGCGCGGTTGGTGAAGCGGTTGTCCAGGATGGCCTGCACCTCGGGCTGGACGCGGGACATGGCCGGCACCTGGCTCCGCACGATGGCCACGGACTCGTACTCATTCAGGTCCGGGGTGGCGGCCAGGGGGGGCCGGGCTCCGGCGGGCCAGGCCTCCAGGGCCAGGCGGGCGGTGTCGGCCTGGCGGCGGAGCGTGCCGCAAAGCGCCAGGTCGCACGAGAGGCCCTGGGCGGCCAAATGGCGGCCCAAAAGGCTGGCCTGCTCCTCGCCAACGGGAGAGAGGCGGTCGTAGTCCGGGCTCCCGAAACTGGCCTGGCCGTGGCGGATGAGGTGGAAGGTGATCATGGGTAAGAACTTTTAGGAGAAATGGGATAAGGTGGGGGAAGACCCCTTTTTGTGGACAAAAAGGGGTCTTCCCCCACACCCCCTTTCCCCAAAAAAACTTTATAGTTTTCATTGGGTTGAATAATGGCCATCTTCAAACCGCAGGTCCTGCCGCAAGGGGGGGAAGGGAGGCGCTAACTTGTCTGCCAAACCTGAGTCCGGCCGCGGGCGCTGTGGCCACCCGCCCCGCGCGGAATAGCCGGGCTGGCGGTTTCCCCTGGCCGGCCCCCCCGACGCGGAGAGTCTGGGGCCATTTTACCAGAAGCCCCGGCGCCGGCCCGGCTTGACCCCCGGGGCGCCGCGTGTGATATTTGGTGCAATAATTGGTTGACAATCTTGGCCTATGCCCCCGGAGCCGGGCCCTTTGGCGCCGGGACGGAGAGGAGCCCCACATGGCCGGGAAAGCCCCCGAGGAACCCGGAGCCCCGGGCAAGGACCGCGAGTTCGACCCCACGGCCGAGCTTTGGGACCGCCTGACCGACGACATCATCGCCACCGGCGGCCCCTGCCTGGCCACGGTGGAAAAACTGGTGCAAGAGGCCTGCGAACTGCCTCCCCGGCCACCCCGCCGGGAAGACGAAGACGAAGACGCCTAAACGACCGCTAAGGCTGAGGGGGTTATAGGGTTATGGACTGGAAGGAACTCTACCAGAAGCGCCGCACCGACGCGGCGCGGGCCATGCGTTCCCTGCGTTCGGGCAGCCGCATCTTCCTGGGCTCGGGTTGCGGCGAGCCGCGCTTTCTGGCCCACGCCCTGGCCGCCCAGGCCGACCGCCTCTCGGACGTGGAGGTGGTGCAGGTTTTGGCCGTGGTGCCCGATGTGCACACCGAGTCGCGCTACGCCGGCAGCTTCCGCACCAAGCAGTTCTTCGTGGCGGCCGGCGCCCGCCAGGCCATCAGCGAGGGCCGGGCCGACTACACCCCGGTGTACCTCTCCGACGTGCCCCGGCTCATCGAGAGCGGGCGGCTCACCCTGGACGCGGCCCTGATCCAGGTCTCCCCCCCGGACGAGCACGGCTACCTCTCCCTGGGCGTGGCCGTGGACGTGATGCCCGACGTATTGGACCAGGTCCGGGTGGTCATCGCCCAGGTGAACCCCCGCATGCCCCGCACCATGGGCGACAGCTTTGTGCACGTCTCGCGCATCCACCACCTGGTGGAGCAGGAGGAGCCCCTGATCTCCTTCAGCGTGCCCCACCCCGACGAGATCATCGTGGAGGTGGCCAAGAAGGTGGCCCGCATGATCGGCAACGGGGCCACCATCCAGTGCGGCATCGGCCGCCTGGCCCAGGCCGTGTTGCCCGAGCTGAAGGGCAAGAAGGACCTGGGGGTGCACACCGACGTGCTGACCGAGGCCTACGTGGACCTGGTCGAGGCCGGGGCGGTGACCGGCGCGGCCAAGAGCTTGTTCAAGAACAAGATCGTGGCCTCGTTCTGCCTGGGCGGGGAAAAGCTCTGGAACTTCGTGAACAACAACCCCCAGGTGGAGATGCACCCGGTCCGGCTGACCAACGACCAGTCGCTCATCGCCCAGAACTCCCACATGACCACGGTGCACGAGGCCCTGGAGGTGGACCTCACCGGCCAGGTCTGCGCCGACGCCATCGGCAGCCGCATCTATTCCGGGGTCGGCGGCATGGTGGACTTCCTGCGGGGGGCCATGGCCAGCCCCGGCGGCCAGGCCCTGATGGTGCTCACCTCCACCCGGCCCGACGGCTCCAGCCGCATCAAGGCCACCCTGTCCGAGGGCGCCGGGGTGGGCATCACCCGGGCCGCGGTGCGCACCGTGGTCACGGAGTACGGCCCGGCCTATCTGCACGGGCTCTCCATCCGGGAGCGGGCCCTGGCCCTGATCGACATCGCCCACCCCAACCACCGCGACAGCCTTTTGACCCAGGCCCGGGAGATGGGCCTCATCAGCCCCAGCCAGATCCTGGTGCCCCTGTTCACCGGGGTGTACCCCGAGAAGTACCAGTGCTTCCGCACCCTGAAGGACGGGGCCCACGTGTTCCTCAGGCCGGTGAAGCCCACGGACGAGCGCCTGGTGCAGGAGTTCTTCTACGCCATGAGCGACCGCGAGGTGTATTACCGCTTCCTGCATGGCATCAAGGCCTTCCCCAAGAAGGACATGCAGAAGATGGTGAACGTCGACTACCACCGGGAGATGACCATCCTGGCCCTGGAGGGGGAGTTCGGCAACGAACTCCTGGTGGGCCTGGCCCGCTACGTGGTCTCCGAGGACCAGGTGCCCGAGGTGGATTTCGCGGTGCGCGGTGACCACCAGGGCCGGGGCCTGGGCCGGGTGTTGGTCCACCGCCTCATCGAGATCGCCCAGGAGCGGGGCCACCGGGTCATCAAGGCCTACGTCATGACCGACAACCAGCCCTCGCTGAAGCTCCTCTACGGCCTGGGCTATGCGGTGACCGGCACGGTGAGCCAGGGGGTGGTGGACCTCACGGTGCATTTCGACCAGCCGGTGAGCGAGGAGACCGTGCAGCTGTCCTACGAACAGCCCGCGCCCTACCGCGAGAGCGGCCCGGAAAACCTGAGTTGTATTTGATGGCCCGGACGGACCACAGGGCGGGAGA
The DNA here is from genome assembly GCA_020444165.1 of Deltaproteobacteria bacterium. The sequence continues at coordinate 8,552 of JAHLLK010000020.1, read as the reverse complement.
GCGGCCCGGGAGGGGGGCATGAAGCTCCTCCTGCTCTCGCGCTCGTTGGAGGTGGGCGGGGCCGAGCGCCAGCTCACCACCCTGGCAAAGGCGCTGCCCGCGGCGGGACACCAGCCCCTGGTGGCGGTGTTCTACCCCGGCGGGGCCCTGGAGGACGAGCTCAAGGAGGCCGGGGTGCCCCTGGTCAGCCTGGACAAGGCCGGGCGGTGGGACCTCTGGGGCTTTGGCCGCCGCCTGGGGCGGCTGATCAGGGAAGAACAGCCCGACGCCATTTACAGCTTTTTGGTGGAGCCCAACCTGGCCGCCGCCGTGGCCGGCCGCCGCCACCCCGGGCTGCGGGTGGCCTGGGGGGTCCGGGTAAGCCATCTTCTGCCCGCGAACTACGACGCCTTTTCCCGCTTCACCCTGCGGATCTCGGCCCGCCTCGCCCCCTGGGCCCACGTGATCATCGCCAATTCCCGGGCCGGCCTGGAGCACCACCTGCGCCTGGGCTACCCGGCCGCGCGGCTCGTGGTCATCGAGAACGGCATCGACACCGGGCGCTTTGTCTTCGACCCGGCCGGCCGGCGCCGGATGCGGGAGAAATGGGGAGTGGCCCCGGACCGGCCCCTGGTGGGCCTGGTGGGGCGGCTGGACCCGGTGAAGGACCACGCCACCTTTATGGAGGCCGCGGCCCTGGTGTCCCGCCGCCACCCCGAGGCGGTGTTCGTGGCCGTGGGCGGCGGTCCGGCGGCTTACCGCGGGGAACTGGAGGGCAAGGCCCGGGGCCTGGGCCTGGAGGGGCGGATGATCTGGGCCGGCCAGGAGCGGGACATGCCCGCGGTGTACAGCGCCCTGGACCTGCACTGCTCGGCCTCGGCCGCCGAGGGCCTGCCCAACGCCGTGGCCGAGGCCATGAGCGCCGGGGTGCCCTCGGTGGTCACCGACGTGGGCGACTCCCGGGTGCTGGTGGGGGACACCGGGGCGGTGGTGCCGCCCGGCGACCCGGCCGCCCTGGCCGGGGCTCTGAACGCCCTGGGCGAGCGGCTCATGCTGGAAAAAACCGCGCTCCGGCAGGCGGCCCGGGCGCGCATCGTGGAGAACTATTCCCTGGGGCGCATGGTGGAGCGGACCGTGGCCGCGATCCAGGGTTGAAAAGGAAGTTGGGGCAGGGATGAAGATGAACGCGTTGACGGTGTTGGCCCTGCGGCTGGTGTTGGCCGCGGCCGGCGGAGTGATTCTGAGGTACTTCTTCTTCCGCCAGGTCGGCTGGTGGCTGGCCGTGGTTCTGGGAATTATGGTCCTGGCCGCGGCCTACGTCTCGGAGATGTGGCGGAGGAAGAATTAGGAAGATGGGGGGAAACCCCTTTTTGTGAACAAAAAGGGGTTTCCCCCCTTCCCCAAAAAAACTTTATAGTTTTAAGCGGGCCGGCCCCTCACTCGCCCAGGTAGGTGGCCCGGCTGTCGTCCGACTCCCAGGCCGCGACCCGGTGCATGCTCACCCCGGCCGGCAGGGCCGCCGCGATGGTCTCGTAGAGGTGCTTGGCGATCAGCTCGCTGGAGGGGTTCACCTGGTCAAAGGGCGGCACCTCGTTCAGATGCCGGTGGTCCAGGCAATCCAGGGCCTGGTTCATCAGCTTCTTCAGCTCGCCGAAATCGAACAGCAGGTCAGCCTTGTCCAGCTGGTCGCCCCGGACCGTCACTTCCACCCGCCAGTTGTGGCCGTGCAGGGCCTCGCAACGGCCCTTGAAATTCCGGAGCGAATGCGCCGCCGCGAAACGGCCGGTCACCGTCAATTCGTACACGCTGTCTCCTTCAGATGAGAGCTATTCGGCCGGTCCGGTGTAGGGCTTGCCGCATTCCACGCACTTGCCGTCCTCGCCGATGATGCCGATGCAGTTGCCGTCGCTGCAGGCCACCCGTTCGCCGGCCGCGAAGCCTTCGGGCTCCTCGCCGTGGGTGTGGCCCGCCGCCTCGCCGCACTGGGCGCAAAATCTGGCCGCGGGCAACAGGGCCTGGCCGCAGGTGGCGCAGGTCAGGAGTTTCCGCTCCTCACCCGGAGCGGGGGGCAGCTCGTGGCCGCAGTGATGGCAAAAGCCGGCCCCGGGGAGCGCCAGTTGGCCGCAGGCCTCGCAGGTCTGGCCGGGCAGTTCCTTTTCACAATGGGGACATTGCATGCTAAAAACTCCTCTCGATGAGGTGGGCCGGAGCGGGTGGGCCAACCTGACCGGACACGCCCCCCGCCCTGGAGGTAAGATCGCCCTGGTCGGGAGATCGGCCGAAAACCCCCGCCCGGGAGAAGAGGGCGGCGGCGGGGGCTCTTGCGCCCCGCCCGGCAAGCAAATTCTGGAGCCTGGCCGGGGGCTTGTCAAGCAGCGTCTCCCGCCGGGGCTCCTTGACAGGGGCAGGGGGCCATGCTAGCCTCCGGAAACCACCAGCTCTCAAATCCCCGCTGACGCCCACGGGATGGAGGATCACATGGCTAATGCCTTGCAACAAAGGCGGTTCCGGGGTCTGAGGCCTGTCCGGGCTCTCAGTTTGGTGCTCATGCTGGCCCTCAGCCTGGCCCTCACCCTGGCCGCCCGGGCCGAGACGCCCCAGCGGGTGGTGCTCCTGCCCTTTACGGCCAACGCCCCCCACGACATCTCCTACCTGGTCAAAGGTGTGCGCGACATCCTGGCCTCCCGCCTGGCCTGGCAGAACAAGGTCACCGTGGTGGAAGAGGACATGGTAGCCCCGGTGATGGACCGCCTCAAGCCGCCCTACAACGCCGAGAAGGCCCGCGAGGTGGGCAAGGAGCTTTCCGCCGACGTGGTGGTCTACGGCTCCATCACCCAGGTGGGCCAGTCGGTCTCCGTGGACGCCCAGGTGGTCAAGGTCAAGGACCAGGCCGCGCCTTTGTCGGCCTTTGTGCAGGCCGCCGACCTGGACCAGGTGATCCCGCGCATGAATGATTTCGCCCAGCGCATCAACGCCGAGATCTTCCGGCGGCCCGGCGCGGCGCCCAGCAGCCAGACCGCGTCCGGCGGGGCGCCCGCCACCAGCGGCGGCAGCGCCGCCCAGGCCCCGTCCGGGGTCAACGCCCTGCCCGAGAACATCAGCCCCCTGAACCCCCTGTTCATGAAATCCCTGTTCGGGGTGGAGTCGGACCGCTATTGGCGGAGCCCCCGCATCAATGACCTGGTGCGGGGCGTGGGCGTGGCTGACGTGGACGGCGACGGCAAGAACGAGCTTCTGGCGCTGACCAGGGACCGCCTCCGGGTCTACCGCCTGGCCGGCGAGCACTTCGCCCTGGTCAACGAGTTCAAGAACGGCCCCGGCGGCGAGTACATGGCCCTGGACACCGCGGATGTGGACCAAAACGGGCGGCCCGAGGTCTTCATCAGCTGCCGCCACGGCGAAAGCGTGGAGAGCTTTGTCCTGGAGTGGCAGGGCCCGGGCATCGTCGTAAAGGCCAAGGACATCCCCTATTATTTCCGGGCCCAGAAAAACCCCAAGGGCGAGGGCCGGATCGTCCTGGGCCAGCGGACCGCGCCGGACGACCCCTTCTTCGGCCCCATCTATCGCATGTCCTGGCAGGACGGCACCTACAAGCCGGCCGAGGACGTGAATATGCCCGACACGGCCACCATCTGGAACTTCTGCCTGGCCGACTTGGCCGGCGGTCACGACCCCTACCGGGTGGTGGTGGGCCCCAACTACTCGCTGTTGGTCTACTCCCCTTCCAACAAACAGCTCTTTATGAGCGCCGAGGCCTATAACGCCTCCAGCGAGTTCATTCCCTACATGGCGGCCACGGGCAAGGGTTGGGACCAGAGCCGTTGGTTCCTGACCACCCGGGTCCTGCCGGTGGACCTGAACGGCGACGGCCGCGACGAGATCATCGCGGTCCGGAACTCCGACCGCATGGACATGCGGCTCGAGAACACCCGCCTGTTCTTCCAGGGCACCATCTTCTCCCTGGACTGGAACGGCATGGCCCTGAGCGACGGCTGGCGCACCCCCAAAATCTCGGGCTACGTCTCGGACTACATCATCGGCGACGTGGGCAACGTAGGCACCCCGGCCCTGATCCTGGCCGTGAACCAGAAGATGCTCTCCGGGCTCGTCGAAAAGGGCGTGAGCAACGTGGTGGCCTTCACCCTGAAGCCCCCGGCCGAGCGCAAGAAGTCGGTGGAGACGCCCCAGGACTGAGCCCGTCCCGCCGCCGGCGGCTTGCCTGAACACGCCAGCGCCCCCCTGTGGGGGGCGCTTTTTTGGTTTGGAAGGCGGGGCCTTGGTCCAAGCACCCGGGCTCAGGCGGCCCCCGTGGCCGGGGGCTGCCACAGCTTCACCCGGTTGCGGCCTGCCCGCTTGGCGGCGTACATGGCCTGGTCGGCCCGGTGGGTCAGCTCGCCGGCGTCCAGGTTGGCCGAGGGGTCATAGGCGGCCAGCCCCAGGCTGGCGGTGACCGCGATGGATTGCCCGTTGAAGTCCACCGCCCGGTTCTCCAGGGAGGTGCGGATGCGCTCGGCCAGCACCAGGGCCTGGTCCAGGGAGCAGCGGGGCAGGATCACCGCAAACTCCTCGCCGCCCAAACGGGCGCACACGTCCGAGGAGCGGGTGCTCTCCCTGAGCACGCGGCCCAGGGCCAACAGCACCTGGTCCCCGGCCAAGTGGCCGTAGTTGTCGTTGACCTTCTTGAAATGGTCCAGGTCCAGGATGATGAGGGTAAGGGGGTGCCCCAGGTAGCGGGCCACCCGCAGCTCTTGCTCCAGGCTGGCCGTGAAGTGACGGCGGGTGTAGAGCCCGGTCAGGTCGTCGGTGGTGGCCTGGTGCCGGAGCTGCAGGGAGTGGAGCGCCAGGGCCAACTGCTCGTCGCACAGGCCGAGCACCTGGTGATCCGCGGTGCCGAACTCCCGGCCCGGGGCGCCGCGGCCCAACCCCCAGAGGCCCAAGGCGTTGCCCTGGGATTCCAAGACCCGGATCAGGGCCGGGCCGGGCAGATTGGGCAGGGGCTCCTCGCAAAAGGCCTGTTGGCCGGCCGGGCCGCGGCCCGGCGGGGGGGTCAACTGGCGCAAAAAGCCCGGGGTGATGCCGCCCAGCACGCTCCACTCCTGCCGGTGGTCCTCGTCCAGGTTGATCTGGCTCAAAAGCCGCAGTTCGTGGTCGCTTTCCTCATAGGTGAACAAGAAGGCGAAATCCGCCTCCAGGCTCTGGGCGGTGAGGGCCAGCATGTCGTTGGCCATGGCTTCGGGACCACCGGTGCGGTTCAACAGGGCGGTCAGCTGGCTGACCAGGGACAGCTCCCGCACCTTCAGCTCCAGGGCCTCGTTGCGCTCCTCCAGCTCGGAGTAGAGCCACAGGTTGAACAACAGGGTGCCGGCCAGGGTGGCCGAGGTCTCCAGGAGGGTCAGCTCGGCCTGGGTCCAGCGCTGGTCCGCCTTGTCGGCCAGATCCACGGCCAACACCCCCTGAAAGTCGCGCTCGCTGAACAGGGGCGTGAGCACCATCTCGCCGCCGCCGGCCAACAGCTCCCGCACCCGGGTGGCAAAGAACTCGGTGCGCTCCACCCGGAGCGGCAAAGCCAGGCCCAGGGAAAAGCTCTCATACTCCGGGCTGTCCCGGGTGAGCTGGGCGGGATGGCGCAACAAGGTCTGGCGCAGCTCCTCCTCGTCGCCCCCGGGCCAGGACAGGGCCTTGAACAACAAGCGGCCGTCCTCCCACACAAAGAGAATGGCCCGCCCAAAGGGCAGATGGCGGCAGAAGGCGCTGGTCAGAAGCTGGTACAGGTCTTCGCGGTTTTCGGCCATGCGGAACTCGGCCGCCGCCTTCAACAGCCCACCCAGGGGGTCGCCCCCGCCGGACTCCGATTCCAGCCGGGCCGGCGTGGCCCGGGAGTAACGGGCCAGGCCGGCGGCCAGGGGCCACAGGCCAGCCAACAGCTCGGGCTTTGCCGCGGCCACCACGAAATGGTGCAGGCAGGAGCGGGAGATCACCTCCCGCACCTCGAGCTCGTCAGGGTCCAACTCCAGGATCACCAGGGGGGCCAACGGCGCGGTGGCCAGGAGGTGGGCCTCTTCCTCGGGCCCCAGGCGCGGAGTAACCACCACGCCGCCGGTCTCTCGGGCCAAGACGAGCCCTTCGCAGCCGGGCGCCAGCCGCACCGGCTCCGGCTGGCCGGCCCGGCGGGGCAGCTGGGACCGGGGGATGGCCGCGGCTTCGCCCCAGAGATACAATGGTACCGAGTTCAAGCCGTCTCCTTTATTCACTGCGGCGGGGATGACCCCGTGGCTGGATCCCCCCTCTCCCCCGGCGAGGCAGGGTCTGGGGGACCGAACATATGGTATTATGCCCTAAGCAGGTATCGTCTCAAGGGAAAAGCGCATGTTGAATTTCCTGTCCCACCTTCCCTCCTGGGCCGTGGGGACGCTGTCCCTGGTGGCCGGCCTCCTCTTGGCCGGGGTGATCGGCCTGGGCGCGGCCTGGCTCTTCCGCAAGGTCAACAGCCACCGCCCCCTGGAATGAAGCCAGCGGTCCGGTGGTCCCTTCCATCCCAAGTGGGGTCAAGGTTCTCAATCATTCTTTTTCTTGAGCCTGGGAATTACCCCCATCTCCTCGGGGGATCCGCGGCTGCGGGGTCGGGGGCTGGCTGCCGGCCGGGCGGCCGCGGCCCTGCCCTTGGTGCGCCATCTGGCGACCGGCCCGGCCCCGGCCTCCCGAGAGACTGCGCAAAAAGGACCCTGACAACCCCCCGCAACCCCAGGTCAAAAATCCAAAAAGTAATTTTTTTGTAAAAAGTGCTTATGGCATTTCCGCCGAATGCCGAATAACTGGTCAGCGGATGCCGCCCGCGGGATTGTCCCCCGGGCGACCGGAGAGCCGGCCGACCCCCCCGGGGGAGGCCGGCCGGGGCCAAGGATGGCCGGGGGTGAGCCGACGCGGGAACCACCTGGTTCCCCCTCCCGGGCAGGGAAGCCCGGCGGGGCCGGCAGCGGCTCGAAAATACCCACCCGCCGCCTACAAGGTCAACGCCAAACCCGGGGGCCCCGGCCCCCTCGCGAGGCAGTCATGGACCTGGCCCCCGAGATCAGAGATTCCTACCGAGACCTGGACCTGGAGCCCGGCGCCGGGCTGGACGAGGTCCGCCTTTCCTATCGCCGCCTGGCCAAGGCCTTGCACCCGGACCGGCATCCCGGCTCCGTGGGCAGCCTCATGGCCCGGATCAACCGCGCCTATGAGCGGCTGTTGGCTTTTTGGGAAGGTCACCCCGGCGCCCGCCGGAGCGCCGCGCCGGAGCGCCGCCAAGCCCAGGAGCAAGACCGGGAGCCAGCCGCCCCGGCCGGTGGTTTGGCCTCCCGCCAAGGCGACCCGGCCGGGACCCCGGCGCCTTCGCCCGGGGTGCGCGGCCTGGCCCAGCTCGCGGTGTTGGGCGGGCGGCTCATGGGCATCACCCCCCAGGCCGGCGGCCTCCTCTACCGGGTGCTGGTGAACCCTGGCGCCCGGCGGCTGTCCCTGCCGGTGAAGGAAGGCCGCCCCTGCCCCCGCTGCGGGGGCAGCGGGCACCTCGGCCGCCACACCTGCCCGGCCTGCGCCGGCCGGGGCCGCATCCTGGCCGCCCGCCAGGTGGAATTGCCCCTGCCCGCGGCCTGGCGTCCCGGCCAGGTGGAAGCCCTGGCCGGCCGGCCCGGCGGCGTGCCGGTGTGGGTGGAGCTTTGGCCCTTGACCCAGGGCGGGGAGGCGCGGTCATGAAGCGCTATCCCCCCCGGCCCAACGGCGTGTTCTTCATCTTCGGCGGCGACGCGCTTTCCACCGCGCCCTGGGCCACCGAGCCCCCGCCGCCACCCGGCCCTCCGCCGGGCTCCTGGGACAGCCCCGAGTCCCGGCCCCAGGACGCGCCGTCCTACGGCCCCCAGGCCCCCTCCCCGGCCCAGGCCGCCACGGCCCGGGGTGGCCGGCCGCGCGGGTTTTTCCTGGACCGCTACGTGTTTTAGGGGGGATTGTCTATAACGTGGGCGGCTGCACCAGATGCCCGCCGGCGGCGTCCCGGGCCTTCGCTCCAACCTCGCTTTGGGGTTTGACATTTATGACGTGGGCGGCTGCGCCAGATGCCCGCCGGCCTCCATCAAATACCCGGGCTAGTTAGTCCACGTGGTGGAAAGGGGATCACCAAGCGCTTCTTTCAGCCTTACTTCGGGAGCCAACGCGGCCGCGGCCGGAGGGCAACCTGACACGACCCGCTACGCCAGCCGCGGCGACGCGGCCCCTTGTTTTTGCTGAAACCCCAAACATCCTTCGGGAGCGAACGCGGCCATGTCCGGAGGGCAACCTGACCCGACCCGCTACGCCAGCCGCGGCGACGCGGCCGGCGCCTTGCCGGCAAACATCTGGCTGTGACGGTCCGGGGCGTAGAACTTCATTTGAAGAACCGGAACCCAGCCACCTGCCTCTCAAGAAAAATCCGAGCTAAGCCAGCTAGCGGGAATGAGATCACCAAGCGCTCAACCCAGCCTTGCTACGGGAGCGAACGCGGCCGCGGCCGGAGGGCAACCTGACACGACCCGCTACGCCAGCCGCGGCGACGCGGCCCCTTG
>JAHLLK010000019.1 GCA_020444165.1 Deltaproteobacteria bacterium | reverse complement strand
AAACTTGTATTGCTTGGCCATGGCAGACCTCCAAGAGAATGTTATGCTATCCTCTGGTATAGTATAACATTCTCCCGGTTGCCATGTTCCATGCGGATAGGCTCATTAAGCGATTTAGAAGCCCATTTTCCTGGCTTACAAATGAAGTCCAAGAACCGTATGACCTACTACCGCGGCTGCCAGGTGGGCCGCAAGGTGAACTCGTTCAGCGCCGCGCCCGGGGGCAGAGTCAGCGCGAACATGATCACCTGGGCCACCTGCTCCGGGGTCAGCAGCTCGCCCTGGCCGTGGGGCACCGGGGAGCCCCCGCCGGAGAGAAAGTTGGCGAAGAAGGCCGTGTCGGTCATGCCGGGGTGCACGGTGGTGACCCGCAGGCCCCGGCCCTGCACCTCGTTGCGTAAAGCCTCGGAAAAGGCCCGCACCGCGAACTTGCTGGCCGAGTACATGGCGAAACCCGGCGAGAACTTGAGCCCGGCCACCGAGGCCAGGTTCACGAGGTCCCCCGGCCCGGGCATGAGGGGAAGCATCGCCCGGGTGACCAGGTAAAGCCCCCAGAGGTTCACGTCGAGCATCCGGCGCACTTGGTCGGGGTCGGAGTCCTGCACGCTGCCCGCATAGCCCACCCCGGCCGCGTTGACCAGGATGTCCAGGCGGCCCCAGCGCTCTGCCACGGCCTTGGCCAGGGCCTGGGCCGTCTCGGGCCGGGCCACGTCGCCGGCCAGGATCACGGCCCTCTCCGGGCCCGGGTCATCGGCCGCGTGGGCCGTCTCGGCCAGCTCGGCCGTGCGCCGGGCGGTCAGCAGCACCCGGCAGCCGGCTCGCAGGAGGTCTTGGGCCACGGCGCGGCCGATGCCGCTGGAGGCCCCGGTGACCAGGGCGTTGCGCCCCGCCAAACTGGAGGTTTCCAGGGCCATGTTCCCTCCTTGTTTTGTTAGGCAGAACGGTTTCCTCACGCTCGGGTGGGGTGTCCGGTTCCGCCAGATGCCCGCCGGCTGCGCCCGGGGCTTCGCGCCAACCTTCACTTAGCTCCGGCGGCCAACTTCCCCCTGGAAACACTATGAAGTTTTTTTGGGGAAAGGGGGTGTGGGGGAAAACCCCTTTTTGTTCACAAAAAGGGGTTTTCCCCCACATCTCCCCCCTCCTCCCCCACAAACTCCTACCGCAGCCTCACCACGGCCACGCCCTTGTGGCCGGTTTTCTTGGTGAGGTCCGCGGCCAGTTTCCGAGCTTTGGCTTGGCTGCCGCAGCAGCCCACCACCACCCGGTGCCACACCTTGCCCTTGACCTTGACCACGTCGATCCGGGCTTTGAAGCCGTGCTTGGCCAGAAGTTTCACGTCTCCCGCCGCGTTGGCGGCGTTTTGGTTGGAGGAGAACAGCACCGCGTAGCCCTTGCCGGATTTGGAGGCTTTGCCGGACTTGGCTTTATGACTGGCAGCGGCGGCGGAGGCGGCAGCGGTTTGGCCGCCCACCTGCCAGCCGGCCGGGCCGGGCGAGGGCTTGGCCGCGGTAGGCCCGGCCGGCGGGGCCGGGGCCGGGGCCCGGGGCGGGGGTGGCGGCATTTCTTGGAGGGCCACCAGGTCGGCCCGCATTTCGGCGATGGCCTTTACCCGGGGATATTCCTCGCGCTCCGGCCCGTACTGGGCCTGGTGGATGCCGCTCTGCCAGGTTTGGGCCGCCTCGGCGTAGTTGCCCCGATCCCGGTAGACCAGGCCCAACTGGTGATAGCCCTGGTACAGGGTGGGGTCGGTGGTGACGGCCAGGTGCAGCTCTTCGGCGGCCTGGTCCAGTTGCCCCGCCGCCTTGAAGCTCATGGCCTTGGCGTAGTGGGCCTGGGCCTCCTGGGCCCGCAGGGCGGCGTCCTGCTGGGTGCCGGCGCAGCCGGCCCCGCCGGCCCATATGAACAAGACCAGGAGCAGGACGCCCCAGCGGGGCCAGCGGATGGATCGCATGCACAAACCTCCCCGAGCACCGGGGGAAAGGCCTCCCCCGCGGTTCGCCAGCGCCGGCGCCCGGGCCGGGGACATAGCTGTCCCCGCGCCGCACGGCGCAGGCCGGGCTCAATCTAACACGGGAAAAGGCCGTGAGCCAAGCCGCTTCAGCCGAAGCGGGGCTACTCTTCGGGTTCGTTTTCCTCGGGGGAGGTGCCCTGGCGGGAGATGGGCAGCACCCGGCCGCCGCCCGGCTCGCTCAGCTGTTCGTGGGGAGTCCTTTTCGCGCCCAGGCGTTCCCGGAGCCAGCGCTTTTGGCGGCGCTGCACCTCGGACGGCTCGTAGAAGCGCATCCAGTCTTCCTGGTAATGCCAGGTCTCGGCCACCGGGTTGCGGAAGGTCCAGTCCACGTCCTCGGGCCCGAAGCCAGCCGGGTAGTACACGTCCAGGCCGGCGGGGACCAGGTCCTCCCGGGCAAAACCGGACAGGGCCAGGCGGTAATCGGCCCGGCGGAAATCCAGGAGGATCTGCCCGGACAATTGGCGGATCAGGTGGTCCTCGCCCTCGTCCATGAAGCGCTCGCCGATGATGCGGAAAACGTGGTCCGTGGACTCGGGCTCGTGCAGGCTGATGGCGGCCAGGCTCTTCAGGGCCAGGTCCCGGGCCGACCAGCCGGCCGTGAAGTCCCGGGCCACCGCGGTGAGCCCGGCGATGGCCGGCGAGCCCAGGGTGCCCAGCATGGCCGGCATCAGCTCAGTCACCCAGTCGCAGTCAAAGGCGTCGGCCCAGCGCATGGCGGTGAGCAGTGGCAGCACCGCCTCGGAGCCGCCCCGCCGGGCCAACAGGTAGGTGGCGTGAACCACGGCCCACCATTCCGGCAGTTCGGCCAGCCAGTTCTGCTTGTCCATGACCACCTGGGCCAGGGCGGAGGCCAGGGAGCGCCGGCCCATGATCTCCAGGGCCGCCACCTTTTCCAGGCGGTCCTCCATGGTGAACAGCAGCTCGAACAGCTCTTCGTCTTCATAGAGGGCATACTCGCTGGCGACCATGGCCATTGTCCTTAAAAAAAGAAGGGGTGAGGCGGAAGGCGGGACCGGGAAGACCCGCCGCCCGCCCGGGCACAAGCAGGAACTATAGCGCAAGGGGACCGCCCGCTCAACTTTGCCCCCCAAAGAGGCGAGGAAGCGGCCGCCGGGGATCCCCCGAAAGGGGCCGCGGTGGGAGGGTAGGGCCGGGTTTGCCCCGCCCCGGCCGGGCCGCTTTACCTTATAATTGTGAGGCAAGCCGGACATGCCGGCAAGTTGATACCTAGCCCGGATATTTCATGAGGACCGGGCCTCCGGCTGCGCCAGATGCCCGCCGGCTGCGTTGCAGACAGCGCTTCAACTTCGACGGAGCCTTGGCTACGCCTCTCGGTTGTCGCTGGTCCGTCGCCTTGCCGGCCCACATCTGGCTGGGCCGGCCCAAGGTACGAAACGTCACCTGTAACCCCGAAGGGCTTCAAAAGAAAAACTTTTACAAATCAGATCGATGTCGATCCAGCCACCCGGCCCCCATGAAATATCCGGACTGTGCCCCACCGGGAGGGAGAATCATGGCCATAGCCCAACTTACCGTGGTGCCCCTGGGCACCGGCAGCACCAGCCTCTCCGCCTACGTGGCCCAGATCCAGCGCGAGCTGGCGGAGCTGGGCCTCACCTACACCCTCACCCCCATGGGCACCGTGCTGGAAGGCTCCGTGCCCGACCTCCTGGCCGCGGTGGCCCGGCTCCATGAGCTGCCCTTCACCCAGGGGGCCCAGCGGGTGATGACCCTGTTGAACCTGGACGACCGCCGGGACAAGGCCGCCACGGCTCAGGGCAAGCTGGACAGCGTGCGCCGCCGCCTGGCCGAGGACGCCTGAACCCCGGCCGGGGGACCTGGGCGGCTGGGCCGAAGCCGGGTGGCCGTGGTATGCTGAAACCAGGACTCGGGTTTCCCAGAACCCGGCGGGCCGTGGCCCCTCGGCCCCCACTCGCAAAGGGTAAGGTTATGTCCCGCACCACTTGGTGGAAAAAACCGGCCTTTTGGCTGGCCGTGGGCGGGCTGGCCCTGTTGGTGCTGGCCGCCGCCTGCGTAAGGAATCCGGTCACCGGCGAGAACGAGTTGTCCTTCATGGGCGAGGCCGAGGAAATCGCCCTGGGTATCGACAACTACCCCAAGACCACCCAGATGAACAACGGCCTGCCGGCCGATGATCCCGGTTTGCAGAGCTACGTCAGCCAGGTGGGCAGCAACCTGGCCAGCCACAGCCACCGCCCCGCCCTGCCCTGGGCCTTCAACGTGGTCAACTCCAGCGAGATCAACGCCTTCGCCCTGCCCGGCGGCAAGATATCCTTCACCCGGGGCATCCTCACCAAGATGAACAGCGAAGACGAGATGGCCTTTGTCATGGGCCACGAGATCGGCCACGTGGCCGCCCGGCATTCGGCCCAACAGTACACCAAGGGTGTCCTCATCTCGGCCGCGCTGGCCGGGGTGGGGGTGGCGCTCTCGGACAGCGACTGGCAAGGCGTGGGCCTGGCGGTGAGCGGGGTGGCGGGCCAGCTCCTCTTGCTCAGCTACTCCCGGGACATGGAGCGCCAGGCCGACGACCTGGGTATGAACTACATGGCCGGGGCCAACTACAACCCCAAGGCCACCCTGCAGGTGTTCCAAATCTTCCAGAGCCAGGAAAAGAGCGAGCCCGGCATGATCCAGGCCTGGCTGTCCAGCCACCCGCTGACCTCCGAGCGCATCAACCTGGCCCAGCAGCAAATCCTGCAATTCTCCCCCCGGCTCACCGAGCAGCCCTATAAGACCAGCCGTTTCCAGAAGATGCTGGCCCTGCAAAAGGACCGCGCCCCGGCTTACGCGGCCATGGATCAGGGCGACCTGGCCCTTAAGAAAAAGAACTACGGCGCGGCCGCCTCCGATTTCCAAAAGGCCATCGGCCTGTTCCCCCGGGAGGGCCTGTTCCACACCCGCTTGGCCGTGACCCGGCTGGAGCAGGAGCAGCCCAAACAGGCTGTGACCCCAGCCAAGAACGGGGTGCGCTACAGTCCCAACCTGTTCCTGGCCCAGTTCGTTTTGGGCGTGACCTGCCGGCAGACCGGTGACCAGCAGGGCGCGCTGAAGGCCTTTGGCGCCGCCCAGCGCATCCTCCCCAACCAGCCCCTGAACACCCTCCTCTTGGCCAACACCTTTGACCGCCTGGGCCAGCGCCGGGAAGCGGTGCTGCTCTATCAGCGGGTGGCCCGCCTGGACAAGGGGGGCAAGATGGGCAACGCCGCTGTGGGGCGGCTGCGCCAGCTGGGGTATTAGGGCGGCCGGCTGCGCCAGATGCCCGCCGGCTGCGCCAGATGCCCGCCGGTTGCGCCAGATGCCCGCCGGCTGCGTTGCGGACATCGCTCCAACCTCGACCTAGCTTGGGCTACGCCTCTGTTTGTCGCTCGTCCGTCGCCTTGCCGGCAAACACCTGGCTGTGCCGGTTTATGGGCATGGCGTGGCAGGAAAGATTGGAAGGCATCAGCTTGATGGCCGTTCCGAGGAAAATCATTGCCGGGCCAAGTTCCTTAATGGTTTCTCTTACCAAACAGTAATTACCATCCGGTAAGCGAAATCCCAAAAAAGCCCAGGGCGGCGGGAAGACCAACTTCCCGCCGCCCTGGTCTTTCGTAGCCCTCGGCCCGCCGTCCCGGCCAGCGTCCGCCCCGGAAGAGATGGACTCCCGGGCCGGGGGGCACCCGTCCCCGGCCCTGAGCCGGCGGGCCAAGCCCTCCCGCAGGGAAGTAGCGGAAGCCAGTGGCTTTCGCCTTTTATTCAAGCTGGTTATGCGCCGGCAAGCGTTTGCGAGGCCTCGGTGTACCGGTCCACCATCGCGGCGCCCAGCGCCACACACGCCCCCAGGAGGGCCGCCCCGATGAGAGCCAGCATCAATGCGTACTCCACCGAGGAGATGGCCGTATCTTCCCGCCATAGAATGCCCGCCGCTTGCCACATACTCTCATTCCTTGGCTGAGGGTTTGTTTGCCGAAACCCGGCGGCGGCCAGGGGGCGCAGGGCGTAACCGCCCGGTTCCGGGAGATTACCAAGCAAAGAGAGTGCCAGGGCGCGGGGCGTCTGTCACCAAAGGGTTTCTGGACTTGAGAAGCCCAAAAGCCTAACATGAGCCGGAGTACGCGCTGCAACCCGAGCGGGAGTAAGCGCTGGAACCCAGGCGGAAGCATAAGCTGGCCCCGGGGCGAGGATGGCCGGGCGGCGCCGCGCCCGGGTAACCCTCCGGAACCAAAGGGAGCGGGTGCATGAGAAAGCTAGGTTGGGTCTCTTTGGGCCTGGGGGCCCTCGTCCTGGGTCTCTTCACCCCGGCCTGGGCGGCCGGCAAGCCGGAGCAAAGCCTGGAGATCATCCTGGACGCCTCGGGCTCCATGGCCGGCCGGATCGGCAAGGAGAGCAAACTGGCCGTGGCCAAAAAGGTCTTGCGTCAGCTGGTCAAGGATCTGGAGGGGCGGGGGGACCTGGCCCTGGGCATCCGGGTCTACGGCCACCAGTCGCCCAAGGAAAAGGCCGACTGCCAGGACAGCAAGCTGGAGCTTCCCTTCGCGGCCCCGGACGCCGGCCGGACCCAGAAGCTCTTGGCCGGCCTGCAACCCCGGGGCTACACCCCCCTGGCCTACTCCCTTTTGCAGGCCAAGGATGATTTCGCCGCCCAGCCCGCGGGGCCGCGCACCATCGTGCTCATCACCGACGGCCTGGAGACCTGCCAGGGCGATCCCTGCCAGGTGGCCAAAGAATTGGCCGCCGCGGGACTCAAGGTGACCCTGCACGTGGTGGGCTTCCAGGTGGCCAAGGGCGAGCTGGCCCAGTTGGCCTGCCTGGCCGCCCCCTCCGGCGGGTTGGTGTTGGGGGCCGACGACGCCGGCAGCCTGGCTCAGGCCTTGGAGCAAGTGGTGCAAAAGGCCCTGGCCTATAACCTCCTGGTGCACGTGCGCACCAGCGCAGGCAAAGGCCGCGACGCCCACGTGGAGGTGCACCCCGCCGGGAAGAAGCAGGTGCTGGCCATCCACCTGGGCGACGACACCCATTTTTCCCTGCCGCCCGGGGCCTATGACCTGGCCATCCGGGACTTCAGCACCCGTCAGATCCGCTGGCAAAAGGGCGTCAAGGTGGCTGAGGACAAGGTCACGGAGCTGACCGTGAACCTGGACGCCGGCCGGGTGGCGGTGAGCTTCCAGTCCACTCAGGGCGGGCCCCTGAAGGGCTACGCCGAGATCTGGCGGGTGGAGGACGGCCGCCTGGTGGAGCACCAAGGCAGCTATGTCATCGGCAAGCCCCTGGTGTTCCGGGTGACCCCTGGCGTGCACCGGGTGCGGGCCAAGCTGGACCACCTGGGTTACGCCCAGACCTCCCCCGACCTCACGGTGGCCCCGGACCAGGAAGTGGCCCAGGAGTTCGTCTTTGGCCAGGGCCGCCTGGAGGTGGCGGTCACGGTCGGCGGCCGCCCGGCCAAGGCCTACGCGGAGGTTTGGTATTTGAAGGACGGCAAGCCCGTGGGCATGAAAAGCAAGACCACGGGCGGCGAGCCCCTGGTCTTCGTCCTGGTGCCCGGTGAATACCAGCTCCGGGTGCGCCCCGCGGGCGGCGCGGAAAAACGCGTCATCGACCGGGTGAGTCTCGCGGACGGGGCCACCCTGCGCCAGGATGTCAACTTCCCATGAGGAGCGGGGCGCGGCGCGCCTCCCGAGCTTAAGGAGTGAAGCCATGCGCTTGCGCGGTGGGTACCTGATCTTGACCTTGACCCTGGCCCTGGGGGTGGGCTGGGCCGTGGGCCTCCCCGGGCTGGCTCCGGTCCGCCCGGCCCTGGCCGGCGACCAACGGATCGACGTGTGCGGGCTGTACGCCCCGGCCGAGGTCTCCCAGCTTTTCGGTAAGAAAAAGAAGACCTTCGAGCCCCACGCCGAGGGACGCGGCTGCTACTGGACCAAGCCGGGGGAGATCATGGCCCTGTGGCACGTGGGCTATCAGGAGACCGACATGCCGGTCAGGGACTTCTTCTTCAAGGACCTCCCGCCCCAGGTGAAGCTGGCGCCGGTGCCGGGCCTGGGCGAGGAGGCCCTCATGAGCGTGTCCGAGGGCACCCTGGGGGTGGTGGCGGCCCGCAAGGGCAAGTACGTGGTCACCTCGGCGGCTACCTTCCTGGACATCAAGCCGGGCAGCGAGCGGGAAAAGCTCCTCATGGAGTTCCTGCACCGGGTTTTGGACAAGCTGGACTGAGCCGGGCTCCGGCGAAACCAGGGGGTTGGCAGCGTTTCCCGGAACGCATTTCGCAGGACAAAACACGCTTCGCGGCCCGGTTTTCATTGACGCCCCCGGTGGGTTCCCTAAACTATGCGGCGGGACGCAACCGGTTTCCTCCGACGGGGGGACGGGTTTGTGCGGTTGTAATTACCCGGGCTCGGGAATATAATGCTATGGTTACCTGTGCACCTCGCCCGCTACCGCCCTTGATGCCGTCCCCTAGGAAAAACCATTTCAGGCCAGGAGATGGCGCATGAAAGCCTTATTGGTCTATCCCAGCTATCCCGACACCTTTTGGAGCTTCAAGCACGCGCTCCGGTTCGTGCGCACCAAGGCGGCGTTCCCGCCTTTGGGGCTCCTGACCGTGGCCTCCCTCATGCCCGCGGACTGGGACAAGAAGGTGGTGGACTTGAATGTGGAGCCCCTGACCGACCAACACCTGGCCTGGGCGGACATGGTGTTCATCTCGGCCATGGTGGTGCAGAGCGTGTCCACCCGGGAGGTGCTGGACCGCTGCCACGCGGCGGGCAAGCCCGTGGTGGGCGGCGGCCCCTACTTCACCCGGCTCCACGACGAGATTTCCGGGGTGGACCACGTCATCGCCGGCGAGGCCGAGGACGTCATGGCCGAGTTCCTGGCCGATTTGGCCGCGGGCCAGGCCAAGCCCCTGTATCAGGCCGCCAGCCACCCGGAGTTGTCCCGCACCCCCGAGCCCAGCTGGGAACTGATCAACCTGGGCGACTATCGCACCATGCCGGTGCAGTTCTCCCGGGGCTGCCCCTTTGACTGCGATTTTTGCGACGTGGTGGCCCTGTTCGGCCGGCGTCCCCGCCTGAAAAGCCCCGCCCAGGTGGTGGGGGAGCTGGAGCACCTCTACCGGCTGGGCTGGCGCGGCCCGGTGATGATGGTGGACGACAACTTCATCGGCCACAAATCCCGCACCAAGGAGCT
This sequence comes from Deltaproteobacteria bacterium, assembly GCA_020444165.1. The sequence goes on along the minus strand of JAHLLK010000019.1, from coordinate 70,723 downwards.
TTTGCGGCACATGGTGGCCTGGCAGAAGGAACGCCGCGGACCCTACTCTTTCCTGACCCAGGCCAGCGTGAACCTGGCCGACGACCCCGAGATGCTCTCCCTCATGGCCCAGGCCAAATTCAGCCAGGTGTTCCTGGGCCTGGAAACCCCGTCGCTCTCGTCCCTGCAAGAGTGCAACAAGCACCAGAACCAGGGCCGCGACCTGGTGGAGGCGGTAAAGACCATCCAGAGCTACGGCCTGGAGGTGATGGGCGGCTTCATCGTGGGTTTCGACGCCGACCCGCCCTCCATCTTCCGGGACCAGGTGAGCTTCATCCGCCAGGCGGCCATCCCCACGGCCATGGTGGGCATGTTGTCCCTGATGCCCGGCACCCGGCTCTACGACCGCATGAACGGCCAGAACCGCATCCTGGGCCTGCCCTCGGGCGACAACGCCATGGACGGCGGGGCCTTGAACTTCCTGCCCAAGATGGGGGTGGACCAGCTCATCGAGGGTTACAAGTACGTGCTGAACTGCCTTTACGAGCCCAAGGCCTATTACCAACGGGCGCTATCCTATTTGCGGCGTAGCGGCCGCGCCCTGCACGTCAAGAAGCTGCCCCACACCCGGGTGAAATGGGCCGATCTGGTGGCCGGGGCCCGCATCATCTGGCGGCTGGGCTTTCTGGAGCGCGGCCGGCTGGCCTTCTGGACCTTTCTGGCCCGGGTGGGCTTCACCCGGCCGGCCAAGATTCCGGTGGCCATGGCCTTCGCGGCCACCGGCTTCCATTTGCGCAAGGTGACCCTCAGGTTCATCAAGTCGGTGAGCCCCGCCATCGGCGGCGATGCCGCCACTCCGCCCGGAGAGGGCTCCGCCCCGGCCGGCTGCTGAGCCGGGGTTCCCTCCGCGAAAAAACACCCCCCGCCCGGGCACGACCCGGCGGGGGGGTGCGTAGGCCTCGGGGGGTGGGCCTAGGGCCGGCCCTGTCCCCAGTGGCGCCTCACCCGGCCGGCCCGCACCCCGGCCCTCCGACCCGTCGGGAAAGAGCTTTCTCCAACGGCAGGTAAGGAGTATTCTTTAGCGTCAGGCCATTCATCGCCTGTTTGCGGTGATGCGACCTCGGGCGGCGTCGCCTCCGTCTCCCATCGCGAACTTGATCCCAACGCAGAAATCACCAGACACATGCTGTTCAACTCCCTTGTATATTTAGGCGTTTTTCTCCCTCTGGTGGCGGTTTTGTTCTACCTGCTGGGGTTGGGGCGGCGGCGTTGGCTGATAAATCTCTGGCTAGTCCTGGCGTCGCTATTCTTTTACTCTTACTGGGAACCCAAGTTTCTCCCGGTCCTCCTAGCTTCCATAGCAGTAAACTTTATAATCAGCCGCCTTATTTTCGGAGCTTTAAAACCTCTTACCCGTAAATCGTATCTAATCTTGGGTTTGTGCTTCAATGTGGGTCTTTTGGGATTTTTCAAGTACACCAATTTCGTTTTGGAAAACATCTCCTGGTTGTTCCCCGAGCAAGCCGTACCAGGACTTAACGTCTTGTTACCCCTGGGTATAAGTTTTTTTACTTTCCAGCAGATCGCCTTCCTGGTGGACACCTACAAGGGAATATGTCCGAAGTACAACCCTCTGGACTACAGCTTATTCGTCTCATTTTTCCCGCAATTGATCGCCGGGCCCATCGTGCACCATTCGGAGATGATGGTGCAATTTTCCCGAAAGGACAACGCGGTATTAGACTGGAGCAATATCTACCGGGGACTGTTTTTAATCGCTATCGGCTTGTTCAAAAAGTTGGCGGTGGCCGACACCTTTGCCATCTGGGTCAACCAGGGTTTTCAGCACGCCTTTCAACTGGGATTTTGGGAAGCCTGGCGGACCAGTCTGTCTTTTTCCATCCAAATATATTTCGACTTTTCCGGTTACACGGACATCGCTCTGGGTTCGGCGCTGTTGTTCAACATATGCTTGCCCCTAAATTTCAACTCACCTTACCTGGCCGTAAATATTCAGGATTTTTGGCGCCGTTGGCACATGACCCTCAGCAGGTTCCTGCGGGATTACGTCTACATCCCCCTGGGCGGCAACCGCAAGGGCTCCTTCCGCATCTTGACCAATCTCTTCATAACCTTCTTGATCGGCGGCATCTGGCACGGGGCGGGCTGGACCTTCGTGATCTGGGGCGCCCTGCACGGAGCCGCCATGGTCCTGCACCGGCTCGCGGGTCGGCTGGGCCTCAGGCTTCCCTCGTGGGCCGGCTGGTTTCTCACCTTTATGTTCGTCAACCTGGCTTGGGTATTTTTCAGAGCTTCCAGCATTTCCGAAGCCGTAGCCGTCATTTCTGCCATGACCAATTTGAGCCGCGCCTTTTCGCCCGAAGTGCAAAGCCTTCTCGCGACTGGCCCCTGGCTTGACTTGAGCAGCCTCCTCTGGCTTATCCCTTTGTTGCTGTATATGGGCTTCGATATCTTCGGGAAGAACTCCCAGGAAGTGGTCCTGACCCTACGCCCGAAAGTATTCAGCACCTGCGCCGGCATGGCGTTGATGTTTACCGCTGCAATGATGCTTATGCTGCAAAGCCACTACTCAGAGTTTCTCTACTTCGAATTTTAAGAAGCATGGCGGGTTTCAAGAAATCAGCGCTCCTTATCCTCTGCGCCCTTTATCTTCCCATAATCGCGGTGGGGGTCTTCAACTATACTGTGGACCCCTTTCAAATTTACCGGCAGCAAACCTTGGTCAAACCGTCTTTTTGTAAGGAGCAAAGGCCGCAAAACGCCGGACTGATCAGAAGCTATTTGGCGCAGAGCGGCTACGATTCCCTCATCCTGGGCAGCTCAGTCGCGGACAACTATATTCCCAGCCATGTGGCCCAATGGTTTGGCTGGCAAAAGGCCATGCGGCTTACCATAAACGGCTGTTATATTGATCAGCAAATCTATCTTTTGGAGCAAGCCCTCCGCACCGGGGCGATAAAAAATGTGTTTTGGAGCGTGCGACCCGAGGAGATTCTGACGGAGGAAAAGGATCAGATTCCCGTCCGCCGGGAGTTGCCTTACCATCTGTACACCGCCTCTTGGTGGGATGACGGGCCCTACTTGTTCAGTCTGGACAATGCTGCGTTTTCCTGGCAAACCCTGCGGGGCACCCTCCCTTGGGAACCTGACCTGAACCGGCTGTACGACTTCATGGATCGCATTCGCACGGCCAGATTGGCGGCTATGCAATTTTCCCTCTACTATCAGCAGGTTTCCGCCAGGCTGCGGTATTTTTTTCCCCCAATCCTACCGAAGCAAGCCCCGCAGCCAAGCGATTTTCCTCCCGGGTTCAGCCGCTTGGTGGCAACCATAGCCAACCACTCCCATACCAATTTCGTGATTCTATTTCCGCCGGTCTCACGCTGGGCCTTGAAAGCCAAGACCATTTGGCCGGGGGCCCTGCGCCGCTATTTCACCGTGCAGTGGGCTTTGGTGGAGGCCTTGGCCCCCTTGCCCAATGTCAGGGTTTACGGTTTTGATGACGTGGAAGAGGTCGTGGGTAACCTGGCCAACTACATGGATGCCGCCCATTTTCATTGGGGGGTAAATGATTGGATCCTCCTGCAGATCGCCTGCCGCAAGCATTTGTTGACCAAAAACAACATTTCTGATTATCTGACCCGGACCCACCAATCCCTGTCGGATTACCGACCCTACTTCGACTACCAGAGAATGATCCCGGTGCAGGGGCCCGGCCTTCGGGCTTATTTCCAAGAAGAGCTTAACTGTTACCTTTATCGGGATTGGCCGTGAGGGCCGCGGCTGGAGGAAAGCGGAAACCGCACCGGCTCATCCGGCCCCGTGGCCTCCCTTCTGGGCCCACCCCCAGGCGGCGGCCCAGGGTCCAACCTTGGCGCCCGGCTTACGCCACCACCCACACGCAGCAATCCACGGCCCGGTGGATAACGGTGTTGGACACCGAGCCGAAGAGGAACTCCTCGGCCTTGGAGAGCCCCCGCCGGCCCACCACCATGGTGCCGAAGCCGCCCTTTTTCTGCTCGTCCATGAGGGTGGCCCCCACGGTGCGGCCCTGGGCCTCCACCAGCTCGCTGGACACGTTGTACTCCGGCAGGCCGGCCTCCACCAGCTCGCGGCGGGCCGTCTCCAGGCGGTCCCACAGCTCCTCTTTGCGCCGGGCCGCGTCATCGGCCCAGGCCTCCCGGTCGCCGGCAAAGGCGTCCAGGTCCTGGGGGATGTACACCGCCACCAGCCGGATGCGGCAGGCGTCGGAGCCGCCCAGCACCGAGGCCACGTAGCGCACGGCGTCCAGGCTGTGGGGGTCTTCGCTCACGCCCACCAGAAGGCGGTTCCAGAGGTTCATGCTACTCCTCCGCGTCGCCCGGCAATTGGGCCCAAGCCGGGGTGAGGTCGGCCAGCAGTTCGGCCACGCTTTCGTAATAGACCGGCGCACCGGCGGAAAAATGCAACAGCACCCGGTTCAAGTCCCGGGGGATATAGGGATAGAGCTGGCGCAGGTTCACCAGGCGGTTGCGGATGACCGGCGAGAAATCGTCTTCGGTGAGCCGGCCCAACAGCTCGGGCTGCTCCCGCTTCAGGCTGTGAGCCGTGGGCACGCCCTTGGCCACCGCGTAAAGGAGCACGTTGCCCAGGCCGAAGAGATCCAGGCCAAAGGGGTTTTCGCGGAACTCGAAGTTGTAGTCGAAATCGATCCAGCGCCAGTCGCCGTTGTCGGCGTCCACGAAGATGTGGTCCCGCCGCACGTCGCCGTGGCGCTCCCCGTGTTGGTGCAAAAAGCCGATGGCCTCGAACAGTTCCAGGAGCCGGCCCAAGACCCGCTTCAAATGCTTGGCAAAGTATTCCTGGTGATCACCGGGCAGGGCCCTGATGTCCTGGTCCAGGGGATGGCCCCGGATGCGTTCCAGGATGCGCACGTTGTTGCCGGCCTGGTCATCCACGCTCACCCCGTGCATGAACAGGCGGTGCTCCCGCACCAGCTCCAGGATGCGCGCTTCCTTCAAGGGCGAGCGGAAGCAGCGCACCTTGATCGAGCCGATGGGCAGGTCGAACTCCTCGTAGAACACCAGCTTCACGATCTTGGGCGAGCCGTCGCCCAGGTCCAGGGCGCGCTTGACCCAATGTTTGGGTTCGTCATCCAGGCCGAAGCGCCCCTCGTAGGTGTTGCCCAGGATGAGGATGCAGTGCTCGTCCAGGGTCAGCACGTCCCCCGGGCCCACGGCCATGAAATCACTGGTATCAAGCACCCGGCGCAGGCGGGGGAACTTGCGGCCGGAGAACTCCTCGGCCCGTTCGCGCAGTTCAGCGTCGTCCATGGCTCCTCAGTGACGAGCCGGCACGCTGGGAAAGCGGGCCGTGTCGGTGTGGGGAATGAAACGGGCGGCGGAGAAGCGGTTCATCAGGGCCTGGTTCACGTTCAGCTCCAGATAGGTGAGCCGGTCGGCCACGGCCGTGGCCTGGGGCCGGGAGTCCGGCTCCAACAGGAGCTTTTGGCAGCCGGCCAGGGAGCTGTTGCCCAGGGGGATGAAGCGCTCCCGGGGCAGGTCCGGCAGCATGCCCAGGGTCACCGCGGTGTCCGGGTCGATGACGTTGCCAAAGGCCCCGGCTACGTAAAAGGCCTCCAGGTCCGCGAACTCCACCCCCACCTCCAGGGTGGCGGTGCGGAGGATGGTGTACATGGCCGCCTTGGAGCGCAAGAGGATGTCGATCTCGATCTCATCCACCACGATGTCCCGGCCGTCGGCGCTCTCCGCCCCGGGCGCCACCAAAAAGGCCGGGGCCTCCTCGCTCTCCACCCGGCGGGGGTGGCCCGGGGCCAGGGTCAGGCGGCCCCGGGGGTCGATGGCCCCGGTGAGGTAGAGCTGGGCCAGGAGGTCCAGGAGGCCCGAGCCGCACAGGCCCAGGGGCCGGGCCGGGCTGCCGTCGGGCGCGGGGATGATCTCCAGGCGGGGGGTCAGGTCGGCCGGGTCCAGGCGCACCCGGGAGATGGCCCCGGGCTGGGCCAACACCCCCCGGCGGGCCACCCCGCCCTCCAGGGCCGGGCCGGCCGCCCCGGCGCAGGCCAACAGCCAGTCCCGGTTGCCCAGCACCACCTCGGCGTTGGTGCCCACGTCCACCAGGATGGCCAGGCCTTCCCGCTGGTGCAGGCCGGCGGCCACGATGCCGGCCACCAAATCGCCCCCAAAGTACGAGCCCACGTTGGGCAGGAGCCAGCCCACGGCGTCGTCCGCCCAGGCCAGGCCCAGCTCCCGGGTGAAGAACGGCGGGATGCGGTTGACCAGGGGGATGTAGGGCTCGCGGCAGATGCCGGCCACGTCCAGGCCCAAAAAGAGGTGACTCATGGTGGTGTTGCCCGCCGCCACCAGGGCGGTGATCTCGGCGGCGCGCCGCCCGGCCCGGGCCGCCAGATCCTGGGCCAACTCCCCGGCCGCGCCCAACACCAGGCCTTGCAGCCGGGCCAGGCCGGCCGGCTCGGCCGCCGCGTGGATGCGGGTGAGGATGTCCGCCCCCACCTGATGCTGGGGGTTCAGGACCGTGCCCCGGGCCAGCTCCCGGCCGGCGGGCAGCTCGTGCAGGCTGGCTTGCAAATGGGTGGAGCCCACGTCCAGGGCCAGGCCCAGGCCCTCCCGGCCCCAAGGCTCGGCCGGGATCTCCCTGGCCCGGGCGGCCAGGCCCGGCCCCGGGGCCGCGGCTGCGGCGTCGCCGGGCGTCACCTCCACCACCACCGGCCCGGCCGGGCTTTCGGCCACCGTGGCCGTGAGCAGCCCGCCCCGGGCGGCCTGGATGACCCGGGCAAAGCCGGCCAGCCGGCCCAGGGGGGCTTGGGGCCAGGCCCCCAAGCGGGGCCGCAGCGCCTTGGCCAGACGGTCCATGGTGGCGGTATTGTCCCGCAGGCTGGGAAGCGGCAGCTCCAACGGGATTTTCTGCAATGTCGGCATGAACTGGCCCCGCCTGGGGTAGAGCGCCGCCTTGGCGGCGGCTGTCGGCTGTGCTCTGGGCACTTCACCTGCCTGCCGCCATGGTGGCAGGGGTCGCGCCGGTTGTCAATTTCTCCCGGCGGGCCGCGGAATCCGTAAATTGCGGAAAAACCGGGCCGGGCGGGCGGGCAGCCTGGCGGACCAGCGGCCCTTCCGGGGCGTGCTTTCCGGCTTTTTACAAGTCAACATATTGATTTTGTATGTATTAAAAATTATTTTGGCAATATACTGTTCAATGCTTGCCTAATCCGCAGGCTTAGTAAATTATGCGGGGAACGTCAATTTACACGCTGGCCAATTCGTCATATGTTGATAGAGAGGGAAGGACGAGTCTCCGGCTCGGAACATTCCAAAGGGGGGAGTGATTGGTTGGTCTCTTTGCTCTTGAATACTTCGAAGAAGGGCTCGCCAATGAAAATCCTGGTGGTGGACGACGACCCTTCCACCCGCATACTCCTGGACAGGCTCTTAACCTCCTGGGGGTATGAAACCATGCTTTCGGACCGGGGCGAAAGAGCCCTGGAGCTGTTGAACGACACCCCGGATTGCCAGTTGACCATTTTGGACTGGATGATGCCCGGGTTGTCCGGTCTGGAGGTCTGCCAAGCTTTGCGGGCGGACACCCGCCTGCGCCATCTGCCGGTAATCCTTTTGACTTCCCGCAACTCGCCCGAAGACCGGGACCTGGCCCGGCAGGCCGGCGTGAACCGCTTTCTGGTCAAGCCGGTGGATCGCGACGAACTTAAAAGCAGCCTGCAGGAACTGGCCTGAGTCGCCGCCCGGGGGCTTTCACCCCCCTGGGCTTTCCAGAACCGCTTGCACGGCCAGGTGATCCGAAATCTGGCCAACCGCTCCCCTATTGTCCACCTTCCACTGCACCCGGCAGCCCGGAGCACGCACTAATACCCGATCCAGGGCCAACACGGGCCGCCGGGCCGGGAAAGTGCAGAGACGCGGGCCCAGGCCATAGCCGCTCCGGCGGAAGGCCGCCAGGGGCCCCACCCCGGGCCACTGGTTGAAATCTCCCAACACGATGGTGGGATAGGGGACGTCTGGCTGCAGGTGTCCCCAGAGCCGGGCCACTTGTTGCCGCCTCTCCCCTCGGTTCAGCCCCAAGTGGGTCGCCGCCACCCGCACCGCCCGCCCGGCCACCTCCAGCTCGGCCAGGATGGCCCCCCGAGGCTCACGGCCGGGCAGGCTCAGGTCCAAGAGGGCCACCTGCCGCACCGGGTGGGCGGTGAGGAGCACATTGCCGAAACGGCCGCCGGGCTTGGTGAAGGTGGGCCCCCACAGGGGAAGCAGGCCGGTGGCCCGCCCCAGTTCGGCCGCCGCCCCCGCCCCCTCGTCCCCGGCCTCGGCCAGGGTGACCTCCTGCAAGGCCACCACCTCCGCGCCCAAACCCCGCAAATGGGCCAGGGTGCGTTCCGGCCGGGGCAGCCCGTCCCAGCCGGCCCAGCCGTGGATATTCCAGGTGGCCACGGGCAACCGCCAGGCTCCGGCCGGTCCGCTCCGCGCCTCAGGCATGGTTTGCCCGCCGCAACCACCAGCGCTTGGCCAGCGACCAGACGAGGAACAGGGCCGCCGCCCCGGCCAGGGCCAAGCCCACCTTCCAGGGAGTGGGCGCCCCCACCAGGGAACGGAGCAGCCGGCCCAGGAGGGTCAGCCCGACGGTGCCGGGCAAAAGGCCCAACAGGGTGCCCAGGGCGAACTCCCCCGGCTTCACCCGGGCGGCCCCGGCCACCAGGTTCACGATGGTGAAAGGCGCCCAGGGCAGGTTGCGGAGGAGGGCCAGAGCCAGCACCCCGTGGCGGGTCAGCCCGCGGCTCAGGCGGTTCAGCCCGCTGCCCCCCAGGGCGCGCACCCGGTCCCGGCCCAGCCGACGCCCCAGGGCATAGGAGCCCAGGGCGCTGACCATGAGGCCGGCCAGGGCCAGGAGTACGGCCCAGCCAAAGGGGAAAACCAGGCCCACGGCCAGGGTCAACAGGCTGGCCGGCACCAGGAACAGGCCGCCCAGTCCAAAAGCCGCCACCACCGCCAGCGGGGCCCAGGGGCTGGCCTCCCCACCCGTGATCCAGGCGGCCAGTTGGCCGGAGGTCAGCCACTCGCCGAGGGGCCCGTAGCGCCAGGCCAGGGCCAGGGCGGCGGCGGCCAGGGCCAACCCGGCCAGGCCCAGGAAGCGGAGCCCCCAGCCGGCCCCGTCCTCCCGGGACAGGAATCCGCTGGCCAGCCGCTCCGGGCTCAGGGGCTTCTCGGGGTCCAGGATCGCCTCGTCCACCAGGTCCAGTTCCGCCCACAAGGGCGGAGCCTCTTCCAGGGGCCGCAGGGTTTTGCCCGCGGGGTTCGTTCCTGGCCGGAACTCCTCGATGGTCCCGGCCAGGGAACCGCGGCGTTCCAAGACCCGCGCCAACCTGGCGGGGTCCACGCCCAGATGCTCTCCCAAGAGGCGGAGCAGGAGCCCCCGCACCCCGGCGGCCTGTTCCGGGTTCGCCGCCTCCACGGCCAGATCGCACTCGCTGTCCAGGCCCATGGACCGGTTGCTGGCGTTGGCCGAGCCCACCCGGGCCAGACGCTCGTCCACCACCATGACCTTGGCGTGCACGTTGATGAAGCCCTCGGCCAGGTCCTCCCGGTGCGGGTAATAGACCTTGAGGCGGCCGTGCCGGTCGGCCTGGCGGAGCTTTTCCAAAAGCTTATGGCGGAGGTTCTGCATGGTGCTCTCCTCCAGCCAGCCCACGGCTCCCCGGGGCAGCACCAGGATCACCTCCGGCCCGGCGGGCCCGGCCAGGCGGGCGGCCAGGGCCTCGCCCACCGCGTGGGAGGTGAAGTACTGGTTCTCCAGGTAGATCCAGCGCCGGGCCGCCGCGATGGACTCCCGGTACAGGGCCTCCACCTCCCGGACCTCGGCCCGTCCCTCATGGGCCGGCAGGGTGCGGGCGATGCCCACCTCCACTTCCCGGAGGTCGGGCTCCAGATCCCCGGGCCAGGGGCTGGGGGCCTCCCGGGACGGGTGGGGCGGGGCCAGCCGCCGGCCGCCGGCCCTTTGCCAGCGCTCCCGGAACAAATCCCCCAAGGCGGCCGCGGCCGGCCCCTCCACGGCCATCTGCACGTCGTGGAAAGGTTGGTAGGCCACTCCCCCGGTGTTCACCCGGCCGGGCAAATCCGGGCCGTGCCCCGGCGTGTCCCAGCGGTTTTCCGCCAGATCCAGGCCGCCGGCAAAGGCCAGCCGGTCATCCACCACCACCACTTTCTGGTGCTGCGAAGCGCCCAGGGGATGCCGCCCATCCAGACGGAAATGCACCCGGCGGTGGGAGCGCCAGCCCAGCCGGTACACGGGCAGCACCTCGCGTTCCATGGCGTAGATCATGGCGAAGTCCCAGGCCAGGACCCGAATCTCCAGCCCGCGGGCGGCCAAATGGTTCAGGAAGGGGCCCACCTGGGTGGGCACGCCGGGGTGGTCCGGGTCGCGCCATAGTTCCACCTGGCTGTTCACGTCCCAGCCCAGAATGGACACCGTGCGCTGGGCGGCCAGGCAGGCTTGCACCAAGCGGCGGAAGTAGGCGCGACCGTCCACCAGAAAGGCGGCCCGGGTCGCCCGGGCCAGACGCCACACGGTCTGGCCGGGGCGCAACAGCGGCCGGTCGGCCGGCGGCTGGTCGTGGGACAAGGTTCCGTCCAGCGCTTCCCTCACAAACCTACCGAGTCCAGGGTCTCCCGCAGCACCCGGGCCGAGGCGGCCAGGGCCTTTTCCTCCTCCGGGGCCAGGGGCGGCAGCCAGACCCGCTCCACCCCCTCCCGGCCCAGCACCACGGGCAGTGAGAGGTGCGCCGTGGGCCAGCCGGGCCGCCCTGAAACCAGGGTGGACACGGTGACTATGCTGTGCCGGTCCCGCAGCACCACCCCGGCCAGATGGGTGAGGGCCGAACCGATGGCCCAGTTGGTGGCGCCCTTGAGATCAATGATCTCATACGCCGCCCGCCGCACCCGCTCTTCCACCGTGCCCCGGACCGTGGGGCCGCAGCCCCGGCCGCACACCGGACAATACTCCTCCAGCGACTGACCGCCCAGGCGCACCCCGCTCCAGAGCATCACCTCGCTGTCGCCGTGCTCCCCCAGCACATAGCCATGCACGTTGGTCGGGTCCAGGTGGCAATGGCTGGCCAGCTCGTAGCGGAAGCGGGCCGTGTCCAACCCCGTGCCCGAGCCGAATACCCGCTCCGGCGGCAGGCCTGAAGTCCGCCAGGCCGCGTAGGTAAGCACGTCCACCGGGTTGGCCACCACCAGGAGCAGGGCGTCCGGGGCCGCGGCCAGGACCTGGGGCACGATGCCCTGGATGATGGCGGTGTTTTTCTTGGCCAGGTCCAGCCGGGTCTCGCCGGGCTTCTGGGCCGCCCCGGCGGCCAGGACCACCAGGTGCGCTCCCTGGCAGACCTCGTAGCCCCCGGCCTCGATAGCCAGGGACCCGATGAAGGGCAAGGCGTGGCCCAGGTCCCTGGCCTCGCCCCGGGCGCGGCCGGGCTGGTGCTCGTCCACCAGGGCCAGTTGGCGGGCAAAATGGCTCTGGGCCAAGGCATAGGCAAAGGTGGAGCCCACCAGGCCGGCTCCCACCACGGCCACCTTGGAGGGAAGCTCTTGGGTGCTCATGGGTTCTTATCTCCTTGAGGGCCGTGGCGCCGCGGCCGGAAGGGCCTCTGCCCGGGGGCTTCTCCAAGATGAATCGCGGCAGGAGGGGGGAGGCCGGGGGAAAATACGCCCCGCGTTTCCCGCCACGGCCAGCGGGAAACGCGGAGGGGGGCCGGCGGCAAGCGGTGAGGGGCAGTCTTGAGGCCGGCGGGGGGCCCGCCGCCCGGGGCGGGATTCCCGCCCCGGGCAGCCGCCCTGGAGTGGTTTACTTGATTTTCTCGGCCATCTCGTCCACTTCGGACGCGCCGTGGCCCAGGAATTTTTCCTCATCGGGCAGGAGGATCTTCAACAGCCGCAGGAACTCGCCAGCGTGCTCTTTTTCCTCGTCGGCGATGTCCTGCAACACCGCCTTGGCCAGCGGGTTGTCCGTGGCGTCGGCCAGGGCTTCGTAAAGATGGATGGCCTCTTCCTCGGCGGCCAGGGACAGCCGGATGGCCCGGGTCAGCTCGCGGTCGGTGAGCTTGCGCCCCGGGACCATGCCTTTGAAGGGGTCCATGAATTCGGGCATGGGATTTCGCTTTCTCTCGCAGGCGATTGCAAGAGGCCGGGGATGGACTTTTGCATCCGCCTGCCACGGGCCGGCTTCCGGCGCCTTGCCGCGATCACCGGCCGGGGTCTCGGGGGATAACCTTGTTTTCACCCCCGCCCGCGGCCCCAGGGGACCGGGGACGGAGGCAGGCGGGCCACCGTGGTGGAGCAGCCTAGAATTTCACCTCCACGCTGCTCTCCCACAGGCCGTGGATGTTGCAGTAGGAGGTGGCGAACAGCTCGCCCGGTTGGTCCAGTTTCACCTTGAACACGGCGTAGGGCTCGGTGTTCAGCACCAGGGAATTGGCCCCGTCGGTGGAGGCGCCGTGGGCCACGAAGTCCGCCCGGCCCAGGTTGTAGATGAACTTCGAACCCGCGGGTTTGTAATACAGGGAGATCCAGCCGATGAAATGCTCGGTGGTGTTGGGATGGGCGATTTCCTTGCCCACCGACACGGTGATGGCCGCGGCCTCACCAGCCTTGAGCGCGCCGGGCAGCTCGATCACCGGAACGTGTTTTTCCTTCTTGAAATCATCGGTCTTGACGCTTTCGCCGATTTTGCTCATGTGCAAGTTCCTTTCCGGGCGGAGGCAGCCTGCCCGCCCCTCATCGTAAAACTTTGCGGGAGGTTCGCCCCCGCGGGGTGTCCCCCCGATGCCGGCGGCGCTCGTGGCGAGCTCTGGGTGCCGGTCGGATGGCCTGGGGCGGCGCCCCCTGGGGGTGGGCCGCCTCCAACCGTAGGTTGAAAAAGTCCATGCCTGGCCTTTTTCAACCGCCTGCTGAATAAGCACTTCTTTTATTGAGGATGGGGGATGCCGCGGCGCGATGCAAACGAAATGTGCGGAGCTTGGGGGACTCCGCGAAGACGCCACGGGCCGGCCGGAACTGGCGCTCCGGCCGGTCCGCGGCGGGCAGTCTCGCGGCCTAATCCAGTCTGTCCAAGCGGTACTTTTGAATGCACAAGGCGCCGTCGCCGGCCGAAACCAATTCCAGGGAAACCAGGTCCGGGGCATTGACCGGCACGCTGAGCCGCACGTAATACACCCGGCCGGCCGCGAATTCCTGGTCCACCAGGCCGGGCTTTTTCACCTGGAACTCCTCTGCGCCGCGAGCGGTGATGTCGTTGCGATAAGTGTAGCCCCTCGCCACCGCAAAGGTATGGCGGCCAGGGGGCAGGACCTGGGCCAGGAAGGAGGCATTGGGCAGCACCACCAAGGGGGCGCCGTCCAGGTTCAGATACATCTGGTGCGTGGCCGAGGCGAAAAGCCGGTCGCGGTAGATATAAACCAGGGCCTGGTTGGGGTCCGCCCCGGCCTCGGCCTGGTTGTTGGGGTCCAGCCCCCGGCTGTAGACCACGCCTTTTTCGGCCGGGTCCAGGGCCTTCACCTGGAAGCGGTACCGCGCCGCCACCTGATAGCCCACATGGGCGTAGTTGAAGTAGGCCCGGGCCTCGTACTCGCCGGGACCCTGGCCGGGCAGGCGCACCACGCCCTCGGTCACCCCGCCGCCGGAGTAGTCGTATTCTCCCGCGTTGTCGTCCGGCGCGCCCACGGGCGCCACCGAGACCCAGTCCTTCCTGTCGCCCGGCGCGCCGGAGAAGATCACCTCGATGCCCTCTCCCTCCTGGTACACGTCCTTGCTGGTGTGAATCTCCGCGGCCGCCGCCGCCAGCGGAGCCAAGCCCAGGCCCAGAGCCGCCAAAAGCAGGATCACCTTCCGGGTCATGAATTGGAATCTCCCCCCTGCCGCGCGGAGAGGTCCGTGCGGCGATGTGTGTGTGAAGGTCGGGATATGGGCCCCCTCCCCATGGGCTCAGGGCAGGTTACGCATCTGGTACTTGGTGATGTCCAGTTGGCCGCTGCCCGGGCTCATGACGTCCAAGAACACCAGGTTCTGGGGAAGGGGCGAAACCCGGAGGCGCACGTAGTACACCTTGCCCGCCAGGAAATCCTGGGTGACCTTGCCGGGGTTGCTGATGGTAAAACCAGCCTTACCGTTGTGAACCAGATCATCCCTGGTGTACCCCCGGGCTGCGGTCAGGGTGTGCTGGCCGGGTTTTACCGCGATGACGTGATAGGTGGAGTCGGGGAGATCCACCACCTCCTGGCCGTCCAGATCCACGTACACGAAGTAGCTGGAGGAGACATAGAGCCGGTCGCGGTAAAGATATACCAGGGCTTGGGACGCGTCCGCGGCGGCTTCCGCGGGGTTGGCCGGGTTCAGTTCACGGTACGACTCGGCCTCTTTGCCTCCCTCCCCCGCCGCCACGATCTTGAAGGGGTAACGGGCCGCCACCTGGTAGCCCAGCTTGCTGTAGTTGAAAAAGGCCCGGGCCTCGTACTCGCCGGGGGCCGCGCCGGGCAGGCGCACCACCCCTTCCTTCACCCCGTCGCCGGTGTAGTCATACTCCCCGGCTTCCTTGTCCGGGGTGCCCACGGGCACCACGGTGATCCAGTCCCGGGACTCGCCCGGCGCCCCGGAGAAGGCCACCTCGATGGGTTCGCCCGCCGCATAGACGTCCTTGAGCGTGTGAATCTCCGCGGCCTGGACCAGGGTGGGCATCAGCCAGAGGGCGCACGCCGCCATCAACAGAATTACCTTACGGGTCATGAAATATGGTCTCCCCCTGCCGCGCGGGGAGCCGCGCGGCGGTGTCGGGGCAGCCGGCTCCCGGCCGGGCGCCCGGTGGTGTGGCGCGGGCCGCCGGGGGCCGCCCGCTATGGGATCTGGTTGAGCTTATGCTTCTTGAGGTCCCTGGCGCCGGTGGCCGGACTCACCAGGTCCAGGTCCACCCGGTCGCGGGCCTCCTTGGTCACCTTCAGGCGCAGGTAGTAAACCTGGGCCGCCGCGAAATCATGCTCCACCCGGCCGGGCTGGACGATCAGGAACACGTCCTTGTCCTCCAAGGCCGAGGAATCCTGCACAAAGCCCTGGCCCACGCTCAAGGTGTGGGATCCCGGGGCCACGCTCTGGGTGAAGTAGGCGGCATTGGGCAGCGCGGTCAGGGACTGGCCGTCCAGGCTCAGGTAGAGGAAAAACTGCTGGGTGCCGGCTTGCCGCTCCCGGTAGATGTAGAGCAAGGCCTGCCGAGGGTCGGCCTGGGCCTCGGTCGCCAGGCGGGGGTTGAGGTCGCGGCTGAAGGCCTGCTTGGGGGGCGGGGATTTGGGTTCGGGCTGGGGATTGGCCGCGTGGTGGGCCGCCTTGGCCGGTTTGCTCGCCGACCGGGCCGCCACCTGAAAACGGTAGCGTGCTCCCACCCGGTAGCCCAGTTTGCGGTAGTTGAAGTAGCCCCGGGCCTCGTAGTGGCCCGGCGGCTGGGGGGGCAGGCGCACCACCCCCTTCTTGACCCCCGCGCCGGTGTAGTCGTAGTCGCCGGCCTGGTTGTCAGGGGTGCCCACGGGCACCACGGTGATCCAGTCCCGCCAGGTCCCCGGCGCCCCGGAGAAGGCCACCTCAATGGGCTCCCCCGGGTGATACACCTTCTTGAGCGTGTGCACCTCCGCCGCCTGGGCCGCCCCGGGAAGCAGCCAGAGGGCCAGCGCCGCCAGGATCAACAACGCCTTACGTGTCATGACCAGATGTCTCCCCCTGCCGCGCCAGTGGCCCGCGCCTAGGCCTGCGCTTGGGCCCGCGCTTGGGCCCGCGCGGAGCGGTGCCGGCTTCCGGCTTGGGGCTGTTGCACGGTGCGTCCTGCACCGCGCAGCGGCCTGGGCTCAGCCGGACGCTACCTCGGTGTAGGCCGCGGAGCCCGGCTCCGCAGCCTACCCAGCTTGCCGTTTCCCGGCCCGGTTGGCAATGGGAATCGCCCCGCCGCGGCCAAACCACCGGCTGCCGACGGGAGAAAACAGGGGGGCCCAAGAAAACCCCGCGGCCCGGGCGAGCCCAGGCCGCGGGACAGATAGTCGTCAACGTCCCGGCGTGGTGAGCCCTTCCCGGATGGCGATGCGGGTGAGGTCGGCCAGGTTGCGGGCGCCCAGCTTCTCCATGATATTGCGGCGATGGGTGTAGACCGTCTTGACGCTGATGTGCAGCTCGTCGGCGATCTCCTTGGATTTGCGGGCCTCGGCGATGAGTTGCAGGATCTCCCGCTCCCGGGAGGTCAGCATCTCGGTCAGGCTGCTGGCCGACTCCCCGGCCGGCACGTGCAGGTCGTCCACCACGATGTCGGCCACGGCCGGCGGCAGGTAGGTGCCGCCGCCGTGCACCTTCTTGATGGCGGTGACCAGTTCGTCAAAGGAGCAGTCCTTCAGGAGGTAGGCCGAGGCGCCGGCCTTCAGCATGCCCATGACGAAATGGCGTTCCGTGCGCATGGACAGGGCGATGACCCGGGTCTGGGGGCAGTCGTGCCGGATGCGGCGGGTGGCTTCCAGCCCGTTCAGGCCGGGCATGGTCACGTCCAGGATGCTGAGGTTGGGTTGCAGGCGCTGGGCCAGCTTCACCGCTTCGGCCCCGTTGTCCGCCTCGCCCACCACCTCGACCTGGGGGATTTTCTCCAATAAGCCGCGCAAACCCTGGCGCATAATCAGGTGGTCATCCGCCAACAGCACCGTGATACTCATGCTACGCTCCACTCCCGCCAGGGCTCCACCCGGGCCCCGCACCCCGAACCAGACAGCCAAGGCGGCTTTTTATCATTCTAGATCAAGGCCTTGACAGCGGTCAACACGGGATCGTATTCCGGCTCCTGGCTGAGCTCCTGCACGTTTTGGATGTAAGTGATCTTCCCGCTTCGGTCGGCCACCAAAACCGCGCGGGCCAACAAGCGCAGTTCTTTGATCAACAAGCCGTAGGCCAGGCCGAAGGAGGCCTCCCGGTGGTCCGACAGGGTTTTCAGCTGATCCACCCCGGCCGCCCCGCACCAGCGCTTCTGGGCAAAGGGGAGATCCATGCTGATGGTGAGGATGGTCACTTCCGGGCCCAGGCCCGCGGCCTCGTTGTTGAAGCGCCGGGTCTGCAAATCGCACACCGGGGTGTCCAGGGAAGGCACCACGCTGATCACCAAAACCTTGCCGATGAAATCGGAAATCTTTACGGGATTCAAATCATTGTCCAGCACCACCGCCTCGGGCAGTTGGTCGCCGACCTTCACCTCGTTGCCCGTGAGGGTCAGGGGATTGCCGTGCATGGTCACCGCACCGGTTCTATCAGACATTATTCCGCTCCTTGACCGGCCGGGGGCGGCCGGGGGTGGATGGCTGGCGAGCAGCCGGGTTCGCGTCCACGGGGCGACCGGCCACAGGACCGCAGCCAGGCCCGGCTCCGGCCTTCTCCCCGGTCCGCGAGATACCGCGGCGGGCAATCTGGTGACGGGCCGGGATCGGGCAGGAACACCCCGCCCTTCATATTGTGAAGCTTCTGGGTGTAACACGGTAGATTTTTTGAGGGTCTTTGGGGGTACGCCCCTTCGGAAAACCAGGGGCCACGGCGCTGGGTCTGCGGTCCGGCCGGCCAAGGGCGCCCACTCCCCCCCGGCGGGCCCGGCAACTGGCTGATTCCCCTCGGCCGCCGGGCCAACCGCGGAAAACCCTTTCTCCAGGGAACAGAGCGGCGTATCTTCAAACTAGGGGTTGATTCAGGGCCGCCGGGACCGGGGACGAAAAACGCTTTCCCGGCCAGCCTCGCCAGGACCCGGTCCCAGAATCGCAAGCAACTGTTTATAATCCTTGGTCTATCATGCCGGCTGCGCCGACGGCTACGACCGTTCCGGCGCGCGGAAGTCCTTAAAGGTAAAAAAAGGGGATGTTTTACCAGAATTCATCCCTCCAAGGGTTGACAAGACAAAGCTTACTTGGTATCAGTAATGATTATTATTACTGAACAACAAACTTCCATGGGAGGAGGATTACATGTCCAAGACCGATCAGAATTTGGCCGATGCCTTTGCCGGTGAGTCCCAGGCCAACCGCCGCTACCTGGCCTTTGCCGAAAAAGCCGATTCCGAAGGCTACAAGCAGGTGGGCCGCCTTTTCCGCGCCGCCGCCGCCGCGGAAACCGTGCACGCCCACAACCACCTGCGGGCCCTGAAGGGCATCGGCGCCACCGCCGACAACCTGAAGGAAGCCATCGGCGGCGAGACCCACGAGTTCATGAACATGTATCCGGCCATGATCACCGACGCCAAGGCCGAAGGCGCCAAGGAAGCCCTCCAGAGCTTCGAGTACGCCAATTCGGTGGAGCAGGTGCACGCCGACTTGTACAAAAAGGCCCTGGAGAGCCTGGCCAAGGACACCGCCGTGCAGCCCTACTACGTCTGCCCGGTGTGCGGCTACACCGTGGAGGGCAAGGCTCCCGAGCGCTGCCCGGTCTGCGCGACCAAGGGTGAGAAGTTCATGACGATCGAGTAACCGGCTGCCGCATACCAGCCTGTAAAGCGGGCCCCGGACCCGCCCCAAGCAAGCCAACCGCTTGCCGGGGGTGAGTCCGGGGCCCGCCGTTTTTTTGGGATGTAATCACGCCGGGGCCATGCCGCGCCCCAACCAGCCCCCTCCCCGGGGCCAGGGTTGCCGGCTGAGACCTGTTTCCGCTCGGGCCGGGGAGTCACCCCGATTGACCCAGGAAAGGCCCCTGGGCTAAGCTGTTTTAAATCCAGGCCGTGGTGATTCTCGCCGGGGTCGCGGCGGGAAAGCATTTAGCCTGCCGGCCCCGGAAGCCCCGGGGACGGCCCTCTCGCGCGCCCCCGGGCCCTCCCCCGGCCCCCGGCCTGGCCAAGCGCGGCCCCGGCCGCCTGCCCCGGACCAAAGGCCCTTGGCTGCCACCGTCTACCCCGAATCGCTCAGGAAGGTGTCGTTATGGCTGCACCAGGTTCGACGGGTGGGAAAAGATGTCTGGAGCGCCGGGATTTCCTCCTCCAGAGCCTGGCGGGCCTGGCCGGCGTGTTTTTTTGCGAGGCCGCTTCCTTCACCTCCGCCCTCGCGGAATCCCAAGTCAAGGAAACCTCCCTCGCCCTGCCCGACCCGGCCTGGGTCAGAAAGGCCATCCTGGCGCTGTGGAAAGATCGGGCCCGGACCGGCGTCACGCCCCTGTTGGAGATCGTGCCCCCCTTTGACTCCCGCTTGCGACTCTACCTCAAGAACGAGGGCCAGAGCCCCACGGGCAGCCTCAAGCACCGGGTGGCTTGGGGGCTCATCATGCAGGCCCTGGTCAACGGCGAAATCGGGCCGCACACCAGCCTCTATGAAGCCACCAGCGGCAACACCGGCATTGGGGAGGCCTATTTCGCCAAGCTCCTGGGATTGCCCTACACCGCGGTGATGGGGGCAGGCATCAGCCCCCTCAAGATGCAGGCCATCCGACATTACGGAGGGAAAACGGCCATCGCCCCCCGCGGCCTCTCCTCCCACGTCTACGTGGAGGAACTCGTGGTCAAGGACCCCCACGGCTACAACCTCAACCAGTTCGCCAACGCGGAAAAAAGCCTCGATTTTTTCGACGCCCCGCCCGCCCGGACCATGAACATGGCCGCCGAAATCTACCGCCAGCTCGAGGGGGGCGGCTCGCCCTGCCCCTCCTGGTTCGTGGCCGGGGCCGGGTCCGGCGGCACCGCCACCAGCCTCGCCCGCTACCTGCGCAAATGGGCCGACAACGCGGGCCACGCCTGCCCGGCCCGTTTGGCCGTGGTGGACCCCGAAGACTCGGCGCTCTTTGCCTGGTACCAGACCAACGACAGCCAGATCACCTCAGCCAAACCCTCTAGAATAGAAGGCATCGGGTCCAGCGGACCCGTGGTGTTCGGGCAAACCTTCAGCCTGCTCCGGACCGGGGTGGCCCGCATGTACAAGGTCCCGGACGACGCCTCGCTGGCCGCCATGCACCTGACCGCCGAAATCACCGGCTTCCAACCCGGGCCCTCCACCGGCGCCAACCTGGTGGGGGCCCTGCGCCTCCTCCAGGAAATGCACCAGGCCCAAGAGCCGGGCGCCGTGGTCACCATAATCTGCGACGACGGCGAGAGGTACCAGGACACCTATTATTCGGCCCCGTGGCTGAAGAGCCAAGGGCTGGATCCGGACAAGTGGCGGCCGGCCCTGGACAAATTCTGGAACCAAGGTCAGTGGACGGAGGCTTGCTGGTCGGGGCTGGGAGCTGGGGGCGGGCCCCTGGGGCGGGTGGCCGTCTCCTGAGGCCGGCGGCCCGCAAGACCGTGGCCACGGCGCGGTGATCACCCGGGCATCGCAATCATAGCAACTGATACCCGACAATTTGGCTGGCGAGGACGAGGTCCGCCAGCGGAACGGGGCTCCCCCTCTGGGATGGCCCCGCAATTTTTCGCGGGCTGTTGCTTACCTACAGCTCCAGGGCCAGGCCCTCCCAGGCCGCCTCCACCAGCAGCCCGGGGCCGGCCGCTTCCTGGGCCAGCCGGGCCAGCTCCGCCACCTCGGTGTCCGTGCGGCCGGGGTCGTGGTGGGTGAGCACCAGGCGGCCCACCCCGGCCCGGCGGGCCAGCTCCACCACACTCCGCCAGTCCGAGTGGCCCCAGCCCCGCCGGTGCAACAGCTCCTCGGGCACATACTGGGCGTCGTGCACCAGGATGTCGGCGTCTTCGGCAAAGCGGGCGGTCTCCTCCAGGCCGGGCCGGCCGTGTCCGGTCAGCTCGTGGTCGGTGATGAACACCAGGGACTTGCCGTTTTCCTCGACACGCAAGCCCACCGAGCCCTGGGGATGGTTCAGGGGCAGGAGGTTCACCCGGGCCTCGCCCAATGGGAAGCTGGGCTGGCACAGCTCCGGGTCCAGATCGATGCGGGCGGCCAACTGGCTGAACTGCACCGGGAAGCAGCCGTCGCAGCCGCCGGAGTCGAACATGCGCTCCAGGCCCTGCAAGGCCCGCTCAAAGCCGCCCAGCCTTATCCGGACCCCGGCGCGATAGGCCGGCTCGAAAAAGGGGAAACCCATCACGTGGTCCCAATGCAGGTGGGTCAGCAAAAGCACCAGGTCGCCCACCCGGTTGTCGATCAACCGGCGGCCCAAAAGACGCAGGCCCGAACCGGCGTCCAAGATCACCCGGGGCGCGCCGGCCAGCTCCAGTTCCAAGCACGAGGTGTTGCCGCCGTAGACCAGCGTATCCTCGCCCGGCACTGGGAAAGAGCCCCTAACCCCCCAGAAAACCAGCCGCATGCACCCTCCTGTCTTCCAGCTTCCGGCTTGGCCCGCCGGCTTCCCCGGGCCCAAATACACCCGGAGGCCTCCTCAATTTACCAGAAGCCTCCCCCCGCCCACAAAGCAAACTCCCGGTATGCGTCCGCTCGCCGGTAATTTACAAAAAAATAGATTGCTAATAGCTGCTTAAGCTCGCTTTTCCGCCGTAATTTGTATACAAGAACCTGCCGCGGACCCTGCCTTGGCCCCCGCCAAATTCGCTGGCCGGGGGGTAAGCACGTTTTTGCCAATGATCCAAGGGGCCCGGGGCCGGAAGCCCCCAGCGCCACCCGCGCGAGGGGAAGGTTGGGGTTGCATTTGACCGCCAACATGATTAAATAAAAGGATTATGACCATGGCGGCGGGGGGCGTTCCATACGCGGCCCTTCTCGTCCGGCTCCGCTGCCAGCCCGCGGGATGCTCCCTTGGAATCAGTCCCGCCTCGCGAGAACCCAGGAACGAGCAAGCTGCGCCAATGACCCCTAGAAATCCCACCATCCTCGCCAGCCGGCTGACCTGCACCATGGTGCTATTGCTTTTCCTGGGGGCCGCCGTGGCCTGGGCCGCTGATCCCCCCCCTGCCCCCACCCTCTCCCGCGGCGAATTGGCCGGCGTGTTGGCCCAGGCCGACCGCCTCTTCGCCGACCGCGACGGACCCGGCCAGGCCCAGCAGGCCGCCCAGCTCTATGAGCAGGCCGTGGCCGTGGATCCCGGTAACGTAGCGGTCAATCTTCGCCTGGTGCGCTGCCTCATCTGGGCCGGCTATCTGAGCCAGGGCGAGGCCCAGGCCGCTTACTACCGTAAGGCTTCGGAAGTGGCCAAGACCTGCCGCGAACTGCATCCCAGCCAGCCCGGCCCCCTGTACTGGGAAGGCGTGGCCTACGGCCTCATGACCAGCACCGAGGGCGTGTTCAAGACCCTGTGCCTCATCGATCCCATCAAGGAAAACATGGAAAAGGTCCTGGAGATGGATCAGGACTATGACAAGGGTGGGGCCTACCGGGTGCTGGGCCGCATGTACACCAAGCTGCCCGGGCTCTTGGGCGGCGACTCCAAACTGGCCGAAAAGTACCTGCGCCAGGCCATGGCCATCGGCCCCCGCTACTACCTGAGCCATCTCTACCTGAGCGCCCTCTACCACCAGACCGGCCGCACCGAGGAAGCGGAAAAACTCCTGGTGCAGGTGATCCACGGCCGGCCCATGCCCGGCATGGAGCCGGAGTTCCGTCTCTGGAAAGCCGAGGCCGCCAAATACCTGAACCTTTCCCGCCAGGGCCTGCCCACCGACGAGGACGGCCCCATGAGCGGCAGCGCTCCCCGCGGAGCCCGCGTCCGCGCCGCCGCGGTGGGCGACAACCCCTCCTGACCCCGGCTCCGCGCCTGTCGCCCCTCTCCTCCGCGCTGGGGCCCCCGGGCACCCCGGGGGGTTGAGGGCTTCACCGCTTCCCGGCCGCGCCAACCGTTGCTAACCCTCTGCCATCTCCCGCGATTCCGCCCCCCGCCCCGTGGGCCCGGGCCCCCCTTTCTTCCCCCTGCCCCAGCCCTTGCTCCCCCCTGGGAATTTGTCGGCCCCCCTCCGCCCTGTGCTATCCTGATTTACATGAACCCCTCCAGCGGGGTTACCCGGGTTTTCCACCCCCTGCAAAGGTGCACCATGACCTCACCTCTCACCACTCCTCCGGCCGAAGAAACCTGCCAGATGGAGGATGAACGTGACGACCGCCATTGGCGGGAGCTGCCGGTCCTTATCCGCGAAGCCGTGGCCCAGTGCGGCACCGGGGATTGTTTCGAGCACATCAGCCCCATGCCCCTGCCGGAAACCAAGGCGGTGCGGGAGATCATCGACTTGGGCCGGCGCATCGTCTTCCCCGGCTACTTCGAGAGCGCCCGCTTGGACGACGTGCGGCTGCCCCATGTGCTGGGCCAGGAAATCCTGCGGCTCTACGAGCTGTTGGCCCGGCAGATCACCGACGCGGTGCGCCACGACTGCTTCCGCTACCATCTGAGCTGCACTCACTGCCGGGAAACCGGCTTCGAAATGGCCCTGGCCTTCATCCGCGAGCTGCCGGCCATCCGGCGGCTGTTGGCCGGCGACGTGCGCGCGGCCCTGGCCGGCGATCCGGCCATCAAAACCCCCGACGAGGTCATCTTCAGCTACCCCGGGCTCTACGCCATGACCGTCTACCGCCTGGCCCACGCCCTGTTCCATCTGGAAGTGCCGCTGTTGCCCCGTATGATGACCGAGCACGCCCACACCAAGACCGGCATCGACATCCACCCCGGAGCCCACATCGGCCGGGACTTTTTCATCGACCACGGCACCGGGGTGGTCATCGGCGAGACCTCCCTCATCGGCGACCGGGTGCGGCTCTACCAGGGGGTCACCCTGGGAGCCCTCTCCCTGTCCAAGGAAGAGATCGCCGGACTCAAGGGCCAAAAGCGCCACCCCACCATCGAGGACGACGTGATCATCTACGCCCAGGCCACCATCCTGGGCGGCGACACCGTGGTGGGCGCCCGCTCCGTGGTGGGCGGCAATGTCTGGCTCACCGAATCGGTGCCGCCGGACACCAAGGTGCTCCTCAAGAAACCAGAGCTGGTCTATCTGGGGCCGGCCGCCAAGAAAGGCCAACGCAAATGAAATATTTCAGCGATATCAGCAAAGGCGTGGGACGCACCCCCCTGGTCCTCTTGGGTCCCGCCCTGGACCCGGGCATCAAAGCCACCGTGCTGGCCAAATTGGAGTACAAAAACCCCCTGGGCAGCGTGAAGGACCGCCTCGGCGTGGCCCTCATCGACGCGGCCGAGCGCAATTCCGGCCTGGCCCCCGGCGGGCTCATCGTGGAACCCACCAGCGGCAACACCGGCATCGGCCTGGCCTTCGTGGCCGCCATCCGCGGCTACCGCCTCATCCTCACCATGCCCGAAACCATGAGCCTCGAGCGCCGCAAACTCCTGGCCCACCTGGGAGCCGAACTGGTCCTCACCCCCGGGCCCGGCGGTATGTCCGGAGCCATCGCCAAAGCCCGTGAAATCGTGGCCGAAAACCCCGGCGCCGTGCTGCCGGACCAGTTTTCCAATCCCGCCAACCCCGAGATCCACCGCCAAACCACCGCCCAGGAAATCTGGCAGGACACCGAGGGCAAAGTGGACATCTTCGTGGCCGGCGTGGGCACCGGCGGCACCATCACCGGCGTGGCCAGCGCCCTGAAACCCCGCCGCCCCGGCTTCCAAGCCATCGCCGTGGAACCAGCCGACAGCCCCGTGCTCTCCGGCGGCAAACCCGGCCCCCACAAAATCCAAGGCATCGGCGCCGGCTTCATCCCCGCCGTGCTCGACACCTCCCTCCTGGATGGCGTGAGCACCGTCACCAACCAGGAAGCCTTCACCATGGCCCGTAAACTCGCGGCCAAACTGGGCCTCCTCTGCGGCATCTCCTCCGGCGCCGCCGCCCACGCCGCCGTCGAACTGGCCAAAAAACCCGAAAACGAAAACAAAATCATCGTCACCGTCCTGCCCTCCACCGGCGAACGCTATCTTTCGACGGAGTTGTTCAGGTAAGAGGTTTGTAAGATGTGGGGGGAAGGACCTTTTTTTGAAAAAAAAGGTCCTTCCCCCCACACCCCCCATCTCCCAAAAAACTTTAATGATATTATCTATATCTCGCAGTGGAGCTTGGCCTGGGGCCGGAGCGTTGGGACAGAAAGCAGCCGGGCGGGCCCCTTGGGCCCGCCCGAGTGTTTGGGGGGGGAAACAAGAACCGTAACAAGGAAAAGTATTTCAATAACGCTTTAAAGCATAAAGTTTTTTTGGGGGAAGGGGGCCTGGGGGGAACCCCCTTTTTGTTCACAAAAAGGGGGTTCCCCCCAGATTCCCAATTCTCCAACAGAATCCGTGCTCAGGCCAGGCCTGCCGCCCGGCGTATCACGAAGCCCCGCAGCCGGGCCAGGGTCTTCCCGCCGGTCAGGGTGAGGCTGGCCAGGTCCGTGGGTTCTTTGGTCAGGTGCTCGAACCCGTCCCGGGTCACCAGGGTGGTGTCCGAGTGCCGCACCCCGCCCACCCCGGGCAGGTAGATGCCCGGTTCCACGCTGATCAGCATGTTCTCGGCCAGGATGTCTGGGCTCCCCTCGGCCACCCAGGGGCCTTCGTGGTTGCCCAGGCCGAAGCCGTGGCCGGTGCGGTGCAGCAGGTTGTTTCCGAAGCCCTCGTCCGTGAGGAAGTCCTTGGCCGCCAGGTCCACCGCCGCGGCCGGCACCCCGGGCCGCACCAGGGCCAGGGCCCGGCGGCGGGCCTCCTGCATGATCCCGAAGGCTTCCTGGAGTTCCGGCCCCGGCGGGGCCAGGAAAAAGGTGCGCTCGCATTCCGCCGCGTAGCCATTGACCCGGAGGAGCCCCAGGGCGATGTGGGGGCCCTCCCGCAGGCAATCGGCCACCTGGGGGACCCCGTGGGGCTGGGCCGAGAGGGGAGCGGGCCAGGCCGCGGCCAGCACCTGGGTGGTCAGCGCCTCATAGGCCGTCTCCCGGATGATGGCCAACTGCACCGGCCGGCCCTGGGCGAACAGCTCCAGCTCGCTGACCCCGTAATAGGCCGCCGCCAGGACCTTGGCCACGGCCAGGTCGGCGTAATGGGCCGCCTGGCGGAGCATGGCCACCTCGGGCGGGGATTTGACCAGCCGCAAATTCTCCACCAAAGGCAGCACCGGGGGAGCCCAAGCGGCCAGCCCGGCCGCCACCTCCTGGGTCAGGGTCGGCTCCACCCCCAGGCTCGTCACCCCGGCCAAGAGCTCCCGCAACCGCTCGGGCCAGCCCTGGCCCGGCGGCGAGGGATAGTCCCAGTAGGCCTCCACCCGGGCGATGTTGGGCTGGCCGGCCAGGTGTTCCTGTTCCAGGGCCGGCACCAACAGGCTCGGCGCGCCCTCTGGCCGCACCAGGATGAAGAAGGGCCGCTCCAAGGGCCGGTAGGACACGCCGGTGAGGTAATAGATGCTTTCCTCGGCGGACACCAGGAAGGCGTCCAGCTCGTGCCGGGCCGCCGCCTTTTGCAGGGCGGCCAGCCGCCGGCCGTGCTCCACGGGGGTGATCATGCGCTCCTCCTTATGGCTTGGTGGTAAACGAGCGCCGCGCCCCAGCGGTCCGGGCGGCTCAGGCCGCGCCCACGGCCAGCCACAGCACCACCCCCACCAACAAACTGGCCCCGATGCCCACCGGGATGGTGAGCCGCAGGATGTCGCCCTCCTGGCCCACGGCCTGGGACATGGGGGTGGCGATGGCGATCTTGAACGGCGAGGAGATGGAGCCCAGGGAGCAGCCCACGGCCAGGCCCGCGGCCAGCCACACCCCGCTGATGCCCAGCACCCCGGCGGCCGAGACCATCAGCGCGCCGAACAGCATCAGGGAGGCCACCCCGTAACCGGTGAGGAAGGTGCCCACCCAGCCCAACACCGGCACGAAGATGGGGTAGAAGCCGCCGGTGGAGGCGGCCAGGCCCTGGGCCAGCACCCACGGCAGGTTGGAAGTCTGCACCAGCTCGCCAAAGCCCGCCGAGTAACCCGAGTAGGACACCATCTGGCCCATGGCCCCGAACAGGGCCATGGCCACCGCCGCCCGCCAGGCCTTGGAAAGCCCCACGGCCAGGGTCTCCTTGAGGCGGTGACCCGACACGTTCTGCAGGAAGGCGGCCAGGAAAAGGGCCAGGAACAAATAGAGGTACCCGGAGTACAGGGGGCGGAAGGTGATCTGGTGCACCGGGATTACCGCCACCTTGAGCACCAACTGCTTGGCGAACAGCTCGTGCAGGGGGCCGATCATGTTCAGGCCCAACAACACGGACAAAAGGAAGGCAAAGGGGGCCAACTCCACCAGGATTTCCGAGGTGAGCGGCAGGCGGCGGGTGCCTAACAGCACCAGGACGACCATCACCGCGAGCCCGCCCAGCATGCCGCCGATGGAGTCGCTGAGCCACAGCGCGGCGGCCAGGGCGGCCAGGCCGGCCACCAGCCCGGCCAAAAGGGCCAGGCCCACCCGCCGGCCCAACCCGCCCAAGCGGGGCAGGTAGTACACCGCCAACAGGGCCATGGCCAGGGTGGCCGGCAGACTCAGCCAGGCCGAGGCCACCCCCAGCTCATAGGCGCTGTACCCGGTGACCAGGGCCAACACGGTAATGATGATGCCGGCCATCTCCAGGGTCATGAGCCCGGCGTAACCCACGATGGACAGGGCCGCCGCCCCGGCCGGGGTAACCCCGGCCGCGGCCAGCATCGGCGCCACCACCGGCTCGGCGATGACCCCGGCCCCTTCCATGAAGTTGCCCACCCCCATGGCGATCAACAGGCTCTGCTGATAGGGCCCGGCCACCCCGCCCATGAACCAGTCCACCAGGCGTTTCAGGGAGCCGGTGCCCATCAACAGGGTGGAGAGCAGGATGCCGGCGATGATCACCAGGATCAGGGGAAGCGTGGTGAGCATGCCGTCCAGGCCAGCGGCCAGGGCCACGGACCAGGGGGTGCCGTAGTACCACACCACCAAGCCCAGGGTGAAGATGGTGCCCCAAATGGAGAGCTTCAGCGCGGGCATCCGGAAGAACACCGCCAACACGGTCAGGAGCAGCACCGGAGACCAGGCCAGGGAGAAGGACAGGTAATCCATGTCACCACCTTTCGAGAAGGCTGCCCGGGGGTCGGCTCCGGGGCAGCGGCCTGCTTTCGCGATTGAACCGGGACCATCATAATCCAACCGCCGGCCCGGATGCCAAGCTGATTTACGACCGAACGTTCGTACACGGAAACATCCCCCTGGCAGGCCCTCGGAGGGTCTTGCATCCCATTTGGGAATGATTACTTTTAGATCGGTAGAAATGAGGAACGTGAGAGTGGCTCAGAGAGAGTCACGGCTCCCGAGTTAATTACGGAAAGGAGGTTATCCATGACCTACTTGGTACCCTACAGAGGATTGGGCGAGCTGACAGGGCTGCGCCGAGGAATGGACGACTTCTTCAGCCGCTTCTTTGAGGGAGGCGAGCTTCCGGTCTGGCCGGCTGTCACCGGCGGCGGTGAGTTCAGCCCCCGTTTGGACCTCAAGGAAACCGATGACGGTTATGAGGTTATGGCCGAGGTGCCGGGCCTGAAGCCTGAGGATATCAAGGTGGACCTCAAGGGCGACATCTTGACCATCAGCGGCGAGAAGAGGGATGAACGCGAGGAAACCAACGACAACTACCACTTGGTGGAGCGGACTTTCGGCCGGTTCGAGCGCACAGTGCACCTGCCGGGCGAGGTTGACCGCACCGGGATCGTGGCCAAGCAGAAGGATGGGGTGTTGACCGTGACCCTGCCCAAGCTCAAGGGGCCGGACACCACGAACATCACCGTGACCAACTAAGGTCTCCTGACCTGGCCACCGAACGCCCCGCTGCCCGCGGGGCGTTAGCTTTTTGGGTCCCGACGGCGCCGCCGGCGTCCCTGCCTTGGCTTTTTTTCCTGGAAAAAGTTATGCTAAGCTTTCGTTCCTGCCCATTGCCCGGCGCCACGCTGGGCCGGCACACCCGCGATTTCCGCTACCCGCCACGGCAACAAGGAGCACGGCGCATGAAACGACTTGGCAAACACCCCTGGCTGGCCCTGGTCCTCTTGACCGCGGCCTGCGCCATCAGCCCCCAGGCTTATGAGTACTACCGCACCTACACCGCCGACGAGATGGCCACCTACCCCGAGGCCTTCCTGGACTACAACACCGGGCTGCAGATCTGGCAGTTCCAGGACGAGAACGCGGGATTCCGGGTAAAGCTGAACCGGGGCGAGAACGATTACGGCTTTGACATCACCATCGTGAACAAAACCGCCGAGCCCATGACCATCCACTGGGCCCAGATCGCCTACGTGGACATCAATGGCCTGCACCATTACATGATCCACAACGGGGTGAACTACTGGGACCCGGTGACCGAAGAGATCCCCACCACCATCCAGGCCTACGGCCAGATCAACGACTTGCTGCAGCCGGCCCGCATCTCCGACGAGGACGGCACCCCGCGCTTCGCGCCGCTCAACGTGAACGACATCGCGGACAACTGGTTCCAAAGCGCGCGTTTGTTGGTTCCCATCTCCATCATGGGCGAAGTCAAGGTCTACAAGTTCCGGCTGGACCTGGAGGACGTGCCCCCGGACCTGATGTAGGACCCGGCGGGCTCCCGTGCGCCTCTTGCTCACCTGCCCCGGCAAGCTGGGCGATTTGGTCTACGCCCTGCCCCTGGTGCGGCTCTTGGCCCGGGAACTGGCCGGGAGGCCGGGCGACGAGGTGCATCTGCTCACCGCGCGGCGCTCGGCCGCGGCCCTGCCCCTGTTGCGGGCCCAGCCCTATGTGAGCGGGGCGGAGCTGGACCCGGCCTACCAGCCCCGGGACGAATCCTTGGGGGTGCAGCCCTGGCGCATGTCCGAGCCGCCGGGCTTTGACCAAGTGCTGCACTTGGGCCTCCGCCCGGAGCTGGTGGGCGCCCGGGATATCTTCTCCCGGCCCCTGCCTTTGAGTTTTGCCTTGAACCTGCGCCTGGCCTACGGCCTGGACCTGCGGCCCGACCCCGCCCAGGCCTGGCTCACCGTGCCCGCCCCCGAGCCCGGGGAGCGGGTGCTGTTTCAGGGCGCGGGCCAGACCTTCAACCGGCTTCTGGACCCGGCCCTGGCCCGGCATTTGGCCGCCTTCTGGCCGGCCTTGTTCCAGGCCCTGGGGCGGCCGGTGGTGGGCCTGGGGGCCCCGGGGGAAAAGGCCTGGTACCAGGGCCTGGGCCTGGCGCTCTTGACCCCGCCGGACCTGTTGGCCGCCGCCCGGCTCATCGCCGGAGCGCCTTGGTTCGTCGGAGTGGAGAGCGTGGGCGCAGCCCTGGCCAACGGGCTGGACGCCCCCCGCCTGATCCTGGACTATTTTGGCAACGCCCTGCCCGCCACGGCGCGGGGCCTGGCTTTCCGGGCCGACGAGAGCCCCCGGGACGTGGCGGCCCGGGCCCGGAGCCTTTGGAAGGGAGAGACGCATGCCCCCTGAGGTCCACCTGGTCACCGACCACCACGCCCTGGAGGAGCTGCGGGGTGTGGTGGTGATTCTGGACATCTTCCGCGCCGGCCACACCATTCTGGCCTTGTTGGGGGCCGGAGCCGGCGCGGTGATCCCCCTGGCCGATCTGGACCAGGCCCGGGAGCTGAAGCTCCAGAACCCCGGCTGGCTCCTCTTGGGCGAGCGGGGCGGGGTGCCACCGGCGGGCTTTGACGGGGACAACTCCCCGGCCTGGGCCGCGTCCCAGGAGCTGAGCGGCCGCACGGCCATCCTCACCACCTCGGCCGGCACCCAGGCGGTGCACCGCCTGGCCGCGGCGGAGCACGTCTTGTTCGGGAGCTTTGCCGGGGCTGGGGCCCTGGTCACCGCGGTGCAGCGGCTGGCGCCCCGGCAGGTGCATCTCTTGCCCATGGGCGAGGCCGCGAAGGCTCCGGCCTTTGAGGACGACGCCGCGGCGGCCTATTTGGCCGCGGCCCTCACCGGCGCCCCGCCGGAGTTCCAGCTCCTCCGCCCGCTCCTTCTGGACTGCCCCGGCGCGGCCCGGCTCAAACGCCTGGGCCAGGACGCGGACCTGGCCTTCTGCACCACCCTGAACAGCCACAACCTGGTGCCCCGGGTGGACTACCGCGCCACCCCTCCCCGGGTGCGGACACTGTGAAACGGAGCCGCCCATGAGCAAACTGCCGCCGGACACCCCTTGGGAGGTGGTGCAGGGCCGCGCCCTGGAGGGCGCCAGCCTGCACGAGGCCGCGGAGTTCTGGGACGGACGCTATGGCGAGGTGTACAGCTCGCGTCTGGAGGAAACGGACGAGCTGGGCCGCCACGGCATCATCGCCGAAGTGCTGGTCCGCCAGGCCGGCCACGGCCGGGTCCAGGCCAGAGTCTTGGACGTGGGCTGCGGCACCGGCATCCTGGCCCGTCTGCTGGACGAGCGGCGCTTTTCCTACCTGGGCCTGGACCCTTCGGCCGCGGCCCTGGACCAAGCCCGAGCCGCGGCCCAGGCCGCGGCCCGGCCCGGAGCCGAGTTTCGTCAGGCGCGGTTCGGCGACTTGGGCGAGGGGGAGCGCTTCAGCGCGGTGGTGTTGAACGAGGTGTTGTACTACCTGGACCCGCCCGCGGCCCTGGCCCGGGTAGCGGAGATGTTGGAGGGCCCCCGGCTCCTGGTGATCTCCCTGTACGATTTTCCCTATGGCCGGCAGCTCTTGGACGAAGTGGTGGCTGGATGGCGGCCCTTGGTGCGGCTGGGCTTGGAGAACCCCGGCCGGGGGCACAAGTGGACGGTGTTGGCCGGAGTCTGGGGAGGGTAAGAATCTGCGGCGGCTCAGGCTGAGAGGCCCTTGGCCAGGGCGCGGCCCAGGCGCTCCAGGAGCTGCACCGGGGTGTCCTGAAGGGCCGGCAGGTCGCGGCTGAACCAGAAAAAGCCGCAGCTGTTGGCCAGGAGCATCAGGGCCAGGTCGTCCATGCGGTCCGCGGGCCAGCCCAATTCCCGCCCGGCCGGGGCGATGAGCCCGGCCACCTCGCTCAGATGGGCGGCCAGGCGGCCCTGCACCAAGGTCCGGGCGGGGCTCTCCGGGTCCAGACTCACCGCCTGCACCAACAGCGCCGCGGCCTCGGGGCGGAGCTGGAAATAACGCAAATGCACGGCCCCCACCCCGGCCAACAGGGCCTCGGCCCCGTCGGGGCTCAGGGTGACCGGCCGCACCCGCCGGACGAGGTCGCTCAGCACGTGGTCCACCAGGGCGGCCACGAAATGGTCCTTGGTGGCGAAGTGGGTGAAGAAGGTGCCCTTGCCCACCCCCACGGCCCGGGTGATCTCCTCCACCCGGCAGGCGTGGAGCCCCCGGGCCGCGATGAGCTTCAAGCCCTGGTCCTTCAGCTTGCGGGCCACCTCGGCCCGCCGCTCCCGCCCCCGCGGGACCGCTTCTTCCGCCATGACAAGTTCCCCTTTGGTGACCCGGGCCTGGACCTTCCAACCAACGGGCCGGCTCCGGACGGCCTGCCTGGTTCGATCATCCCTTTTTTCCGCGGGAGCTGTCAACTAAACGAGACTGTTGCACAAGGCTCCAGGCCTTGTGCAAGGATCGGCTTGGCAAAAGCGTGACTCCACCCCAGCAAGCAGAGCTTGCCGGGGGCCCGGGTTTTGCCAAGCCCGCCGAATAACGAACCTTTTAGGTTCGTTATTCGGCGGGCCATCCCTGGCCCGCATGAGACCATTGCAACGCAAAACGCACCACAAACTAGGATAACTTGTTGTTATTGTTATTGTTTGCCTGAAAATACCGTGCAATGGTCTCCAAACGCTGGTTGAGCTGGTTGACGCCCCTGACGGGCCGGGCTATGGTGGGGCTGCCGCGCAAACGGCCCCCCCTGAACCTTTTACTAGGTAGGTGCCATGAGCCTTCCCGCCTCTGACCGCGAAATCTTCGACAACCTCTCCCGCGAAGAGCTTTACGACTACCTCGACATGCAGGTCCGCAACATCTGGCGGGTGGATGGCCTGTATTTCCTGGGCATCCAGAAACGCCACGACATGCAGGAAGCCACGGACGTGGACGCGGAGTGCTGGGCCTACATGGGCAAGGTGGAAGCCCGGGAACTGCGGGACTTGCTCAAAGTCACCGACCCCGGCCCGGCCGAGGTGCTGCACCTGTTGCGCTACTCCTCCTGGGCCGTGAGCCACCACCTCAAATCCTGGGAAATCACCCCCGAAGGCGACGCGGTGTTCACCGTGGAAGAATGCCGCACCCAGCTCATCCGCCAGGAAAAAAAGCTGGGCGAACACCCCTGCCGCCAAGTGCGCGAGAACTACCTGATCAACTTCGCCAAGGAGCTGAACCCCCAGGTGAAAGTGGAATGCGTGAGCTGCCCGCCAGGGCGCAGCCTCACCGACATCTGGTGCCGCTGGCGCTTCGTGCGGGCCGCCTGAACCTAAGAGTTTGTGGGAGGGAGAGGAAGATGTGGGGGGAAGGGGCTTTTTTTGAAAAAAAAGCCCCTTCCCCCCACACCCCCCATCCCCCAAAAAACCTTATAGTTTTTGCTGGCAGGCTGTTGGGAAACAGCCTGCCAGGGGCCTGGGGAGGGATTGGTCCGAGTTGTCCCCGTACGCGGGTAATTTGGAGCATAGCCCCAGGCCACGGCGTTATAGAATAGGGAAAGGGAGCCGGCTATTTTCCCCGGCTCGGGAGGTCTTTATGCCTGGCAAACCACGTGGCTTTTGGCCGGCCTGCCTGGCGGCGGCCGTCTTGTGGCTGAGCGCGGCGGCCCCGGCCTGGGCCCTGACCGCCCAGGAGGTCATCGAGCTGAAAAAGGCCGGGGTCTCGGATGAGGTGATCCAGAAGATGCTGGACCAGGAGGCGGCCGGGGCCAATCAGACCGGGCCGGTGCAGGAGGACAGCGGGTCCATCACCTACAAGGCCGGACCGAGCAAGGAACAGGTGCAGCAGAACGCGGAGCACGAGCGCTGGAAAGAAGAGAAGTCCATGGACGCGGTGGGCAACGTGATCATCGACACCCGCCGCCCGCCCCGCTGAGCCCTCCGGGACTGCGGCCACCAAACATCGGCAACCGCCTGAAGGCCGCCGAGCCCACCCACCTCCGGCTCTCCGGCCCGCCAGCGCTCTCACGTAACCAGAGGGCCGCTCCTCTCGCAGCCCCCCGCCGGCCTCATCAGCCCCAACCCCCGCCTTTCTTTTAGGAAAGGGGTGTGGGGAATATGCAAGCGCTAGAAGCAGAAAAGGCCAGGATGGCCTTCTCTGCATCTATTTGGCAAAAGTGTGATTTTGCCAAATGGCCCGCGATGACTTTATTAAAAAAGTCATCGCGGCGGGCCATCCATGGCCCGCGCCGGGCTGTTTGTCACCAGCCTGGTTTTTCTTTGGGCTGCCGAAGAAAAGGGTTTTCCCCACATTCTTCTCTTTTCCTGAAAAATTCCTACCCTACGTAATCGCCGCGCTGGAACTTGATGTCTTCGGCCTGGGCGGTAGCCAGGACGAGGTCGACGATTTCCTTGAGCTGGTCGTCTTCGGCCAAGTCATCGCGGCGGGAGGCCAGTTCGCGGGCTTCCTCTTGCAAGCGGGTGAGGAGCGGGCTGACTTCCTTGAGGGTGCGGCGCTGATCGCCCAGGGCCTGGCTGTATTCTTCCAGGGTGTCCAGGAGGCGTTCGGTGCGTTCCAGGGCGGCCAGTTGTTCCTGGCTGGCGGGGGCGGTGGTGTCGGAGACGGCGTTCAGGGGATAGCTGGCGTCCAGGGGGATCACCGGCTCGCCGGCCTGGAGGGACTGGGTAGCCGCGGCCTTTTCCAGGAACTGGTCAAAGGTGGGAGCCCCGGTGGGCCGCTCCGGCTTCTTCTGGGGTTCTACCCCGGTCAGGTTTCCCGGCAGAATCTGGTCGATCTTGATCATGGGATATTACCGCTCCTTCCTTGGAGTCTAACACAAATGCGGTTCACTCCCCAGGTGAGTGTGGGGAAAAGCCTTCCCTGGCTTTTCCCGCCGGGAAACCGCGCCGGTCTGGGGTAAGGGGGCAACGGTTTCTGACGGGCTCTGGGGGCCCGTCCGGGAGGTTCGTCCGCTGGTGCCAGCGGCAGTCTCCCCTGACCACAGCCTTTTTATCGGCGGGGTGGGGTCAGGGCATTAGGCTTTTTTGCGGGGGAAGGATTTTTTGGGGCACGGCAGGGGTAAGGCCCTGATTTGGCGGGGCGGTGCCCGCCGGGTCGCGAGAGGCAACTGGCCGGGAGGGGCTCCGGGGAGGGTGGAGGCATCTTTCCTTTTGCCCCGGCCGGGGGCGCGTGTATGATCGTTAATTAGGAGTAAGTAGCGAAAGTTTACAACATTCTGGACCTCGGGAGAGTTGACCATGTCCAAGAAAAAATACAAAGTCCGCGCGGAGTGCCCGGCTTGCTCTTGCGGCGA
This sequence comes from Deltaproteobacteria bacterium, assembly GCA_020444165.1. Next base: position 35,463 of record JAHLLK010000019.1, on the reverse strand, counting down.
CGTGACCTTCCTCGGCCCCGAAAAGCTGGCCGAGAAGTTCATCGGGGATGAGAAGGAGATCGAGGTGCTGTGCCCGGTTTGCGGCCACAAGCACCAGAGCGAGGTGGAAGTGATCGAGGAGTAGGCGTAGCCCGCCGGAAGGAGGCGGCGAGGAGCGCGGGCTTCCCGCCGCCGTTGATTTTTCGGGGTCTCCCGTCCGGAGAGGAGTTGGAGCATGGCCAACCTTTTGGCCCAGGAAAAGAGCCCTTATCTCTTGCAGCACGCTGACAACCCGGTGGATTGGCGTCCCTGGGGGGAGGCGGCCCTGGCCCTGGCCCGGCAGGAGAACAAGCCCATCTTTTTGTCCATCGGCTACGCCACCTGCCACTGGTGCCACGTCATGGCCCACGAGTCCTTTGAGGACCAGGAAGTGGCCGCGGTGCTCAACCAATATTATGTGGCCATCAAGGTGGACCGGGAGGAGCGGCCGGACCTGGACAGCATCTACATGACCGTGGCCACCGCGCTGTCCGGCTCCGGGGGCTGGCCCTTGTCGGTGTGGCTGACCCCGGAGGGCCAGCCTTTCCTGGCCGGGACCTACTTCCCCAAAACCGCGCGGCTGGGCCGCCCGGGGTTTTTGGACATTCTGCGGGAGGTGGCCCGGCGCTGGAACAGCCCGGAGGAGGAGAAGATCCGCCAGGCGGGCCGCGAGCTGACCCGCTCCTTGCAGATGGCCGAGGCGTCGCCGGCCGGCGGCGGCCTGGGGCGGGAGGACCTGGCCCGGGGTTATCAGCAGATGGCCCAGAGCTTTGACGCCACCTATGGCGGCTTTGGCCAGGCCCCCAAATTCCCCTCGCCGCATCACCTGACCTTCTTGTTGCGCTGGCAGGTCCGGGAGCCGGAGTCCGGAGCCCTGGCCCTGGCCGAGAAGACGCTGACGGCCATGCACCAGGGAGGCATGTTCGACCAGGTGGGCCTGGGCTTCCACCGCTACAGCGTGGACCAGCGCTGGCTGGTGCCGCACTTCGAGAAGATGCTCTATGACCAGGCCATGCTGGCCATGGCCTATCTGGAGGCCTTTCAGCTTACGGAAAACCCGGCCCACGCCCGGGCGGCGCGGGAGATCTTCACCTACGTGCTGCGGGACCTGACCGCGCCGGAGGGGGGCTTTTACTCGGCCGAGGACGCGGACAGCGAGGGTCACGAAGGGCTCTATTACGTGTGGAACCCCGAGCAGGTGGACGCGGTGCTGGGCCGGGACCTGGGCGGGCTGTTCTGCCGGTTTTATGGCGTGACCCCGGGCGGCAACTTCGAGCAAGGGCTCTCCATCCCCCACGTGACCCGTAGCGTGGCGGCCTTTGCCAAGGAGGAGGGGCTCACGGCCGAGCAGGCCGAGGCCCGCCTGGCCGAGGCCCGGGAGCGGCTCTGCGAGGCGCGGGCAAAGCGGGTGCACCCCCTGAAGGACGACAAGGTGCTCACCTCCTGGAACGGGCTGATGATCGCGGCCCTGGCCCTGGGCTACCGGGCGCTGGGCGAGGAAGCCTACCTCCAGGCGGCGGAAAAGGCGGCCCGCTTCGGGTGGGAGCATTTGCAGGCCGAGGGTCGCCTGGAGCGGCGCTGGCGGGAGGGCCACCTGCTGGGCCCGGGGTTCGCCGACGACTACGCCAACTTCACCTGGGGCCTGGTGGAGCTTTATGAGGCCGGGTTCGATCCCACGTGGCTGAACCGGGCCCTGACCCTCCAGGAGAGCCTGGACGCCCTGTTCTGGGACGAGGCCGGGGGTGGCTACTTCCTCACCCCGGCCGGCGGTGAGGAGCTGATCCTGCGGAACAAGGAGATCTACGACGGGGCGGTGCCCTCGGCCAATTCGGTGGCGGCGTTGAACCTGGTGCGTTTGGGCCGCCTCTCCGGGCGGGCCGAGCTGGAGGAGCGGGCCCAGAAGTTGTTCCAGGCCTTTGCCGCGGAGGTGACCCGTTACCCCATGGCCTACACCCATCTCTTGGGCGCGGTGGACTTTGCCCTGGGCCCGGGCCGGGAGGTGGTGCTGGCCGGCGAGGCCTCCCACCCCGAGACCCAGGCCATGCTGGCCAAGCTCCGGCAGGGCTTCCGCCCCCGGGAGGTGGTGCTGTGGAAGACCGCGGCCCGGGCCGAGGCGCTGGCCCAGGCCGCTCCCTTCACCCGGGAGATGCCGCCCGGGCCGGAGGGGCCCCTGGCCTACGTCTGCCGTGACTTCGCCTGCCAGGCGCCGGTGAGCCGGGCGGCGGACCTTGCCGTCTCCTGAGGCCCCGGCCCGGGACCAAGCCCCGGCCCCGGCCCTGGCCCCGGCTCTGGCCCGGGTGCGCTATACCTTCCCCACCCCCCTGGTGGCCGGCAACCTGGTGCGGCGCTATAAGCGCTTCCTGGCCGAGGTGGCCCTGCCGGACGGCCGCCAGGTCACGGCGCACTGCCCCAACTCCGGCTCCATGCGGAGTTGCCTGGAGACCGGGGCGGCGGTGCGCCTGTCCCCGGCCACAACCCCCGGCCGCCGCACGCCCTATACCTGGGAGATGATCGCGATCAACGGGGGCTGGGTGGGGGTGAACACCCTGGCGCCCAACTTCTTGGCGGCCGAGGCGGCCCGCCAGCGGGCCTTGCCGCCTTTTGCCGCGGCCGGGGAGGTGCGCCGCGAGGTGACCGTGGAGCCGGGCTCCCGCCTGGATCTCCGGGTGGAGCTGCCCCAGGGGCCCCTGTTCGTGGAGGTGAAGAACGTCACCCTGGTGGAGGAGGGCCGGGCCCGCTTCCCCGACGCGGTGACCACCCGGGGGGCCAAGCACCTGGGGGTCCTGGCCCGCCTGGCGGCCCAGGGCGCCGGGGCCCTGGCCCTCTACGTGGTGCAGCGGGGCGACGCCCACTCCTTTGCCCCGGCCGCGGACATCGACCCGGCCTATGCCCGCGCCTTTGACCAGGTGCGGGGCCAGGGGGTGGAGGTGCTGGTGGTGGAAGCCCTGGTCACTCCGGAGAGCATCTCCCTGACCCGGCTTTTGCCCGTCGTCTGCTGAAGATTCCGGTCCGCCTCCGCAAGCCCAGGCCCCCCCAGGGCTTTCCTGCAACACTCCGTTCCCCCCTTGGCGGCTGCCGTCCAGTTTCCCGGGACAGCGGGGGGAGACCACCGGGGGGTCACCCGGTATAATTGCCCCTGAAAACCCGGAGGGCCAAGCGGGAAATATTGGCCAGTTAACTAATGGTAATAAATAACCTTTTATGTATCTAGACATTAATCTCACATTATTCTGGACTTGATTTTAATCTTTAGCTTCATTCCTGGAAAATGACTTCCGCCCCCTTGACTTTGCCAGAGGCGGCCTTTTACGATGGTCTAATTTCCTCGGGCGGCTGGCCGGCCGAGGACCAGGCCGACCGGGGCAACTGAGCCGGGCCATCCGCCGGGGGGGAGCGGATGACCAGGCGTTTGGTGTTGCCGGGCGGCCTCGTGCAAACCCTGTTGGGCTCCTGCCGGGAGCCAGTCCCCTGGCTCCAGGAGAGAGAAGGCTGACCATGACCTCTCTGTATGAATTTCTGGCAGGCCCCGGCGCCTGGATAAGCTTCGTGGTTTTTGGAGGTGGACTCCTGATCCGGCTGGCCTTTTTGGCGGGGCTCAGCCGGGAGCGGGACAGTTCCATGAACAATCACGTGGCTTGGGACTGGGGGCTGAAATCGGTTTTCCATGGTCTGTTGCCCCTGGGCACCATGGGCTATCAGAGCCAGCCGGTGTTCTCGGTGATGTTCTTTATCTTCCACGTCTGCCTCTTGGCGGCCCCCATCTTCCTCTCGGCCCACAACATCCTGTTCGCCGAGGCCTTTGGCTGGAGCCTGCCCACCCTGCCGGACGCCGTGGCCGACTGGCTCACGGTGGGGGTCATCGTCTCTGGCTTGTTCCTTTTCATCCGCCGCCTGGCGCGGGCGGAGGTGCGCCTCCTGACGGGCGCCTGGGATTACTTGCTCCTGCTCCTCACCCTGGCCCCCTTTGTCTTCGGCTTCCTGGCCTATCACCAGATTGGCGACTATGACCTGATGCTGGTGCTGCACGTGGGGCTGGGCGAGTTGCTGTTGATTATCCTGCCGTTCAGCAAGCTGGGCCACCTGATCCTTTTCTTCTTCTCGCGCGTGGCCATTGGGTTCGAAATGGGGGGCCGGCGGGGAGCCCGCTCCTGGTAGGGAGCCGTCTTCTATTCCCGTAGGGAGAAAACAAAATGCCCGAAGAGGCTATGGAACCAAAAACCAAACCACAAGCGGCTCCGGCCTCCGCGGAAGGCGACCGCCCCGTGAACGTGGCCAAGGTGCGGGCCATCCTGGAGTCCAACCACGGCGCGCGCATGCGCACCTGGCTCTCCATCTGCTCGCGCTGCGGCTTGTGCGCGTCGAGCTGTTTCTTTTATCTGGCCAACGACAAGGACCCCAAGCTCTCCCCGGCCTACAAGGTGAAGATCACCCTGGGCGAGATGTACAAGAAAAAGGGCCAGGTGAGCCGGGAATTTCTGCGGGAGTGCTATGAGGTGATCTGGGGGCAGTGCACCATGTGCCGCCGCTGCTCCCAGTACTGCCCCTTTGGCATCGACATCGCCAGCCAGATCGCGGTGGCCCGGGCGGTGTGCTGCTCCCAGGGGGTCTTGCCCGATGGCCTGGCCCGCACCACGGCCAACATCCGGGAGACCGGCAACCAGATGGCCGTGAGCACGGAGGACTGGCTGGAGACCTGCGAGTGGATGGCCGAGGAGAACGCGGAGGAGGTCCGCGGCCTGACCATCCCGGTGGACAAGGAGGGGGCGGACTTCATGTACACGGTCAACCCCCGCGAGCCCATGTTCTATCCCCAGGAGCTGGGCCAGGCGGCCCAGATCTTCCACGTGGCCGGGTGCGACTGGACCGTGCCCAGCACCGGCTGGGACTGCACCAACCTGGCCATGTTCGCCGGCGACCGCGCCGTGGCGGCCATCCCGGTCAAGGCCATGTATGACAAGGCCGTGGAGCTGGGGGTCAAACGCATCGTGGTGACCGAATGCGGCCACGCCTACCGCTCGGCCCGCTTCGAGGGGCCCTATTTCCTGGGCCTGCCGGGCGGCAAGACTCCGGTGGAGGTGGTGCACTCGGTGGCCTTTTTCCTGGAGCTGCTGAAATCCGGACGCATCAAGATCGACCCGGCCAAGATGCTGACCGCGCCGGTCACCGTGCAGGATCCCTGCAACGTCAGCCGCAACGGCGGGCTGTGGGAGGAGATCCGCGAGCTGTCCCTTCTGCTCTGCACCGATTTCCGGGACATGGACCCCAACCGCGACCACAACCACTGCTGCGGCGGCGGCGGGGGCTTCATCCCCCAGGGCCCGGAGTTCAAGAGACGGCGCATGGCGTCGGGCAAGGTCAAGGCCGACCAGATCAAGGCCACCGGCGCCACCCACATCATCGTCCCTTGCCACAACTGCTACGACCAGATCACCGACCTGAACAAAGAGTACGAACTGGGTCTGAAGCTGGTCACCTTCAAGGAACTGATCTGCGAGAGCATGATTCTACCCCCGGAGATGCAGCCGGTGGACGAAGACGAGGCCGAGGCCGAGGCCGAGGAATAGATCAGGACGCAGAGGACCGTGGCTTGACGAGGGGGTTTTTATGAAGAAGCTCATACTGCTCTGGAGCTTGGTGCTGGCGGCGGGTTTGGCCGGTGTGGCCCTGGCCCAGGACGACGTGATGACCCTGGCCCTCAAACCGGCCGGGGCAGACCAAAGGCCGCCGGTGGTGTTCACCCACGCAGCCCACGCCGAGTTCGTGGATTGCCAGACCTGCCACCACGACTTTGACCAGTATATGAACAACAAGAACGGTGATGGCGGCAACTGCGCCGACTGCCACGGGCCCAAGCCCACGGCCCAGAACCCCGTCACCCTGACCCAGGCCTATCACCAGAACTGCAAGACCTGTCACCAGCGGCTGTTGGCCCAGGGGAAGAAGACCGGGCCGGTGACCTGCGGAGACTGCCACCGCCGGGGCCAGCCGGCCCCGCCGGCCCCCGCGGCCCCACCCGCGGAGCCCGCCAAGTAGCGGCCCGCGGGCCGCAGCCCGTATACCCGCCAAACTTCCAAGCGCCGCCCGGCCGGGCGGCGCTTTTTTCTGCCGGTTCGTCGCGGCCAAACCGCCGCGGGGTGGTCAGGAGGCCTACCGGGGCGGCTTGGCCTCGTAGCACATGCAGGGCTTGCCCGAGGAGCGGAGCACCACCTGCCAGGGTATTTGACGGGAGCGGAAGCCCATGGCCAGGCAGGCGTAAGGCCGGCCCGGTTCCCAGGTGATCTGCAGGTGCCGGCATTTGAAGCAGTATGGTTTGCTGTTGGACAAGATCCCGGCTCCCGGCCGGCGCGGATGGCCGGCCTCCTTGCTTAGCCCTTCCCCAAGCTCCCCAAACATAGCACGAATTTCGCCCTCTGGCGCGCGGAGGGAGCCCTGTCCACCGGGGGTGCGGCCGGGGGCAGTTTTTTTTAAAGCTTTTGGCCCCGACGGCCGATAAGTACGTAGAAGGGGAAGTATACACCGGAAGGAGCGTCTCCAGCATGGCCGGCATCAACGGATATCCAGACGTGGCCACGGGCAGTCAGATGGCCGCCCTGACCAACTCGCTCTCCAGCGCCGACCTGGCCGGTTCGCTCATCACCCGGACCATGGAGGAGTTGCAAGAAACCGGCGCCGCGGCCCAGAATCTGGCCACCGAGCCCCCCTCCGTGGCCGCCCTCACCGGCAAGGGCCAGAAGATCGACATCATGGTGTAACGCCGGTTGCCGGGGGCGCCACCCCCGGCGGAGTCTTCCGCAAATAGCCCCCAGCCGCCTGCCCCCCCACGATGGGTCCCCCCTCCAGACGGCACAGGAGGTTGGCCCCCCGGTCGCCATCCAGCGGCCGGGGGGTCTTTTTTTGCGCGGTGCGGGAGGCGAAGCCGGCAGATCCCGGGCCCTCGGGGGCCGCGAGAGCCTGGCGGCCGACAGGGCGCGCCGGGCATAAAAAAGCCGCCGGGAGAGACTCCCGGCGGCTCTGGCCTAGGCTGAGGGAAGGGGCAGGTGGCCGGGCAAACCCGGCGGGGCGGTTAGGCCCGACGGCGGCGGCGGTACCAGCCGGCCGCGCCCAGGGCCGAGCCCAGGAGCAGGAAAGTGCCCGGCTCCGGAGTGCCCGAGGGGGTGTCGCCACCGCCGGCCACGGTCACGCCCACCAGGGCGTAGTCGTTGGACTCATGATTGGGGTTGCCCGGGCTGGCAAAGAACCCGATCTGGGTCACGGCCTGGTTGGTGAGGCCCGGCTGAACATTGATGGTCACGAAGCCCTGCGTGGGACCTTCGCCGGAGTACAGGTTGGTGGTGGGGGCGAAGAAGGGCACATTGCCGGTGCCGAAGAGGTCGGCAAAGCCCATCTCGGTGTACCAGTGCTCCTGGCTGGTGTTGCCCTGGGTGTTGGTCCAGTACTCGTAGAACAGGTCCACCACGCTGAAGCTGGTGAGGAACACCGGTTCGCTGAAGGTCAGGAGCAGCATCTCCGAGGCGCTGGTGGGGCTGGGGCGCCCATCGATCTCGTCGTCGTTCGCGCCGCCCCACACCCCGATGCCCTGGTCATTGGGGTTCCAGGACACGTCCACCTGGGTGGGATCGTTGTTGCCGGTTTGATCCACCAGCCAGGCGGTGATGCTCAGGTCGATCCCCGGCAGGATGTCGCTGATGAAGTACTCGGGCTGGTGCGATGCGGTGCTGCCGAACTCGGGCAGGGTCCCGAAATTCACCGTATCGGCCAGGGCCGGCGCGGCGGCCAGGGCCAAGGTCAGCCCCAGAACAACTGTGAGGACTCGGTTTCTCATGATCCACTTCCCCCTTGCTAACAAGGATGGCCTTGCTGGTTTTCGTATGATCCCACTATAGACATAAAAAATGCGCAGGGCAACGCCTTTTTTTTGAAAAGTACACAATGAACCACGATTCCGAATCAAAATTTCTGTTCAATTTCTACGATGTTAAACTTGCTTACTAATTTCAGGGCCCTTTTCTAGTCACATTTTAGTCTTGATTAAGCCACAGCAGATGACCCAAGGTAAAACGATTCGCCCGGCCGCCTTTATGGCAGCTGGGGGAGGTTCTTTTTATTTGAAAACTTTGTGCAATGACGGTCCGTGGTTAGCCCCCGGCTATACCGGGGCAAGAAACCGGCCGCAGATCGGGGGCAAACGGGAGGCAAGGGGAAAAAACGGTCCAGCCGGGCCGGGTGGCGCTGGCCCTGCGGGAAGGCGGGGCGGGAGGCGCCGAAGGTCTGCCGCCGGCCGCCCCCTCGAACCGCGCCGCCGGGAGTGGCGCCCGGCGGCGGTCAATTTCCAGGTATGGCGGGCCGGGCCGTCCCGGCAGGGCGGTTAGGCCCGACGGCGGCGGCGGCGGCGCAGCCAGCCCGCCGCGCCCAGGGCCGAACCCAGGAGCAGGAAGGTGCCCGGCTCCGGAGTGCCCGCGGGATGGGGATCGTCGCCACCGGCGACATTCACCCCCACCAGGGCGTAGTCATTGGATTCGTGATTGGGGTTGCCCGGGCTGGCAAAGAACCCAATCTGGGTCACCGGCTGACTGGCCTGGCCCGGCGAAACGTTGATGGTCACGAAGCCCTGCGTGGGACCCTCGCCGGAGTACACGTTGGTGGCGGGGGCGAAGAAGGGCACCAGACCGGTCCCGATCAAATCCGCGAAGCCCATCTCGGTGTACCAGTGCTCGGTCTCGCTGTGGCCCTGAGGGCTGGTCCAGTACTCGTAGAACAGGTCCACCACGCTGAAGCTGGTGAGGAACACCGGCTCGCTGAAGGTCAGGAGCAAAAGCTCCGAGGGGCTGGTGGGACTTGATCGCCCGTCGATCTCGTCGTTGTTCGCGCCGCCCCACACCCCCAGGCCTTGGTCATTGGGGTTCCAGGACACGTCCACCTGGGTGGGGTCGGTGTTGCCGTTGCCCACCAGCCAGGCGGTGATGCTCAGGTCGACCCCCGGCAGGATGTCGTCGATGAAGTACTCGCTCTGGTGCGAGGGGGTGTTGCCAAACTGGGTCAGGTCGCCGAAGTTGATCATATCGGCGCGGGCCGGAGCGGCAGCCAGGGCCAGCCCGAGGACCAAAACAGCTAAGATAATACGGCTTCTCATGGCTATGCCTCCCCCTTGCAGGTTGAATTGGCGGGATGTCTATTCCCTATGAATTTAATATAGGAACTGGGCCGCGGCCGAACAACAACAACCGGCGTAATCTCCGCAAGCGAATGAGTTTGTTCGTTATTATTTTGAGACGTATTATCAGGACGTTAATGATCGGGCGTCAGCTCGGGCGAGAAAGCAACCCACACTTCATGCCCGCAGAGCTCACCGGCGGCCTGACGGATCAATCCGTGCACCAGGGGCCCGGTCTGGTCCGGCCGGGCCAAAGCCGCCCGGGCCGGCGAGTCTTCCTCCAGCCACTCCTGGGAGTCCAGGGGGGAAAAGACAAAGCGCCGCGCGCTGATCTCTCCCCGGGCCTCGCGGCCGGCCGCGGTGAGGCCGTAGGTGGTCAGCCCGTGGCGGGAGACCAGGCCGAAGGACATCTCCCCCCAGGGCTGCCCGGCCCGGAACACCCGCGACAAGAGCACCATGGCCTTGATGTCGTCAAAGCTGGGCAGGGCCTCGGCCACGTTCTCCCGCAGGATCTGGCGGGGCCCGTAGGTCTCGCGGCGGAACTGGCCCTGGGGATGCACGTGGTAAAGCTTCAGGCGGGGGAACTGGTCCATGAGCTGAAAAACGTAGCCTTCCAAGGCCACGTAGGTGCCAAAGGGCGTCTTCCTTTCCGAACAGCCCACCTCGATCCACAAGCCCTGGTCCGGCACAAAGACCCAGCTCTCCTCGAACTGGGCCCCGGCGGCCAGGGCCTGGATCTGGGCCAGGCCCGCGGCCTCGCCCAGGTGGACCACTGCCCGGAACTCCATGGTGGGGTTGACGAACAAGCGCGGGCAGACCTTCCAGGGCCTGAGCTTGGCCCCCGGACCGGCCGCTTGGGCCACGGCCGGTTGGGGCGCCCGGGCCGGGGCCGGCTCCCCGGCCAGGCTCCCGGCCGGTCCTCCGGCCAGCCCCACCGCCCACACCAGGGCAGCCCAGCCGGCCAGTAGCTTGCTCCCAACCCTCCCCCGCATGCCTGCCTCCGCGCTTGCTTGAAACTCCATTGTCCCCCCCAGGGGCCCTGGGCTCAAGTTACGGGCCGGTGACCTTTGGCCACCCCTGCTCCCCTGCCGGCTTTACGCACCGGGCAAGGCTCTGCTATGTTAGCAGGTTGTATACTCACCCCACAGCTTGCGCGCAACAACCGCCCGTCCCCGGAGGCCGGCATGAAAAAAGGCAGCGAGATCACCGTGATCGCCAACCCCCAGAGCGGCTGGGGCCGGGGGCGGCGTTTCGCCCGCATCCTCATCGGCCGCTTGCGGGAAAAGGGCTACCGGGTCCGCGCCCTGTGGACCGGGGGGCGGGGCCACGCCGAGGCCCTGGCCCGGGAAGAGGCGGCCGGGGGCAACGGCATGCTCCTGGTCTGCGGCGGCGACGGCACCCTGCACGAAACCATCCAGGCCCTGGCCGGCACCGAGACCATGCTGGCCCCGGCCCCGGCCGGCCGCTGCAACGACTTTTGCCGGGCCCTGGGCCTGGCCTCGCGGGTGGAGGAGGTGCTGCGGCTGTTGGAACGGGGCCAGCCCAGCCGGGTGGACCTGGCCCGGGTGGACGGCCGCCACTTCTGCACCGTGGGGGCCCTGGGTTTTGACGCCGCGGTGAGCCGCTTTGTGGACGAGATGACCCTGCCCCTCCGGGGCACCCCGGCCTACCTCTACGCGGCGCTCACCATGCTGGCCCGTTACCAATGCCCCGAGGTGGAGCTGACCTGGGACGGCGGGCACTACCAGGGCCCCTTTTTCATGTGCGCCGTGGGCAACACCCCCACCTATGGCAACAATATCCCGGTCACCCCCGGGGCCGACCCCCGGGACGGCCGTTTCCGGGTCTGCCTGGTGCGGCCGGTCACCTTGCGGCGGGTGCTCACCCTCATCCCCAAGCTCCTGAAAGGTGGCCACGCCGGGGCCCCCGAAGTGGACATGTTCGACTGCTCCCGCCTGGTCATCACCACCGACCGGCCGGTGGAGCTGTGGGCCGACGGCGAGCCCGTGGCCGAGACTCCCCTGGAGATCAGCGTGGCCCCCGGCGCCCTGAAGGTGCTGACCCCCCCGGCCCCGGAAGCTCCCCAAGGTGACTGAGCCGAGCCCCGGCCAGCCGCCGGAGCCCGCGCCGCCCTCCCCAGCCGCCGGCCGGCCCCGGCTGGTGGTCATGGCCCGCCTGCCCCGGCCGGGACAGGCCAAGACCCGGCTCATCCCGGCCCTGGGCCCGGCCGGCGCCGCCCGGCTGCACGCCCGGCTCACGGAGCGCACCCTGGCCGTGGCCCGCCAGGCCGCCCTGACCCAGGGCTGGGACCTGGAGGTGCGGGTGACCGGCGGCGCGCCGGCCGCGGCCCGGGCCTGGCTGGGCGAGGGGCCCCTTTACCGCGACCAGGGCGAGGGCGACGTGGGGGAGCGCATGGCCCGCTGCCTGGCCGAAGCCCTGGCCGAAGGCGCCCCGGCCGCCGCGGTGGTGGGCACCGACCTGCCGGAGCTTACCCCGGACGTGCTGGCCCAGGGCGGCCAGGCCCTGGCCCGGGGGGACCTGGCCTTGGGGCCGGCCGCGGACGGGGGTTACTATTTTATAGGCCTCACCCGGTCCGCCCCGGAGCTGTTCCAAGGCCTGGCCTGGGGCGGCGATCAGGTGGCCGCCCGCACCCTGGAGCTGGCCCGGGCCCACGGCTTCACCCCGGCGCTCCTGCCCCGGCTGGCCGACCTGGACCGGCCGGCCGACCTGCCGCGCTGGGCCGCGGCCCGGGCCCGCGAGCAAGGCCGCCTCGCGGTGCTCATCCCCGCCCTGAACGAGGAGGCCGCCCTGCCCTCCTGCCTGGCCCGGGTGGCGGCCGGCGGAGCGGACCTGGTGGTGGTGGCCGACGGCGGGAGCGCCGACGCCACCCGCGCGGTGGCGGCCCGGGCCGGGGCGCTGGTGCTCTCCTGCCCCCGGGGGCGCGCCCGCCAGATGAACGCCGCCGCGCGCCTGGCCACCGCGGAGTATCTCTTGTTCCTGCACGCCGACACCCTTTTGCCCCCGGGCTGGGCCGCCGAAGTGCGCCGGGTCCTGGCTGACCCCGGGGTGGCGGCCGGGGCCTTCACCTTCCGCCTGGACCAGCGCCCGGCCTCCCTGCGCTTCATCGAGCTGGCCGTGGCGCTCCGCTGCCGCTTGGCCGGCCTGCCCTACGGCGACCAGGGCCTGTTTCTCCGGCGGGAGGATTTCCAGCAACTGGGGGGTTTTCCGGACCAGCCCATCATGGAGGACTGGGAGTTGGTGCGGCGCCTGGGCCGGCAGGGCCGGGTGGTCATCTCCCCCTTGCCCGCCGTGACCTCCGCCCGCCGCTGGCAGGAGCTGGGGCTCGCCCGCACCACTTTCCTGAACTACCTGGTGCCCATGCTCTACCACCTGGGCCTGGAACCGGCGCGGCTGCGGCGGCTGTACGACCGCCGGCCCTCCCAGAGGCTTCCCGCCAAATAAACCAGCCACCTGTCCCCGCCGGCCGGCCGCAGCCATCCCCCGGGGAGGGCGCTCCACCACCGACGGTTTGGCCCCAGCCGCCCGGACGGCCGCCCCAGACCGCGCCGCCTGGCGCGGCTCCGCCCCGGGGCCCAAACCCGGCCCCGGCCCAACCCGCGAGCCGGGCGGGGGGCCGGCGGTTTGGCCAAGGGGTACGATTTGCTAGCTTTTGGCAAATCTCCGGCCAGCGGAGGAGGCCGTCCGCGGGCCGCCACAAGCTTTTTGTCAACAGCCTGTTAATTATCATTTTTTATTGTCAACGCCTGGCCGGAATGGGGTTGACATTGGCGGCGGCGGCTGGCTAAAAATTAAGAACCGCAGGGCCGCCCCCGGGGCGTCGGGCTTCCGGGGGTGTCCTGCCTCCGCGAGCCGCGTTGGGATTCCGCCCGCGGGACCAGCCGCCGATAGCGTTCCAGCGCTGTCACGTGGCATATTCGGTCAGGTCAAATCCGGCTTGACCACGATCCGGCCGCCCTCCCCCGGGAGGCGGCCTCCCCGGGCGGGCGGCGGCCCCCGGCCGTGGCAGGTGGCGGCCCGCCGCTCCGGCGGGAGGCCCCGGCCTCTCCCATAACGTCAATCACACAGGTTGGGTCGACTGGCTTTCGGTTACCCCCCAGCCGGGCCCGGCCTGTAAGTGTTCCTGGACAAACGCCAGTGGGGTAACCAGCGAACGCCTGAACAAAGGACCTGTTACTTGAGTGCCATACGCAACCTGGAAGTGGCCCGCATCACCGAGGAGGTGGCCCGCCTGGTGGGCGAGGCTGACCTGCTTTTACCGGCGGACGTGCGCCAAGCCCTGACCCGGGCCCGGGACGCCGAGCCGTCCCCGGTGGGCCGTGAAGTCCTGGACCGCCTGTTGGAGAACGCCGACATCGCCCGGGACGAGTCTCTGCCGATCTGCCAGGACTGCGGCCTGGCCGTGATCTTCCTGGATCTGGGCCAGGACGTGCACCTGACCGGCGGCGCTTTGGTGGAAGCCGTAAACCAGGGGGTGCGGGAGGGCTACGCCCGCCACCACCTCCGCAAAAGTGTCTGCCATCCCTTCACCCGGGCCAACACCGGCGACAACACCCCGGCGCTGGTGCACGTGCGCGTGGTGCCCGGGGATCAGGTCCGCCTCTGGGTGGTCCCCAAGGGCGGCGGCAGCGAGAACATGAGCAAGGTGTTTCTGCTCACCCCGGCCATGGGCCGGGACGGGGTGAAGGAAAAGGTGCTGGAAACCGTGGAGGCGGCCGGGCCCAACCCCTGCCCCCCCATCGTGGTCAGCGTAGCCGTGGGAGGCACCTTCGACGAGGCCGGACTCCGGGCCAAACGCGGGCTGTTGCGCCACTTGGGCCAGCCCAGCCCCGACCCCGAGGCGGCAGCCCTGGAGGAGGAGCTGTTCACTCTCATCAACAACACGGGCATCGGGCCGGCCGGCCTGGGCGGGCGCACCACGGCCCTGGGGGTCTTCGTGGATATCGCGCCCTGCCACATCGCCAGCCTGCCCCTGGCGGTGAACATCCAGTGCCACGCCGCCCGTCACAAGGAGGCGGTGCTGTGAGCCGGGAGATCCATCTTACCCCGCCCCTGGACGAAGCCCAGGTGTCGGCGCTGAAGGCCGGCGACCGGGTGCTTCTCTCGGGCGTGATCTACACCGGCCGCGACGCTGCCCACAAACGCATCGTGACCGCCCTGGCCGAAGGCCAGGAGCCGCCCTTCCCCCTGGCGGGCGCGGTGATCTTTTACGTGGGGCCCTCCCCCGCCCCGCCCGGCAGGGTGATCGGCGCGGCCGGCCCCACCACCAGCTACCGCATGGACCCTTACGCCCCGGAACTGATCGCTCGGGGGCTCCGGGCCATGATCGGCAAGGGCAAACGGGGCCCCGAGGTGAAACAGGCCATGGCCCGGCACAAGGCCGTGTACCTGGCCGCCATCGGCGGGGCCGGGGCGCTCATGGCCCGCTCCATCAAGGAGGCCGAGGTGATCGCCTACCCCGACCTGGGGCCCGAGGCGGTGCGCCGCCTGGTGGTGGAGAACATGCCCTTGTTCGTGGTCAATGACGTGCACGGCGGCGACCTCTACGAGGAAGGCCGCCGGGCTTTTCAGCAATGAAAAAATCCAGCCCCCTCCCCGGTGGAGGGGCTTTGACGGGAAAACCCAAATGAAAGCATATCCCCCGCAGGCGCACTACCGCCTGCATCCCGGTTATGTGACCTGGATCCTGCACCGGCTCACCGGCCTGGGTTTGGCTGCCTATTTGTGCATGCACATCTGGGTGATCCACAACATCAGCCTGGGCAAGGAAGCCTTCAACGAAGTGATGGCCGTGGTGCAGAGCCCCTTGTTCCACTTCCTGGAGGTGGGGCTGTTGTTCTGCGTGGCCTTCCACGCCTTGAACGGGGTCCGGATCGTGCTCATCGACTACGGTCCGGCCGCCGAAAAGGACAAGATCAAAACCTGGGCCTGGGGCACCCTGGCCGCGGCGGCGGTGATCACCGTGGTCGGCGGCGTGCCCATGATCTTGTTGGCCTTCCATTAGGACCAGGAGCCAAGCCACCCGGCCGCCAGCCGCCCCTTGGCGGGGCGCGGCCCGGTGAAAAGGAGAACCACCGTGCGATATATGGGTTCCGGGCGCACCGGCGCCTTTGATTGGCTGTTCCAGCGGGTTACCGGCTTGGCCCTGGTGGTCATCCTGGGCCTGCACTTTATCCTGATGCACTACGTGGGCGAGGGGCCGGTCACCTACGAAAAGGTGGCCCACCGCCTCACCAACCCCTACTACAAAGCCTGGGAGCTGTTGTTCCTGGGCCTGGCCCTGTACCACGCCATGAACGGCGCCAAGCTGATCATGGACGATTACCTGCACTACAGCACTTGGCGCACCGGCCTGACCGGTCTGTTGTGGGTGGTGGCCCTGGCGCTCTTCTTCTTCGGAGCCGTTACCGTGCTCAGTTTCTCGTACCAGGCCTGAGTCCCGGGCGAAGAGCGAAGACCAACCACCAAATTCTTTGGAGCTGAACGATTATGAGCAAGATACCCAACGTCACCATCCACCGCGTGGGCTGCCTGGTGGTGGGGGCCGGCGGCGCCGGTCTCCGCGCCGCCCTGGAAGCCGGCCGTTCGGTGGACACCGTGGTGATCAGCGAAGTCTTTCCCACCCGCAGCCACACCGTCAGCGCCCAGGGCGGCATCGGGGCCAGCCTGGGCAACCTGGAAGAAGACGACTGGCACTACCACATGTGGGACACGGTCAAGGGCAGCGACTGGCTGGGTGACCAGGACGCCATCGAGTTCATGTGCCGCGAGGCCCCCAGCGTGGTGCTGGAGCTGGAGCACATGGGGCTCCCCTTCAGCCGCCTGGTGGACGGCCGCATCTTCCAGCGGCGCTTCGGCGGCCACACCTACGGCTACGGCGAGGGCGCGGTGTGCCGCTCCTGCGCCGCGGCCGACCGCACCGGCCACGCCATGCTGCACACCCTCTATGAGGAGTGCCTGCGGCAGGGCGTGAGCTTCTACAACGAGTTCTACGTGCTGGAACTCTTGAAAGCCGGGGGCCAGGTGGCCGGGGTCCTGGCCTGGGACATGATCAAGGGCGGCTTCCATTTGTTCCACGCCAAAGCCGTGCTCATGGCCACCGGCGGCTACGCCCGCATTTTCCGCACCACCAGCAACGCCCACATCTGCTCCGGCGACGGGGCCTCCCTGGCGCTCCGGGCCGGCTTCCCGGTGGAGGACCTGGAATTTTTGCAGTTCCATCCCACCGGCATCTACGGCGCGGGCAACCTCATCACCGAGGGCGTGCGCGGCGAGGGCGGCATCCTCTTGAACGTGGACAACGAGCGCTTCATGGAGCGCTACGCCCCCAAGATCAAGGACCTGGCCAGCCGCGACGTGGTGAGCCGGGGCATGGCCGAGGAGCTTCGGCACGGCAAGGGTTGCGGCGAGGGCAAGGACTACCTGCTGCTCAAGATCGACCAAATCGGGGCCGACCTCATCATGGAGCGCCTGCCCGGCATCTGGGAGCTGGCCGAGGTGTTCGCGGGGGTGGACTGCACCAAGGACCCCATTCCGGTGGTGCCCACGGCCCACTACTCCATGGGCGGCATCCCCACCAACTACTATGCCGAGGTGGTGGTGCCCGGGGCCGACGGCGACGAGACCGTGGTGCCCGGGTTCTACGCGGCCGGCGAGGCGGCCTGCGCCAGCGTGCACGGCGCCAACCGCCTGGGCACCAACTCCCTGTTGGACATCATGGTGTTCGGCCGGGAGGGGGGCAAGCGCATGGCCGCCTACGTGGCCGCCCAGCCGGACTGGCCCGACCTGCCCCCCGAGGCCGGCACCATCGGGGCGGCCGAGGTCACCCGTTTCCTGGAGGGTGAGGGCAGCGAGCGCCTGGGCCGGGTCATGGAGGAGATGCGCCGGGACATGGAGGTGCATTGCGGGGTGTTCCGCACCCAGGAGGACCTGGAGATCCTGCGGGGCAAGCTGGCCGCCCACCGGGAGGCCTACGCCAAGGTGGGCGTCGCCGACAAGGGCAAGGCCTACAACCTGGACCTCATCGAGGCTCTCGAGCTGGGCCACATGCTGGACGTGGCCCAGGCCGTGTGCGAGGGCGCCCTGGCCCGCACCGAGAGCCGCGGCGGCCACTACCGCGACGACTTCCCGGAACGCGATGACCAGAACTGGCAAAAGCACACCCTGGCCTTCAGGGAACCGGACGGCGGCCTCCGGCTGGCCTACAAGCCGGTGCGCATGCAGCCCCTGACCGTGGAACCCATTCCCCCGGCCAAGCGGGTCTATTAGCAGAGGGTTGCCCAAGCCGTCCCTGGCTTGGGCAACCGTGCTGCGGCAAAAGCGCGGTTTTGCCGCAGCACTCAATTTGCTTGTTTTTGCAAAACCGCGCAAATAGGCGGGCCCTCCCTGGCCCGCTGGCAGGCGGTGCCGGCACCGCCTGCCAGGAGTGCTCTAATGGAAAAGGTTACTTTCAGCATCCTGCGTTACGATCCCGCCGTGGGCGGCATCCCCCGCTACCAGGACTACGAGGTGGAGCTGCGCCGGCCGGGCATGATGATCCTGGACGGCCTGAACCAGATCCGCTGGGAACAGGACGGCACCCTGTCCTACCGCCGCTCCTGCCGGGAAGGCGTGTGCGGGTCCGACGGGCTGAACCTGAACGGGGTGAACATGCTGTCGTGCATCACCCACATCCGGGACGTGGTGAAAAAAAGCCGGGTGGTGGTGCAGCCCCTGCCCGGCCTGCCCCTGGTCAAGGACCTGGTGGTGGACCTCACCGACTTCTTGTCCAAATACTTCGCGGTGAAGCCTTACCTCATCACCAAGACCCCGGCCCCGGACCTGGAGCGCCTGCAGAGCCCCGAGGACCGCAAGAAACTGGACGGCCTGTACGAGTGCATCCTCTGCGCCTGCTGCTCCAGCTCCTGCCCCTCCTATTGGGCCCACCCCGACTACCTGGGGCCCAGCGCCCTGTTGAACGTGTGGCGCTTCATCTCCGACACCCGGGACGAAGGGGCGGACGAGCGCCTGGACATCCTGGACAACCGCACCGGGGTGTGGCGCTGCCACACCATCTTGAACTGCGTGGAGGCCTGCCCCAAAAACCTGAACCCCACCAAGGCCATCGCGGGCATCAAGCAGTTGATCATGGACCGCAAGTACTGATTACTGTTTGACTTTATACTGTGGCGCCAAGCCTGCGGGCTTGGCGCCACATTTTTCACCCCGGCCCGGGGGGTGGGCGGCTAGAATGAGGCAGGAGAGCGACATGGACGAGCTGGCGTTATGGCGGCGGAAACTCAGGCTCCGGGCGGCCAAACGGGGCTTCCTGGAAGTGGAACTGTTCCTTCGCCCCTTTGTGGCCGATGGCCTTACCGGCCTGGGCCGCGACGAGCTGATCCAGTTCGAGCGGCTCATCGACCTGGAGGATCTGGATCTCTGGGAAGTGATCCTGGGCCGGACCGCCCCGCCCCCCGGGGTGGCCGCGGAGCTGTTGGAACGCATCCGGCGGGCCGGCCGGGCGGGAAAAGGCGCAATCTAGGTGATAACAGGCTGTTAAGCTTCTTTATGTTTGACATCGCCAGCGCCTTGCTCTATGGTGGCATCGATTGATTATTGAATCCGGTAGGTTAATCTGCCGGAGGTTCCGGGCTGGAGTTCCGGACGCCAAGGCGGAGCCAGCCCCCCCGGGAAAAACGGCGGCCATCCCCGGGCGCTTGCCGGGACAGGGTTCCGGGCTGGAGTTTCGGACGCCAAGGCGGAGCCAGCCCCCCCGGGAAAAACGGCGGCCATCCCCGGGCGCTTGCCGGGACAGGGTTCCGGGCTGGAGTTTCGGACGCGCAAGCGGGACCAGTCCCCCGGGAAAAACGGCGGCCATCCCCGGGCGCTTTCCGGGACAGGGTTCCGGGCAGGAGTTTCGGACGCGCAAGCGGGACCAGTCCCCCGGGAAAAACGGCGGCCATCCCCGGGCGCTTTCCGGGACAGGGTTCCGGGCAGGAGTTTCGGACGCGCAAGCGGGACCAGCGGCCCAAAGGAGAACCACCGCGTGCCCCCACACGAAAAAGAACGGGTCACGGTGCTCGCACCGGACACCATCCAAGAGCGGGTGCGCCAGTTGGCCCAGCAGATCTCCCAGGATCTGGCCGGTGAAAAGCTGGTGGTGCTGGGCATCTTGAAGGGGGCCTTCATCTTCCTGAGCGATCTGGTCCGCCACCTGGACGTGCCCTGCCAGGTGGATTTCGTGCGCCTGTCCTCCTATGGTTCTTCCGCGGAGTCCTCCGGCACCATCACCATGACCCAAGCCCCGGAGATCGACCTGACCGGGCGCACGGTGCTGGTGGTGGAGGACATCGTGGACACCGGGCTCACCCTGCAGTGGCTGTTGTCCCGCATCCAGGAGATGAACCCCGGCAGCATCAAGACCTGCACCCTCATAGACAAACCCGAACGCCGCCGCGTGGAGGTGTCCATGGATTACGTGGGCTTCCATGTGCCCGAAGGCTTTTTGGTGGGCTATGGCCTGGACTTTGACGAGTGTTTCCGTCATTTGCCGGGCATTTATGAGCTCAAGTTCTGACGGCCAATCACCCGAGGGTTCGCGATATGATCGTCACCTGCCAAACCTGCGACACCAAATTCCAATTGGACGAGAACAAGCTCTCCCCCGAGGGCTCCTGGGTGCGTTGCAGCAAGTGTGACGAGATCTTCCAGGTGTTCCCCCCCGGGGCGGGGGCCCCCGCCGCGGCCCCGGCCGAGGACGAGTTCACCTTTGACCTGGGCCAGCCGGGCAAGGGCGGGCGCAAGAAAGCGGCGCCCGCGCCGTCCCTGGGCGATCTGGATCTCAGCCTGGAAGACGGCCCGGCCCCCACGGCTTCGGGCCGCGGCAAGGCCTTCAAAGTGATCTTCTGGCTGGTGGGCGGCCTGGTGATCCTCGTGGCCCTGGCCGTGGGCGGGCTCATCATCATGGACCGCTTGGGCCTGGGCGGCCGGTTCCTGGAAGTGGCCCGCACCCTGCCCCTGGCTTCCTACATCCTGAGCACGGGTCCGGCGGCTCCGGGCGCCGCCGGCGAGCCCGCCGCGCCGGGCCAGACCCCGCCGCCGGCCGCCACCGCCGCCGACCTCCGGCTCTCGGACGTGCGCGGCTACTGGCGCATCAACGAAAACGTGGGCCGCATTTTCGTGATCCAGGGCCTGGTGGAGAACAAGGGCGGCCAGGGCCGGGTCAAGACCCTGGTGCAAGGCCGTTTGCACGACGACCAAGGCCAGACCGTGCGCCAGGCCGAGGTGTACGCCGGGCCCTCCTTCACCCCCGAAGAGCTCAAGCGCATGACCCGCAAGGAGATCGAGGCGCGCTTGGCCAACCCCGTGGGCCCTGACGGCCAGCTCTACCAGGTGGCGCCCAACGGGTGGCAG
The DNA here is from genome assembly GCA_020444165.1 of Deltaproteobacteria bacterium. The sequence goes on along the minus strand of JAHLLK010000019.1, from coordinate 14,885 downwards.
AACTTCATGCTGGTGTTCTCGGACCTGCCCGGCAACGTCACCGAATTCACCGCCGAGGTGGAGCGATCCGAGCCCCTGCCCCCGGGTACGCCTCCCGGCAGCTCGCCTTCCGCCGCCTCGCCGGCCGCCCCGCCGGCCAACCCCCCAGCCGCCCCGCCGGGCCCAGCGGAGCCTCCGGCCGTGGGGCCGGGCACCCAGAGCGCCAACTGATCCCCCCGCCTTCATCCCCGCCGGGCCTTGGCGCCCGGCGGCGGGGCGACAAGCCAGATAGCGACGCCATTTCGTGAAGCATCGCGTCCTATTCAGTATCGGGCTGGCCTTGATGGTGGTGGCGGTGGGCACCGTGGGGTACATGCTCATCGAGCACTGGACCTTCCTGGAAGCCCTGTACATGACCGCCATCACCGTGACCACGGTGGGCTTCGGCGAGGTCCGTCCCTTGTCCTGGCCGGGGCGGATCTTCACCATGGTGCTGTTGGCCGTGGGAGTGGGCACCATCTTCTACATTCTGAGCCTCTTGGCCCAGATGGTGGTGGAAGGCAAAATCCGCGAAGTCCTGGGGAGGAGAAGTTTGCAGCGCCATATCCGCGACCTGAAAAACCACTACATCATCTGCGGTTACGGACGCATCGGCTCGCTGGTGGACCAGATGCTCAAGGAGGTGGGCGTCCAGACCGTGGTGATCGAGAAAAACGAAACGGTCATGCGGCGCCTGGAGGCCGAGGGCACCCTCTATGTTTTGGGCGAGGCCACGGAGGACGAAAGCCTCATGGCCGCGGGCATCGAACGCGCCCGGGGCCTGGTGGCCACGGTCAGCTCCGACGCGGACAACGTCTACATCGTGCTTTCCGCCCGGGGCATCAACCCCAACCTTTTCATCATCGCCCGGGCGGTGGAGCCCGGCGGCGAGCGCAAGCTGAAAAGAGCCGGGGCCAACAAGGTGGTGTCGCCCTACTTCATCGGGGCGCGGCGCATCGCCCAAATGCTGCTGCGCCCCTCGGTGGCCGACTTCATCGACCTCACCTTCCACAGCACCGACATGGCCTTGCAGATGGAAGAACTGGTGGTGCGGGCCGAGGCGGAATTGGCCGGCAAGAGCCTGAAGGACTCGGGCATCCGCCAGAAACTGGACGTCATCGTGCTGGCCGTGAAGAAGCCCGACGGCAAGATGCTCTTCAACCCGCCGGCCGACACCGTGGTGGAGGCCCAGGACACCCTCATCGCCCTGGGCCCCCGCGCCTCCATGTCCAAGCTGGGCAGCATCCTGAACCAAGGCTGAGGGGGCGGCTCAGCCCCACAGCAGGATCAACCCGGCTCCGGCAGCCATGAGCCCGGCCGCGGCCAGATGCTGGCCCAGGCGTTTCTCGCCCAAGAGCACCCCGCCGTAGAGCACCGCGAAGACGATGCTCATCCTTTTCACCGCGATCATGTAGGCCGCCGGGGCCAGGCTGATGGCCCAGTAGTGGCAGACCCCCATGCCGGTCATGCACAGGGCCAAGGCGGCCATGGGCCCCCGCCGCCCCGGCCAGGAGCGGGGAAACTCGCCCCGCAGGGCCAGGATGGTCACCAGGCCGATCCCCATGAGCGGCGGATAGACCCCGGCCATGAACCAGGGGCTGGAGGCCAGGATGGCCTTTTTGCCCAGGACCGAGGTGTAGGCGTACAACAGGCTCACCACGAGCATGAGCCAGGAGCCCTTTTCCCGGCGGATAGCCAACAGCGGCGCCCACACGCCTGTTTTGGCCTGGTGCACGTTCAAGATATAGGCCCCGGCCACCACCAACCCCACGGCCAGGAAACCGGCCGGGCTGGGCAGCTCGCCCAGGGTGAAGTAGCCCGTGCCCACCACGAACAGGGGCGAGAAGGCCATGAAAGGCTGGGTCAGGGCCAGGGGGGAGAGTTGAATGGCCCGCACGTACAGCACCGCGGCGGTCAGCTCGGCCGGCAGGGCCAGGCCCACGGCCCAGAAAAAGGCGGGGTCCACCCGCGGGAGCGGCGCGGCCACCAGAATGGCCAGGGAAAGGGGGATGATCCCCGCGAAGCGCAAGAGCACCACCTGCCCCCAGGGCAGGCCCTGGAAATAGCGGCGGATGAGAAAATCGCTGGTGGCCAGCAAAAAGGCCGCAGCCAACGCCAGCCAGAACCACGCCACGGCTAGGAGGCTGTCGGAGAAACGGGAATGTGGGGGGCAGGACCCTTTTTTGGAAAAAAGGGTCCTGCCCCCCACGTTCCCCATCCCCCAAAAAACTTCATATTTTTAACAGGGAAGCGCAAAGGCCTTCCCCAACCGGGAATTCCGGCCGAAAGTGGGAAATCTGCTGAAAACAACTGTGGCACGAGTACACCGACAGGCTCTAGCTCCCGAATACGAAGTGTGCCGCCGGCGGGGCTTCGCATACCGACTAGCTCAGAAATTTCATGAGAGACAGCCGACCCAAACCTCAGCAATCTGATATTGGGCGGTTTTTAAGTTGAGGCTCCCATTATTCAGATGCCGTTTCGCCTCCGGACCGGCCCAGCCAGATGTCGGCTGGCCAGGCGACGGACGAGCGACAACCGGAGGCGCAGCCCAAGCTACGTCGAGGTTGGCGCGATGTCCGCAACGAAGCCAGCGGGCATCTGGCTAAGCCGGCCACCCCCCGCTTAGCTCTCCCTGGGCAAAATCTTGACCGGGATCATGCCTTCCAGCCCCTTTTGGAACTGCTTGGCGTCGTCGTCGCCGCCCACGATGCTGCCGTAGTGCATGGGGATGGCCAGCTGGGGCCCGATGGCCAAAGCGGCGTTCACCGCCTCGTCGGCGGTCATCACATAGGTGCCCGACACCGGCAGGAGGGCCATGTCCACGGTGAACATGTCCATCTCCTGGATGTAATCGGTGTCGCCGGCGTGGTAGATGCGCACTCCATCCACGATGAGCATGAAGCCCAGCCAGCCGTTGCCCCGGGGATGGAAGGCCTTGTCCACGTTGTAGGCGGGCACGGTCATGATTTTGAGGTCGCCCACCCCCAAGCTGTGGTTCGGCCCCACCACCTTCACCTTGCCGGAAAGTTTGCTGGCGGCGTTGGCCTCGGTCACGATCACTGTGTCCGGGCCCTGGATCTTGGCTACGTCCTCGGGCGAGCAGTGGTCGAAGTGGTCATGGCTGATGAGGATCAGGGACGCGGTGGGACCGCCCTTGATTTGGTAGGGGTCCCAATAGACGGGGCCGCCCCCGGGGCGGTCCAGACGGAAACAGTCGTGCCCCAACCAGTGTAGGTTGCTTACGATTTTGTCGATGGCTTCTTTGCTGGCCATGGTTCCTCCCTATGCCGGCACAGTGGCGAAACCCGGCCGAAGGCGGTTTCCGCCCGGTTTTGGGGATCTTCTGGGAAGGGGTCGGGGCGGGAGCCCGCGGCCCGGCCCTCAACTGGCGGCCAGAACCACCCGATGATTCACCAAAGACATGGATTTGATGCTGGCTTTCAGCACCTTTTGCTCGCCGTAAATGGATACCAAACGGATCTCACCATCGGTTTGCGGCTCAATGAGGTCCACGTCGGCCAAAAGGAGTTTCTCCTCGCCGCTGGCGTCGACTATGTAGGCGGTGGCTTCACACATGGTTAAACATCTCCTTTAGACGTTCCTTGACTATTATATCCACCTGGTGAGGCAAGGGTTGGTGAGTGACGCTGACCACCTCGACGTTCTCCTGGGTCAGCGGCAGCAGGAACTTCCGGCCCGGGCAGGAGGCCACCGCCGCGGCCACGGCCGGGGTCACCTCCCCCATCATGGAGTTGGCCAGCACGATGCCGAGGGGGCCGATCACCACGTCAGCCTGGGCTATGGTGGTGATGATGGCGTTTTCGCCGGTGGCCCCCCGGTTGGCCCGGGCTTTCATCATCTGGGCCGTGGCAATGGCGTTGGTGCCCAGGGCCAGGACCTCCACGTCCTCGCCGTACTCCTCCTTGATGCGCCGGATCAGCACGCTGCCGATGCCGCCGCCTTGGCCGTCGATCACACAAATGCGCACGGTTCCTCCCGATTCGTTTTAGGATACAACGGCGATCCCCCGCGGGCAAGCCCGGCTCCGGCCAGCCCGCCCGCCGGGCATCCGGCGGTGGCGCCGGATGCCTGAAGGTTATATCATGGGAGGGTGGATTGTGGCGACTGGCCCGGCTATTTCAGGAAACCCGGGCGTGCGGTTGCGCCAGATGGCCGCCGGCTGCGCCTGCGACTTGGCTCCCACCCGGACGTAGCTTTGGTTACGCCCTTCGTGGTCGCCGGTTCGCCGTTTTATCAGCCGCCCTCTGGCTGGGCTGGTCCAGCTGACCAAACGTGACCGGCAAAACCAAAAAAGGTCTCAGTTGAAAAACTGATCCAAATCAAATTGTTGTCGATCCAACCACCCGGCCCCCCTATAATATCCGGGCTAGGAGGCCTGTTTGAAACCGCTATTCGCTCTATACCTGCTGGGGGGGTACCTGTTGGGCGCGGTGCCTTTCGGGTTGTTGGTGGCCCGGGTTTGGGGCGCGCCGGATCCCCGGACCCTGGGCTCGCGCAACATCGGGGCCACCAACGTGTCCCGGGCGGCCGGCAAGTCGGCCGGGGTGGCGACCCTGCTCCTGGACGCGGCCAAGGGAGCCGTACCGGTGATCCTCACTGGCCTGTGGTTCCCGGCCTGGCAGGCCGCCCTGGTGGGCCTGGCCGCCTTTGCCGGCCATTGCTGGCCGGTGTACCTCCGCTTCCGGGGCGGCAAGGGCGTGGCCACCGCCCTGGGGGTCTATGCGGCCCTGTCGCCCCTGGTGCTGGTGGGGGTGCTGGCGGTCCTGGTGGTGGGGGTCAGGTTCACCGGCTTCATGTCCGTGGGCTCCATGGCCGGCTGCCTCAGTGCGCCCCTGTGGATGCTCGCCCTGGCCCTGCCCGCCGAGGAGATCATGGTGAGCCTGGCCATGGGGCTCCTGGTGCTGTTCAGCCACCGGGCCAACCTGACCCGGCTGCGGGCGGGTACGGAACACGGCTGGCGCTGATAGGGTATGGATTTCAGGACGGGGGCGGCTGCGCCAGATGCCCGCCGGCGGCGTTGCGGACTTCGCTCCAACCTCGACGTAGCTTCAGCTACGCCTCCGGTTGTCGCTTGTCCGTCGCCTTGTCGGCAAACATCTGGCTGTGCCGGTCCGGGGCGTAGAACATCAGAGGAAAAAAGAATCCAAAACAGATTAGTCTCGACCTGGCCCCCCGGTTCTCATGAAATATCCGGGCCTAGGCCAGAGCGGGGTAAGTCTTCACCCAACAAGCCCTTGGCTTGTTGGGTGAAGACTTACCCCGCTTTATATGAAGTTTTTTGGGGGATGGGGGGTGTGGGGGGAAGGGGTCCTTTTTTTCAAAAAAGGACCCCTTCCCCCCACATCTTCCAATTCCCCCCAACTACCTCTCAAAGGTCATCCAGGCGCTTTTTCTTGCGCCGGGCCGCCTTGGGCAGCCGCCGCGCGGGACCTTTCTTGCGGGTGGTGAAGTCCCAGCCCCCGCGGTCCTCCTCGTCGGCCCCCAGGGCGCCGGCATACATGGCCGCTTCCCATAGCCGGGCCGCGAAAACCCGGCTGGAGATCACCTCCGCCCCGGTTCCCTGGCAGCGCTGGGTAAGCTCCCGGTCCTCGGTGACCACGGTGAGCCCTTGGCCCAGCTTGCGGGCCTGGCCCGCGATGTAATCGTCGGCCGTGCCCGAGGCGCCGGAGAACACCACCCCCACGCCCTTTTGGCTGTGCCGCCGGGGCCCGGGCTCCACGCCGCCGTCAAAGACCACGGTCATTTGGTGGGGTTTGGTTTTGCGGTAGAGCCTGAGCGCTTCCAAGAGGGCCTCCCGGCCTTCGCCCCGGGCATGGGCGTTGGCCAAGAGCTCGTCGTGGTGGATCAGATTGTAGCCGTCGATGAGTAGGCGCATGGGACGCGCACAGGGGCTCCCGGCCCCCTCACTCCAAAAGTTCCAAGAGCCGCTCCAGCTCCCGGTCGGAGGTAAAGGGGATGATGATGCTGCCCTTTTTGCCGCGGCGCTTGATCTCCACCTTGGCGCCCAGCTTGCCCCGGAGGCGCTCGGTCAGGGACTGGAGATGCACCTCCGCCTGGGTGGGCGGGGCGGGCCGGGGCGGATCGCCGGCCAGCATCTTCTTCACCAACACCTCGGTCGCCCGCACGGAGAGCCCCCCGGCCACGATCTGGTCCCGGGCGGCGCGCATCTTGGCCTCATTCGGCAGGGTCAAAAGGGCCCGGCCGTGCCCGGCGGTGATGCGGCCGGCGGCCAGGTCCTCCTGGATTTCCGCGGGCAGCTTCAACAGGCGGAGCGAGTTGGCCACGGTGGAGCGGTCCTTGCCCACCCCCTGGGCGATCTCCTCCTGGGTGAGCCCGAACTCCTCCACCAGGCGCTGGAAGGCCCGGGCCTCTTCCATGGAGCCCAGGTCCTCGCGCTGCAGGTTCTCCAACAGGGCCAAGAGGAGGGCCTGCTGGTCCGTGGCCTGGCGGATCACCACCGGCACCCGGTCCAGGCCGGCCATCTGACTGGCCCGGAGCCGCCGCTCGCCGGCGATGAGCTGGTAGCCGCTGCCCAGGGGCCGCACCACCAGGGGCTGCAGCACCCCGTGCTCCCGGATGCTCTCGGACAGGGCGGCCAGGGCCTCCTGGTCAAAGATGCGCCGGGGCTGATAGGGGTTGGGTTCCACCCGCTCCAGGGGCAATTCGATGATGCGGTCTTTGGGGAACTCCGGCTCCTGGCCGGGACGGGGCATGAGGTCGTCACCCAAAAGGGCGGCCAGGCCACGGCCCAGCCGTTTCACCCCCTTTTTACCAGGGGGGATTTTTCCGCCGGATTCCGGGGTCACGAGGCGAGTTCTTCTTCCTCCGGGGGGGTCTTCTGGCGGCGGCCCGCCAAGACTTCCCGGGCCAGGGACAGGTAGCTCTGCGCGCCGACGCTTTTGATGTCGTAGAGCAGCGCGGGTTGGCCGAAGCTGGGTGCCTCGGAAAGGCGCACGTTGCGGGGGATCACGGTGTCATAGACCAGGCCTGCGAAATGACCGCGCACGTCGTCGGCCACCTGCTGGGACAGGTTGTTGCGGCGGTCGAACATGGTCAGGAGGATGCCCTCCAGGTTGAGGCCGGGGTTCATGGTGCGGCGCACCCGGGTGACCGTGTGCAGGAGCTGGGTGAGGCCCTCCAGGGAGTAGTACTCGCACTGCATGGGGATCAACACCCCTTCGCAGGCGGAAAGCGCGTTCAGGGTGAGCAGGCCCAGGGAGGGAGGGCAGTCCAGGAGCACGAACTGGTAGGCGGAGACCAGCTCGGCCAGGCGGCGGGCCAACAGATGCTCGCGGTCCTCCTCCCAGGCCAGCTCCACCTCGGCCCCGAAGAGGTTTACGTCCGAGCCCATGACCTTCAAGAGGTCCAGCTCGGTGGAGCGCACCGCCTCGCCGGCCGGGGCCTGCCCGATGAGCACGTGATAAAGGGTGGGATCGTCTGGAGCCAGCTCCACTCCCAGGCCGCTGGTGGCATTGCCCTGGGGGTCGCAGTCCACCAGGAGCACGGACTGCTCCGCCACGGCCAGGCTGGCGGCCAGGTTCACGGCGGTGGTGGTCTTGCCCACCCCGCCCTTTTGGTTGGCTATGGCTATGATGCGGGCCATGACCCCTCAAAGGTAACCGGGCCGGAGATGAACTGGCAAGTCAAATCCCCGGGAAGCGGAAAATGTGACCGGGTAGCCCTCTCGAGAGCCCTCGCAGCCCGGCCGCGGCCGGGCTGCGAGGGAGATAGGTTTGTTTTACCTGCATTTTTTCGCGCGGGCTGGGCTGCGGGGGCTGTCCGCCGCCCGGGCCCGGGGGGCAGGCTGCCGGGCAAGCGGCCGCTAGCGCCGCTTGCTCTTCTTTTTCTTGGGCTTGGCCCCGCCGGCGGCCGCCTGAGGTTCCGGCGCGGTGGCCGGCGCCGGGGCGGGCCGCGGCTGCCGGCTGGGTTTCATGGTCACCTTGCGGCTGCGCTTCAGCCTCAGGCTCGGCGAAGTGTCGGGCAGCAGCAGGAGCACCGGGCTGGCCACGAAGATGGAGGAGTAGGTGCCCACGCCCACGCCCACCAGGAGCGCCAGGGAGAAGTCCTGGATCACCCCGCCGCCCAGGATGAACAGGCAAAACAGCACCAACAGGGTGGTGCCCGAGGTGAGGATGGTGCGGGAGAGGGTCTGGTTCACCGACTCGTTGATCACCTCGCCCAGGGGCCGCTTGCCGCCCTTCTTGATGTTCTCCCGGATGCGGTCGAACACGATGATGGTGTCGTTCAGGGAGTAACCGATGATGGTCAGGATGGCGGCCACGATGGCCAGGGTGAACTCCAGGTTCAGCAGCGAGAACACGCCCACGGTGATGAGCACGTCGTGGATCAGGGCCACGATGGCCCCCAAGGCGTACCTGAGCTTCAAGAGCCAGCAGGCGATCACCACCACGGCCAAGGAGGTTACAATGAGCACCACGATGGCCAAGTTGCCCTCGCCCCAGGCCGCGGCCATGAGGGTGTCCACCAACAGGGTGGCCCCCACCAGGCTGGCGGCCACGATGCCGGCCAGGGCCCATTTGCCCTCGAAGCGGCCGGAGATGTACACGGTGATCAGGAGGATGGCGTAGTAGATGGCCAAGAGGGCCTTTTCCCGGAGGTCCTTGCCCACCTTGGCGCCCACGGTCTCCACCCGGCGCACGTCCACGGCGTTCTCACCGTAGGTGGCCTTCAGGGCCTTGCCCACGTCCTCGGCCAAGGTGGTCAGGTCCTCGCCGCTACCCTGGGTGCGGATGAGGAACTCGTCCTTGTCCTCGGCGCCGAAGCGCTGGATGGTGGCGTCCCGCATGCCCAGGGGAGCCAGGGTCTTCTTGATTTCAGCGGCGTTGGTGGCCTTGGTGAAACGCACCTGCACCAGCACCCCGCCCGCGAAGTCCACCCCGTAGTTGGGCCCCCCGTGCAGAATCAGGCTTACCAAGCTCATCAGGATCAAGAGGCCCGAGAAGATGAAGGCCAGGTTGCGCCGGCCCACGAAGTTAATATTGATGTCCGGTTTGATCAGTTCCATGACGGCTCCCGACGCGCGTTGGGTTAAATGCTCAGCGTTTTGGGCCTGAACCGGGAGAGGTACAGGTCGAACAACAGCCGGGTGAAGGTAATGGCCGTGAACAGGGAGCTGGCAATACCAATGGAGAGGGTCACGGCGAAGCCCCGCACCGGCCCGGTGCCGAACTGGAACAGGACCAGGGCTGCAATCAAGGTGGTTATGTTGGCGTCCAGGATGGTCAGGGTGGCCTTGCCAAAGCCGGCTTCCACCGCGGCGTACGGCGTCTTGCCCAGGCGCAGCTCCTCGCGGATGCGCTCGAAGATGAGTACGTTGGCGTCCACCGCCATGCCGATGGTGAGGATGATGCCGGCCATGCCGGGGAGCGTCAGGGTGGCGCCGAAAGCGGCCATGGCCCCCAGGATGAGCACCATGTTCATGATCAGGGCCAGGTTGGCCGCGATGCCCGCGCCCTTGTAGTAGACCAGGATAAAGGCCACCACCAGGAGGAAGCCCACCAGCATCGAGGTCATGCCCTCCTGGATGGAGTCATGTCCCAGGCTGGGGCCCACGGTGCGCTCTTCCAGGGTGCGGACCGGGGCGGGCAGGGCGCCGGAACGCAGCACCACGGCCAGGTCGCGGGCCTCTTCCATGGTGAAGTCGCCGGTTATGCGGGCCTCGCCGTTGGTGATGGGCTCCTGGATCACCGGGGCGGACTGCACCTTGCCGTCCAACACGATGGCCAGGCGCTTCTTCACGTTCTTGGTGGTGAGATCACCGAACTGGCGCGCGCCCTCGCTGTTGAAAGCCACGGAGACGTAGGGCTCGTTGTATTGGGAGTCGATCTGCACCCGGGCGTCGGTGATGGTGTCACCGGTCATGGCGGTGCGGGAGCGCACCACGATGGGCTCCTTGCTGGTGCGGCCAGTGGCGCGGTCGCGGCGATAGATGTAGAGCAGCTCGCTGCCCGGGGGTATCTCGCCCGGCTTGATGTCGCGGCCGTTCACGGTCTCATCCACCAGCTTGAACTGCAGTTGGGCGGTCTTGCCGATGAGGGCCTTGGCCCGGGCCGGGTCCTTCACGCCGGGCAGCTGCACCAGGATGCGCCCGCCTTCCTGGGGCAGGATCTCCGGCTCGGACACGCCGAACTGGTCCACCCGGTTTCGGATGACCTCCAGGGCCTGGTCGGCGGCGTGCTTGGCGATCTCGACGGCCGCCTCTTCCCGGAGCTTCAAGACCGCGTCCACCTTGCCCCCCTCGCCGGGGGTCAGGGAGGCCACTTCATAGTCGGGATACTGACGTTTGATCAGATCCTCGAACTTGGCCTGGTCGCGGTCGCTCAACAGGGTGATCGCGATCTCGCGGCCGGGACGGGCCTCGGGCCGGGTGAAGCGCAGCTTTTCGTCGCGCATCTTGCGCTGGAGATCCTGGCTGGTCCGCTCCACGCTGGCCGCCACGGCCTTGTCGGATTCCACCTCCAGGATCATGTGCATGCCGCCCTGCAAGTCCAGGCCCAGCGAAATGGGACTGCTGGGCAGGATGCTCTTCCACCAGGCGGGCAGGTTCCCCCCGGTGAGGGTGGGCACCAGATAGACCAGGGCCAAAAGGAAAACCGCGCCGACGATCAGGGCCTTCACGGTGACATTCTGCTTCAAGGTCGACTCCTTACACCGCACGGAAGACGGCGCTCCGCGCTACCCGGCAAGGTTTCCCGGGGCGCGCGGGCTCCGCCCGGGTTCTTTACTTTTTCTTTTCCTCGGCCGGAGCCGCGGCCTGCGCCTCGGCCGCCTTGGCCGCGATGCTGCCGCGGGTGATCTTGATGCGCACCTGGGGAGCGATTTCCACCACGGCCACCGCGTCGGTGATGCCGGTGATCTTGCCGTAGACGCCGCCGGAGGTGATGATGTTGTCACCCTTCTTGAGGGCGCCCAGCATCTCCTTGTGCGCCTTGGCCTTCTTTTGCTGGGGGCGGATCAGGAGAAAATAGAAGATCACGAACATGAGGACGAGCATGGGGATGGGGCCGCCCAAAAGGCCGCCCAGACCGCCCAGGCCGCCCGCTCCATTGGCGGCCGCGCCGCCCTCTTCGGCCCAGGCCGTGGCCGCACAGAAAAGGTCCAGCATTTCTACCTCCCTAAAGGATGTTGCCAAACACCCTGTTAGGCGGGCCGGGGATTCCCCCCCGAGTTCGTTCCCGGCAAGCAGGCTTGCCTGGGGCTCCGGGGGGGATGGCCCGCCAATTTACGCGGTTTTGCCAAACGAACAAATTTACCACCTGGGCCAAACCGGGGCCCCAGCAAGCTTGGCTGGCTGGGGGTCAGGCCCGCTTTGGACCCAGGCGGGGGTGGCCAAAGGCCCGGACGGCCTTTGGCCAAACCTGCTAAAGCCCGGCCGCCCCCTCTCCGCGGGCCGGTTGGCGGGCCGCGAAGAAATCCCGGGCGAACCTTTCGTAAGCGCCGGAGGCGATGGCGCGGCCGAGTCCGGCCATCAGCCCCGCGACATAAGTCAGATTATGCATGGTGGCCAGCCGGTAGGCCAGCAGTTCCCGGGCCTGGAACAGATGCCGGAGGTAAGCCCGGGAATAGCGGCGGCAGGCGGGACAGGGGCATCCCTCCTCCACCGGCTGGTCGTCGTCCCGAAAGCGGGCGTTGCGCAAGTTCAGGCGTCCCTGGGGCACCAACAGGGTGCCGTTGCGGCCCATGCGGGTGGGCATGACGCAGTCGAACAGGTCCACGCCCAACCCCACCGCCCGCACCAAGTCCCCGGGCTCGCCCACCCCCATGAGGTATACCGGCTTGTCCGGGGGCAACAAGGGCACGGTGGCCTCGATGGTCTCGTACATGGCCTCCTTGGGCTCGCCCACGCTGAGGCCCCCCAGGGCGTAGCCGTCCAAGTCCAGCTCCATGAGCAGCTCGGCCGAGCGCGCCCGGAGATCGGCGTGGATGCCGCCCTGCACGATGCCCAAAAGCGCGCCGCCCTCCTCCGTGCGGGCCTCCCGGGCCCGGCGGGCCCAGCGGTGGTCCCGGGCCAGGGCGGCCTCCAGATAGTCCCGGGACGCCCCGGCCGGGGGGCATTCGTCCAGGACCATCATCAGATCGCTGCCCAGTTCCTCCTGGGCCGCCACCGCCCGCTCCGGGGTCAGCTCCATGAGCTGTCCGTCCAGGTGGGAGCGGAACACCACTCCTTGTTCATCCACCTTCCGGAGCCCGGCCAGGCTGAAGACCTGGAAACCGCCGCTGTCGGTGAGGATGGGCCCGGGCCAGTCCATGAAGCGGTGCAAGCCGCCCAGCCTGGCCACCAGCCCGGTGCCGGGCCGCACCATCAGGTGATAGGTGTTGGCCAGGATCAGGCGGGCCCCGCTGGCGGTCACTTCCGCGGGCAACAGGCTCTTCACCGTGCCCTGGGTGCCCACCGGCATGAACACCGGGGTGGGCACTACGCCCCGGCGGGTGGTCAAAACCCCGGCGCGGGCCCGCCCATCGGCGGCGGTTTGGGTGTAGGAGAGCCTGGTCATCCCGTCAAATCAGGAGCATGGCGTCGCCGAAGCTGTAAAAGCGGTAGGAGCGCCGCACCGCTTCCCGGTAGGCGTCCAACACCCGCTCGCGCCCGGCCAGGGCCGACACCAGCATGAGCAACGTGCTTTTGGGCAGGTGGAAGTTGGTCAACAGACCGTCCACCACCCCGAATTCATGGCCCGGCCGGATCAGGAGGTCGCACCAGCCGGACCCGGGCCGGGGCAGGCGCCCCGCGCCGGCCCGCCACTCCAGGGCCCGGGCGCTGGTGGTGCCCACAGCCACCACCCGGCCGCCGGCTTCCCGGGTGCGGGCCACGGCCCGCGCCGCTTCCTCCGGCACCTCCACCCACTCCGCGTGCAGGCGCCCCGAGGCCAGATCCTCGGGCGCGGGCTCGGCAAAGGTGCCATAGCCCACGTGCAGGGTCACCCGGGTCAGCCCCACGCCGCGCTTGGCCAGGGCGGCCAACAGCTCCGGCGACAGGTGCAAGCCAGCGGTAGGCGCGGCCACGGCCCCCTGCCGGGCGGCGTACACCGTCTGGTAGCGCGCGCAGTCGTCCGGGGTGGGTCCCCAAGGCCGCTTGATGTAAGGCGGCAGGGGCATCTCCCCGGCCGCGGCGGCCAGCGCGAGCGCCGGCTGGTCCAGGTCCACCAGGGCCTGGCCCCGCTCCCCCAGGGAATGCACCCGCACCCGGACCCCGCCCCGGAGCCAAAGTTCCGCGCCGGGCGAGAGCCGGCGCGAGGGGCGGATGAGCACCGCGTGGCGCTCGCCGCCGCCGGGCAAGAGCTCCCGGGGATGGGCCGGGTTCAGGAGGAACACCTCCGCCCGGCCGCCATTCTCCCGCCGGGCCGGCAGGCGGGCCGGCACCACCTGGGTGTCGTTGACCACCAACAGATCGCCCGGGGCCAACAGCCGGCCCAGCCCGGCCACCCGCTCGTGCCGCGGCGCGCCGCCGGTCAGGGGCAGGACCATGAGCCGGGCCTGCACCCGGCGCGGGGCCGGAGCCTGGGCGATTCGCTCCCGGGGCAGGTCGTAAACGAACTCCGCCAGGGGATCGCGGTCGGGGCAGGCCGTCGTTTCTGCGGGGAGGATCATCCTGGAAATAATACGCTATCTCCCCTCATGGCCCCGGAGGGCCCGGGCCTCAAGGCCCCGGAGGGCCCGGGAGCCTCCGGCCGTGTGCCGCCGGCCCCGCCAGCTTCACCGCGCTACCGAGCCCCGCCGTGGCCGCGGGGTCCACCAAACCAAGGAGGTCCAGGGCGGGGCCAACCCCGCGCCCGCCGGAGCGGCTTCCCGCCCGGCGCACCCTGACGCCAAGGCAAGCCTCTGCCAGCGGAATCCTAGACCCCGAAGTAAGGCATAATATGCCCAGACCACTGGATTGTCAAGGTGGAGCGGCCCGCGCGCCGGCCCCCTGCCGCGTGGCGTGGCGCCATAGCCAGAATCGATTTCTGCTTGACAGATATGCCCAGTCAAGCCAATTGTACCGTACCGGAACAAACCCCGGCCGGGGATAGCTCCGCGGCCGGGCCGCCTGGGCGGCCGGCGCAGGGCGGCCTTCCCTGCCGGGTGCGCCGCTGCTTACCGCGAGACGAAAGAAGGAGCAAAGTTCATGCCCATCGAGGTCAAATGCAAAACCGAGGATTGCGACAATATGATCGTGTTGCCGCTGGGAATCCAGGAAGCCGCCGACCATCTGGATGAGGTGTTGCACAAGAAGAACTACTACCTGTGCAGCAAATGCCACAAGGTCGGGGTCTATGCCAAAGAGGATCATATCTCGGCCTGAGCCTCCGGAGCCTGAGGCACGGTGCGTGCGGCGCCGTGCCTCAGCCTGGCCGGGAGAGAGACCGGGACCCTGTTGCCTTGGCAGGCGCCCCGGTCCCCTCCCCGGCCGGCTCTTTACTTCCCGTCTCCCGCACCTGACCTCAGCAGCCCCTCCAGCCGTTTCCCCTGCCCGGGCCGACCCACCCGGGGGCTTGCCGGCCCCGTCCCGTCCCCGCCACCCAGGCGGCATCCCGCTGGTCTTGAAAAGCATCGGCACCATATAAGCTGGCGAAGGACTTGGCCGCGGACCTTGAGCCGGGCTGGTGGGAGGGTCTGCAAGGCAGGGGAACTCCGCTGGGCCGGGAAGCGTGGGCAGGCTCGGGGGCGTGCGAGGCGGGGGAACTCCGCTGGGCCGGGGAGCTTGGGCAGGCTCGGGGGCGTGCGAGGCGGGGGAACTCCGCTGGGCCGGGGAGCGTGGGCAGGCCGGGGACCCCTTGCAGGACACGGGCCCCTTGCAGGACACGGGCCCCTTGCAGGACACGGGCCCCTTGCAGGACACGGGC
>JAHLLK010000168.1 GCA_020444165.1 Deltaproteobacteria bacterium | reverse complement strand
AGGAGGTGCTCTATCCGGCCATGGAGGACTTCCACCTGGACCTGGTGATCGGCGCGGGGCCCAGCGCCCGCACCGTCAAGCTGGACCTGCCCCCCTTCACCCTGGTGGGGGCCACCACCCGCGTGGGCCTGCTCACCCCGCCGCTGCGCGACCGCTTCGGGGTGCAGCTACGGGTGGATTTTTACACCGTGGAGGAGCTGGCCCAGATCGTCACCCGCTCGGCGCGCATCCTGGGGCTTAGCATGGACGAGGCCGGGGCCGCCGAGATAGCCCGGCGCAGCCGCTCCACCCCGCGGGTGGCCAACCGCTTGCTCAAAAGGGTGCGCGACTTCGCCCAGGTGGAGGGCGGGGGCAAGGTTGACCAGGAGATGGCCGACTACGCCCTGAAGCGCCTGGGGGTGGACACCAGCGGCCTGGACCGCCTGGACCGCGATCTGTTGAGCACCATCGCCATGAAGTTCGACGGCGGGCCGGTGGGTCTGAACACCCTGGCCGCCTCGGTGGGCGAGGAGTCCCACACCATAGAAGAAGTCTACGAGCCCTATCTCATCCAGCAGGGCTACATCAAACGCACGCCCGCCGGGAGGGTCGCCACGCCCCGTGCCTATGAGCACCTTGGGTTGACGCCGACCAGCAGTGCCCAGAAGAGACTTTTCTAAGGTGCGGCGGCTTCGCCAGACCCCACATGGCTGCGTTGTCGGCGTCACTCGGTCCTCGGCGTAGGCTGGCTGCGCCTGCGTCCCTCGTTCGCCTGCCGCCTTGCCCTGCGGCGCCTGGCTGTGCCGTGGGAGGCACCGAACCGAAATAGGTAGTCCCCTATAAAAGACGAACCTGAAAGTGAGCTGCTCCTTGACGCTCAAGCTGGCAGAAAACTTTTCATGCTAACCAAAACCTTCATCCACATCCCCTCCGTCGGCCCCAAGCGCGAGCTGTCCCTGTGGAAGGCCGGGCTCGCCACCTGGCAGGACTTCCTGGAGCGCGGCCCCTCCCTGGCTCCCCGCCAGGTCTACAACCTGGGCCGCCCGATCATAGAGCGCAGCCTGGCCGCCCTGGAGCGCCCCGGCGGCCTGGCCGAGCTGGCCGCCGCCATTCCCCCGGCCGAGCACTGGCGCTTCTGGCCCCGCTATTCGCGGGTGGCCTACCTGGACATCGAGACCGGCGGCGACCCCGAGGACTTCGGCGGCATCACCGTGGTGGGGGTGTACGACGGCATGGAGGTGACCCAGTACGTGGCCGGGGTGAATCTGCACGAGGCGGGTCAGGCCCTGGCCGGGTACGAGGTGGTGGTCAGCTTCGCGGGCTCCAGCTTCGACGTGCCGGTCTTAAAAAGCGTGTTCCCCCGCTTCATCGTGCCGCCGGTGCACATCGATCTGCGCTGGGTGCTCAGACGCCTGGGGCACAAGGGCGGGCTAAAGCGCATCGAAAAGCGCCTGGGCATCAGCCGCCCGGACGAGGTGGGGGACATGGGCGGCTACATGGCGGTGATGCTCTGGCAGGATCACCTGGCCGGCGACCCCCACGCCCTTCATACTCTGCTGCAATACAACGCCTGCGACATTGTGAACCTGGAGCCGCTGCTCAATATGGCGGTGGAAGGGCTGAGGGGGCAGCTTATGGGGAGGGTGGGGTAGAAGAATATTTTAACAAACTCTCCTAACTTCCAAACAACCTTTGCAAAGACACCGGTCGCGCCCTTGCTGCTTATAAAGTTAGATACATTGTTACCCGAGTAATTGTTTGATAGGTGTTTGACAATATCAATAATTGACTTAAATCTAACAGGCATTGTATTCTTTCTAGGGCTTTTGCGTTTATAAGAAAAACGAGGCGTGACCAATGAAAATCATAGGATTCAGGGTCGTAAACTTCGCCAGTATCGAAGACAGCGGATGGTGCTACCTCGCAGAGGGTATAACTATACTTGCGGGTAAAAACGAGGCAGGCAAAACAGCTTTATTAAAGGCGCTTTCTTTTTTCGATAAGGATGAAACGGAATTAGAAGAAAAATACCTTCCTCAAAATGACAATAATGAGCCCCGCATTACTGTTGAATTCGAATTGTCACCAACGGAACAAAAACATGTATTACAAAATGCAGGATGGAACCCTAACTCTAAAAATCAGCTAAGTTGTGTTAAACGAGTACAATTAATAAAAGATGTAAAAGGTGTATATTGGTTAGTCAATATGCCAGAAAAATGCGCATATCGTGACTTGGCAAAGGATGCTCAGTCCGAAGTGTTGGGAAATATTAAAAAGTATATATTGAGCCAAATTCCAAAAAACTCGGAGATATTAGATTCTATACCAAAATTACAAATTGAGCCTGATGGCAAGCGTGATATCGGAAGGGATGTAACAAATTATTTTGAAGAGTTGTTGCAAGTACTCTCGGGCGGTGGCTGGGAGCAACCGCAGCAGGCTGTGAAGAAAAAAATTGATAGTATCTTTCCTGAGGATTACATTTTCCCTACTGTCGGTAAATTGGTCAATCAGTTGGTGAAAAAAGTACCTAGTTTCATTATGTTTAGTTCGTTCGATGACATGTTGCCTTTTGAAATACCTCTTAGTGAAGCGATATCCAATCGAACCGTTAGTGATTTGGCAACGGTAGCTGAGTTAGATCTTAAAAAATTAGTTGAGACCAAAGAACCGCAGAGGAGGATCAATATATTAAACGACGTGTCTGCTCAGATAACTGGAAATTTCGGCAGAAGTTGGGGACAAGATGCCATCGACATAGAATTGAGACCTTACGCTGATCGGCTACATATAGGTTTTAGAGACAAAGGTAAAACAAATCTATTCAGTTTGGAACAAAGGAGCAAAGGTCTTCAGTGGTTCGTATCGTTTTATTTGAGGATGCAGGCAAACAAAGCAAAAACGTCAAAAATTATTTTAATTGATGAGCCTGGATTGTTTTTACATGCAAAAGCACAAGAGGATGTTTTGGGGGTCCTGAGGGACATGGCAGGCAATAACCAGATTGTTTTTAGTACGCACTCTCCCTATTTAATAGAAGCCAACGAGTTGTCTCGGGTAAGGCTGGTAACCAAAGGAGACAGTGGTACTAAAGTTGAAAATAAAATTTATAAAACTTCTGACACCGAAACTCTGACACCGATTTTGACTGCAATAGGCCTTGCACTTGCTAAATCATTATCTTTTCCGCATGACAAAAATCTAGTGGTTGAAGGTATAACTGATTACTATTATTTGAGGGCTGGCATAAATATATTGCAGGACAAAAAGATGGAAGTTGTTTCGATAATTCCCGGTAAAGGCGCTACTAAATTACATCCGTTAATATCTCTATTAATTGGATGGAGGTGTAATTTTGGTGTTTTACTGGATAATGATAAGGCAGGTAGATCAGTACGTAAAGAACTAGTACGTGAGTTTTGTTTAGATGAAAACGTGGTCATTGTACTGACAGAGGATGATGACCAAACAATTGAAGGTTTGTTGAGTGATAGTGACTTTAGAAAATATATTTTAGGGGGTGAAAGTGAAAAATTAGATATTACGGATAGAGCCAAAGCATTAAAAAGTGAAAAAATGGATAGAGTTTTAAAGAGTAAATCTTACTACGAAGCGACTCTGAAGGGCGAAGTAGAACTTGATAAAGAGTCTCTAAAAAATTATGAAAAATTGTTTGCAAGGATTAAAAAGTTGTTTTCCTAAGATACAAAGAATTATCCCGCAAATGTTTCTTAACACATTCTTACCTTCGCATCTTATCGGAAATGCTAAATTTCAGGGGTCCGGACGGCCATGCCGCCCGGACCGCCTAGCCTTATCTACTTAGCCAACCCGGTAACATCCTCAAAGCGCGGCCCGGTGGTGATGGGTATGCGCTGCAACTTGGCGGCGTTCAGGTCCAGCTTGTTCATGTCCACCACCTTGGGGGTCAGGTTGTCGTAGGTGGCGAAGTAGAACTTCAAGTTCTTCAGGTCGCAGGCGTCCATCCACTGGGTGAAGTCGTAGTGCACCTTGCCCTTATCCCAGGCTCGGGACATGCCCTTGCTTATGTAAAAGGAGTCCAGCAGACGCAGGGCGCTCATCACCGCCTCCTCGCCGTCAGGAGCGGGCAAGGTCGCCTGGGTGAAGGCCACCGCGCGTATCAGGCGCGAGGGCGGGGTGATGTCGCCGGGCAGGCCCAGCATGCCCGAGCCCTGGCCGGTGGGGTAGATGTTGATGCCCTTGAGCTTGAGCTGGGGCACGTTGTTGGCCGAGAGGTTCACGTAGTTGCGCAGGTTGTTCAGGTGCCAGTCAAAGGGCGGCGAGTTGGTGATGACCCCCAGGGAGTTGTCGTACAGGTGCAGCTTGCCGCCCACATACTCCACCACCAGGGAGTTGCCCTCTTTGTCGGTGACCAGGTAATGCAGGGGCTGGAAGCTGCCGCTGATGTTGGCCAGGGTGGCGGGCCAGACCTTCACCTGGGGCAGGGCCGCCCTCACCTCGGCCACGCTGGCGAAGTTGGTGAGCATCCAGGTAACCACGTCCCAGGGGGCCAGGCATTTGTCCTGGTCCGTGGGGGTCACCTTCTGGTACTCGGCGAAGCCGGGCAGATAGAACATGCCCGCCCCCAGCCCCTTTTCGTTCATGCCGTCGGCCAGGGAGGGAAGGTTGAAGGCGTTCAGGCCCAGCGCGCCGTACTTGGCCTTCCACTTGAGGCCCGGCTTGTCCCCCGGTCCCAGGGCGGTCAGGGAGTAGCCGCGCGGGATGATGAGCACCTGGGAGTGCAGATTCGTGCCGAACTCCATGGTGCGGGCGTGGACCACCGCGCCGTCCTGAGCCTTTACGGTGATGCCGGTGCAGGCCATGGCCGGGGCCGTGGCCAGAACCACGGCGGCCGCCAGCCCCAACAGGGTTTTAAATAATTTCATGGCTACCTCGAGATTGTTTGGGGTGAGATCAGGCGGCGAGGGGCGCGCCGCGTCCTGACCTTGATTCTGAGGCCGGAGCGTAGTGAGGGCAAGCGAGCTGTTTCAGCCTGCCCGGTCTTGGCCGCTCACCAGCCAAACGTAGTAGTGAGCGTCCTTGTTCATGCCCACGCCCACCCCTCCCTTGTCCAGGTACAGGGCCATGGCCCAGTCGGGGTCGAAGCCGCTGGTGGTGGCTGACCAATACTGGGGCCGCAGGTCGCTGAAGGGAGCCGCGGGGTCGATAGCCGGGAAGGCCCGGCCCGCGTCCACCACCAGCTCCAGCTCGGCTATGGTCGGTAGCCGCCAGCCGCCCATGCCTCCCAAGCGCGCGGCGTCGGCTTCCCGGGCCAACTCCATGGCCCGGAACCAGCTCACCGGGCCGGGGGCCATATCGGCGCATTTGCTCCAAGTCAGGCCGCCGAGGCGGTCGTGCACCGTCTCGCCCCGCATCTCCCAGCGCGGCTCGGGCCAGGGGATGCCGCTGGCTTGCTCCGGGCCGCCGGTGACCGGCAGCACCGGGCTCTCTCCCCGCACCGGCCACACGTAATAGGAGCGGCCCTTGTCGCCAAAAAACATGCGCCCGCCCTCGGTGTGCAGATACCAGGCGTAGGCCGGGTTGGCCGCGTAGGGGGTGGCGCTCCAGTACCAGGCCAGTTCCACCGAGGTGAAGGGATGGCCCGGGGGCAGGGCGGGGTTGGCCTGGGCGTGGTCCATGAGCGAGAACAGCTCCCGGCGGTTGGGCAGGCGCCAGTCGCTGCAACCCAGGTGAGTGTCCTGGTTGAGCCCGGCCAGGTAGTCGTTGGCCTCGTCCCAGAACAGGGGCCAGCCCGCCGGGTTGGCCGAGCGGCTCCACACCAGGCCCGTGGCCTGGTCTCCCACCGTCTCTCCCCGCAGGATGAAGCGCTGTCCACTGGGCATGACCTGGCCGATTTCCTCCCGGTTGACGCTGGGCTAGGTTCCAGGGCCGCAATAAGCTACAATGGCGGCTGAAGCTTATGATAGCATTCGTAAGCTTGCCCAAACCTGGAGAGAAACCGGCCGTGCCTCCCAACGCGCGCATAGTGATCGCTGCTTGCCTGGTTCTGGGCTTGGCCTGGGCCGTGGGGCTCGGCTGCGGTTCGGAGCAGAAGCCGGTGAGCAAAAAGGCCGCTGAATTCCGCACCAGGGCCTTGAGCCTGCTGGACAACGCCAAGAAACGCCTGGCCCCCTTGGCCACTCCGGACAAGCAGGAGCAGTTGCACCAGGCCATGCGCGAGCTTTACAAGGACTCGGTGGCCAACGATCAAGCCTTGCCCTGCGGGGTGGGGGTCATAGACGGCGACGGCAGGGCGCTCATGGGCGCGTTCCCCGACCCCAGGGCCAAGGGCGGCTTGATGGTGGTCGCCGGCGGCAAGGACTACTCGCAATACGACAAGGTGAAACAGGCCATCAGGGCGCGGGGCAACGCCCATTTCACGCTTTACACCAGTGACGGAGCGGTTTACATGATATGCTCTCCGCTGAGTGGAAGCGGGCGCACCGGGGCCATATGCCTGGCCTTCTTCGAAGTAACCCTGCGCGACGAGTTGGGGGTTAGCCACGAAGATTTCGCATCCTTGAATTTCAACTGAATCCGCCATTAGGTTGCAGCAAACTCCGGCGAGGCGATGATCCACAAGAAATACAAGCCCAATTTTCAGGCCGTCCTGCAAGGGGAGGGCGGGGCCAAGACCCTGAGCCTCTCCGGCCGCCTGGATGTCTACGCCACCGACCTTTTGGTGGCCCGCTTCAAGCAGATCACCTCCACTGCCGGGCTTACCTCCCTAAACGTGGACATGAGCCAAGTGGCCTACCTGGACACCGGCGGGGTCATGGCCCTGAACGTGCTGCAGCAGCAGGCCGCCGCGGCCAAGGTGAAGGTGACCCTCCAGGGCGTGAGCCAGCAGGCCCAGGGGATGATGGACATCATCCACTACGACGAGCTCAAGCCCATGCCCCCCAAGCCCAAACGCTCCCCCGGCGGCTTGGTGGGGGCCGTAGGCAAGGCCACCTTCGAACTGATAGACGACATCGTCGATGTGGTCAGCTTCGTGGGCACCCTGATGCGGGCCCTGGCCCTGGTGATCCGGCGGCCACGCTCCCTGCGCTGGGGCGACACCGAGCTCTACATGGAACAGGTGGGGGTGGACGGCCTGCCCATCGTGGGGCTCATCAGCTTCCTGCTGGGGCTGATCATGGCCTTCATGAGCGCCATCCAGCTCAAGAACTTCGGGGCCAACATC
>JAHLLK010000139.1 GCA_020444165.1 Deltaproteobacteria bacterium | reverse complement strand
TCGTGAAAGGCGTCAACCTTATGAAACCTCTCGTTGCACCATGCGGATAGGCTCAACATCCCATATTAATACTACCACACTTACTGCAAGTTAATTTCGTTCTGTTTGTCCCACATCTCATTCTATACCTTGCGGCGACCTCGAAAACAGATGCGCTCCGATCAGCTTTACTTACTCTGCCTCTGACCAGACTCTCTCCAAATCCCACCCTTTCCATACACATTCTGCCGCACCGCTCTAAGCTCCAACAGCAACAACTGCTTCAGCTGAGCCCAAACACACCAGCCGCCAGCCCCCCGTCGGTGTGGCTCCGACTGTACCCCTTAACCTGCCACACTGCCAACTACTGTCTCCCCGGATTTCGTTAACATTCTCGCTCCTCTCCCTTCCCCCGCCCCCTCCTTCTCCTCTCCCCCCACAATATGCACATCCCGCTGCGGGAACGGAATCTTGATCCCCCCGTCCCGGAAGGCCCGCCACACCGCGCTTAGCACCGCGTCCTTCACGTTCATGAGCCCGTTCATGGGGTCTTCCACCCAGACCAGCAGGGTGAAGTTGATGGAGCTGTCGCCGAACTCCACCAGGCGGCACTGCGGCTCGGGCAGGGTGCGCACCCGCTTCACCGCCTTGGCCGCGGTCACGGGCCATCGGGCGCCGGACGGGGCGTGGCGATCCTACCCCTCCCCCTTCTCCCCCAGCACCGCCGCCAAGGTCTCCGAGAGCTTGCGCAGCGATATCGGCTTGTGCAACTGCGCCTGGATGCCCAGGGCCGCCAGCTCCTCCTGGGCGAAACCCCGGCCCTGGCCGGTGGCCAGGATCACGGGGAGATGCAGGCCCCGCGCCGCGATCTCCTGGGCCAGGGCGTCGCCGGTGAGCCGGGGCATTATCAGATCGGTGACCACCAAATCGAAATCCCCGGGCTCGCGCTCCAGGCGGGCCAGGGCCGCCGCGCCGTCGAACGCGGTGACCACGGTGAAGCCCAGCATCTCCAGCATGCGGCCCAGCACCTGGCGCACCGCCTCCTCGTCATCCACCACCAACACCCGGCCGTGGCCCCGGTAGAGCGGCGCGGCCGCGGCGGCCTCGCCCGGGGCGGGGGTGTCCAACGCCGGGAGCAGGATGTCGAAGATGGTGCCCTGGCCGGGCTGGCTCTGCACCTGGATCTCCCCGCCCATGCCCTTGATTATGCCGTGGGTCACGGCCAGGCCCAGGCCGGTGCCCTCGCCCCGCTTCCTGGTGGTGAAGAAGGGATCGAAGATCCGCTCCCGCACCTCGGGGCTCATGCCCCGGCCGTTGTCGGACACCACCAGCCGCACGTAAGGGCCCGGGGCCAGGTCCGCGTGGTCGCCCGCCGCGGCCTCGTCCAGGTTGAGGTCATAGAGCCCCACCCACAGTATGCCGTCCCGCTCCCCCAGGGCTTGGCCCGCGTTGGCCCCCAGGTTCATGAGCACTTGGTGGATGCTCGTGGCGTCGCCCAGCACCTGGGCCTGGCTGGCCAGGTCGGCCCGGATGTCCACGGTGGCCGGCAGGGAGGCCCGGAGGAGCCGCAGGGCCTCGGCCACCGGATCGCGCACCTGCACGGGCCGCGGCTCCGGCTGGGCCTGGTGGCTGAAGGTGAGGATCTGCCGGATCAGCTCCCGGGCCCGCTCGCAGCCGGCCATGACCTGGGCCAAATAGCCGGCGTCCTCGGGCAATTGGGCCAGCCGGAGCTGCAACAGCTCGGTGTAGCCCATGACGGCGGTGAGGATGTTGTTGAAATCGTGGGCAATGCCCCCGGCCAGGGTGCCCACCGCCTCCATCTTCTGGGCCTGGCGCATTTCGGCCTCGTAGCGGCGGTGCCGCTCCTCGGCCTGCACCAACTCGGAGATGTCGGTGACGAAGCTCAGGATGGCCGGAGCCCCCTCCCAGGTAACCAGGGCGCTGTGGCAGTCCAGCCACACCACCCCGCCGGTCTTAGGCACCACCCTGAGCCGGAAGCGGGAAGGCAGGGACAGGCCCCGGTAGCGCTGCAACATCTGCTGGGTGAGAAAGCCGCGTTCGTCCGGGTGCAGGAGGTCTTCCAGGGGGGTGGCCAAAAGCTCCTCGGCCGAGCAGCCGGCCATCTCCGCCAAGCGGCGGTTGCAAAAACTGATGCGGGTGAGCTGGGTGATGACGATGCCCTCCTGGGCGTGGTCCACCACCAGGCGGTAGCGCTCCTCGCTCTTGACCAGATCCTCCTCGAAGCGCTTGCGCTCGTTGATGTCCAGCCACACCCCGTCCCACAACACCCCGCCGTCCGGCTCGGTCCGGGGGGTGGAGACCACTTCGTACCAGCGCCGGGCCCCGCTGGGCAAAAGGCACTGCACCTCCAGGCGCAGCGTGGTCAGGCTCCGCCGCGCCGCCAGGTGCCGGGCCTCCAGCTTTTGGCGATCGGCGGGCCGGAGCTGGCCGAAGATGGCCTCCGGGTCCTGGAGCACCGCCACGGGCGTCACCTCCGAGAGGGCCGCCACGTTGCCGCTGACCAGGGTGAAACGCCCCGGCCCGGCGGGCGGTTCGCGGAACTGAAACAGCACCACCTGGGGCAGATCCGCGGTGAGCTTGTCCAGCCGGGCCTGGTGCTCGGAAAGGGTCCTCTCGGCCTGGACCCGCTCGGCCACCTCAGCTTGCAGCCGCTGATGGGCCTGTTGCTCGTTGGTCAGGGCCCGGTCCAGCCGGCCGATGAGGAAGCCCACCGGCAGGCTGGCCCCCAGGGCCAGGAGCGAGGAATTGACCACGAACATGGTCCAGGGGAGGGCGCCCAGGCGGTAGGTCTCGGCCCAGGCCGGGTTCTGGGGGTCCAGGAGCAGGTACAAGGCCACCAAGGCCGCCCCGTTGCCCAAGGAGGCTGCCGCGCCGCCCCAAGCCCCATACAACAGGGCCGCCAGCACCGCGCCGAACATGAGCCAGGCCGCCCGGGCGTAGTTGGGCCCCAGGCCCACGAAAAAGCTCAGGGTCATGACGTAGAGGATGGCCAGCCAGAGGAGCTTGTGGCTGGGCCGGACCACGCTCCGGAAAAACAGGTAGCGCGTCAAGAGGGTCAGCCACAGCACCACGTCCAGAGCCACCAGGAGATGGTGACCCTGGGCCAGGAGCACCCGCGCGCTGATGAAGATGCTCAGAGGCAGGAGCACCACGAAGAGCAGGTTCAGCACGTCGCCGAACCAGCCCCGCCACTCCTCCAGGTCGAAGAGGTTGTCCGCATCACGCGGCAGGCCCCGGGGCCACAGTCTGGCCAAAGATTTCACACGGTTTCCCTTGGTTGGGCTACGGCTTCCCCCGGGTGCGGGCCAGCGCTCCCACCATGACACGGTTCTCCGCGAACCGGCTTAGCCGTCACTCCCCGGGCGCTCGAAGCGGAACCAGAAGCGCAAGGTGTCGGTCAGGGAGCCCTGCAAGCCGATGTGCCCTCCGGCCACCAGACCAGCCAGGCCCTCCTCCCCGGTGACCAGGCCCCGCAGGTCGGCCGCGTTCAAGGTCAGGATCGCCAGGGGCGGGGGGTCGCCGGGCAGGGGCCCGCCCGGGGTCACCTGGGCCAGGCCGTAGCGCACGGTCAGGGTGTAGTGCTGGTGTTCATCCGGGAACTCCAGGCCCATGGACTCGTGCACCCCCGCCGCCTTGGCCGGGTTGAGCTGGCGGGTGAGCATTTGCAGGATGTAGTCCAGGGGGATGTGGGCGATCAGTTCGGCCCGGGGCTTGGTGCGGGTGTTCTCGGGCGCTCCCCCGGCGTATTCCCAGGCCATCTCCAAAAGATAGGCCCGGCCATTGGTGTTGGCCGTGGTGTAGGCCACCGCCTGGCAGGCCTCGGCCAGGGCGGCGTTCAATTGGGGGGCCAGCCCGCCTTGGGCTTCTCCACTCCGCCGGAGCTTGGCCAACAGGTGCAGGGCCCAGCGGGGGTCTTTCTCCGCCAGGGCCTGGCGGCCCAGCTTCAGCACCCGGACCGGCCCGCCCATAAGCCGCACCTCCCGGGCCGCGGTCTCCCGGGGGCCCAGGGGATAGAGCGCCTCGGGCCGGCCGTCGAACCAGCCCAGATAGTTGGTGTATATGGCCCGCACCGACCAATCCACCTGCCCGTAGGTGGGCTGCAGATAGGGCAGTCCGGCCAGGCGGGCAGGCAGGCGGGCCTCGTGGGCGATGGTGTCCAGGTCCTGGCCCTGGTTGGCCCGGCGCACCACCTCGTCCCGCACCCATTGGATGGCGTCGCGGTAATTGGTGAGCGCCTGGGTGATGTCCTCCCGGCCGTGGCGGGGGTTGGTGTGGGTGGGGGCCAGGTGCTCCGGGGCCAGGGCCCGCATGGCGTCCAGGCTCTTGATCCAGCCGTCCACCGGCCGGGGGCTGGTGCCCCGCAGGGTGTAGAGGTTGGGGAAGGCGTTGTAGAAATCATCGCCCGGGATCAGGGTGCGGTCGGCTGGCACCCACACGGCTAAGGTGTCCTCGGTCTCGCCCGGGGCGGCCAGCAGCTCCACCTCCAGGCCGCCGAAGGTGAGCTTCTGGTGGTCGTGGAAGGTGTGGTTGGGCAACAGCGCGCCGGAGCCCCGCAGGGCGCCCGGCTCCAGGCGCTGGCCCAGGGCCGAGCAGGGCACCGCGGCGGGCGGCACGTGCAGGCCGAACTGGCGCCGGCCCCGGGTCTTCTCGGCCGGCATGAACAGGGAGTACTGTTTCAACAGGTCGGGGATGAAGCGGCTGGTGGCCCAGATGGGGGTGTCCGGCCCGGCCCACACGCTGGCCCCGGCGATGTGGTCCGCGTGGCTGTGGGTGAAGATCACGGCCAACACCGGCCCGGGCGGCGCCTGGGCCTCCAGGTCCTGGCGGATGCGGGCGGCCCGGGTCAGGCTGGCCCCGGTGTCCACGATGACCTTGCCGGCCGGGGTGCTGATGAGGATCACGTTGGAGAGGTCATAACCCAGGGCTGCCCACACGTGCTCGGACACCCGCTCCACCCGGGGCGAGCCGTGCTGTTTCTGGCAATAGGCCGTGAGGTCGGCCGCGGCCGAGGGGGTGGGCGGCGGAGGCGGCGGCGGTGGGGATTGGTCGCAGGCCAGCCCGCCGGCCAGCAGGGCGAGGGCGAGGCCCCGGCCCAAGGTCAGGGTCAGGGTCAGGGTCAGGACAAAGCGCCGCAGCAAGGAGGCAGGGCAAGCAGGCATGTTATCCGGCTCCTGGCGCCGTGGCGCCGGCTGAATTTGGTGGGGTTTTCCCCCATCTCTCCCCATTTCTCCGGCACCCTCCTAGCTCTCCCCGGCCAGGGCCTTTTTCTCCTCCTCGTGGTCGGCCAGCTCCAGGGCGATGGCCCGGATCTCCTCCTGGATCTCCAGGAAGGCGTCCACCACGTCGGGGTCAAAGTGGCTGCCGCTGTCCTTGGTGATGATCTCCACCGCCTTGGCGTGGCTGAAGGGCGGCTTGTAAACCCGCTGGCAGATGAGCGCGTCGTAAACGTCGGCCACGGCCATGATGCGGCCGGACAGGGGGATCTCCTCGCCCTTGAGCCGGCGGGGATAGCCGGTGCCGTTCCACTTCTCCTGGTGGGTGAAGGCGATGTCCTTGGCGTGGTTCAGGAACGAGGGCAGGTTCTCGGTCAGGAAAAGCTTCTCGGATTTCAACAGGGCCTGGAACCCCAGCTCGCAGTGGGTCCGCATGACCTCGAACTCGTCGTCGGTAAGCCGGCCGGGCTTCAGGAGGATGGCGTCGGGCACCCCCACCTTGCCGATGTCGTGCAGGGGGGCGCAGCGGTACAAAAGCTCCACGGTGCGGGGGTCCAGTTGGTCGGCGAATTTGGGGCTCTGGGACAGTTTCTTGGCCAGGGCCCCCACGTAGCGCTGGGTCCGGAGGATGTGGCCGCCGGTTTCGTTGTCCCGGGTTTCGCAGAGGGTGGCCAGGCTGTAGATGGTCACCTCCTGGGTCAGCTCCAGCTCCCGGGTGCGCTCGGCCACCTTCTGCTCCAGGATCTCGTTCTGCATCTCCAGCTCGCGGCGGGCCAACATAAGGGCGAGGTGGGTTTCCACCCGGGCCTGCACCTCCATGATCTCAAAGGGCTTGGTCACGTAATCCACCGCGCCCAGTTGGAAGCCCTTGGTCTTGTTGGCCACTTCGGTCATGGCGGTCAGGAAGACCACCGGGATCTTGGCGTAGCGCGGATCGGCTTTCAAGCGCTGGCAGACTTCGTAGCCGTCGATGCCGGGCATCATGATGTCCAGGAGGATGATGTCCGGGGGGTTTTCGGCCACCGCCTCCAGGGCCGACTCGCCGTCGATGGCCACGGATACGTCGTAAATATCCCCCAAGGCCTCCACCAGGATATCCAGGTTGGCTTCGGTGTCATCCACCACCAAGACGTTGCATTCCGCCAGTTGCTTAAGCATGGAGCTTCATCCTTCCTGCTTGGCCTTGAGCGCCTCCACCAGGGTGAGGGCGTCCATGAACTTGTACTTGCCCACCAGCTTGCCCAAATCGGCCAGCTCCAGAGAGAATTCCGAAGGCCAGCCCAGGTCGGCCACCTTTTGAAAGGCCTCCTTGCTGGGCTTGGGTTTCCTGGTCTTGAGCGCCGCGGCCAGCTCGTCCAACACGGCCGCGCGCTGGGCCGGCGAGGCGGCCGGCGCCGCCGGCGAGGGGGCCGCGGGAGCCGGGGCCGGGCCCAAGACCCCCAGCGCTTCCGTCACCAAGGCCACTACTCTCCCCAGGTCGGCCACCAGGGGTTCGTAATCCGCGGCGCGCTCCTCCCTCACCGCGGCCTCCAGGGCCGCGGCTGCGGCCTGCAACTCCCCGGCGCCCACGTTGCCGGCCACCCCCTTCAGGCTGTGGGCCAGGCGCTGGGCCTCCTCCCGGCGGCCGGCGGCCAGGTGCCCGGCCACCTCGGCCGGGGCGCCGGCGTAACCCTCCCGGAGTTTGATCAACAGGCTCTGGTAGAGCTTGGCGTTGCCGCCCACCCGGGCGAGGCCGTCGGCCAGATCGAAGCCCACGATGGCCGCGGGCAGGGACACCTCCCCGGCCGGCGCGGCCGGCCCCGCGGCCGGGCCCCCGGCCTGGGGCGTGAAGCCCCGCACCCCCGGCTTGATCCACCGCTTGAGGGCGCCAAACAAAAGATCCGGGTCGATGGGTTTGGCCACGTGGTCGTTCATGCCCGCTTCCAGGGCCTTTTCCCGGTCCCCGGCCATGGCGTTGGCGGTCATGGCGATGATGGG
>JAHLLK010000138.1 GCA_020444165.1 Deltaproteobacteria bacterium | reverse complement strand
CCGCGACTTCGACGTGACCCGCGAGCGCATCCGGCAGATCGAGGCCAAGGCCCTCCGGAAGCTCCGCCATCCCTCCCGGGCCAAGAAGCTCCGGGCTTTCACCGAAAACTGAGTCTCCGGTTCAGGTTGGTCCCCGTCAGGCCGGGCCTGACGGGGGCTCCCCTTGCCCCCGGGCGGTGCGAGCCCCCGACTCACGAAAAACCTCGCTCCCTTTGCCCCCGGGCGGTGCGAGCCCCCGACTCACGAAAAACCTCGCTCCCTTTGCCCCCGGGCGGTGCGAACCCCCGACGCGCGAAAAACCTCGCTCCCTTTGCCCCCGGGCGGTGCACCGGCCGTCTTACGATAAACCTTCGCCCCTCGGCCTCACCGGGCCGGTTACAACCGTCCCCAGGGTTTGGGCAGGAGAATCTCGGTGTAGAGGTTCAGGGCGAAGCGGTCCGACATGCCGGCGATGTAGTCGGCCGTGCGGCGGTGCCGCTCCCCGGCCGGCGGCAGAGGGCCCACGCAGCGGACAAAGATTTCGTCGTTGTGGATGAGCTCTTCATAAAGCTCGTGGATCACCTTGGAGGCCTTGATGAAGTCGCCGTGCACCTCGGGGTTGTCGTAGACCCGTTGGTACAGGAACTCCCGCAGGAGGTTCATGGCCTCGGCCACCCGGGCCGACAGGGTCACCTGGGCCAGATCCCGGGCCCGGGTCTCGGCGATGAGATCCCGCACCATGGTGTCGATCTGGCGGGAAAGGCGGTCGCCCAGGCCGGCCACCACCGCCGGGGGCAGCTCCCCGGCCCCGATGACCCCGCCCCGCATGGCGTCGTCGGTGTCGTGGGCGATGTAGGCCATCACGTCGGCCGCCCGCACCAGCTGGGCCTCCAGGGTGAGATCCAGGTCCCGGCCCGGCTGGGGCAGGAACTGCCCGCGGCCCTTGGAGTGGTGGAGGATGCCCTGGCGCACCTCGAAAGTCAGGTTCAGGCCGCGGCCGTCCCGCTCCAGCTCGTCGACCACCCGGATGGACTGCTCGTGATGCCGGAAACCCCCGGGCAGGAGTTGGTTCAAGACCGCCTCCCCGGCGTGGCCAAAGGGGGTGTGCCCCAGGTCGTGGCCCAGGGCGATGGCCTCGGTCAGGTCCTCGTTCAGCCGGAGCGCCCGGGCCACGGTGCGGGCGATCTGGGCCACCTCCAGGGTGTGGGTGAGCCGGGTGCGGTAGTGGTCGCCGGTGGGAGCCAGGAAGACCTGGGTCTTGTGCTTCAGGCGGCGGAAGGCCTTGCTGTAGAGGATGCGGTCGCGGTCCCTTTGAAAAGCCGTACGGAGGCTGCATTCCGGTTCCTCATGCCGCCGGCCCCGGCTCCGGCTGGCGCGGGCCGCGGCGGGATGAAGTTGATCTTCTTGCAGCTTTTGGAGTTCTTCTCGCAGGTTCATGCCCATGTCCTTTACAAAGCTCCCCAGACCCTTTAGACTCCTGGCGATGCTCCGCACCAGGATCATATACCGCTACCTGTTCGGCGAGATGTTGAGCCCGTTCTTTATCAGTCTGGGAGTGTTCACCCTCGTTCTCCTGGTGGCCAAGATCATGGAGCTGACCGACCTGGTGGTGACCCGGGGAGTCGGCCTCACGGTGGTGCTCCGACTCCTGCTCTACACCCTGCCGTATTTCTTTGTCTTTACGATACCCATGGCCACCCTGTTGGGAGTGCTCCTGGCCTTTTTGCGCCTCTCCCAGGACAACGAGATCACGGCGCTCAAAGCGGCCGGGGTCAGTCTCACCGCCCTTTTGCCCCCGGTGGGGGCCCTGGCCGTGTCCGCCTGGCTGGCCACCAGCGTGCTGGCCATCTGGGGCCTGCCCTGGGGCAACCACAACTTCGAGAACCTGGTCTATCAGGTGGCCACCCAAAAGGCCGACCTGGCCCTGAGGGAGCGGGTGTTCCTGGACACCTTCCCCGGGCTGGTGCTTTATGTGGGCGAGCTGCCGGGCCAGGGGGCCATGCGCGATGTCTTCATCGTGGACGAGCGCGACCCCCGGCAGGTTAACACCATCGTGGCCAAAAGGGGAAAACTCTACCCGGCCAAGGCCGGCCGCATCACCATCCGCCTTTATGATGGCACCATTCACGCGGTGGGCGAGGACCTGAAAACCGCCCAGACCGCGCATTTCGAGACCTACGACGTGGCCCTGAAGGCCTCCGGCTTCACGGGCGCCCAGCAGCGCACCACCCGCCATGAAAAGGAAATGTACCTGAGCGAGTTGTGGGCCGCCGTGGACAACGCGCCGCCGGACAGCCGCAAGCGCTACCTGGCGGCCATGGAGCTGCACAAGAAATTCTCGGTGCCCTTTGCCTGCGTGATCCTGGGCTTCATCGGCATGCCCTTGGGCCTGGGCTACTCCAGCGGCGGCCGCTCCTGGGGCGTGGCCGTGGCCCTGGTGATCTTCCTGGGCTACTACCTCATGCTCTCGGCCGCCTGGTCCTTTGGGGAGACCGGGGCCTACCCCGTGGCCGTGGGCATGTGGACGCCCAACGTGATCCTGGCCGCCCTGGGCTGGTATCTCTTCCGCCTGCGCCTGAAAGAGGCCCCCGCGCCCCTGGCCGATTTCCTGGCCCGCCTGCCCCAACTCTGGCGGCGGGCCCGCGGCGCCCAGGAGGTGTGAGCTAAGCCATGCGCATCCTCACCGATTACGTGGCCCGCGAGTTCCTGAAGATGTTCGGGTTCCTCCTCCTGGCCTTCGTGGCCATCTACACCCTGTTCGACTTCATCGAAAAGGTGGACAACTTCTCCGAGGCCGGGGTGCAGGGCTCGATCATGGCCGTGTACTTCATCTACCAGGTGCCCGCGCTTTTGAGCCTCTTGGCGCCCCTGGCCATCCTCATGGGCACGGTGATCTGCCTGGGGCTGATGTCCAAGCACGGCGAGGTGGTGGCCGTGAAGTCGGCCGGCATCAGCATCTTCCGCTTCACCCTGCCCATTGTGCTCATCGCCATGGGCCTGGCCTTTGCCTCGGCCCTGTTGAACGAATCGGTGATCCCCAACACCAAGGCCCGCACCAATCAGATTTGGGAAGTCCAGGTGGAAAAGCGGCCGGGCCGCTTCTACCACCGGGAGAAATTCTATTACAAGGGGGCCAACTCGGTGTATCACGTGGGGTTCTACGACCCCGAAACCCACTCCTTGTCCAACGTGGTGTACTACCGCCTGGACCCCAGCTTCAATCTGGTGGAGCGGGTGGACGCCCGCCGGGCCCGTTACCTGAGCGGCAAATGGACCTTCTTCTCGGGCCTCTATCAGAAGCGCCTGCCCGAGGGCGGCTACACCGCGGTGCCCTTTGAGCAAAAGGTTCTGGAACTGCCGGAGCGGCCCGACGACTTCAACCGCCTGTCCAAACCCAGCGAGGAGATGAGCCTGGGCGAGCTGAACGACTTCGTCCACAAGGCCGAGCTGGAGGGCTATGACACCCGGCGCCAGCGGGTGGATCTGCAAACCAAGATCAGCTATCCCTTTGTCTGCCTCATCATGGCCCTGTTGGGCATTCCCCTGGCTCTGTTCCACGAGGGGGGGCGCTCGTTGGCCTCGGGCATCGTGCTGGGCATGGCCGCGGCCCTGGTCTACTGGGTCTTTTTCAGCTACGTGCGTTCCATCTTCGGCTATGCCGGGGTGCTGCCGCCGTTCATCTCCGCCTGGCTGCCCAACGTGGTGTTCATCCTGGCCAGCCTGGGCCTGTTGACCAGCATCCGGCAATAGGAAGCCATCCCCCCTCGAGGCCGATGCACGGTGCAGGACGCACCGTGCATCACTCTCCCATCGCGAGCATTGCACGGGGCGTCCTGCCTTGTGCAACGATCGGCTTGGCAAAAACGTGACTCCACCCCAGCAAGCAGAGTTTGCCGGGGGGCCGGGTTTTGCCAAGCCTCACAAATTGCAAGCTTTTTGAAGCATGCTATTTGGCGGGCCATCCTTGGCCCGCCTCGGCCATCGCCTGCCGTAATCAGGTTTCACAGCCATTTTTGACATAATATAAACACGTTTTATGTGTTTCACCATGCAATGGCCTCCCATCAGGAGACCCGCGCCCTGCGCGAACGCGAATCCCCGAGCCGCCCGCCCGGCTGGGGAGATTGCCGCCCAAACGCCGCTGCCCGCACGCCGTAAAGGGTGCGGGCAGTTGGCCGGATTAAACGATTCAGTGCGGCGGGGCCACGGGAGCCGGCTGAGTGACCGGCCGGGAGTGCTGTCCCGGGGAGGCCTTGCCTTCCCCGGGAGCGGGCTCAGACGCTGGGCAAGGAGGTCTCCAGGGCTATCTTGATCTTGTTCTTCAGCTCGGTCAGGTCAAAGGACTTGATGACGTAGAAGTCGGCGGCGATGGACTTCATGTCCTCCTTGAAAGTGTCGTAAGCCGTGCAGAGAATGACCGGCAGATCGTAGTACTTGTTGCGGATGTCCTGCAACAGGTCCAAGCCGTTGTAATCCACCATCTTGATGTCCAAGATGATCAGATTGGGCTTCTCCTTTTCGATCCGTTCCAAAAGGTCGCGGCCGCTGTCGGCGGTGACCACGTCGTAACCTTCGTCCGTCAGTTCCTCGGAGTACAAGAAGCGGATATGTTCCTCATCATCCACGATCAAAATTTTGGCCATGCTCGCACCTCTTGGGGTTTTCAGGCGCCCCAGCGCTCCAGCAGGTAGGGTTTGCTCTCTTCGAAGATCATGCATTCGGACTCTATGAACTCCTCAGCCTGCTGGATGCTCATGCGGTCCGTCTTTCTGACATAGGATAGGGTCTTGCCGAAGTATAGCGGAATGAGCGAATCCAGAAGCTCGCCCCGCGCCACGGTCTCGTCGTGGTAGGCCACCGCGAAATCATAGAGCAGCTTGGCCCACACCGTGGCGGGGAAATCGAACTGCTCCTCGGGCAGCTCGGATATCTCCTCGACCTTGTTCATTATTTCCGGGTTCAGCACTTTTTGCCACACCTGGTGGTATTGACTGAAGCCCCGCTTGAAGTTCTCCGCCAGTTTTTCGGTGCTCACCTTGACCGGGGGCGGCATCTCCAGCTCGCCCAGGCCGAAGCCGTATATACTGGTGGGCCGAGACCATTTTACCCGCATCCAGTATCCGGTGCTTTGGATCATCAAATCGAAAATGGTGCCCACCACCTGACTGAACATGGGGCCCAGGTCCGCGCCGGGGTCCTTGGGCTTGTGGATCTTGGGGCGGCCCATGTAGGACTGGCAGATGGGTATGTTGTTGTTCATGGCCAGGGTGGTCATCCAGATATCGATGCC
Source organism: Deltaproteobacteria bacterium (assembly GCA_020444165.1). The sequence goes on along the minus strand of JAHLLK010000138.1, from coordinate 1,960 downwards.
GAACTGGCTGACCGCCTCGGACCAGGTGTTGCTGGACAGGTATATCCGCGCCAACTCGCCGGAAAAACCGAAGTCTCCTCCGATGGGCTGGCGGACCCGGCGGCCGTACAAGGCCCGGGTCAGGGGATAAGCTATGGAGTTGGTAATGGTTCCGTCGTACTTGTGCCGCACGTACAACGGGGCTACATAGCCGAAATCATTGAACAGGGGCTCGCAAAGGTGCTTGATCCAACTGGGGGTGATGGACTTCAGGTCCGCGTCCACCACCACCACCGCCTGGGCTCCCAGCTCCACCACCTTGCGGAAAAGGTTGTGGAAGTTGTTGCCCTTGCCCCGGGTGCCCGGCGGAGTGGAAAGATAGATTTGCGGGATGTCTCCGGTGTCGGCGGCAAAGAAGGCTTCCTTGGTGCCGTCATCGGAGTTGTTGTCGCAGTTGATGATAACCGATTTATGCTGGCCGAAAAAACGGCTCAGGCCCGCTGCGGCCTGCGCAACGGGGTAACCAATCAGGGCCGCCTCCCGGTAGGAGGGGATGGCCACCACCAACTCAGCACTTGTCAGTCCCTGGGGGTTTTCCTCCAGATATGCCTCGGGCATCTAATCTCCTGCGCGTCGCCTGGGAAAGACCCGCCCCGGCGGGCGGCCCTTCGACAGAACCCACCGCCCCCCGGGCAGGGCTCCCTGTCGGATGAGTATGGGCTACCGCCGCCAAGGCTTCTTTCTCCAAGCAATACGACATTCGGGAGACAAAGTCAAACCCGGGCTGCCCCCAAAAGGGTTGACACCCCGAGGCTTCCGGTTAGAGTGTATTTTTTCGCTCTGCGGAGGCGGCATGGAAACACGGTGGCTGCCGGACGGATCGCCCGCCAGCGTAAGCGGTTTTTCGGTGGGACAGGCCAACCACCCCGCCGGGCCCAGCGGGGTCACCGTGGTGCTTTGCCCCGGCGGCGCGGTGGGCGGGGTGCATCTGGCCGGCTCGGCTCCCGGCACCCGGGGCATGGACAGCCTCCGTCCCGGGCATCTGGTGCGCCAGGTGCACGGGGTCCTGTTCACCGGCGGCTCCAGCTTCGGGCTGGCCGCGGTGGACGGCGCCCTGGCCCAGTTGGCCGCCCAGGGGGTGGGCATCGACCTGGGCCCGGCCCGGCTGCCCATCCTGCCGGCCGCGGTGATCTTCGACCTGCCGCTGGCGGGCGGCCGGGCGGTGCCCGACGCCGAATTGGGGCGTCAAGCCTGTCTGGCCGCTGGCCAAGGACCCCTGGCCCGGGGCAACTTCGGGGCCGGGGCCGGGGCCACGGTGGGCAAGCTCCACGGCCTGGCCCAGGCCATGAAGGGGGGCGTGGGCGGAGCGGCGCTGGCCGTGGGCGGGCTCAGGGTGGGGGCCTTGGCCGTGGTCAACGCCTTTGGCGACGTGCTGGATGAGACCGGAGCCATCCTGGCCGGCGCCCGCCGGGCCCCGGACTCCCGGGAATTCACCGGCACCAGCGCGTGGTTCCTGGCCGGGGGGCGGCGGCTGCCCGGCCAAGCGGCCGGCAACACCACCCTGGCCGTGGTGACCACCAACGCCCGGTTGGACCGGGAGGACGCCACCAAGGTGGCCCAACTGGCCCAGCACGGCCTGGTGCGCACCATTGATCCGGTCAACACCACCCTGGACGGCGACCTGGTCTGTGTGCTGGCCGCCGGGGACCAGGAGGCCGATGTCAACGGCTTGGGGGTCATGGCCGCTGCGGCCGTGGCCCGGGCCATCCGGGACGCGGTGCGGGCCGCCCAGCCGCTGCCGGATCTGCCCGCGGCGGGAGCCTGACCGCCTACCCGGATATTTCATGAGGGGCGGGCGGGTCTAACGGTGAATCTCCGCTCGCGGCGTGGCGTTCAGGGGTCGCGTCCGCTTCGGGAGCGGCGGGTTTTGTTGGGAGATGCCCCTTGCCCGACCCGCCTCGCCAGCGGCGGCACGCCGTCT
>JAHLLK010000137.1 GCA_020444165.1 Deltaproteobacteria bacterium | reverse complement strand
AGGTTGGAGCGCAGGCCCGGACGCAGCCGGAGGATATCTGGCGCAGCCGCCCCCGGTCTTCCAGAAATCCTACTACCCAAACTCCCGGCTAGCTTCCAGGAAGGCCTCCATGTTTTCCACCTTGGTATTGATGGGGGCGTCGCAGCCGGGGCAGAGGATCAGGCCTTCGGGGCCGAGGTCGCGCACCAGGTCCCGCACGTACTTGCGCACGTCTGCGGGCGAGCCGGTGGCGAACAAGGGCGAGGGCACGTCGCCCATGATGGCCGTGTGATCCCTGAGGAGCTTTTTGGCCTGGCGCACGTCGGTCATGCCGTCCGGGTTCAGCACGCACTTCTTGGCCGGCATCTCCAACAGCCGCGCCAGGTCGCGGGTCCAGTTCTGGTCCCAGTGGAACACCGGGGTGATGCCCTCGGCGATCAGGGCCTCGGCCATGGACCGGAAGTAGGGCCACACCAGCTTGTCCCAGATCTCCGGGGCCAGCATGGCGCTGGCCGTGCGCCAGCCGCCCAGCCACACCCCTGCCACCCCCGACGCCTTGGCCGCCCCGATGGCCGCGGCGGTGATGACCGGCGCGGCCACGTCCATGGCGGCCTTGACCCGGTCGGGCATGCGGTAGAGGTCCAGGAAAAATTTGCTCATGGAGCGGGCGCCGCACATGGGCTCGAAGGGCACGGTGCCCAGGCCGGCGGAGGCCACCAGGTAGCCGGCCTGGTGGAACCGGCCGGCTATCCCCGGGAAGTGCTGGTCCAACCACGCCACATGGCGCTGCCACATCTCCATGTCCGCCACCTGGGGGAGGATCTTCTGCACAAAGGCTTCCCACCCCTGCTCCACGATGAAGTCGTAGTCCGCCGGCTCCATCACCTCCAGTTCCCTGACTTGCCACAGGTTGTTTTCCGGCAGGTCGATGCCTGGAATCAGCACCTTGGACAGCCACAGGGAGGTCAAGTGCATGGGATGGAGGCCTGACGGCATCATGTTGATCCCGTCGAAATCGCCGAGGGTCCGCATGGAGTCCAAGGTCACTTCGATGGCGGCGTCGGCGTCGGTGCAGTACTTGTGCTGGGTCATGCCCATGTGCCGGGGGGCAAAGGCCGGGGCCATGTACAGGCAGGGGACCCGGTCCACCGGCTGGTGGGCCACGGCCCGCTCGAAACGGGCCTGCTTCACCAGGTAGTCCGCATAGCTGCCTTGGTAGCTCATCCGATCATCTCCCTGCTCAGGCGCACCGCGGCCTGGGCGTCGGCGCCGTAGGCATCGGCCCCGGTGTAGGCGACCACCAGCTCATCCATGGGCCCGCCGCCGATGATGACCTTTACCCGGGTGCGCAGCCCCGCTTCCTCCAACGCGGCGATGGTGTCCTTGATGGAGTCGTAGGCCGTGGTCAACAGACAGGACAGGGCCAGCACCTTGGCCCCGGTTTCCCGCAGCCTGGCCACGAACACGCCCGGCGGGGCGTCCACCCCCAGGTCGTGCACCTCAAAGCCCCCGGCTTGCAGCATGGCCACCACCAGGTCCTTGCCGATGTCGTGGATGTCGCCGGCCACGGTGCCCACCACGATCTTCGCGCCCTGGGCCACGGCCGTGCCGGCCAGCCGGGGCGCCAGGATCTCGTTGATGGTCTTGAACATCTCGGCGGCCATCAGCAAATCCGAAACGTAGAAGGCGCCCTGCTCGAACTTTTGGCCCACCCGGATCATGCCCGCTTGGCAGGCGGCCAGGATTTCGTGGGGGTCCCCGCCCGCGGCCAACTGGGCCTCCACCAGGGCCAGGGCCTGCTGCTCCTTGAGGTCGGCCATCAATTCGGCCAGGTTGCTGCGCATGGATTTTTGCTCCTTTTTTAAGTAACCGCTGAAAAAGGTTCAAACGGCCGGCGCGGCCTTGGCGGTTTGGAGGGGCCGCGCCGGCCCCCGGGCGGGCAGGGCAGGTTCCACCAGGCCGCGCCAGGGTCGGTCCTCCTGGGCTGTCACGGCCTGGACCAGGCTGAACAGTTCCGCGGGCTCGCGGCCGTAAACCATCAGGTTCACCGCCAGGTCCAGGGCCGCGAGGGGGGCCTGGCCACGGCTCTCCACCTGGGCGGGGCGGTCCGGCGCGATCACGCTCACCTTCAGCCACTCCTGGCCGCCCAGCTTGGCCAGGCCCTTGATATGGCCGATGACCGCGCCCGGCTCCCGGGCCACGGCCTGGGCCAGGGTGTCGCACCAGGCGGCCACCAGGCCCTCCACCACCTCCCGGGGCCGCGGCTCCGGGAAGCGCCAGGCCAGCAGCACCGACAGCGGGTGCAGGGTCAGCTCCTTCACGCCAACACCTCCGCCAAAAGCGGCGCGGTCAGGCCTTCCCGGGCCGAGGCGGTGAACACCTTGACCCCGGGGTGGTGTTGCCGCGCCAGGGCCCGGGCAAAGCCCAGCTCGGCAGGGGTGGCGGCGTCGGCCTTGTTGATGAGGACCAGATCGCAGTTTTCCAGGGAGGACTGGATGAGGGGTTGCAGCACGGCCCACAGCCCTTCCAGGCGCAGGGGATCCAGCACGGTGAGGCGCTTGACTTCCCCCACCAGGTCCCGGGGCAGGTCCGCCAGCGCCCCCAGCACCCCGGCCGGGTCGGCCGCCCCCGAGGGCTCCATGAGCACCAGTTCGGGGGCGTAAGCCTGTTGCAGCTGGCGGAGGGTGTGGGGCAGGTCGCCGGCCAGGGTGCAGCAGATGCAGCCGCCCAGGATCTCGGAGACGTTGAATCCCAGGCGGCGCATCAACTGGTCGTCCAGGCCGATTTCGCCGATTTCGTTGACGATGATGGCGGCCTTGCGCCCCTGGGAGGCCAGGGCCCGGCCCAGCTCCACGATGAGGGTGGTTTTGCCCGCGCCTAAGAAGCCCGAGACCAGTAGGAGCCGCATGGCCTTCTCTCCGGGGTTCTGCTGCCCACGGGGTCAAATTTCAATATTCGCAGAAATATCAACCAAGAACCATTAGCAGTATTTTTCCTGTTGTTACACCATGTTAACACGCAACTTCGCCTGACGGCCCTGGCGATGTTGTACAGGCAAATAATTTTCCCCCGGTGCTGTTGGTTGCAAGGGAACGCAAGTGGCCGGCAAAAAACTGGCTTGGAACCTGGAGCCGCACAGTTGCGAGCCTGCCTGCCGTTGGTGGGCCAATATCTTGGAAAGGAGAGCATTGCACGGGGCAGGACGCCCCGTGCAATGCTCTCAAAATACGACGTGAGCGCCATGAACGTGCGGCGGGCCTCGCACTCTCCACCAAAAACCGCGGGCGGACCCGCTTGGGCCCGCCCGTGGTATCAGTGGATTAGTTTTCCGTGGCGGCGGACTGTTCCGCCAGCGGCCTCACTTCTTGGCCGGCGCGAAGATCTGGGGCGGCTTTTCGGTGGAGCCGCCGGTGCCCGGGTAGTTATCGGTCATGTAGGCCTTCTTGTTCTCCTGGATCAGCTGCCCCGTGGCCTCGAAGAAGTTCACGAAGCGTTTCTTGCACTCGTAGAAGCCGTGCCACCAGGCGTAGTCCGGGGCCATCATGGCCGCGCCCATGCGCGCCCGCCGGCCCTCGTGGTGCCACAGCTCATAGAACTCGGTCCACAAGGGCTGCTTGAAGAAGCCCTTGGGGTCCATGAGCTTCTTTTCGTACATCTCGTTCAGCCGGGCCAGGGCCGGCTTGTAGTACACGTCGTTGTAGTTGGCCACCGCGGCGTCGAACTGGTTGAAGTGGCTGTTCACCCAGAGGTCCTCGTGGCATTGCAGGCAGATGGCCTTCATGCGCTTGCGCTCGACCTCGGGGTTGGTGTCGGCCGGGAACGGCTTGAACTCGTTGGGCCGCACGGTCAGCGGCGCCTGGATCTCCCAGGCCAGCCGCAGGGTCACGTCGTGGCTGGTGGTCACCTCGCCGCCGCCGGACATGTGGCAGGCCGCGCAGGTGGGCGCCCGGAAATCCACGCCCGCGGTCCAGGTTCCCGGCGCGGAGTCCCACTTCCATTTGGTGCCCTCGGCGTGATAGATGGCCCCGTGCTTGGACTCGGTGTAGATCTCGATCTGGGGATGGTCCGGCCCCAAATGGCACTGGCCGCAGGCCTCGGGCTTGCGGGCCTCGGAAACCTTGAAGGCGTGGCGGGTGTGGCAGGAGCTGCACGAACCCTTGCTGCCGTCCAGGTTGATGCGCCCCACGCCCACGTTGGGCCAGGTGTCCGGGGTCAGCTTGCCGTCCTTCACCTCCAGCACCGTGCCGTGGCAGTGCAGGCAGCCGGTGACCCGCTCGGTGGTGTCGTTCAGGCCGAAGTTCAGCCAGGGATCGATCTTCCAGATGATCTCCAGGGTGTTGGCGTGCTTGGAGCGGTTGTACTGCTTGGCCTCGTCCGGGTGGCAGCGCGAGCAGTCCTTGGGGGTGACCACCGCGGCCACCACGGCCCGGTACTGGGCCACGCCCCATTTGTTGTCCGAGCGCTCATATTGCTTGAAATGGACCTGGCTCACGTCCTGGTCGCTTTCCTGGGCCTGGTGGCAGTCCAGGCAGGTGATGTTGGACGAGGCGTGGCGGCTCATGGCCCAGTCCGCGAACAGGCCGGGAGTCTCGGTGCGGTGGCACTCCAGGCAAGCCCGCGCCTGGGGGCTCACGCCCCTCTCCACCCGAAACTCCTTTTGAGCCGGCAGGTTTACCGGGCCCGGTTTGGCCTCCGCGGCCCAGGCGGCGCCGGCCAGCGCCGCCATGGCCAGGCAGCCCAGCACCGCCAGGCATATCCCTTTTGCTTTCATACCCCTTACCCCTCCCGGTTCTTGCTTAATGGTTCCGGCTAACTGCCGTAGGCATATAAAGGTTTGGGATTGTGCACCAGGTTGCGGTGGCAATCCGTGCATTTCTTTTCGTAGCCCGGCAGCGGGTAGATCACGCTGCGGTGGGCCAGCATGGCGCCCCGCTTGTAGGGCATATACAGAAGATTGCGGTGGCACTTCATGCACTGGTCATTGGCGATGGTGGCCCAGGCCCGTTCCCGCATCCGCTGGGCGTCATAGGGCTCGCCGCTCAGGTGCACGAAGACGTCCTTGATGCCGTGCACCGTTTTGGCCACGAAGAAGTCGTAGGTATCTTGCGGCGCGGGCAAATGACAATCCATGCAGTCAGCCACGAATCCCTTGGTGTTCACCACGTGGCTGGAGGTGCGCCACTGGTTCACCGCCGGCTGTATCTCATGGCAAGTAGCGCAGAATTCCGGGGTGGAGGTCCGCACCATGGTGTAATAGGTGAGGCTGAACAGGGGGAAAGCCAGGACGATTCCCACCCCGATCAGCACCAGGGTCTTCACCCAGCGGGGGATTTTTGGTTTGCTCATCTCACCTCTGCCGGCTGAGGGGCCTGGGAATGTTTTGGAGTGCAATGAAGAATAAAAGCTCCGAAATGACTCTACAGGTATTATGCTGAAGAAAAGGAGACGGACTTGTCAAGGGCGACAAAAATGAAAACCGTAAAAAGGAGCAATTTTTTCGCTGTATTGGTATTGGCTATTATTACTAAAGTTTTATTTGAAAAATGCCGTAATAAGGATATGCTTAACCAATTCATCACGGAAGGCCGCTGCCCTATCTCCACCCTCAACTGGCGGTAACGCCTTCCGGTGGGAAAGGATTTGTCATGCCCGGCCTGGTCAAGGTTTCCGAAGCCGCCTCCATCGCCATCCACGCCATGGTGCTCATGGCCGCCAACCCGGGGCGGATGCTCTCCGCCAAGGAGATAGCCGGCGTCTTCAACCTTTCCAACGCGCACTTGGCCAAGGTGATGCAGCGCCTGGTCAAGACCGGGCTGGTGGTCTCCACCCGGGGGCCGGCCGGCGGCTTCCGCCTGAGCCGCGACCCCGAGAAATTGAGCCTCCGGGAGATCCTGGAAGCCATCGAAGGGCCCCTGGACACCGGCAACTGCCTCTTGGACCCTGCTGTCTGCCCCGGCGGCCTCTGCTTCCTGGGCGAGGCCCTGGCCAACGTCAACCGCCAGGTGCTGGACATGCTGGAGGGCCAGGATCTGGCCCACCTCACCAGCTCCTACCTCGAACGGCACAATGGGGCCTCGGCCGCCTGAGCCCGGGACTCCCGCCGCGCATATCGCCCCAAACGGTCCCTTGCCGCCGCATTTTTTCCAGTTGCTACCCCTGCCAGCTTGCTTTAGCCTGTGAATATACGTAATTTCGTCCCGCTGCCAGGCGGCGGGCGCGAGGCCGGGTGACCAAGCGATGCGCCGGGTACGCCAGTCGATCCTCCTTCTCGTTTAGCCCCCACCGGCGAAAAAAATCTCGCGCTTCATTTCCGCCCTTGACGGCATTCTCTTTATAGGTATACTGGTACCACAATGTTTAATACCCAAGTATGGAGGGATCGCGTATGTTCTGTTACCAATGTGAGCAAACCGCGGGCGGGACCGGCTGCACCAAGATCGGCGTCTGCGGCAAGGAGCCCCAAGTAGCCGCCCTGCAGGACGCCCTCACCTACGCCTTGCAGGGCCTGGCCGTGGTGGCCACCGCGGCCCGCGCCAAGGGCGTGACCAACCGCGATGCCGACCGCTTCCTCAGCCAGGGCCTCTTCGCCACCCTCACCAACGTGAACTTCGACCCTGAACGCTTCCCCGAGTTCATTCATCAGGCCGTCAACTACCGCGACTCCCTGAAGGCCAAGGTGCCCGGCACCTCCTACCCCGAAGGCGTCGCCACCTTCCAGCCGGCCTCGGACCTGCCCGGCCTGGTGGCCCAGGGCGAGGAGCATGGCTTCCTCTCCGAGGAGGGCTGGGACCCGGACTGCAAGTCCCTCAGGGACACCGTGATCTTCGGGCTCCGGGGCTTGGCCGCCTACGCGGACCATGCCAGCATCCTGGGCCAGGAGGATGAGGCGGTGTTCGAATTTTTGACCAGCGCCCTGGCCGCCACCACCGACAAGACCATCCCGCTGGGCGATTGGGTGGGCCTGGCGCTCAAGACCGGCGAAGTCAACCTCCGGGCCATGGAGCTGTTGGACGCCGGCAACACCGGCCGTTTCGGCCACCCCGTGCCCACGCCGGTGCCCCTGGGCCACAAGAAGGGCAAGGCCATCCTGGTTTCCGGGCACGACCTGGAGGACCTGCACCAGCTCCTGGAGCAGACCCGGGGCAAGGGCATCTACGTCTATACCCACGGCGAGATGCTGCCGACCCACGGCTACCCGGAACTCAAGAAGTACGAGAACTTCTACGGCCACTACGGCACGGCCTGGCAGAACCAGGGCAAGGAGTTCCCGGCCTTCCCCGGCGCCATCCTCATGACCACCAAC
>JAHLLK010000136.1 GCA_020444165.1 Deltaproteobacteria bacterium | reverse complement strand
TTTTGGGTGGGGGGTCCGGGGGGCCCCCTTTTTTTCCAAAAAAGGGGGCCCCCCGGCATCTCCCCTTCACTCCCCATCTCTCCCGGCGGAAAAACCCTTGCGTATGGTGGGCTGATAGCTTACTAATTTCTGTTAAGTATATTTACCCTGGCGGGGAGGGTGTAGTGGAGGCCACGGAAGAGAGAAGTGTCCGCCCCAAGTTTTCCTTGGAGCCTCCTCTGGTGCGGCTTTTGGCCGCGGCGGAGCACCACCTGGGCCAGCTCCATCTCCTGGCCCGCCTGTGGCCCGCCTGGGGTCCCTTTGCCCGGGGGCCGCTATTGGCCCTGGCCGCGGCCGAGGAGTCCCGGGCCCTGGGGTATGAGGTGGACCTGCGGGAGTTGTTGGCTCTGGGGCCCCATCCCTCCCCTTCCCGGCCCAACCTGGGGCTGCGTTGGGCCGTGGGCGCCATGCTGGCCACCGAGGTGGTGGCGGCGGAGCCCCGCGAGCGGCCCCTTACCCCCAGCCTGGTGAACCGGGTGCATCACGAGTTGGACGCCCCTTTCCTGGCCCGGGGCTTCGATCCCCTGGTGGCCGACGAGCCGCCGGACGTGCCGGGCTCCGCGGCCTGGACCCTGGCCGCCCGCTGGTTGGACACGGGTTTGCCGCCCTTGGCGGCCTTGGGGCTCACCTTGGCCGCCTGGGAACGGGAGGGCAAGAGCAACGCCCGCCGGGGCCTGGCGGGCCGGGTGCTCCTGACCGGTCTGGCCCCTCGCTTGGGCCTGGCCGCCGAGCCTTTCTATCTCATGGGCACCGCGCTCCGAGGGGTGGCCGGCCGGCTTACCGGCGGCTGGGCCGAGATGGAGCGCCAGATCCGCTCTTCCGGGAGTTGGAAGCTTTGGCTGGGAGTGTTTCTGGGGGCGGTGGAGGCGGCGGCCGACCGGGCCGTGCAGCTGGGGGTGGCGGCCTGGGAGCTGCAACACAGCCACCAGGACTTGATCCGCACCTGGATCCGGGCCCCGCGCCACCCTCTGGCCCTGGGCGAGGTGCTGGTGGGCCGGCCGGTGATCGGCGCGCCGGAGGTAGCCGCCCAGTTGGAGGTGACCCAGCGCACCGCCGGGCAGCTGGTGGACAAACTGGCCGAGCTGGGCATTTTGGCCGAGATCACCGGCCAGAGGCGGGGCCGCCGCTTTGCCTACGAACCCTTGGTGGAGATCCTGGAGCCCCCGTCCCCGGAAGAAAGCCCGGTCTGACCCGGCCGCCCACGCCGAAAGGATATCCCCATGGCCCAGCCGCTGGTCAGCCTCGGCCTGCCGGTCTACAACGGAGCCGCCTCCCTGGTCTGGGCGGTGGAATCCCTCCTGGCCCAGGATTTCGGGGACTTCGAGCTGATCATCAGCGACAACGCTTCCCGGGACGGCACCTGGTCCCTGGTGCGCGAACTGGCCGCCCGGGACCGGCGCATCAAGGCCGTGACCAGCCCGGTCAATCTGGGCGCCCGCCACAATTTCCTCAAGGTACTGTTCCTGGCCCAGGGGCGCTACTTCAAGTGGGCCGCCCGGGACGACGCCCTGGAGCCCACCTACCTCGCGTCCTGCCTGCGGGTCCTGGCCGACGACCCCAAGGTGGCCATCTGCTACACCGCGGCCCGACTGGTGCAGAACCAGACCGAGGAGGTGCGGGTGCACCGCGAGGGGTACCAACTGGACCAAGGCGACCCCTGGGAGCGGTTCCGGGCCCAGATGGTGCAGATGCGCCTGTGCAACGCCTTTTACGGGCTCATGCCCCTGGAAGCGGTGTGCCGCACGGGGCTGCTCAGGGACACACGGGAGGTCTTTGCCTGGGACAACCTCTTCCTGGCCGAGATGGCCTTGCAGGGTAAGGTCCTGGAGCTGCCCGACCCCCTGATCCGGCGGGGGGTGCGCAGCGGTGATCTGCGGATCGCCGACCACCTGGCCCGCATGGAGACCATCGACTCGCCCCAGGAAAAGGTCTCCGGCCTCACCTGCCCTCACCTGCGCATGCTCATGGCCTACGCCGGGCTGGTGAAGGCGGCCATGCTTCCGCCGGGCCGCAAGACCGAGCTTTTGGCTTGGGTGCTCAGCACCGGCCTGGCCCGCTGGGGCGGACGCCTGGATTTCGAGCTGCGCCGCTTCCTGGAGCTGGTGGAACGGGGAGTCTACCGGGTGGGCTGGGGCGAGAGCCGCGAGGGAGCGGAGCCTACCGAGGCCTCGCGCCCCCTGGACCTCTACTACGTGCCGGAGCTGCTGCGCGATCTGGAGGACTGGCTGTTCCTCCTGCCCAAGAATCCCCTCTTGTACCAGGCCCGCTATCGCCTGCTCCACGAGATGGGCCGGCCCGAGGAGGCCCAAGCCGTGCGCCGGGCCGTGGAAAGCGGGGATATCCGGCGGCGCGGCCTGCCCCGGCCGGCCCTGGCCCCGGCCGTCTGCGCCAAACTACCCACCCTGTTCCCTCCAGGGTACGCGGATTAGGAGCTTGGGGGAGGAAGAGGAAGATGTGGGGGAAAGGACGCGGGGTCCCCAGAAAAGCGCAGCTTTTTTGGGGTGCAAGGCCCCTTTTTTTTAAAAATGGGCCCTTCCCCCCCCATCCCCCATCCCCCAAAAAACTTCAATATTTTTCAATGAGCTCCGCGCAAGAGGAGCCGAGGCAGGAACAAGGAAAGCTCCGGCACGAAGGTGATGAGCAGCACGCAGGCCAGGAGGAGCAGCAGGAAAGGCAGCACCGCGGCCGACACCCAGGTGAGGGATTTTTCGCTGAGGCCCATGGCCACGAACAGGTTTAGGCCAAAGGGCGGGGTGAGGAAGCCGAACTCGATCACCAGCACCATGATGATGCCGTAGTGCACCAGGTCGATGTGATAGCGCTCCAGGGTCTTCAGGAACAAGGGCGAGAGGATGATCATGGCCGAGACGTCGTCCATGACCGTGCCCATGAGGAGGAACAGGAAGGCCACCATCAAGAGGAAGGTCTCGCCCGAGGACACCCAGCCCACCACCCAGTCCGCCACCTGCAAGGGTATCTGCTCGGCGGTCAGCACCCATACGAAGACCATGGCCGCGGCCAGGATAAACAGCAGGCAGGCCGAGAGGATGCCCGCGTTGGTGGCCACCCGGAAGAGCCCGGCCCAGCCCAGCTCGCGGTGGATGACCATCTCGACGAACCCCGCGTAGACCACGCTGACCGCGGCCGCCTCGGTGGGGGTGAACAGCCCGGTGTAGATGCCACCCAGCACGATGATGGGCAGGAGCAAGCCCCACACACCTTCCCGGAGCACCCGCCGCGCCTCGGCCCGGCTGGGCCGCGCGGTCAGGCGCCAGTTGCGCCGCCGGGCCAGGAAATAGGTGTAGCCCAGGAACATGCCGCCGATGATGAGCCCCGGCACCACCCCGGCCATGAACAGCTCGGCCACCGAAACGTTCATCACCAGGCAATAGAGGATCATGGGGATGGAGGGCGGAATCACGATGCCCAGACTGCCGGCCGAAGTCACCAACCCGGTGGCGAACTGCTCGTCATAGCCGGACTTCACCAGGGCCGGCAGCATCACCGAGCCGATGGCCACCACCGTGGCCGGAGAGGAGCCGGACAAGGCCGCGAAGAACACGCAGGCCGCCACGGTGGCCATGGCCGCCCCTCCCCGGAAGCGCCCCACGCAGAGGTTCATCACCGCGATGAGGCGGCGGGCGATGCCGCCCTCGGTCATGATCCCCCCGGCCAGGATGAAGAAGGGGATGGACATCAGGACCGAGTTGTCCAAAGCGTTGAAGAACTGCTGGGCCACAATGGTGAGCGGCGTGTGGGTGAAGAAAAAGAGCACCAGGCCGGCCGTGCCCGCCAGGAGCACCCCGATGGGCATGCCCAGGCACAACAGCGCCAGGAAGCTGGCCGCCAGGGTGAGGATCATGGCCGGTCCACCCCGCCGGAGCCGTTATCCTCCGCCCTCGCCTCCCAGAACCCGGCCCATTCGCGCCGCGCCTGGTTCAACAGCCGCAGCGCCAGGGTGAAGCTGAACACGCTGATGGGCAGATAGGCCCAGAACATGGGGAGCCCCAGGGCCGCGCTGGTCACCCCATAGCGCCGGAGCTTCCAGGCGTGCAGCCAAGCCAGCCAAGCCACCAGGAAAAACAGCCCTGCCCCCAATAGCGCCGCGGCCAGGCGCATGAGGTGAGCGGTGCGCGGTCCGGCCCGCTGCACGAAAAAGTCCATGGTGAAGTGGGTGCCGTACTTCACCCCCAGGCTGGCTCCCAAAAAGGTGAGGAATACCCCGGCATAGCGGGACAGTTCCTCGAACCAGGTGAAGCTGAAGTTGAACAGGTAGCGCAGCACCACCTCCACGAAGGCCATCCCGGCCAGGGCCAAAAGGCCCACGCCCAGGGTCAGCTCTTCCAGCTTGTTGAGGATGGTCAGGATGCGCTGCATGGTAGCGAAAGCGGGGCCCTCCGGCCGGGGAGCCCCGCTCGGACGGCTAATGGCCGCTGTGTTCCTTGATCTTGGCCATGAACAGGTCGTACAGTTCGGGTCCCACGAGGGGACGGTATTTCTGCCACACCGGCTGCACCGCCTGGCGGAAGGCCCCCCGCTCCTCGGGAGTCAGATAGGTGAGCCGCACCCCGTTCTTCTGGCAGTACTCCTCCATGGAGATGCCATATTTGGGCAGCTTCTCCTGGGCCGCTTTGTTCACCTCACGGTTGACTTTGATCTGCAGGGCGCCGGCCTGGCGGAAAATCTCCTGCTGCTCCGGGGTGAGTTGCTCCCACACCGCCGGGGTGACCATGGTCACGCACTCGGTCACCTGATGCTCGGTCTTGGTGACGTACTTGGCCACTTCCAGGGCCTTGATGAGGATGGAGGTGAACAGGGGGTTCTCTTGGGCGTCGATCACTCCCTGCTGCAGGGCGTTGTACAGCTCCGGGAAGGGGATGCCCACCGGCGAGGCCCCGAACTCCCGGAAAGTGTCCATGGCCACCGGGCTGTTCATGACCCGGATCTTGACCCCCTTCAGGTCGCTGGGCAGCTTCACCGGACCCTTGCGGCTGTTGACGTCCCGGAACTCGTTCTCGGTCCAGCCCACGGCCACGAAGCCCTTGGGGGCCAGCTTGGAAAAAATGGCTTTTTGCCACTCGGGGTCATCGATCACCGCGTAGGCCGTCTTGCGGTCCGGGAACGCGAAAGGCAGGTCCATCACCGCCACCTCAGGCGCGAAGTTGGAGAGCACCGAGGTGGACACGGTGGCCATCTCCAGGGTCCCCGCCTGCACCTGCTCGGCCAGGGAGCGCTCCGGGCCCAACTGGCCCATGGGGAAGGTCTTTATCTCGATCTCGCCGCCGGTCTTCTCGGCCACATATTTGGCAAAGGCGTCGGCGCCCTTGGTTTGGCCATGGAACGGCGGGCCCACGTGGCCGTACTTCAGGGTCATCTTGGCCAAGGCGGGCATAACGCCCAAAGTTAGGGCCAGGCCGAACAACGCGGCCACGCCCAGGGCAATGGCGATGTTTTTCCGCATGGGAAACTCCTGTAAAAAAAAGAGGGACGCGCTTGATCCCGTCCGCCCGGGCGGCTGGCAGCCCACCGCCGACTGGCGGTTACGCTGGCGTCAAGTTGCGGCCAGCCTGGTAAAAAGGGACGGAACGGAGGATATTGTATACCGTAAAGGGGGCTGCATGGCGAGATGATTCACCGACCGGCCGCAAGCCCAGCCCCCGGGGAGCATAGCATGACTGAGGACGCCATCGTTTACCGGCCCATCGGCCGCATCCATACCCCCTTTGCCCAGGCCGAAGGGGCGCCCATCCAGCCCGCCGGCGCCCGGGACGTGGCCGGGACCATCGTCCTGGAACCGGAACTGGTCCCCGGCCTCGCCGACCTGGCCGGCTTCTCCCACCTCATCCTCCTCTACCATTGCCACCTCTCCGGCGAGGCCAAGCTCCAGGTAAAACCCTTCCTCGACCCCACCCCCCGCGGCGTCTTCGCCACCCGCGCCCCCGCCCGTCCCAACCCCCTGGGCCTGTCCGTGGTGCGGCTGGCCGGCATAGAAGGCAACGTGCTCCACATCCTCGACGTGGACATGCTGGACAACACCCCGCTCCTGGACCTCAAGCCCTACGTCCCAGCCTTCGATTCCCCCCCCGACTCCATACGCACCGGCTGGCTGGCTGGGCTCGCCAGCCAAGCCCGGGAAACCCGGGCCGACGGGAGGTTTGTGGGAGAGGGGGAGGGTTAAGAGATTTGTGGGGGGCCCCCTTTTTTGGAAAAAATGGGGGCCCCCCACACCCCCCACCTAAAAAACTTCCCCGGGAAACGGCTACGCCGTTTCCCGGGGTGGCAACGGCAAAGGGCAGCCCCCTTCCGGGAAGCGAACTTCGGTAAGGTTGTAGGTTTTGGGGGGGGCGAGGGAGTCCGGCTTGGGTTCCCGAGGGTGGCAGGGATCTTTTGCTATTCGTTAAAGAAAATGGATTGGCGCGGTGTCGCCCGGCAACCGCGCGCGGGGCGAGCGGCCGTTTATGGCCACCCGGGTTGGCGGGGGGGCCGAATCAAATTGACCGGGAAATAACCGCAGCGGAAAGGCGGCAGCGTTAGCCAGGCCAGGAGCCGCGTCCCCAGGGCGCCTCACCCGCAGCCCGCTCCTGTACCCAGAGGCCGATGCACGGCAATTGCGAACTTATTGACATTATTACGGTAAGTTGTGCAACATTTTCTCGGTTTGTTGTGCCCAAGCGGCCTCGTGCGGGCCATGGATGGCCTGCCAAATCACTAGCCATAAAGGCAGTGATTTGTGGAAGTTGGCAAAACCACGCTTTTGCCAACTTTCCAAGATGCACGGTGCAGGACGCACCGTGCATCACTCTCACCCTAGAAAACCCGGCGCACAAACAAAAGAAGACCCCCGCGGTTTCCCGCGGGGGTCAGAATTAAAATCCGGCGGCTACCTACTCTCCCACACTTGAAAAGCGCAGTACCATCGGCGTGGAGGAGCTTAACTTCCGTGTTCGGGATGGGAACGGGTGTGGCCTCCTCGCTATCGCCACCGGAAACTGTATTTCGTTTCCGGGTCCTGACAACATAATGGAGTGAGAAGAATTTTACCGACGCTTTGGCTGAGCCTTTAGGTTCAGCAGAAGAGTAAAAAGTGACCAAGCCTCACGGGCTATTAGTACCGGTCGGCTAAACATGTTGCCATGCGTACACCTCCGGCCTATCAACCTCGTAGTCTTCGAGGGCCCTTCAGCCTCCGAGGAGGAGGGAGATCTTATCTTGGAGGGGGCTTCCCGCTTAGATGCTTTCAGCGGTTATCCCTTCC
>JAHLLK010000135.1 GCA_020444165.1 Deltaproteobacteria bacterium | reverse complement strand
TCTCAAGGTCCGGGCCAGGCCCCCGGCCAGGCTGGCCACCAGGGGGCGACAAAAACTGCGAGGGCGCCGCCGGCGGCCAGGAAGGGCCCGAAGGGCACCCGCTGGCTATAGCTCATGCGGCCGGCCACCAGGCATCCAGTATAGAATACCACGCCGCTGACCGCCGCCGCGAATAGGGCCACCGCCGCTCCGGTCCAACCCAGGTGGGCGCCCAGCATGGCTATGATTTTCACGTCACCCAGGCCCAGCCCTTCCCGGCCCCGGAGCGTCTCATAGGTCCAGGCCACCAGGAACAACCCCCCGCCGGCCAGGGCCGTCTGGGCCAGGGCGGTCAGCGGGCTCTCCAGGGGGAGCCAGGCGGCCAGGGCTACCCCCCCCAGGGCGGTGGGCCAGGTCACCAGGTCAGGCACCTGACCCTGGCGGGCGTCCACCACGGCCACGGTGAACAGGGCCGCCAACAGCCATAGACGGGTGAAACCCAAGAGACTTACGCCCCAGAGGCCCAGGCTGGCCGCCCCCAACAGCCCCCCGGCCAGCTCCACCCAGAGATAGCGGGAGCTTATGGCCCCGCCACAGTGGTGGCAGCGGCCCCGCAGCAAAAAATAGCTCACCACCGGGATAAGCTCCCAGGCGCCGAGCCGGTGGCCGCAGGCCGGGCAGGCGGAGCGGGCCCGCCAGATGCCGGGCCCTTCTGCGAATCCGGCTATCAAAACATTAAGAAAACTGCCTACGGCCAAGCCCAAGCCCCCTCCCCAAGCCGCCGCGGGCCAAGTGAAATCCGGGATCAAAGGGGCAATCCGGGGGAGAAAAGGGGGAGTTTTGGTGGCATGGGCCTCCGGCTGGTGGTCCGGTTAAGGTCAGATGATTTAAATAGTTAGTATAAGGATGGCCGGGCGGCCGGTCAACTGGCCCGGGAGCATGCCGGCGCCAGGGGGGGCGAAACCCGGTCTTTTCTTTTTGCAGTTTTTCCCCTAAGCTTTATTTCTTGGGGAAATGAATCGAGGTGAGAAGAAATATCTTAATCCTTCAATCACTTGCCCAAACTGGAAGCGGGTCTTATAACTAAACAGGAAGGAGGAGGGCGTGCGTCACCCCAAGATTCATCGCTATGGCTGGCCGCTGGTCGCGTTGGCGCTGGTTCTGGTTTGGCTGGGATGTGGGGGCAGCGAAGGCTCCGGAGGCCGGGGAAGCGACATCATCGGGGAACGCATCACCCTGACCGCCTATCCGGACACCATACCCGAGAACTCCACCGCCCGCATCGTGGCGGAGGTGTTGAACGCGGAAGGCCAGAAACCGGATGACGGCACCATCGTGAACTTCTTCGTCCAGTTGGGCCGGCTCTCCGCCTCCCAGGTGGGCACGGTCGACGGCATGGCCACGGTGTTTTACCAGGCCCCCAACAATTACACCGGGGAGGACCGCATCACGGCGCATGCCCTGACCCAGACCGCGACCATTACGGTGAACGTGGTGCCGGGTTTGCCCACGCCGACCCCGACGCCAACCCCGAACCCATTTTTATAGGGAGCCCATGAGCCTGCTGAAATCCATGACCACGGGCCTCTCCCGGCGAAAATCCGCGCCCCCCGGCGGCGGCGCCTTCCCCTCTTTGCCTGGGGAACCGGAGAACGGCCGGGTCATCGACCTGCCCGAATCCTGGGGCCGCCAGCTGGTGGCCCAGGGCCTGGTGCGGGAGCAGCAGTGGCAAGAAGCCCTGGCCCGGCACAAGGGAGACCATAACGCGGCGTTGCGTTCGTTGGTCAACTCCCGCCAGGCCGAGCGCGAGAAGCTCATGCAGGGCCTGGCCCAGGCCACCGGCCTGGAGCTGATCAGCGGCTCCTATCTGGCCAAGAGCGGCAAGCCCCTGGAAAACCTGCCCTACCGTTTCCTGAAGTACCACCGGGTGGTGCCGGTGGAGATCCGGGGCGAGGAGCTGTTGGTGGCCGTGAGCGAACCGGTGACCGGCGAAGTGCTCCGGGCCCTGGAGCAGTTCACCGGCCTCCAGGTGCGGCCCTGCCTGGCCATGGAGGAGGAGATCCTCCGCAAGATCGAGGTGCACTACGGCCTGGGCCGCCGCGGCGCCGGCTCCATAGAGGGGGCTGACGACGAGATGGACACTTCGGGCCGGCTGGCCGTGTTGGAGGACATGTCCTCCGACGCCCCGGCCATCCGCCTGTTCAACTACTTCGTGGACCGCGCGGTGGACATCGGGGCCAGCGACATTCACGTGGAGGCCCAGGAGAACGATCTCCGGGTGCGCTACCGGGTGGACGGGGTGCTGCACGACCAGGAGTCCCTGTCCAAGAAGATGCAGGCCCCCATCATCAGCCGCATCAAGATCATGGCCAAATTGAACATCGCCGAGCGCCGCCTGGCCCAGGACGGCAAAATCGTCATGAGCGTGGGCGGGCACGAGTTGGACCTCCGGGTTTCCACCCTGCCCACGGTGCACGGCGAAAGCGTGGTCATCCGGCTCCTCTACCGCGACTCCCTGGGCGCGGAGCTGACCGGCGTGGGCATGGGGCCGGACCACCTGGCCCAGATGATGGAGCTGATCCAGCGGCCCCACGGCCTGATGCTGGTCACCGGGCCCACCGGCAGCGGCAAGACCACCACCCTCTACGCCGCCTTGCAGCTCATCAACAGCCCCAACAAGAAGATCATCACCATCGAAGACCCGGTGGAGTACCGCCTGGCCGGCATCAACCAGATGCAGGTGAATCCCCAGATCGGCCTGACCTTCGCCTCGGGGCTGCGCTCCATCGTGCGCCAGGACCCGGACGTGATCCTGGTGGGCGAGATCCGCGACCGCGAAACCGCGGACATCGCCATCCACGCCGCCCTGACCGGCCACCTGGTCTTCTCCACCCTGCACACCAACGAGGCCGCCGGCGCCATGACCCGTTTGCAGGACATGGGCGTGGACAGCTTCCTCATCTCCTCGGCCCTGACCGCCGTCCTGGCCCAGCGGCTGGTGCGGGTGCTTTGCGACCATTGCAAGGCCACCGACGTTTACCGCGGCGATCACGGCATCGACCTGGCCCGCCAGGGAGACCAGGTCTGGCGGGGTCAGGGCTGCCCGGAATGCACTCAACTGGGTTATCGCGGCCGTACCGGCATCTTTGAACTCATCACCATCAGCGAAACCATGCGCGGACTCATCAACCAGCGGGTGGACTCGGAAACCCTGCGCCGCCAGGCCCTGAAGGAGGGCATGCGCACCCTGCGCCAGGACGGCTGGCTCAAGGTTTCCGAAGGCGTCACCAGCCTGGAGGAACTGCTCAGGGTCACCTCCTGGTGATCCCCTGACGCCCATGGACGCCTACGGAGAAGACAGAACCGGCCTGGAAGGCCTCGAGGAGCGGGTAGCGCCGTTCAAGCGCCTTACCTCCGAGGATCTCTGCGATTTCACCGAGGGCCTGGCCATCCTGGTGGGGGCCGGCCTGCCCCTGGACTACGCCCTGGAGACCCTGGTGGGCCTCTTGGAGCGGGACCGCCTGAAAAAGCTGGCCGAGTTCCTTTGGGAGATGGTGCGGGAAGGCTATTCGCTCTCTTTCGCGCTCCGCCAAGCCGGCAAGGGTTTCACCGAGGCCTACGTGGGCATGGTGCGGGCCGGCGAGATGGCCGGCACCCTGCCCCAGGTGCTGGAGCAGTTGGCCTCCGGCCTTAGGCGCATGCGCGAACTGGTGCGCCACATCCTGTCCTCGCTCATGTACCCCGCAGTGCTGTTGTTGGTGAGCATCTCGGCGGTCATCTTCATCCTCACCTACGTGCTGCCCACTTTCATCAACATCTTCAAGGACATGAACATGCCGCTGCCCACCCCGGCCAAGGTGCTGATGTGGGTGGGGACCAACCTGGAGCAATACGGCTATTTCCTTCTGGGCGGCCTGGTGGCCGTCTTGGTGGGCATTTGGTGGGCCCTGAAACAGGAGCCGGTCCGCTTGGCCGTGGACAAGGTGCTTTTGAGCGTGGGCGTGGTGGGGCGCACGGTGGTCAACTGGCAGACCGTGCTCTACACCCGCACCCTGGGCCTGTTGGTCAAGGGCGGAGTGCCCCTGAACGAGGCCTGTTATTACGCCACCGCGGCCACCACCAACCTGGCCTACCGCCGCTCCCTGGAAGGGGTCATGTCCGAGCTGGGCGAGGGCAGCAGCCTGGTCACCGCCCTGGAAAACTCGCCCTATGTGCCCCACGTGGCGCTCCGGCTGGTGGCCCTGGGCGAGGAGACCGGCAACCCCGGCCAGATGCTCCTCAAGACCGCGGAGTATCTGGAAGACCGTTTGAAGACTACCCTGAACCGCCTGGTCAGCCTGGTGGAGCCTTTGATAATCCTGTTCATGGGTTCCATCGTGGGGGCCATCGTGGTTACCATGCTGTTGACCATCCTGCAGTTAACCCAAGGGGGGTACTAGCCCCGGGAGAGAAGAAAAATTGCCCGAGTTAGCCTTGCATGAAGAGCCGGCGCCCGCCGCTCCCCCGAGCGTGATGGAAAAACGCGGCCTCCGGCGGCAGGCAGGCTTCACCCTGCTGGAACTTCTCATCGTGGTCATCATTTTGGGCCTTTTGGCCGCCCTGGTGGGCCCCCGGCTTTTCGGCACCCTGGGCAAGGCCAAGTCCCAGGTGGCCCGCACCCAGATCGAGATCCTGGCCGGCGCCCTGGACCGCTTCCGCTTGGACGTGGGCCGCTATCCCACCAGCTCCGAAGGCCTGGAAGCCCTGATCACCGAGCCGGCCAACGCGGCGGGCTGGGCCGGGCCCTACCTGAAGAAGGGGGTGCCCAAGGATCCCTGGAATCACGACTACGTGTACACCAGCCCCGGGGCCAAGGGAGAGTTCGATATCATCGCCTTGGGCCTGGACGGCCAGCCCGGCGGAACCGGGGAGGACAAGGACGTCTCCAACTGGGACTAGCGGCCATCCGCGGCTCCCGGACGCCCTGACCCGGGCCGGCCGGGTCGCGGCCCCCGCGAGAGTGCCCCGGGCCGCCCCCCCCGTGGGGCGGGACCGAGCCCGCGGGAAGGCGGCGAGCCGGCTGGTTCCCCGGACGCGTGGTCCGGCCAAGGCCAGCCGCGGCTTCACTCTCCTGGAGCTTCTCCTGGTCCTGGTGGTCATGATGGCCGCGGCGCTCCTGATCATGCCCGAGATGGGCTCCTGGCGGGACAGCTTCGGCTTCCGGGACAGCGTCAGCCGGCTTACCGCCGCCTTCAGCCTGGCCCGGATCTCCGCCATTCGCGAGGGCCGGCCGGTGCAGGCCAGCACCAGCCTGGGCGCTCACCTGGTGGTGGTGGACGACAAGCGGGTGGACTTCGGCCAGAAAGCCAAGGTGATCGAGGTGTCCCCGGCCGTGCCCAGCAAGGCCGGAGACCTCTGGCAGCTCAACTTCTACCCGGACGGCAGCGCCGACGCCGGGCAGATCACCCTGGAAGGGCCGCACGGGCTGGTGGATTTCGCCGTCAACCCCGTGACCGGCCGCGCCGCCGTGCACTGGCGGGATTAGGAGGCTGGCAGAGCAAGAGGAAGATGGGGGGGGAAGGACCTTTTTTTGAAAAAAAGGGTCCTTGCACCCCAGAAAAGCTGCGCTTTTCGGGGACCCCGCGTCCTTCTCCCCGCACCCTCCTTCCCCCAAAAAACTTCCCATGAACCAGTCAGACTTCACCCCCCGGGGAGCGCCTTTGAACCTTAATCCCCAAAATCAGGCCGGTTTCACCCTTTTGGAAGTGCTGGTGGCCCTCACCCTGGCCTCCACCGCCCTGGCCGCGCTGCTATACTTGGTGCGCTTGCAGACCGACAGCGAGCTGACCGTGCAGGAACGCCTGGAGGTGGTGACCCAGGGCGCCGAACTCCTGAACCAGTGGCTCATGGCTCCCCGGATCATGCCCGGGGTCTATGAGGGCGCCACCCGCCAGGGCCGAAAATGGACCGTCACCGTGACCAAGGCCGGGCCCAGCGCCGAGGAAGAACTCCCGGCCCTGAGCGGCCCGGGCAGCGGCACCTCCAACGACAACGGCGCCTTCACCCAGGGCGTCCTGTCGCCGGGCAGTTCCTTGGACGAGGAAAACCCCGACTCCCCCTCGGCCTTGGGACGGAACACCCCGGCCCGGGCAGCCTCCCAGGCCGCCATTCTGTTGGGGGTGGAGGTCTGCTGCCGCTGGAAAACCTACAAGGAAAAGCGGGTCCTGTGCATGTCTTCCAACCGCACTTCCCCGCCGCTGCCGGTGCTCCGCTGAGCCGGCGGCGGGCCGGCTCCCCCCGGCAAGGGGAGGCCGATCCCGTCAGCCGGGGAGAGCCGGCGCGGGGCAGGGCCGCCCTGCGCCGCCGCCCCGCCTTCCAGGGCGCGCGGCCGGAGCGCTCCGGCCGGGCCCCCGGGGGCGGGTCCGCCCGCGAGCGGGGGTTCACCCTGATGGAGATGATCATCAGCCTGGTGTTGTTTGGGCTGATCATGATCATCCTCACCTCGGGCAGCAAGGTGGTGTTCGATTCCTGGCTGCAATCCGGCCACCGCTCCTTCAAGGAGCAGGAGCTGTGGTCCCTGAACCGCCTCCTGGAGCGCCAGATCATGTCGGCCACCCTGTTCAAGCCCTCCGGCGGGGAGCGGGCCCGGGCCATCGCCTTTGTGGGTGGGCCGGGGAGCGTCACCTTTGTGACCTGCGAGTCCCTGGGCTCCCGGGCCAAGGTGGGCTTGTGGTTTGTGCGCTACTCCTTCCAGGCGGCCTCCCGGGGCAATGTGGCCCTGGTGAGCCAGGAGTGGCCGGCCCTGGAGCCCAATTGGTGGCTTTCCAACAACCCGCCGGTGCCCCGGGTGACCCTGTTGAGCGGTCTGGTCAGCGGCAAGTTCAGCTACAAGAAGGTGGACCCGCAACGTCCCAGCGATTCTCAGTATCTGCCAGACTGGCCCGACGCGCCGGCGGGCAAGGCCCCCATGTCCATCCTGGTGGACCTGAATTTCGGCGAGTACCAGGTGCAGTGGGAGATTCCCCTTGCCTGTGCCCTTCCTTAATTTCCGGCCGGCCGGGTCCGTCCCTGGCCCCGGCCGAGCGGAGTCCGCCGCGGGTGAACCGCGCCGGTCTCACCCCGCCCCCCGTCCCGGTGGTCCGGGGAGCGGGGGCGGGCCGTCCCTGGCCCGCGGGGGAGCCTGGCCGGCCGGGTCCGTCCCTGGCCCCGGCCTGGCGGAGCCCGCCGCGGGTGAACCGCGCCGGTCTCACCCCGCCCCCCGTCCCGGTGGACCGGGGAGCGGGGGCGGGCCGTCCCTGGCCCGCGGGGGAGCCTGGCCGGCCGGGTCCGTCCCTGGCCCCGGCCTGGCGGAGCCCGCCGCGGGTGAACCGCGCCGGTCTCACCCCGCCCCCCGTCCCGGTGGACCGGGGAGCGGGGGCGGGCCGTCCCTGGCCCGCGGGGGAGCCTGGCCGGCCGGGT
>JAHLLK010000018.1 GCA_020444165.1 Deltaproteobacteria bacterium | reverse complement strand
GGGTAAGCCAGCCCGACCCGCATGGGGAGCCGCAGCATGCGGTCGCGGCCGGGGTTAGGGTTCGAGGGGCGAACCCACTTCGGGAGCGCTTGAGCTTGGTTCGGGGGTTGGCCCCGCCCGACCCGCATGGGGAGCCGCAGCATGCGGTCGCGGCCGGGGTCAGGGTTCGAGGGGCGAACCCACTTCGGGAGCGCGCGAGGTTGGGCGCGGGGGTAAGCCAGCCCGACCCGCATGGGGAGCCGCAGCATGCGGTCGCGGCCGGGGTTAGGGTTCGAGGGGCGAACCCACTTCGGGAGCGCGCGAGGTTGGGCGCGGGGGCAAGCCAGCCCGACCCGCATGGGGAGCCGCAGCATGCGGCCGGGGCCGGGGTTAGGGTTCGAGGGGCGAACCCACTTCGGGAGCGCTTGAGCTTGGTTCGGGGGTTGGCCCCGCCCGACCCGCATGGGGAGCCGCAGCATGCGGTCGCGGCCGGGGTTAGGTGGCTAGAAGCTTTACCAGGCTCCGCCGGGCAAAGGGAAAGAGGTTGAAGATGACGTTCAGGGCCTTGACCTTGGGGGTCATGAACCAGTGCAGGCGGCGGCCCTGGGCGGCCTGCCACAGGACCTGGGCCACGTCCCCGGCGGTCAGGCTCACGCCCATCTTGGCCACGCTGGCCGCCTGGGGGCCGGGGCCGTTGAGGAGCCCGGTGGCCACGTAGGGCGGCAGCACGTCGGACACCAGGATGCCCAGGGGCTCCAGTTCCAGGCTCAGGGACTCGGTGAGGGATTTGAGCGCCGCCTTGGTGGCGCTGTACACGGCCAGCTCGGGGATGCCGTAGAGGGCCGAGGCCGAGGCCACGCTGAGGATGCGGGCGCCGGGAGTGGCTCTGAGCAGCGGCAGGGCGTGGTGCACCGCGCTGAGCACGCCCCCCAGGTTCACGTCCACGATGCGGTGCTGCGTCTCCAGGCTCAGGTCCCGGTTGGGGCCCATGGCCAGGATGCCGGCGTTGTTGATCAGGAGATCCAGGCGGCCCCCGCTCCACTCCCCGCAGGCGGAGAGGGCTGCGGCCACCTGCGCGGGCTGGGTCACGTCCAGGGTGAGCGGCAGGCAGGCGGCGGAGCCCAGCTCGCCGGCCAGGCTGGCCAGGCCGGCGGCGTCGCGGTCGGCCACGGCCACCCGCCAGCCCTGGGCGGCGAAGAGGCGGGCGGTTTCCCGGCCGATGCCCTGGGCCGCGCCGGTGATAAATAGATGTTTGGTGGTGTTGGACATGCTGAGACCCTCCCGGCGGCTGGTTCGCAGGGGTTAAAATCCCCTCGAACGATTCAGACATAGACTGCCGGTTTAAGCCAGGGGAAAATGGAACCGGATTTGTCTGGTTAGAGCTGGAAGGATCGGGGCCGGGCCGGACGGCTTGCCTTGCCGGGCCGGGGATGCTAAGGGCCCAAGTGGGGGACTCGAGGGACAGCTTGAGCCGCGGGAGGCAAAATGCAGCGAATCTTGGTGGTGGACGCCGATCTCCAGACCAGGCACAGCCTGGAGAACGCCCTGTTGGACCGGGGCTGGCGGGTGCGTCTGGCCCAGACGGCGGCGGAGGCGCGGGACGAGGCCCGGGATAACCCCCCGGACCTGGTGGTGCTGGACCCGGCCCTGCCGGACAACTCGGGCCTGGAGGTGTTGGAGGAGCTGGGCCGGGTGCTGCCCAAGGTGCCGGTGATCATCCTCAGCTCCCGGGGCGGCACGGACGAGTCCATCGCGGCCACCAAAATGGGGGCGTTCGACTACGTGCCCAAGCCTTACCACCAGGGCGCGGTGCTGGAACTGGTGCGCCAGGCCCTGGAAACCGGCCGCCTGTTGCGCTCTCCGGTGACCCTGGGCCAGGGGGAGCGCTTCACGGGGGAGGACGCTCTGGTGGGCGCCTCGGCCCCCATGCAGGAGCTGTACAAGGCCATCGGGCGGGTGGCTCCCACCGAGGCCACGGTGCTGATCCAGGGCGAGTCGGGCACGGGCAAGGAGCTGGTGGCCCGGGCCATCTTTCAGCATTCGCGCCGGGCCGACGGGCCCTACGTGGTGATCAACTGCGCGGCCCTGCCCGAGAACCTCATGGAGAGCGAGTTGTTTGGTTATGAGAAGGGGGCCTTCACCGGGGCGGACAGCCGGCGGCTGGGCAAAATCGAGCGGGCCGACCACGGGACCATTTTCCTGGATGAGGTGGGAGAGCTGGCTCTGAACGTGCAGGCCAAGCTCTTGCGGCTGTTGGAGAACCGGGTGGTGGAGCGGGTGGGCGGCGGCCAGCCCCGGCGGGTGGACGTGCGCATCCTGGCCGCCACCAACCGGGACCTGCGGAAGATGAAGGAACAGGGCGCTTTCCGGGAGGACCTGTACTACCGCTTGAACGTGATCACCCTGAGCCTGCCGCCCTTAAGGGAGCGGCGGGGGGACGTGGCCACCCTGGCCGACTATTTCCTGGAGCGGGTGGCCCGGGAGCTGGGAGTGCGGAACCCGGGCCTGACCCCGGACGCCTACCAGGCCCTGGAGACCTATGACTGGCCCGGCAACGTGCGCGAGCTGGGCAACGCCATGGAGAAGTGCCTGATCTTCAGCCGAGGCAACCCCATCAGCGCGGGAGACGTGACCGCCCGCATGGGGGAGGGGGCGGCGGCCCGGCCGGGGGGCGCGGCGCCGGTGCCGGCGGGGCTCCGGGAGTGGATGCGGGACGCCCTGGCCGAGGGCGGGCCGGGGCTTTTGGCGCGCCTGGCCGAGCAATTCGACCGGGCGCTCTTGGAGGAGGCCCTGGAGGTCACGGGGGGCAACCACAGCCGGGCGGCGCGGCTGTTGGGGGTATCGCGGACCACGTTGTTGTCGCGGCTCACGCGGCGGGGCCTGCGCTGAGCGTATGTCGAAAAACTAAACAATGATGTTTGGTTTTTCGACATATGTGCAAGTTTTTTCGACATCATAACCGAGCCGGCATCCCGGCAGCATCCCGGATCGCTTCGTTTCAATACTGCAACATCATTAGCCAAACCATTTAAATTTCCCTCGGTCGGCCCGTACGCGGTTTTCGGCCCGGAGCTTGCTTTGTCCCTAAGGGCACAAGCTCCCGCGGCCTCCCCTTGCCGCGGCCGGAAAGGGAAAACCCGTGGCTGT
The DNA here is from genome assembly GCA_020444165.1 of Deltaproteobacteria bacterium. Next base: position 79,887 of record JAHLLK010000018.1, on the reverse strand, counting down.
CTCCACCCCCAAGATCCCGCGCTACTACCGCTTGGTCACCAAGCACGTGGTGCTGTTGGTGGTGCTCATCGCCTCGGGCCCCCTGATCTTCACCGGAGCCATGAGCCTGTGGCGCTTCCAGGAGGCCTACCGCAGCAAGGTGACCAATGACATGCAGGAGATGGTCCAGAAGCACAGCCGGACCATCGACAGCTTCCTGGCCGAGCGCCTGGGCAATTTGCGCACGTTGGTGCGCACCTTCGACCTGCCGGTCTTGTTGGACCAGGCTTTCCTGGCCTCCAAGCTGGCCATCCTGCGCGAGGAATACGGCCGCTTCTTCGTGGACCTGGGGGTGGTGGACCCCGACGGGGTGCAACGCTCCTACGCGGGCCCCTTCAATCTCGCCAACGCCGACTACGCGGGGGCCGCCTGGTTTCTGGCCGCCAAGGACCGGGAGTACTACATCAGCGACGTGTTCACCGGGTTGCGGGGGACGCCGCACTTCATCATCGCGGTGCGGAAGCTGGTGGACGGCCGGTCCTGGCTGGTGCGGGCCACCATCGATTTCGAGGCCTTCAACTCCCTGGTGGAGAGCATCGCCCTGGGCCAGACCGGTTTCGCCTTCATCCTGAACCGGGCCGGCCAGTTTCAGACCCGCCCCCGTTATGAGGTCAACCTGAACCTGCCGCCGTTCCCGGAGCTGTTGGCCGGGCGCCTGGACCCCGGCCGGGACCAGGTGCTGGAGGCCCGGGACGCCATGGGCCGGGAGACCCTGTTCGCGGTGGCCCGGTTGAAGAACGGCAACTGGCTCCTCTGCCTGCAGCAGGAGGAGTCCGACGCCTTTGCCTATCTCTACCAGACCGAGCGTTTCGCCCTGTTGGTCTTCGGGTTCAGCGGGCTGATCATCCTGGGGCTTTCCTTCCTGGTGTCCCGGCGCCTGGCCGCCCGCATCGACGACGCCGATCTCCGGCGCACCATGCTGAGCGACAAGGTGCTGGAGACCGGCCGCCTGGCCTCCATCGGCGAGCTGGCCGCCGGCATCGCCCATGAGATCAACAACCCCGTGGCCATCATGGTGGAGGAGGCCGGCTGGATCAAGGACCTCATGGCCGGCAGCCTGGACGAGCCCGCCACCCGGCAGGAAGTGACCCGGGCTCTCAGCCAGATCCGGACCCAGGGGGGCCGCTGCCGGGAGATCACCCACAAGCTCCTTAGCTTCGCCCGCAAGTCCGACTCCCAGGTGGCGGAAATCAGCCTGAACGCGGTGGTGGACGAGGTGTTGGGGCTCTTGCAGCAGAGAAGCCGCTACGCCGGCGTGGTCTTGGCGGCGGATCTGGACCCGGAGCTGCCGTCGGTCACCGCCTCGCCCACCGAACTGCAGCAAATCATTTTGAACCTGGTGAACAACGCGGTGGACGCTTGCGGCAAGACCGGCGGCGCCATCCGCGTCACCACTTCCTGCCAGGGACCGGAAGTGGTGCTCCAAGTGGCGGATACCGGCGCGGGCATCCCGGAAGTCAACCTGAACCGCATCTTCGACCCCTTTTTCACCACCAAGCCCGTGGGGCAGGGCACCGGGCTGGGGCTGTCCATCTGTTACGGAATCATCAACAAGCTGGGAGGAGAAATCAGCGTGGAAAGCGTGGTGGACCAGGGAACCACCTTCACCATCCGCCTGCCGCGGGCCCCGGAACCAGCGGCGGGAGAGGATAAGGCCCCGGGGAGTCGGCCCGGGGGGGGAAGAAGCTGATGCTGGAGCCATCGGTTCTGTTGGTGGACGACGAGGCCCAGTTCGTGGGCACCTTGGCCAAGCGCTTGGTCAGACGGGGGCTCAGGGTGGAGACCGCCCTCGGCGGCCAGGAAGCCCTGGACCTCCTGGACCAGGGAGGGGCCAGCCGCATCGACGTGGTGATCCTGGACGTGAAGATGCCCGGTATGGACGGGCTGGAGACCCTGTCCCGCTTGAAGGCTCACCACCCCAACGTGGGGGTGATCATGCTCACCGGCCACGGCACGGTGGAATCGGCCATCGAGGGCATGAAGCGGGGAGCCTATGACTTTCTGCTCAAACCAGCCGACCTGAACCTGCTCCTGGACAAGGTGCATGAGGCCTGCGAGGCCAAACGCCGGCTGGAGATGCGGATTTTGGAAGCCCGGGCCCAGCTCATGGGCCTCAAGGAGAAGTAACAACTCCCCTGTCCGTGGGGCACCGGCCAACGGGCAGCGGATCTTGGCAAGTGACCCTAAACCTGTACACCCGGCGCGACGCCCGTACTTGAGGGCGGCCAAGCAAGGCTTAGGAAAAGGAGAAGATTCATGGGTTTCTTCCGAAGTATGGGCCAGTTCATGATGGCGGCCACCCAGGCCCAGGCCCAATGGGAAATCAAGGTTTCCCAGACCATCCTCGGCGACAAAAAGCGGATGTTCATCCTGGGCTTGCTGTTGATCCCGGTGGTCCTGGGTGGCGTGGCTTTCGCCGACCAGATCGGCGGGGCGCTGCCCCAGTTCCTGGGCGGCAAGAAGGCTTACAGCCCGGCCTTCTACAGCCTGGGCATCTTCGTGGCCTCCATCCTCATCGGTCTGGGCGCCGGCCTCATCACCGGCTGCATCGGCGCGGGCGGCGGCTTCATCATCGCCCCGGCCCTGATGAGCGCGGGCATCAAGGGCATCCTGGCCGTGGGCACGGACCTGTTCCACATCTTCGCCAAGGCCATCATGGGGAGCATCATTCACCGCAAGCTGGGCAACGTGTCGGTGTCCCTCGCCCTGATCTTCCTGTTGGGGGCCATCGGTGGGGCCACCACCGGCGGCTATGTCAACCGGGTCTTGTATGAAGCCAACCCGGTCTTGTCCGACGCCTTCATCACCACCATCTACGTGTTGATGCTGGGCTTCCTGGGCGCCTACGCCCTGTACGACTTCCTCAAGGCCCGCGGCGCCGGCAAGGACAAGGACTTCCACGGCGGCGGCGGCGAGGGCGCGGAGCTGGGCGGCCTGCCCCAGAAGCTCCAGGGCCTGAAGCTCCCCCCCATGATCACCTTTGACCAGAACCTGGTGCCGGGCGGCCGGCGCATCTCCTTCATCTTCCTGGTGGTCTCCGGCTTCATCGTGGGCCTGGCCGCCGGCATCATGGGCGTGGGCGGCGGCTTTCTCACCTTCCCCATCTTCGTGTACGTGCTGGGCGTCTCCAGCATGACCACCGTGGGCACCGACATCTTCCAGATCGTGTTCACGGCGGGTTACGCCTCCATCACCCAGTACGCCATCTACGGCTTCATCTTCTACACCCTGGCCATGGGCATGCTGCTGGGTTCGCTGTTGGGCATCCAGATCGGGGCCATGGTCACCAAGGTGGTGCCGGGCATCACCATCCGCGGCTTCTACGCCATGGCGGTGTTGGCCGGTTTCGTGAACCGGGTCTTCGCCTTGCCCGGCAAGCTGTCTGAGCTGGAGTACATCAGCCTCACCAAGAGCACGGCTTCCATCCTGGACAAGATCGGCATCTGGGCCTTCTTCATCGTCATCACGATGTTCGGGGTGTGGGTTATCGGCACTTTCCTGAAGAACCAGCGGGTCCTCAGGGGATTGGAGCATTAGAGATGGCCAAGGGAAACCAAAAGAAAAAGCTGGCCATGGGCACGATCATGTTGATTGCCTTCTTCGCGGTGTTGGTGCTCATCTTCCTGCCCATCTTCGGCAACGGGAACAACGGCCTCAACTATATGGACAACCTGTATAATTCCATCTCCAAGGCCTCGGCCTACTACATCCCGGGGGTGCAGAAGGACGCCGAGAAGTTCCTGGGCCGCCCGGTGGAGATGACCCTGACCCTGCCCGACGAGGCCACCGCGGCCATGGGCGCCAAGCTGGTGACCGTGGCCCAGGGCCAGGTGGAGCAAAAGGGCGATACGCTCACGGTCAAGGCCGGCCTGGGCAAGATGCTCATGAGCAGCCTCAGCGATTCCGACGCCATGTTCCATAACCAGGCCGACAAGATCGCGGCCCGTTACCCGGACCTGAAGCCCCGGGAAGTGGTGTTCACCTGGTGGCAGATGCTCAAGGCCATGGAGAAGTCCCTGAACAAGCAGGAGCTGTTCCCCGAGGCCAAGTTCGCGGGCACCGTGATGCAGCGCGCGGTGGAGCCGGCCTACAACTACTACGGCATCGTGCCCGAGAGCATCGGTGAGCGCTGGGGCCTGGTGGTGGTGTCGCTCATCTTCTACGTGGTGTACACCGTGTGGTACGGCTTCGCGGTGATGTTCATCTTCGAGGGCATCGGCATGCAGCTGGAACACTGACCCTTCTCCTGCCGGGAGCCTGGCCGCCAGAAACCTGCGCCAGGCTCCCGGCGGCACCCTCCGGCGGGGCCGCCCCCCGCCGCTTGCGGAACAGGGTATGAAGAACCATCCTCCGGCCGGAAGTCAAGCGTCCCGGACCAGAAGCCAAGACTCCGCAAACCCGGCCTTTGTCCGGTATGTCATAGGTGGTATTCTATATACCCGTCCGGAGCCGCACCCCGCTCCCTGGCCGGCCCGGCCCCGGGCGGCCCGGCGCCTCCCGCTCTCCAGGGAAGCGGAGGTCCGGGTCCCGCGGGCCCGGGCCGCGCAACCTTCCCAGGGGAGACAAGATGGAACCCAACACGGCGATTCTCTTGGTGGACGACGAGGTGGATTTCCTCCACACCCTGGCCAAACGCCTTGCCCTCCGGAAGCTGGCGGTCATGACCGCGGAGAACGGGCCGGACGCCTTGGGGCTCTTGGGAGAGCACCTGGTGGACGTGGTGGTCGTGGACGTGAAGATGCCGGGCATGGACGGCATCCAGGTGGTGCGGGAGATCAAACGCCACCATCCCCTGGTGGAGGTCATCCTCTTGACCGGCCACGCCGACCTGGAGGCCTCTTTGGAGGGCATGACCGCCGGGGCTTTCGACTACCTTCTGAAACCGGTGGCCATCGACGACCTGGTCTACAAGATCGAGGACGCCAAGACCCGCAAGGATATGCAGGAAAAGAAGATCGGTCAGCTGAAGGAGCGGGCCGGCCAACTCAGGCAATCCTGAGCCCCGGCCGGCCACGGCCCGGGGTCCGCCCGGCGGCGCCGGGCCCCCGGGGGGAGAACCGGCCATGACCAAGCTCTGGCAGACCCTCCGGGGCTGGTTGGGCGGCCGGGAACGGCCGGCCGGCCCGGAGAGCCAGTTCTCCGACCAGGAACTGGGCGACCTGTTCAAGTCCCGCTACCACGACTTCCGGCTGCTCCTGGCCGCCAACAACAAAGCCCTGGAAATCATGGCTGAAATGGAGAAGGCGCTCCGGGGGCAAGAGCCCTTTGGCATGCGCTTCGTCCAGGCCCGCTGCACGGCCCTGGGGGTCACGGTGTACCAGATGGTCAAGCAGCTGGACGCCCTGGCCCCGGGCAAGTACGCCCCCCTGTTCGAGCGCCACCAGGCCATCCAGGAGGAGATTCAGGAGATCATCAGGAGCCGCGGCGCGGGCCTCCCCACGGACACGCCCCTGGTCCTGCCCCTGGCGGAAGTGAACCAGGACCTGGCCTGGCTGGTGGGCGGCAAGATGGCCAACCTGGGCGAGGTGAAGAGCCGCCTGGGGCTCAAGGTGCCGCCGGGCTTCGTGGTCACCGCCGCGGCCTATTTCCGGCTCTTGGCCCACAACCAACTGCAAGGCGAGATCAACCGCCAGATCCAGGCCACGGTGCTGGAGCGCACGGACCAGCTTTTCGCCCTGTCCAGCCGCCTGCAGCAGCTCATCATCCGGGCGGAACTGCCCCCGGAGCTGGCCGAGGCCCTGGCCGCGGCCTACGAGGACCTGGCCGCCCAGGCCGGGGAGCGCACCACCGTGTCGCTCCGCTCCTCCGCCCTGGGCGAGGACGCCCTGGGGGCCTCCTTTGCCGGGCAGTACCGCTCCCAATTGAATGTGCACCCGGACTATATCCCCGCGGCCTACAAGGAGGTGGCGGCCAGCAAATACACCCCCCAGGCCATGCACTACCGGTTGATGCGGGGGCTCAAGGATGAGGAAGTGGCCATGAGCGTGGGCTGCCTGGCCATGGTGCGGGCCGTGGCCGGCGGGGTGGCCTACACCCACAACCCCCTGGCCGACGGCGACCGCCGGGTGCACATCGCCGCGGCCTGGGGCCTGCCCAAGCTGGTGGTGGACGGCGACGCGGCCAACGATCTGTTCGTGGTGGAACGAGGCGCGCCGCTCACCGTGGCCGAGCGGCAGGTGGCCGTGAAGGCGGCCAAGTTCCAGTGCTACCCCGACGAGGGGGTGTGCCGCCTGGACCTCACCGGCGAGGAGGCCGCGGACCCGGCGCTCACCGACTCCCAAATCCTGGAGCTGGCCGGCATCTGCCTCAAGCTGGAGGCCCACTACGGCTATCCCCTGGACATCGAGTGGGCCCTGGACCACGACGGCGAGATCACCGTGTTGCAATGCCGGCCCCTGCAAAGGCTGGAACACGAGGAGCCGGAGCACGCCGCGGCCGCCTTCGCGGCTCCGGTGCTGGCCCGGGGCGGGGTGCGGGTCAGCCCCGGCGCGGCGGCCGGGCCGGTGTATTGGGTGGACAAGGACCAGGACGCCCTGGGCTTCCCCCGGGGCGCGGTGCTGGCCGTGCGCCAGCCCTTGCCCCGCTGGGCCTCGCTCCTCTCCCAGGCCAGCGCCCTCATCTCCCTCACCGGCGGGGCGGCCGGGCACTTGGCCACCGTGGCCCGGGAGTATGACCTGCCGGCCCTCTTCGGCCTGGAGGGGGCGGCCGCGGCCCTGGTGGGCGGCCAGGAGGTCACGGTGGACGCCGACGGGGGCACCGTGTACCAGGGCCGGGTGGCGGAGCTGTTGGCCGCGCCCCGGGCCAAGCAGAACCTGCACCAGGGGAGCCCGGTGCAACAGACCCTGGAAAAGGCCCTGGCGCTCATCTCCCCCCTGAACCTCCTGGACCCGGCCTCGCCGCTGTTTGCCCCCCAGCACTGCCGCACCCTGCACGACATCACCCGCTTCTGCCATGAGAAGTCGGTGAACGAGATGTTCGACTTCGGTCACGAGCTGCCCTTTCCCAAGCACGCAGCCAAGCAGCTCCACTTCCACGTGCCCATGCAGTACTGGATCATCAACCTGGAAGACGGGTTCAAGCACGAAGTCAAAGGCAAGTACGTGCACCTGGAAGACCTGGACAGCCCCCCGATGATGGCGGTGTGGGAGGGCATGACCGCGGTGCCCTGGGCCGGCCCCCCGGCGGTCTCCGGCCGGGGACTGGCCGCGGTGATGTTCCAGGCCACGGCCAACCCCGGGCTTGGCACTCCGTTCAAGTCGCCCTACGCCAACCGCAACTACTTCATGATTTCCCACAACTTTCTCAACTTGCAGTCGCGTTTCGGCTTCCACTTCGCCCAGGTGGAGGCCCTGGTGGGCGAGCGCCAGATGGAGAACTATGTGAGCTTTTCCTTTAAGGGCGGCGCGGCGGACCAGAGCCGCAAGGAGGCCCGGGCGCGGCTCATCGCCTCGGTTCTGGAGGAGATCGGCTTCCGGGTGCAAATCACCGAGGACAACGCCCTGTGCCGGGCCGAGGGGCTGCCGGGGCGGGAGATGCTGCGGCTCCTGAAGGTTGTGGGGCATATGATCATGCATACCAGGCAGTTGGACATGGTCATGGGCAACCCGTCCGCCGTGGCCCACTACCGGGAAAAGCTTTCCCGCCAGGTGGCGCAGCTCATGGCCGAGCCCCTGGACGCGGAGGACGCGGCGGGGGGCGATGGCGCAACGGCTTGATTTTTGCCCCTTGACAAGCCGGCTAGCCGTGCACTAGATACATAAGTACAATTTACTGGGCGGTTGGCAGGCGGCCCCTTGGGGCCTTAAAAGGGAAGCCGGCGCAAATCCGGCACGGACCCGCCGCTGTAACCGGGGACGAAACCCGCAATTAGGCCACTGTGCGCCAAATACGCATGGGAAGGCGCGGGAAGTAGGATGATCCGGGAGTCAGAAGACCTGCCGTCAACCGGCGTAGTAGGAGATGGCAAATCCTCAGACGCACCGCGTCCGGGGATTTTTTCTTTTCGCCCCGGGGCGGACCCACGTTTCTTCTTACCCAACGGGAATTAAGGAGGAGAACCGTGGCAACGCAAGTCGAACTGGCCAAACAAGGCAACATCACCCCCCAGATGAAAGAGATCGCCCTGGCCGAGGGCCTGGATCCGGAGCTGATCCGGCAGCGCTTCGCCGACGGGCAGATCGTCGCCCCCTACAACCTGAACCACCCGCCCAAGGTGGTGGGCATGGGCCTGGGCCTGGCCACCAAGATCAACGCCAGCATCGGCACCTCCACGGACATCGTGGACATCGCGGCCGAGGTGAAAAAGGCCCAGGCCGCCGAAGCGGCCGGCGCCGACACCCTGATGGAACTCTCCGTGGGCGGCGACCTGGACGAGGTGCGCCGCGAAGTCTTGGCCGCCGTGAAGCTGCCGGTGGGCAACGTGCCCCTGTACCAAGCCTTTGGCGAGGCGATCAAGAAGTACGGCGACCCCAACAAGCTGGATGAGGAGATGCTCTTCGACCTCATCGAGCGCCAGTGCGCCGACGGCATCGCCTTCATGGCCATCCACTGCGGCATCAACCTCTACACCATCGAGCGCCTGGAAAAGCAGCACTACCGCTACGGCGGCCTGGTGAGCAAGGGCGGCACCACCATGGTGTCCTGGATGAAAAAGAACAACAAGGAAAACCCCCTGTACGCCAAGTTCGACCGGGTGGTGGAGATCCTGAAGAAATACGACGTGGTGTTGAGCCTGGGCAACGGGCTCCGGGCCGGAGCCATCCACGACTCCTTTGACCGGGCCATGGTCCAAGAACTGTTGATCAACTGCGAGCTGTCCGAGATCGGTCACGACATGGGCTGCCAGATGATGGTGGAAGGCCCGGGCCACGTGCCGCTGGACCAGATCGAGGCCAACATCATCCTGCAGAAGCGCATGTCCGGCTACGCCCCCTACTACATGCTGGGCCCCATCCCCAGCGACGTGACCGCGGGCTACGACCACATCACCGCGGCCATCGGCGCGGCCCAGAGCGCCCGCTTCGGCGCGGACCTGATCTGCTACATCACCCCGGCCGAGCACCTGGCCCTGCCCAACGTGCAGGACGTCATCGAGGGCGTGAAGGCGGCCCGGGTGGCGGCCTATATCGGCGACACGGCCAAATACCCCGAAAAGGGCCGCCGCCGCGACCTGGCCATGTCCAAGGCCCGCCGCGACTCCGACTGGAAGACCCAGTTCGAACTGGCCCTGTTCCCCGAGGACGCCCGCGCCATCCGGGCCGAACGCATGCCCTCCCTGGAAGGCACCTGCACCATGTGCGGCGAATTCTGCGCCAACAAAGGCAGCATGGAAGCCTTTGGCCACCTCCTGGCCGGCTCCTGCAAGGCTTAGGAGTGGGGGAGACGTGGGGGAAAACCCCTTTTTGTGAACAAAAAGGGGTTTTCCCCCACACCCCCTTTCCCCAAAAAAACTTAAAAATGGCCCTAATACAACGACACATTCGTTGGAAGCAGGCATGAGACAGAAATGGACTCCCCCCGGCGGCGAGGCTGATCCGGCCCGGACCGACTACCAGTTCCTGGAGGACCTGGCCACGGCCTATTGGTACTCCGAGGTGCTGTTCGCGGCCCTGGAGCTGGATCTCTTCGCGGCCTTGCCGCCGGGCGGGGCCACCGTCCCGGAATTGGCCCAGGAGAGGAGCTGGGATGCCGACGCCCTGGGCCGGCTCCTGACCGCCCTGGCCGGGTTGGGGCTTTTGGTGGAGCATCAGGGGCGCTACGCCAACGGCCCCCTGGCCAACCGCTATCTCTTGCCCGGGTCCCCGGATTTCCTGGGGGACTTCCTGGCTTATCGCCGCTTTTTCGCGCCCCGCTGGACGCGCCTGCCCCAGCGGGTGCGCCAGGGCGTGGCCGCCAACCAGCGGGGCGGTCCGGCCGACGAAGCCTCCTACGCCGAGCGGGTCCTGGCCTACGTGCGGGCCCTGGACGCCCAGGCCCGCCAAAAGGCGGCCGAGGCGGCCCGGCACCTGCCCCATCTCCTGCCCACCCCGCCCCGCCGCATCCTGGACCTGGGCGGCGGGGCCGGGGCTTGGTGCCGCGCCCTGGTGGGCCTCTGGCCCGCGGCCCGGGCCACCCTGCTGGACATGCCCGAGGTGCTGGAAGCGGCGCGGGCCCTTTACCCCGCGCCGGAAGCCTGGCAGGGGGTGGCCGCGGTGGCCGGCGACGGCCGCACGCCGGCGTTGGCCGGGCCGGGCTTTGAGCTCATCATCCTCTCCAACTTCCTGCACGCCTATGGCCGGGAGGAGGCCGGGGAAATCCTCTGCCGGGCAGCCGGCCTCCTGGCCCCCGGTGGAACGGTGCTGATCCATGACTATTTGCTGGAACCCGCTGGCTCCGACCCCCTGAAGGGCCGCCTCTACGACCTGCACATGCTTCTGAACACCTACAACGGCCGCATCCACGGCCTGGCCGACTTGGAGCAAATGCTCGCGGGCAGCGGCCTGGCCCCCTGGCGCACCCTGCACCTGGGCAGCGACTCCTCCCTGGTGCTGGCCCGGGCGGCCGCGGAGTACCAGGGAGACTGGCAGGAGCCGGACCTGTGGCTGGCCTGGGCCCGGGACCTGGGCTTCCGCCAGGCCAAAATCATCGATCCCCGGGAGGTGGCCCTGGCCCCCTGGGTGCGGGAAAAGTGCGGCTTTGGCTGCCGGGGCTTCGGCCAGGGCCTGCAATGCCCTCCGCACTCGCCCGATGAAGAAAAAATGGCCCGCATCCTGGCCTCTTACCACCAGGGCCTCCTGTTGGAGGGCCAGCCGCCGGGCCAAGATTTCCACGCCGGGCTCCTGTCTTTGGAGCGGCGGTTGTTCCTGGCCGGGCAGGTGCGGGCCCTGGCCTTTGGGGCGGGTCCCTGCACCCTTTGCCCCACCTGCGACCCCACCCGGCCCTGCCGGCGGCCGGCCGAGGCCCGGCCCGCCCTGGAGGCCTGCGGGGTGGACGTGTACGAAACCGCCCGCCGGGCCGGCTGGCGCCTGGCGCCGCTGGTGGAACCCACGAGTTATGTCAAGTACCTGGGCCTGGTGCTCATAGACTGAGGGCCGCGGCCCCAAGAGAGAACAAGTGCGCGTTCTGCTTTTACAAGCCATCTCCACTCCGGACAGCGGGGAGATGGTCTATCCCCTGGGCCTGGCCCGGCTGGGCGCGGCCCTGGCCCCGGCCCACGAGCTCTGGGGGCTGGACCTGAACCTGCACCCCTTCCCCTGGCCCCGGGTGCTGGCCGTGTTGGAGGAGTTCCAGCCCCAGGTGGTGGCCATCTCCTTCCGCAACCTGGACCCCCTGGCCGGCATCCTCACCTCCTTCGTGCCGCCCCTCCAAACCCTGGCCGGCCTGGTGCGGGCCGCCGCGCCCGAGGCCCGCATCCTTTTGGGCGGGGCCGGGTTCTCCCTGTTCGCAGCGCGGATCATGGCCGAGGTGCCTCAGGTGGACCTGGGGGTGGTGGGCGAGGCCGAGGAGGTGCTGCCCCAGCTCTTGGCCTGCCTGGAGCGGCCCCAAGCGGTGCCCGGGGTCTTGTGGCGGGATAACGGCGGCCTGGCCGGCGGCCTCCGCCGGCACTGCCAGGGTCTGGGGGAGCTGCCCCTGCCGGCGTGGGACCTGTTCCCGCCCGGGGACTACCTGGCCAGGAACCGCTACGTGGCCTGCCTGGGGGTGGAGACCAAGCGGGGCTGCCCCCACGGCTGCCGCTACTGCCTCTACCCCACCCTGCAAGGCGGCCGGGTGCGGCTCCGCCCCCCCACGGCCGTGGTGGACGAAATCGCGGCCCTGGTCACCCGCTACGGGGTGGAGTTGATCCACTTCACCGACCCGGTGCTGAACCAGCCGGCCGGCCACCTGAACGCCATCTGCCGGGAGCTCTTGGCCCGGGGCCTGAAGCTCGGCTGGACCGGCTTCTTCCGGGAAGACGCCCTGGACCCGGCCGACTTGGCCTTGTGGGCCCGGGCCGGGCTCAACACCCTGTACTTCTCCGGCGACGGCGCTTCGGACCCGGCGCTCAGCCTTTTGAACAAGGGCCTCAGCCTGGCCGACCTCACCCGGGCGGCGGAGTTGGCCGCCGGGAGCGGGCTCATCGCGGTCTACCATTTCCTGGCCAACCTGCCCGGCGAGAACCAGGCCACGGCGGACCAGGCCCGGGAGCTGTTGGCGCGCCTCCTGGCCACCCACGCCCGGGCCGGCAACCCGGCCGCCGTGGTCATCAACAACCTCCGGCTCTATCCCGGGGCGCCCCTGACCCAGGAGATTATGGAACGGGGGCTGATCCCCCGGGACACGGACCTTTTGTACCCGGTGTACTTCAACCCTCCCCCCTTTGACGGCCTGCGCCACGAACTCACGGCCCTGGCCACCAGCCCCGGGGCCTTGAACCTGGTCCCGGGCCCCTTGGAGCGGCCCTAGTCATGCGCGTTCTGATCCTGGAGCATCCCCGGCTTCCCTCGCGGGAGCATTTCAACGACATCGCCAACACGCCGCTGTGGTCCTGTCTCATGGCCGGTTACACCGCGGCGGCCCTGCAGCGGGCCGGAGTGGAGGCCGTTCTGTGGGACGCCCGGCGCCGGAGCTTTGCGCGGGTGGCGGAGAAACTCCTGGCCGAGCCGCCGGACCTGCTTCTGGTGCACGCGGTGTATTTCTGGGAGCCCACCCCGGCCCTGTTCGAGTTCCTGGCCGATCTCAAGGCGCGGGGCTTCTCCGCCCCCCTCGCCCTCCTCGGCTTTTTCCCCACCGCAGCCTGGGCCGAGATCCTGGCCGCCTGCCCGGCGGTGGACTACATCCTGGCCGGCGAGCCCGAGGAGACCGCGGTGGACCTGGCCCTGGCCTTGGCCCGGGGCGAGGCCCCCGGCGGCCTGGGCCTGGCCGGGCGGCAGGCGGGAGAGCCCCGGCTTCCCGGCCTGCGGCCCCCGGTCGACCCGGACCTGTTGGCCCCGCCGGCCCGCCCCTATCTGGCCCAGGAGGACACGGTGAGCGTGTTGGCCAGCCGGGGCTGCTACAACTGCTGCTCCTTCTGCCTCATCCCCGCCCTGAACGGCAACCTCAGCCCCTGGCGGGGGCGGCGGGTGGAGTTGATCGCGGAGGAGGTGGCCGGCTTGGCCGCGGCGGGGAAGCGGGACATCTATTTCGTGGACCCCAACTTCATCGGCCCGGGCCAGCGGGGCCGGGAGCGCACCCGGGAGCTGGGCCGCGCCTTGGGCGAGCTGGGGGTCACCTTTGGCATGGAGAGCCGGGCCCAGGACCTGCGGCCCGGGCTCATGGAGGAGCTGGCCGCCCAGGGGCTCACCTCGCTTCTTTTGGGCCTGGAGAGCGGCAGCGGCGAGGTGCTGGCCCGGCTGGGCAAAAACTCCAGCGTGGCCGCCAACCTGGCGGCCATCGAGCTGGTGCGCCGGGCCGGGCTGGAGCCCGAGGTGGGCTTCATCATGTTCGAGCGGGCCAGCACCCTGGGCGAGGTGGCGGCCAACCTGGAGTTTCTGCGGGAGGCCAACCTCTTGGACCGCCTGGGGCGCACGGCCAACCTGCTCTATCACCACCAGATCGCCTTGAAGGGCACCGGCCTCTACGCCCAGGCCCTGGCCGCGGGCAAGCTGATCCCCGAGGGAGTGGTGGGCTTCGAGGGCCGGCTCGTCTACGAAGACCCCCGGGTGGCCTGGCTGGCCGGGGCTCTGCGGAGCCTGTGCCTGGAGGTGCTCCGGCACATGGGCCGGGCCGAGGGCACCCTCTACTGGAGCCGGGAACGGACCCTGGCCGAGCCGTTCCGGAGCCTCAACCAATTTTTGGTGGAAACCTTCCCGCGCTGGCTGGCCTGGGCCGGCCGCTGGGACGGCGCGCCGCCGGCTGAAGCCGGGGCCGCGCTCCTGGCGGAAGGCCTGGCCGAGGCCGCGCGCCTGGCGGCCGCAACCCCCGCGGCTCCGGCTCCGGAGCCTTTGGTCCCGGTGGCGGATTTGGCCGGCGGGGCGGCAAGGAGATGACCATGTATCCCCGGCAAGAGTATCTGTCCCCCCCGCTGTCCGCCCTGGCGGCCGGCGGCGAGCCCCTGGACCTGGAGCACGTGCGGAGCCTCATCGAGCCGCCACCGGAGGTCTGGCTGAACGAGGCGCGCGCCCACACCCTGAAGCTGGCCATCCCGCCCCGGGCCCTGGGCCGGTTGCACGAGGTGGCCGAACGCCTGGCCGCCATCCAGGGCACCCTGGCCCCCCGGGCCGGACGGCGGGCCTTTCTGGTCATGGCCGGGGACCACGGGGTGGCTGCCGAAGGGGTCAGCGCCTTTCCCCAGGAGGTCACCGGCGAGATGGTGAAGAACTTCCTGGCCGGCGGGGCCAGCATCAACGCCCTGGCCCGGGAGGCGGGGGCCCAGGTCTGGGTGGTGGACATGGGCATCATCCCGGAGCTGCCGCCCGGCGAAGTGGCCGGCGGCGGCCACTTTCTGGTGGAGAAGGTGGCCCGGGGCACGGCCAACCTGGCGGTGGGCCCGGCCATGAGCCGGGAGCAGGCGCTGTTGGCCCTGGGGGCCGGATTCCGGCGGGCCGGCGAGCTGTTCGCCCAGGGAGTGGAGCTGTTGGGCACCGGCGACATGGGCATCGCCAACACCACCCCCTCCACGGCCCTGGCCGCGGTGTTCACCGGCCGGCCCCTGGAGGAGCTGACCGGCCGGGGCACCGGGCTGGACTCCGCGGGCCTGGCCAAGAAGCAGGAGGTGCTGGCGCGCGCCTTGGCCGTGAACCGCCCCGACCCGGCCGACGGCCTGGACGTGTTGGCCAAGGTGGGCGGCTTCGAGATCGCGGGCATCGCCGGGGCGGTGTTGGCCGGGGCCTTTCACCGCCGGGCCGTGGTCATTGACGGGCTCATCTCCACGGCCGGGGCCCTGGTGGCCCATGCCCTGTGCCCCGCGGTGGCCGGGTATCTCTTTGCGGGGCACTGCTCCCAGGAGCCGGCCCACCGCTACATGCTGTCCCATATGGGGCTCACCCCCCTGTTGGACCTGGGGCTCCGCCTGGGCGAGGGCACCGGCGCGGCCTTGGCCATGGGGGTCATGGGCGGGGCGGCCCGGTTGATGCGCGAGGTCTTGACCTTTGAACAGGCCGGGGTGACCCAGGGCGAGGCCACCTTGTAGGCTGCGGCCAGAGGCGGGCCAAAAAGTAAACGGGGAGCAAGGGGCGGTGGTCCGCTCCTTGCTCCCTTGCTCATTCGCCAGCCAGCTGAAGACAGCTGCAACTGATTCAGATGAAAATTATGAAGTTTTTTGGGGGGAGGGGGTGTGGGGGGAGGGACCCTTTTTTTCAAAAAAGGGTCCTTACACCCCAGAAAAGCTGCGCTTTTCCGGGGACCCCGCGTCCCTCCCCCCACATCTTCCCTTTTCTCCCACAAACTCCTAGCAGGCTGTTGAAAAACAGCCTGCTAGGCGCGCCAGGGATGGCGCGCCAAATTGCGCGGCTTTGAAAAAGCAAGCAATTTGGAAAACTTGACAAAACCACGCTTTTGTCAAGTTTGGTTGAAAAAGGCCATGGAGGGACTTTTTCAACATCCTGCTAGAACTTGTCCACGTGCACGAAGTCGGCCACGGCCTTGCGGGGCGGGGCCGAGGGGCTTTTGGCCGGGTAGCCCATGGGCACCATGGCCACCACCTCGTAGCCGGCGGGCACCTCCAGGGCCTTGGCCGCCGCGTCCTGGTCAAACAGCCCCACCACCACCGAGCCCAGGCCCAGGGCGTAGCCGGCCAGGCAGAGGCTCTGGGTGGCGATGCCCAGATCGAACATGATCCAGTCGCCGAACTTGGTGGTGACGGCCCCGCCATAATAGCCGGAGGATTCCTTCTTGCCGGCCATGACCAAGAGGAGCGGCGCGGCCACCAAGGCCTTGGTGGCGGGGTTGCCCTTGCTCAGGGTGGCTTGCAGGGCTTCCCGCCGGGCCTGGTCCTTCACCACGATCACTTCCCAGCACTGGGTGTTGGCCCAGGAGGGCGACATCTGAATCGCTTCCAGGAGTTGGTTCAGGACCTCCTCGGAAACCGCTTTCTCCTCGAATTTGCGGATGGTGCGCCGGTTTTTGATGGCTTGTAAGACTTCCGACATGCTCGTCCTCGCTTTGGGTTTGCAGGTAATTATAGCAAAAGCTGGTAAACCAGGGCCGGCCAGGCCTGGGCCCGCCGGGAACCGGGCCGGGCATGGCATCGCCAAGTCACGATAAAAGCGTCTGTTCTAAAAAATCTACCCAGCCCGTCTCCCGGTTGTCGCGGGGCGGGCTCAAGCGAGCCGGCGGCCGAGTTTTCGGGCCTGGTCCAGGTAGCGCTCCACGCCCCGGTTCTCCACCGCACCGGCGTACATGTCCCCCACCGTGCGGGCATTCAAGGAATCCCGGATGGTCACCTTGATGAGCGAGGTGGCGTCGTCGCAAAATCGCCGGAACAGGGGGGGCACGATGCCCGAAACCACGATGATCGCGGCTTTCCGGGCTTTGGCCGAGCGGGGCACGGGGCAGCGCTCCACCACGAACTGCTTGCCTTCCGGCTTGGCGAAGGTCCAGCAGATTCTTTCCAAAAAGGTGGTCATCACCCCGGTGGCGCCCCCCATGTGCACCGGCGTGCCCAGTATCAGGCGGTCGGACCACACGATATCCTCGCATATCTGGTCCATGTCGTCCCGCAGGGAACATTTGGCGTAGGGGGCATCGGTTTTGCTGTCCCGGCAGGCCAGGCAATTGCGGCAAAACTGGATGTGGTGATCGAGCAGGTGCAGTTTCCTGACCTGGCCGTCCGGAGACCCGGCCAGGGCTCCCTCGATGGCCTGATCCACCAGGCGGTCGGTGGCCTTGCCCTTGCGGGGGCTGCCCACTATGGCCAAAAGATTCATGGGGTTGCCTCCCCAAAGGGTTGCGAGGGGGGCCGCGGGCGCGCCCCCTGGGTCGTTCCGCTGAGGGCATAGCGCCCAGGCAGGCCGGCTTTCCCCCATCTTAATGGTTTGGGGGCAGATTACTAAAGCGGATTTGGTTTGTCCCTGCCGGCGAATGGCTTATACTGCCACTGTTTGGCCGTGATGACACTTTTCCGTTTTAGGCGTTCGCAGACAGGACAGCCCCCTTGGCCAGCCGCCTGGTGGGGGGAGCGGTCCGGGGTGCCATCCTGGGGGGGAGCATGCCATTCAGAACTCCGCGCGGATTATTCCTTTTTGTCGCCACCTTGCTGCTCCTGGCCGGAGCCGCCGGGGCCCTGGCCGCCGCGCCGGGCGGGGTTAACGTGGCTCCGGACGGCACGGTGACTGCTGGTGGGCAGGTATTCAAAACCATGAAGGAGTTCCACCAGTCGGCTTATTTTCGCGAGCACGGCCTACGCTGCGGAACGAAATTTCCGGAAAAGGGCCCCCATGACGCCGTTTCTGCCACCTCGGATTGTTCGTACAACCACACCGTGATTCGGCCGGAATATTGGCCGGCCAGGGAATACCGAATTCCGGTGGCGTTTCACGTCATCATCGATTCGGACGGAGTCACGGGAAATATCAGCGACGCCCGCATCGCCGCCCAGATTCAGGTGCTCAATGAGGATTTCCAGGCTTTGGCCGGCACCATGGGAGCCAATGGCTACAACACCAGAGTGCAGTTTTATTTGGCAGGTATAACCCGGACAGTCCAGGCGGATTGGTTCAAGGATTATTTCGAAGCTGATTTCAAACGCGCGCTGTTATGGGACCTGAAAAAGTATCTGAATATTTATACCAACAATACTGTTCATTTGGGTTATTCATATCTCCCCGACTGGCATGCCGGAATGCTTCGCGACGGAGTGGTCCTGAATCACGCAACCGTGGGCGGGAGAAACAACGGCTATCTCAGTTACAATCAGGGCCGCACCGCGGTGCACGAGGTGGGGCATTACCTCGGCCTGCATCACACGTTCCATGGAGGCTGCGCCAACAGTTACAGTTCCGGCGACTATCTGGTGGACACACCAGCCGAGGAATACGAGCACTACACCTGCTCGCAAACCTACACCTGCGGCTCACCGGACCCCATTCACAATTACATGGATTACACTAATGACTCTTGCATGTACCAGTTCTCTCCGGAACAGGCCAACCGCATAATTTGCTCCCTGATAAACTATCGTCCCGACCTGGTCGGCATAGCGCCTGTGGTCCCCACTCCCACAGCCACGCCCACGCCGACTCCCACCCCATCGCCAACCCCCACGCCGCCTCCGCAAATCCCCTGGCAACCGGTGGGCTGGATTCCCATGTATCGTACTTACAACCCGAATCTTTACTATCACTTCTACACCACGAGCTACCCTGAATTCGTCAACGCCGTACAGCATGGCTACAACGACGAATCCACGGGCAGCCATACTCTGTTCTACGTCCAGAAGGATCCCCTGTTGTGGTATGTCCCCCTCCACAGGCTCTATAGCCCTGGAAGCGGCAGACACTATTACACTTTCCGTAACGCTGAGGTGCAGGCTTTGGTGGCCCTGGGCTGGAACAAAGAGCACGACGAGGGCTACGTGTATACCCAACTTATGGGGGGAGCCACGGAGATTTACCGCCTGTACAACACGGTCTTCGGAACCCATCTTTACACGGCCAGTGTCAATGAGGTGATCTGGATATTGAATAACCTGCCGGATTGGCAGCAGCATCAGAGCCTGGGTTTCGCCCTGGTTCCCACGAATCCTCTGCGGCCGTCCCAAGTGGACCGGGAAAACCTGGCCCGGCTGGCTGCCGCCCAAGGTGTGGAGTTGCCGGCAGACGGAGAGATTGCAGGCTTCCCCTCAAGTCCTACGCAGCCCGGCTGGGTTCTGACCCCCGTTGCCACCCCGCCGGCCGGTCCCCAGGGTTCCGGCCGCGCATCAGACCGGCCGAGCGGCGCGGCCAACGACTTCAACCAGGACGGGAACAGCGATCTGCTATGGTGCGATCCCGCCACGGGCGAGGCCATGATTTGGCTCATGGAGGGGGAAACCCTCTTGGAGAAAGTGGCGTTGGGACGGCTGGCGGACCCGGCTTGGGCGCCCCTGATGGTGGCGGACCTGAACAATGACGGCTGGCCGGATGTGGTGTGGCAGCACGGCGAAGATCGCAGGGTGGCGGTATGGCTGATGCAGGGAACCAGGCCCACGACCAAAGCGGTACTCGGGTCGCTTCCTGACGCGGGCTGGACCCTATATGCCCACGGGGATTATGACGGTGATGGCAGGGAGGATTTGGTCTGGTCCGGCGCGGAGGGGAAGCTCACTATTTGGCTGATGGAGGGAACCCGCGTGCGAGCGGTGAGGGAACTACCTCCGGCTCCGGCCAGGGGCGCTGAATCTCGCTGATCTCGGCCCAGCGCGGGATGCCGGGCCAGGCTGACCCAAATATCGAGGTCCGCAGGCAGGTTCCTGCGGTCTTTTCGCACAGAGTTTAGCTTGGTGGTGGATATATGCTAGGTATATGACCTCATCGTTCCAGTTTATGGGTTTATCAGACCGCCTCGCGGCCGGTCGCCCCGCTGGGGAAGGCTGCCCCACAAGCAGGTGAGACTTTTATGAGAGCCCTTCTTCGTACAACTTGTTATGGGATTATTATCGCTATCCTGCTCCTGGCCGGAGCCGCCGGGGCCCTGGCCGCCGCGCCGGGCGGGGTGAACGTGGCCCCGGACGGCACGGTGACCGTGGATGGCCGGAAGTTCGCCAATCTTTCGGAGTTCCACACCTCGGCCTACTTCCAGGAGCAGGGGCTCCGCTGCGGCACCCAGGTGCCGGCCGCGGCGGCCCGGGGCGGGGTGTTCGCCACCACGGACTGCTCCTTCCTCCAAACCGCCATCCGGCCGGAGTATTGGCCCGGCTTCATCTTGCGGATTCCGGTGGTGTTCCACATCATCACCGCCGCCGACGGGGTCACGGGCGACGTCAGCGACCAGCGTATCGTGGACCAGGTCCAGGTGATGAACGAGGATTTCCTGGCCTTGACCGGCACCCTGGGCGAGCAGGGCTATGACACCAAGGTGGAGTTCGTGCTGGCCGGCATCACCCGCACGGCCAATGACTATTGGTTCAGCGACGCCACCAAAGCGTTCAAGGCCGCCCTGGGTTGGGACCAGAGCCGCTACCTGAACATCTTCACCAACAACACCACCCTGTTGGGCTACGCCACCTTCCCCCAGGTTGAGGCCGGCGCCCCCAACGACGGGGTGGTACTCACCTATGGCTGCGTGGGCGGGCGCAACAACGGCTACGGGCAATATGACCAGGGCCGCACCGCGGTGCACGAGGTGGGCCACTATCTGGGGTTGCTCCACACCTTTGAGGGCGGCTGCGCCACGGGCTACACCGGCGGCGACCTGATCCAGGACACCTCGGCCGAGGAGACGGCCCACTACGGGTGCACCCAGACCTACACCTGCTCCTCGCCGGACCCCATCCACAACTACATGGACTACACCAACGACGATTGCATAGTGATGTTCACTCCGGAGCAGGCCAACCGCATGATCTGCGCCCTGGTGAACTACCGGCCGGCCCTGTTCACCGCGGTGGGCAGCATCCCCGCCACCCCGCCGGTGATTCCCTCCCAGCCGGGCGGCTGGATGCCCATGTACCGCGCCTACAACCCCTACGCGGCCAATCACTTCTTCACGGCCAGCTACGCGGAGTTCGCGAACGCGGTGGTGAACGGTTTTTACAACGAGTCCACGGGCAGCAACACCCTATTCTACGTGAACCAGAACGCCTTGGCCGGCACCACCCTGCTGTACCGGCTCTACAACCCCACTGACGGCCAGCACTACCTCACCCCCTCCACCGCGGAGGTGGCCGTCTTGACCGCGCTCGGCTGGGTCTACGAGCGAGACGAGGGCCGCATCTACCCCGCGGCCACGGCGGGAGCCACGGAGATCCGCCATTTGTACAACGTGGTGAGCGGTGACCACCTATATACGGGCAGCGCCCCGGAGGTGGCCTGGGTGCAGGCCAACCTGCCCGGCTGGCAACTGCAAAAGAGCCTGGGCTTCGCCCCGCTGCCCGGGGCTCCGGCCGGCCGCTCGGCCGGCGAGATGGCCGGGGCGGCCGGGGCGGCCGGGAGGAACCTGGCCGCGCTGGCGAGCGACCCGGCCACGACCGAGGGCACCGCCCGTCCCGGCTGGCAGCCTTGGCCCGCGGCCGGGACTGCGGCCGGGAACACCACCGAGAGCTTCCCCGGGGGCAGGGCCCCCAGCGGGACCGCGGTCGGCGATCTCTCCCCGGACGGCCCGCGCGGCCTGGTGGGGTATGACCCGGTCAGCGGCCAGATTCTCCAGTGGCGCCTGGACCGGCAGGGTGCGCCGGAAGAGACTTCCCTGGGCCGCCTGGCCGATCCCGGTTGGAGCCTTCTGGCGGTGGCTGATTTCGACGCCGACGGCCGGGCCGAGGTGGCCTGGCGGCAGGTCACGGACGGCCGAGTGGCCCTGGGCCGCCTGGAGGAGGGCGCCGCGGACTCTCTGGAACCCTTGGCCGCCGCGCCACCCCCGGCCTGGAGCCTGGCCGCCGTGGGCGATTACAACGGCGACGGCCGGGCTGACCTCCTGTGGTCCGATGGCGCGGGGGGCTTGGTGCTGTGGCTCCTGGACGGCGCCCAAGTGCTGGCGGTCCGGAGCCTGCCTCCGGCCCCGGCCGGGGCGGCGTCCTTGCACTAGGCCGCCAGTGGGGCCCTGGCCAGCAACCAGGGCCCCGCGGTGGCGGACGGTCCCGGTCCGCCGGGGCCATGCCGGGCGGGGCGGGTGGTTTTTCTCCGGCCGGGACCCGCTCCCGGGATGATTCTCCTGACAATCGATGATATTATTTTTTAGTCCCAAATGGTCGTGTGCCCAAAGAGCCTCCAGGGGGGAAGGTTTAGCCGTTCGGTTGGCTCTAGGCAGCTGATCTTGCCGCCGCACCCCTGTGCGTCCCAGGCCAGCCGCCGTCCGGTCTGGTAAGCATCTTGGTCACCTAGCGTTTGATCCCCCCGGCCGGAGCCGGTTCATGCCTCCGGCCAGAAGAGGCGGCAGCATGAATTCAGCGAGCGGGCGCCTGGTGTTTGCGGCCCTGTGCTTGGGCCTCCTCCTCTCTCTTGCCTCCGCGGCCCCGGCCGCGTCTCTGGGCCAGGTCCAGGTGGCCGCGGACGGCGCGGTGCAGGTGGCTGGCCTCACCTATAAAAACCTCCAGGAATTCCACCAGTCCGCGTATTTCCGGGCCCTCGGTCTGCGTTGCGGCACCAAAAGCCCGGCCAAGGAGCCCCAGGCCGGGGTATACGTGGCCTCGGACTGCTCCTCCTACCAGACCGTGATCAAGCCGGAGTACTGGCCCAGCTCGGTCTACCTGATTCCCGTCTATTTCCACGTCATCTATAACAGCAGCGGCGTGGGGAACATCAGCGACGCCGCCATCGCGGCCCAGATTCAGGTGCTCAACGAGGACTTCCTGGCCATCGCCGGGACCATGGGGCAGAATGGCTTCAACACCCATATCCAGTTCCAGTTGATGGGCATAACCCGCACCCAGAACGACAATTGGTTCAACGACAATGACGAGTACGGGTACAAATCCGCCCTGGGGGTGGATCAAAGCCGCTACTTCAACATCTATTCCAACACGGCCAGCGGTTACCTCGGCTACTCCTACCTGCCCCAGGGCGCGGCCGGCTCGGTTTATGACGGGGTGGTGTTGGCCTATGACACGGTGGGGGGGCGCAACCAGGGCACCGGCCTCTATGATCAGGGACGCACCGCGGTGCACGAGGTCGGCCATTACTTGGGTCTGGCGCACACCTTTGAGGGCGGCTGCGCCAACACCTACACCTCCGGCGACCTCATCGTGGACACCAACCCCGAGCAAACCGCCCACTATGATTGCTCCCAAACCTCCTCCTGTGGGATGGCGGACCCCATCCACAACTACATGGACTATACCGACGACGACTGCATGTACCTGTTCACTTCCGAGCAGGGCAACCGCATGATCTGCTCCCTGGTCAATTACCGGCCGGGGGCCTATACCCTGGTGGGCAGCAGCCCCACCCCCACCCCGACGCCAACCCCGACACTTACGCCTACACCTACGCCTACTCCCACTCCGACGCCGGTCCCCACGCCCTCGCCCCTGCCTCCGCAGCCGAACAATTGGATCCCCATGTACCGCACCTACAACCCCAACCTCTACTATCACTTCTTCACCACCAGCTACGGGGAGTTCGTCAACGCGGTGGTCCACGGGTACAACGACGAGTCCACCGGCTCCAACTCCGTGTTCTACGTAAAGCAGACCGTCGAGACCGGAACCCTGCCCATCCACCGCCTCTACAGCGCGGGCAGCGGCAAGCACTATTACACCTACCGTAATGCCGAGATGGCCGCTCTGGTGGCCCTGGGGTGGATCTACGAACACGACGAGGGCAACATCTATAACTCGGCGATCAGCGGCACCAGCGAGATCTACCGCATGTACAACAAGGTGTACGGCACCCACCTCTACACCTCCAGCGCCTCGGAAGTGCAGTGGATCCTGGCCAACCTGCCGGCCTGGGAGCAGCACCAGAGCCTGGGCTATGCCTTGGCGCCCGGCGCGGTGGCCGGGGCCTCCTCGGTGGACCGGGCCAACCTGGCCCGCCTGGCCGCGGCCCAGGGCGTAGGCTTGGCGGCGAAGAGCGCCACCGCGGCCCTGGGCGGGGGTTCGGCCACCCTGAGCCCCGCGGCCGGCCAGCCCGGCTGGGTCCTGGCCCCCACGGCCACCCCGGCGGCCTCCTCCGGCGCGGCGGCCCAAAGCGCGGCCCAAAGCGCGGCCCAGGGGGGGAGCCAGGCCAGCGACTTCAACCAGGACGGCAAGAACGATCTGTTGTGGTACGACCCGGTCACGGGCGAGGCGTTGGTGTGGCTGCTGGACGGGGGGACCGTCTTGGCCAAGAAGGTGCTGGGCCGCCTGGCTGATCCGGCCTGGACCCCGGCCGCGGTGGCCGACCTGGACGGCGACGGCCGGCCCGAGGTGGTGTGGCGCCACGGCGAAGACGGCCGGGTGGCGGTGTGGTTCCTCTCAGACTTCACCCCCACGGCCCGGAACCTGACCGGCGCCGTGCCAGATCCGACTTGGAGCCTGGCCGCCCACGGGGATTACAACGGCGACGGCAAGGCCGACTTGTTGTGGTCCGCCGAATCCGGGGGCTTGGTGCTGTGGCTCATGGACGGGGCCCGGGTGCAGGGGGCCCGGGCCCTGGCCGCGGCTCCGGCCGGCTGGCTGGGCCCTCGCTGACCTCCGTTTTTCCTCGCCACTCCCTTTTCCCGCCCCGTGCGCCCGGCGCAGGTTTTTCCTGGCCGGCCTCCCGCCGGGAATGCCCCGGGCCCCGGCCGACCGAAAAACTTGTTTCCAGCAGCAGAAGCAAGTTTCCTTTCTGGAAGGGATTTGGGTAGAGTCTGGGAAGGCATCTCTTGGGGGCTGGCGCCCGGAAGGGGGAAGAGGGGAAGGCGGAAGTGCTTTCCCCCGGGGGGAGGGGGCTGCCCTGACCAGCGGAAGAAGGAAAAAGATCGCTTTGGCGCGCGATTTTCTGAGCCTGGCGGGGGCAGGCGGAGCTGTCCCGCAGCCGTTTCCCCGCGGCAAAGGCAGACCGCCCCTGGCGTAAGTCACGGCTAGTTATCTAGGTAAATCTGCCTCTTGCCTGATACTATTTTGCCTTCTACGTATGTCACAACTTGATCTCCATCGCCCGCAGGGTCCCTGACCCGGCCGGCAAGGAAGGGGGGCGTCATGACCTCGGCAAAAGGCCGCTTGGCGTTTTGGGTTTTGGGGCTTTGTCTCTTGATCGCGCTTCCCGCCACCGCCGGGACCGCCCCTCCCAAAGGGGTCGCCGTGGCTCCTGACGGCACGGTGCAGGTGGACGGCCTGACCTTCTCCAGCGTGCGGGAACTTCACCAGTCAAAATACTTCCAAACCCTCGGCCTGCGCTGCGGCACCCGGAGTCCAGCCAAATCACCCTCAAAGGGGGTGTTCGTGGCTTCGGACTGCTCTTTGTCCCAGACCGTGATCCGGCCGGAGTACTGGCCCACGGTCACCTACAAAGTCAGGGTGGTGTTTCACGTCATCACCCAGGACGACGGCGCCACGGGCGACGTGAGCGACGCCAAAATCGCCGCCCAGATCCAGGTGATGAACGAGGACTTCCAGGCCTTGGCCGGCACCATGGGAGCCCAGGGTTTCAACACCAAAATCCAGTTCGAGTTGGCCGGGATAACCCGCACGGCCAACACCAACTGGTTCGGCGATAATGACGAATATGGCTTCAAGTCCACCCTGAGGTGGGATCCGCACACCTATTTCAACATTTACACCAACAACACGGTCTACCTGGGTTACTCGACCGTTCCCGCGGAGTCGGCAGGCACCTGGGAAGACGGGGTGGTCTTGAATTATGAGGCGGTGGGCGGACGTAACAACGGCTATGAAACCTACGATCAAGGCCGCACGGCGGTGCACGAGGCCGGCCACTACTTTGGTCTGGAGCACACCTTCCTGGGCGGCTGCACCAACACCTACACTTCGGGCGACCTGCTGGTGGACACCAACCCCGAGGCTGTCGATCACTACGGCTGCTCCCAGACCTACTCCTGCGGAATGGCCGACCCCATCCATAATTACATGGACTACACCGACGACACCTGCATGTACCAGTTCACCTCCGAGCAGGGCAACCGCATGATCTGCTCCTTGTTGAGCTACCGGCCGGGGGTCTACACCGTGGTGGGGGACGCCCCCACCCCGACGCCAACTCCGACGCCTACCTTAGTCCCCACCCCGGCGCCCCTGCCCAGCCAGCCGGGGGGGTGGATACCCATGTACCGCACCTACAATGCGAACCTGGCCTACCACTTCTTCACCACCAGCTATGGGGAGTTCACCAACGCGGTGGCCCACGGGTACAACGACGAGTCCACCGGCTCCAACTCCGTGTTCTATGTGAAGCAGACCGCCGAGGCCGGCACCTTGCCCATCCACCGGCTCTACAGCGTGGGCAGCGGCAAGCACTACTACACCTACAAGAACGCCGAGATGGCCAGCCTGGTGGCCCTGGGCTGGCTTTATGAACACGACGAGGGCAACATCTACAACCAAGCCACGGCCGGCACCCGCGAGATCTACCGCATGTACAACACGGTGTACGGCACCCACCTCTACACCTCCAGCGCCTCGGAAGTGCAGTGGATCCTGACCAACCTGCCGGCTTGGCAGCAGAACCAGAGCCTGGGCTTCGCCCTGGTGCCCGGCGCGGCGGCCGGGGCCTCCCTGGTGGACCAAACCAACCTGGCCCGCCTGGCCGCGGCTCAGGGGGTGAGCCTGGAGGGAGCCAAGGCCGGCGCGGCCTTGGGAGTCAGCTCCACCACCCTGAGCCCCGCGGCCGGCCAGCCCGGCTGGGTCTTGGCCCCCACGGCCACCCCGGCGGCCTCCCCCGGCGCGGCGGCCCAAAGCGCGGCCCAGGGGGGGAGCCTGGCCAGCGACTTCAACCAGGACGGCAAGGGCGATCTGTTGTGGTACGACCCGGCCACGGGCGAGGCGGTGGTTTGGCTCCTGGACGGGGAGACGGTGCTGGCCAGGAAAACCCTGGGCCGCCTGGCCGACCCGGCCTGGACCCCGGCCCTGGTGGCCGACCTGGACGGCGACGGCCGGCCCGAGGTGGTGTGGCGGCACGGCGAGGACGGCCGGGTGGCGGTGTGGTTCCTGGGGGACTTCACCCCCACGGCCCGGAACCTGACCGGCGCGGCCCTGGACCCAGCCTCCCGCCTGGCCGCCCACGGGGATTACAACGGCGACGGCAAGGCCGATCTCTTGTGGTCCGACCCGGCCGGGGGGCTCACCCTGTGGCTCATGGACGGGGCCCGGGTGCAGGAGGCCCGCGCCCTGGCCGCGGCGCCGGAAGGCTGGCAAAGTATCCGCTAACCACCACTTTTCCCTGCAAGTATTTCTCCCCGCGCCGGCGCCTCCCGGCGCGGGGTTGCCTTTGGGGACACCCCGCGGGGCCCGCGCTCCGGCTGTTTACCTCTTTGCAACTTTTTTGCGACCGAGGCCCAAAACCCTCTTGACGGGGCTGTTACAAGCGAACTAGTATCGACCATACAGTCGGTTTGTAGACCGACTGGTCGGAACTAAACTTTTCCTGGAAGGTGCCCGTGGCCCCCAATGCCGTGCTGGAAGCCATCCGCAAGGAGCAGATCATCGAGGCCGCTTTGGCCACCATTGCCGAAAAAGGCTTCCAGAACGTGACCCTGGACGAGGTGGCCAAAGCCGCCGGCATGTCCAAGGGCGGGCTGGTGCACTACTTCCCCACCAAAGACACCCTGTTCCGGGAAAGCGTGGTGGTGTTCTTCGCCGGCATTTTCGAGCGCGGCCGGCGCACCCGCGACGAGGTGGACGACCCCCTGGAGCAGCTCCTCTCCTTCACCTGGCTCTACGATCCCGACGATCGCGATTTGGCCACGGGCTATCGCCTGTTCTTCGATTTCGCCGCCCTGGCTTCCCAGGACCCGGTGTTCCGCCGCCTGTATCACGAATGGGTGGAAAACTGGATCGCCCTGTTGGTGGAGTCCCTGGCCGAGGGCAACCGGCGGGGCTCCTTCCGGGTGGCCGATCCCCCGGCCATGGCCCGCACCATCTCGGCCATCTACCAGGGCATCGCCGAACGCTGGTACCTGGACCGGGAGGGCCACACCGCGGCTTGGGCCGTGGACTCCCTGCGGCGCTCGGTGGCCGCCTTGTTGGCGGCGATTTAGGCCAAGGCCCGGCAGACCCGGGCCGGCAGCAGCGGCATCACTACGCCCGCCATGCCGGCGGGCTCAGGTTTCATGCAGCCAAACGGCCGCCCCCGGCGGCCCACAGGCCGGGTGCGCGCCGCGCCCGGCAGGGGAGGGATTTGTCCATGCCGATCTTCGAGAGCACCGAAAAAATGTACGAAACCCTGGGAGACCTGTTCCGCACGCTGTTGGCCGACCCGGTGGCCGGGCCCAAGTTCCGGGAGGCGGACCTGGTCATCCGCTTTGTCATCGACAGCCCCAACGGCGAGATCTGGCTCACCCGGGAGAACGAGGTGATCTGCGGGGTGCCCGAGGACATGAAAGCCACGGTGACCATGACCCTGTCGGGCGACACCTGCCACAAGTTCTGGCTCAAGCAAATCACCATGCCCGTGGCCCTGGCCAAGGGCAAGATCAAGGCCAAGGGCCCCATGCCCAAGGTCTTGAAGCTGCTGCCCATCCTGAAGCCGGCCTACGAGGCCTACCCGGCCATCGCAGCCGCCCACGGTCTGGCCTGAAAGGAGCCCCGCCCATGAGCCTCGAAAGATCCTTGAAAGCCTACGAAACCGACCGCAAGGAAGCGGTGCGGGTGGCCGCCCGCCTGCTCCTGGCCTCGGGCACCACCTCCCCCCGGGTGGGGGGCGTGGGGGAATGCACCTTCCACATCGTGGAGGACGAGTGCGACCTGGAGGACCTGGCCCAGGCGGTTGAGAAGCTGGCCGGCGAGAACCCGGCCTGGGAGTTCTTCACCCGCGACGCCGCCTGCCTCCGGGACGCCGACGCGGTGCTGTTGGTGACCAGCCTCCGCTCCCTCACCGACCCCTCGGACATCAACTGCAACATGTGCGGCAAGCTCACCTGCGACTACCTGCGGGATGAGGAGAAATTGCCGGCCGAGCCGGGAGTGGCCTTCACCGGCCCCTTGTGTATCTTCCGGGCCAACAACATCGCCTACGCCATCGATGGGGTGGTGTCCCAGGCCCGCAACCTGGGCATCGACTACGGGGTGTACTGGTCGGCCGGCCTGGCCGGCCTGCGGCTGGGGCTGTTGCCCCGGGACACCGGCTTCGCCCTGGGGGTGGCCATCAGCATCACCGAGAAGTCGCCGTTCCGGGACATCCCCTTGAAGCACGCGGAGATCAACCCCCGCACCATGAACGACCGCATCATCCAGCGCCTCTGGCCCCAGTTCCGGTCCATCTACAGCTAGGGAGAGAATCATGGCCAAAAGAGAAATGTCCGAGCTTTTGGAGCACGGCCTGGACCACGCCCTGGAGATGATGGCCCTGGCCGCCCACAACAGCTTCCGCTTCGGCAAGAAACACACCCTCAAGATCCTGGCCGTGGGCCCGGAGGAGCTGGAGGAGATCGCGGAGTTCTGCTTCTCCCTGGGCGACATGTCGCCCCTGGCCGCCCGGGACGGCCGCTTTGTCATGGAGCTGATCAAGGAGCCCTGCGGGCTGTTGCTCCTGGGCGACAAGCGGAAATCCACCTTTGGCTACAACTGCGGGGCCTGCGGTTACCGCACCTGCGCCGAGCTGAACGCGGCCGAGATGGTGGAGTCCTTGACCGCCAACGGCCCCTCCTGCCAGTTCCGCAACCTGAACCTGAACATGGCCACCGGCGCGGCCGCCTCCATGGCCTGGCGCCTGGGGCTGCACTGCCGGGTGTTTTCCACATTGGCCTTTGGGGCCAAGGCCATGGAGGTGATGGAGGACTGCGACATCGTGGCCAGCGTGGCCGTGTCCGCGGCCAAGGAAGACCCCTTCTTTGACCGGCACAAGTATTGGACCCGGGAGTTCTGGGACGAGATCTTCAAGAAGGAGTTCCCCACCTTCACCCGCGGCTTCATCGGGGCCATCGAGGAGTAGGGGGGAACCATGTCCAAGGCACATTTGAACCAGGTCATCGCCTCGCATCTCCTGGAGATCAAGGCGGACCAGAAACCCGACCAGGAGATCTTCGTCTTCGAGCGGGGGGAACAGCCGGCCACGGTGTTGACCTACGGCCTTTTGGACCAGTACGCCAACCGGATGGCCCGGCTCCTCTTGGACCACGGGGTGGAGAGGGGCGACGCCTTTGTGGTGTTCATGCGGAACTACCCCGAGTTCGCCTACGCGCTGTTGGCCGCCACCACCATCGGGGCCATCATGGTGCCGGTGGACCCCCGCTCCCGGGGCAAACGCCTGGCCTTTCTCATCCACAACTCCGGGGCCAAGGCGGTGTTGGTCTCCCGCGACTGCCTGGAAGCCCTGGAGGAGGTGCGGGGGGAGCTTCCCGGGGTGAAGTTCCTGGGCCTGGCCCGCCAGCCCGGGGAGGAAGCAGCCGCCCCGCCGGACTACCTGGACCTGGGCGAGGCCCTGGCCCAGGGCTCCGGGGCCCGGGTGGACCAGATGATCATGGATGTGCGCCATCCCATGGAGATCATCTACACCTCGGGCACCACCGGCGACCCCAAGGGGGTGATGATCCGCAACAACCGCACCGGGGTGTACAACATCCTGCGGCAGTTGGTGTGGAAGTACAAGAAAACCGACGTGTTGTACAACGGCCTCTCCCTCACCCACGGCAACGCCCAGGCCGTGACCTTCTTCCCGGCCCTCTATGGCGGCTCCAAGGCTGTGTTCAGCCCCAAGTTCACCAAAAGCCGCATCTGGGACATCTGCCGGGCCTACGGCTGCACCAGTTTCTCGCTGTTGGGCGGCATGGCCGCGGGCATCTTCAACGAGCCGCCCAAGCCCGACGACGCCGCCAACCCGGTGAAGTTCGTGATCTCGGCCGGCACCCCGGTGGACCTCTGGGAGGCCTTTGAAAGGCGCTTCGGGGTGCAGATCCTGGAGTGGTACGGCGCGGTGGAGGGCGGCTTCGCCTACAAGGCCCCGGGCAAGGGGCCGGTGGGCAGTTTCGGCAAGCCCATTCCCGGGGTGATGGAATTCAAGGTGGTGGACGAGAACGACCAGGAGGTGGGGCCCGGGGTCAGCGGGGAATTGATCAGCCGCATGATCAAGGGCGAGACCAAGGTGGACTATTTGGGGCTGCCGGAGGAGTCCAGCGAGAAGACCCGGGGCGGCTGGCTCCGGAGCGGCGACATCGTGCACCAGGACGCCGAGGGCTGGTACTTCTTCGAGCACAGGAAGGGCGCGGAACTCCGCCGGTCCGGCGACTTCATCCAGCCCACCTACGTGGAGACGGTGCTCGGCGGTCATCCCCAGGTGAGCGAGGTCACGGTCTACGGCATCCCCGCCGCCTCGGGCGCGCCGGGCGAGAGCGACCTGGTGGCCGCCCTGGCCCCCTTCCCGGGCCAGGCCCTGGACCCGGCCAGCGTGTTCGCCCTGTGCCGCGAGAAGCTGGAGGCCAACATGGTGCCCAGCTATCTGCAACTGGTGGAGGAGATTCCCAAGAGCATCTCGGAAAAGGCCCTGGACCGGGTGCTCCGGCAAGAGTTCGCACCCGACGCCGCCAACGTGCACGCGGCGTCGGATTACAAATGAGGGAGGCCCCATGTCCTACACGGAATTGAATCTGGAACTCACCGAGGAGCAGGAAGCCCTGAAAGAATCGGTGGGCAAATTCGCCATGGAGGTGCTGCGCCCCGCCTCCCTGACCCTGGACGCCCTGACTCCCGAGGAGGTCGTCGCCCCGGGCTCGGTGTACTGGGACGCCATGAAAAAGATGTACTCCCTGGGCTACCACACGGTGCACATCCCGGACGAATTCGGGGGCATCGGCCTGGACCCCCTGTCCCACCACATCTTCTTCGAGGAACTGGCCCGGGGCAGCGTGGGCTTCACCATCTCCCTGGGCGTGTCCCTGTTCGGGGCCTTCGTGGCCTCCATGTGCCCCGAGGACGTGGTGGTGGAGCAGATCATCAAGCCCTTTGCCGCCTGCCAGGACGCCAGCATCCTGGGCTGCTGGGCCATCACCGAGCCCAACCACGGCTCGGACAACCTGACCCCCCATCACCCCCATTTCCACGACCCGGGCATCGTGCAGCAGGTGCGGGCCGTGAAAAAGGGCGACCGTTATATCTTGAACGGCCAGAAATCGGCCTGGGTCTCCAACGGACCCATCGCCACCTCGGCGCTGTTGTTCGTGAACATCGAGCCCTCCCAGGGTATGGCCGGCGGCGGCATCTGCGTGGCCGACCTGACCCAGCCGGGGGTGAGCCGGGGCAAGCCCCTGAACAAGATCGGCCAGCGGGAGCTGCCCCAGGGCGAAATCTTCTTTGACAACGCCGAGGTTCCCGCCGAGCTGATGTTCGTGGATCCCGAGAGCTACGAGATGATGACCGAGATCGTGGTCTCCATGGCCAACATGCACATGGGGGCCATCTTCACCGGCCTGGCCCAGGCCGGCTATGACCTGGCTTTGAAATACTCCACCGAGCGGGTGCAGGCCGGCAAGCGGCTGTGCGACCATGAGGGGGTGAGGAGCCGCTTGTTCCACATGTTCAGCCGGGTGGAGACGGCCCGGGCGTTTTCCCGGGCGGCCATGACCTACAACCTGAACACCACCCCGCCGGACAGCAAGTTCAACCTGGCCTCCAAGGTCTACTGCACCCAGGCGGCCTACGAGGTGTGCCACGAGGCCATCCAGATTTTCGGCGGCTACGGGCTGACCAAGGAGTATCCCATCGAGAAGCTGTTCCGCGATGCGCGGGCCGGGCTCATCGAGGACGGCTCCAACGACACCCTGGCGGTGAGCGGCGGGGGCATGATCCTGCGCGAGGTGCTGTAACCATGGATGACGTTTACATTATCGGTACGGGCATGACCCGGTTCGCCAAGTACCCCGAGGCCACGGTGCGGAGCCTGGCCCAGGAAGCCATCCTGGGCGCCCTGGCCGACGCCGGGGTGACCCAAGACGAGATCCAGGCCGCCTTTTTCAGCAACACCTTCTGGGGCATGTTCGACAACCAGCACTCCATCCGGGGCCAGGTTGTCCTCCGGGGCATGGGCATCCAGAAGATCCCGGTGGCCAACGTGGAGAACGCCTGCGCCGGGGCCTCCACCGCCCTGCACCTGGCCTGGGCCGGCATCAGGGCCGGGCTCTACGAGGTGGCCCTGGCCGTGGGCGCGGAGAAGATCACCAGCCCGGACAAGGCCAAATCCTTGATGGCCTATGGCTTTTGCATGGACGTGGAGAACTTCGCCAGCCACATCCAGAACATCGTGGCCCTGGGCCAGTCGTTTACCAATCTGCAGATCCCGGCGGACGAGTCCGCGCCGGGAGCGGGGCGGAGCATCTTCATGGACGCCTACGCCATGGGGGCCCGCTGGCACATGGACCGCTTTGGCACCACCCAGGAGCAGTTGGCCCTGATCGCGGCCAAGAACCACCACCACGGCTCGTTGAACCCCCTGGCCCAGTACCAGAAGGACATGAGCGTGGCCGAGGTGTTGGCCGACGCGCCGGTGGCCTGGCCGCTCACCCGGGCCATGTGCGCCCCGGTGGGCGACGGCGCGGCCGCGGCGGTGGTCTGCTCCGGCTCGTTTCTGAAAAAACTGGCCTCGGCCGCGCCGGTTCGGATACGATCATCGGTGATGGGCCAGGGCAGCGACCGCGACCTGGACGGCGAGGACATCGGTGAGCGGCTGGCCGGGCAGGCCTACGCCCAGGCCGGCCTGGGGCCCGACGACATCGACCTGGCCGAGCTGCACGACGCCACGGCCTATGGCGAGCTGCACCAGAGCGAGGCCATGGGCTTCTGCCCCCTGGGCCAGGGCGGGCCGTTCGCCGAATCCGGGGCCACTCGCCTGGGGGGAGCCAAGCCCCTGAACACCTCGGGCGGCCTGGAGTGCCGGGGGCACCCCATCGGGGCCTCGGGCCTGGCCCAGATCCACGAGCTGGTGGAGCAGTTGCGGGGCCGGGCGGGAGCCCGCCAGGTGGCCGGGGCGCGGCTGGGCCTGGCCGAGAACGGCGGCGGCAACATCGGGGTGGAGGAGGCCGCCATGTGCCTGCACATCCTGGAGAAGGTATAGAACCAACGGGCGTCCCGGCCCCGGCCGGGACGCCTTCCCTGCCGGAACTTGCCCCAGCCGGAGAAAGAGATTCCGCCATGCCCTCCGGCGCCTCGGCTCCCACGCGACACCGCCCGGCAGCCTGGGCCCTGACCCTGGCCGTGCTGGGGTGCCTCCTCGCCTTTTCCCCGGCCCCGGCCCGGGCCAATCTGCGGGCGCCGGTGACCCAGGAGACCGTATCCGGAGCCCTGGACGGGGCTCCGGCCGGGCTGGTGGTGCTCTCCGAGGACCTGGTGGTGACTTGTGGCGCGGATTGCCTGGTGCGGGCCGAATACCTGATCCGGGCCGCGGCGCCCGGCCGGGTGAACCTGGAGTTTCTCCTGCCCGGCCCCCAGCCGGGACCGGTGCGGGTGGAGGGCCATCGCATCCCAGTGGCCGTCCGGCCGGAGCCGCCGCGGCCCACTCCGGCCCCGGACGGCGAGCCCCGCATCTACCGGCCCACCCCCCTCTGGCGGGCCGCTTTCCCGGCAGGGCTCTCAGCCGGGGACAACCGCCTCGCCATCTCCTACACCCAGCCCTGGGGCAAGGAGGAGCTGAAGTTCCACGGCTACTTCTCCGGCTGGTCCGCGGCCCGGGTCTGGGCCTACGAGCTGGCTCCGCTGAAGGCGTGGACCCTGGCCCCGGCCTTCCGGCTCCGGATCACCCTCAGCGTGGACGAGGAAAGCGCCGAGGATCACACGGTGGTGCTGCGGGGCCGGACCGGCCCGGCGGGCCGGCCGGAGACCCTGCGTCTGGCCGGGCCGGAGCACGCTGCGGGCAGCGTGGTGTTCCAGCAGGACTTTGGCCACGCCTTTCCGGACCGCCTGGAACTCTTCCTGGTGCCTGAGGGGGAAGAAGCCTTTTACCACCCGCCGGAAACCCGCTGAGCCTCCCGGGGGCTGGCCGGAAAGTCCGGCGCGATGGGCCCCGCTCCGGACTGCCTCCCGCGATTCACCCGCCTCCGGCCGAAGCACGGCAAGTTCCGCGCAGGACCCCGGCCTTGCATCGTCTATCTCGATACCATTACCCGCCTGACGGCCGTTTTTATGTTGGGTGCTCCTTGGCGAAGGGCGCGCGACGAGCCGAATGAGCTTCATTCCCCTCGCCTATGGGGTGGAGACCTCATTTCCACTTTAGAAAGCCTGGTTTACATTGCGTATTATCAGGCTGTTGAAAAACAGCCTGATAGGCGAACCAGGGACGGTGCGCCAAATTGCGCGGCCTTTGAAAAGGCAATCAATTTGTCCATCTTGGCAAAACGACGCTTTTGACAAGATAGGTTGAAAAAGGCCATGGATGGACTTTTTCAACGCCCCGTTGGATCGCTTGTCACAAGTCGGAGAAGCACCATGCTTGCCATGCCATCCACCCCGGATCCCAGCCCCTCGCCGCCCGTCCGCCTTTTGGTGGTGGAAGACGACGCCGACCTGTTGAACCTTTACAATTGCGCGTTGCCCCGCACGGGGCAGGAAGTGACCGTGGCCGCCAACGGGCGGGAGGGCCTGGATCTGTACCAGCAGGCCCTCCTGGCCGGGTCGCCCTTTGATCTGGTGATCCTGGACTTCACCATGCCGGACATGGACGGCCAGGCCTGCGCCCGGGGCCTCCGGAGCCTGCATCCCCAAGCCCGGGTGCTCCTGGTCTCCGGCACCCCCCAGCTTCCCTCCGGCCTGGGGGAACTGGTATCGGACATGCTGGCCAAGCCCTTCCGCCTGACCGAACTCTTCCGCCGGGTGGACAACCTCCTGGCCGACCGCGCCTGAGCCCCTCCCTCCCCGGCCGCGTCGCTTCCCCATGGGGGTGGCGCGGCCGGGGTTTATGGTTACAATCTAAACAAAGCACCTAGCAGGCTGTTGAAAAACAGCCTGCTAAGCGCGCCAGGGACCATCCCAAACAAGCTACGGCTTGTTTGGGGACCCCGGGGATGGCGCGCCAAATTGCGTGGCTTTGAAAAAGCAAGCAATTTGGAAAACTTGACAAAACCACGCTTTTGTCAAGTTTGGTTGAAAAAGGCCATGGAGGGACTTTTTCAACATCCTGCTAGGGTAACGTCCCTGCCGCCGCGGAACGCGGCCGCTTGACCTTCTCCGAGGACGCTAAATGCGTTTCAAAAGCCTGCAACAGCGCTTCACCCTCCTCTTGGTGGCGCCCACGGCCCTCCTGCTTCTGGCCCTGGGCGCGGCCGGCTTTTTCCTGGCCCGGGACACCCTCTTGGCCAGTTGGCGCGAGTCCGCGCTTTTGAGTCTGGAACGGGCGGCCCACACGGTGGACATGCGCTTGGAGGCCCCCACCCGCCTGGTGGATTTGGTGGGCTATCTGTTCAGCTCCGCCTTCCCCGATCAGGATGAAAAGCTTTTACTGGATAAGATCAAGGAGATCCCCGGGGTCAAGGACGCGGTGCTGTCCCTGGAGCCGGCCAGCGGAGAGAGCGGCCCGGGCAAGGGCAGCGGGGAAGGCTGGCGCTTCCGGGGCGGCGCCGAGCGGAGCGAAGCGCCGGTCATGGGCCCGGTCATGGGCCCGGGCATGATGAGCAGCGGCCAGGGCTGGGGGGGCATGATGCATTTCCGCCGGGCCCAGGTGGCCCGGGTGACCCCCCCGGTGCTGAACGCCCAGGTGGGCGAGCGGACCATGAGCCTCATCTTCACCCTGGAGGACGAAAACAAGAAGCCCACCGGCCGCCTGGAAGTGGTGATGAGTTTCGACTATCTCCTGGAGGATCTGAAGGGCCTGAATTTTTGGCAAAGCCAGATGGCCTGCCTGGTCTCCCGGGACGGCACCTTTTTGGCCCACAACCTGCGCCAGATGGACCACCGGGCGCGCCTGGGCGACGACGGCGACGAACTGGAAAAGGAAATCCTGACCAAGATGCATGAGGAACGCTCCGGCACCCTGTTGGGCCCGGGCTATCCGCCGACCATGGTGGCCGGGTTCTACCAACTCAAGCGGGCCCCCTGGGTGCTGGTGCTCTTTTCCCCGGCCCGGGAGGTGCTGGCCCCCCTGATGGCCTTCCGCAACTGGTTCACCCTGGCCGGCCTGGCGGGCATCGTCCTGGTGATCTTGCTGATCCGGCGGGTCACCAGCCGGGTGGCCGGCTCCCTGGCCCGGGTCACGGCCGCGGCCCAGGACCTGGCCCAGGGGGAATACGGCCCGCCTTTGGAGATCAAGGGCGAGGACGAGCCTGCCCGCCTGGCCCAGAGCTT
Organism: Deltaproteobacteria bacterium; assembly: GCA_020444165.1. The sequence continues at coordinate 42,887 of JAHLLK010000018.1, read as the reverse complement.
CAACCGCATGGTGGCGGGGTTGCAGGAGCGCGACCTGATCCGGGAGACCTTTGGCCGTTACGTGGACCCGGCCGTGGCCCGGGAGCTGTTGCGGCGGCCCGAGGCCGCCGGCCGCCTGGGCGGCTCGAAGCGCCAGGTGGTGATCCTCATGACCGACATCCGGGGGTTCACGGCCCTGTGCGAGACCTTGACCCCTGACGAGACCATCGTGGTGGTGAACGAGTACCTCACCGCCCTGATCGAGATCATCCAGAACCACGGCGGCATCATCGTGGATTTCCTGGGCGACGCCATCCTGGCCTTTTTCGACCCTCTGGACGGCTCCCTGGAGCCCCTGGCCCACCGGGCCGTGGACGCGGCCCTGGCCATGCGCCAGGCTGCGGGGGCCATCAACCAACGACTGACCGCCCGGGGCCTGCCGGAGCTGGCCACCGGCATCGGCCTGCACGCGGGCCAGGTGGTGGTGGGCAACATCGGCTCCCGCCGCCGCACCAAGTACGGCATCGTGGGCGCGCCGGTGAACCTGACCAGCCGCTTGCAGGCCCAGGCCGCCGGCGGGGAGATCGTGGTCTCGGCCAACCTGGCCTCCTGCCTGGACGGCCGGGCGGTGCTGCGGGGGCCGGAGCAGGTGGAGTTGAAAGGCATCGCCGGGAAGGTGACCATCTTCCGGCTGGAGGAAGGTGACCCCGCGTCCGACACCGCCCCGGTGTGCGAGATCACCCCGCCAGAAACCGCAGGTCCCGTTACGAGTTAGCCCGCTAGTCTCCAGCGCCGCCCCTCCCAGACCATTAGCCCCCTTGGCAGGCTGTTCCCCACAGCCTGCTAAAGTTTTTTTGGGGAGGGGGGTGTGGGGGGAACCCCTTTTTTTTCAAAAAAAGGGGTTCCCCCCACATCTTCCTAATCCTCCGGCTCCCAGCGCTGGCCTTCGCGGAACAGGTGCAGGCGCGTCGGCTCCGGAGTGAGGTCCAGTTCTTCGCCCGGGGTGGGCAAGGTGCCGGCCGGTACCGCGGCGGTGAGGGAGGTGCCTCCGGCCGCTAGATACAAGACCGCCTCGCCGCCCAGGCGCTCCACCAGCTCCACCCGGGCCCGCCAGGCTCCCGGCCCGGGGCGGAGGTGCTCCGGCCGCACGCCCAGGGTGGCCGGGCCGGGGGGCAGGTTGGCGTAGCGGGGAGGCAGGGCCAGTTCCAGGCCTTCCCGGCTGCGGAACAGGGGGGACTCCCCGGTGTGGCTCACTTCGCCGGCCCAGAGGTTCATGGGCGGGCTGCCGATGAACCCGGCGACGAACTCGTTGGCCGGGCGGTCGTACACCTCCTGGGGGGCGCCGTCCTGCTGCACCCGGCCCTGGGCCAGGATCACCACCCGGTCGCCCAGGGTCATGGCCTCCACCTGGTCGTGGGTCACGTACACCGTGGTGGTGCCCAGGCGGCGGTGCAGGCGGATCAGCTCCAGGCGCATCTCCCCCCGCAGCCGTGCGTCCAGGTTGGACAAGGGCTCGTCAAAGAGGAACAGCCGGGGTTCGCGCACCATGGCCCGGCCCATGGCCACCCGCTGGCGCTGGCCGCCGGAAAGCTGGCGGGGCCGCCGCGCCAAGAGTTCTTCCAGGCCCAGCAGCCGGGCCGCCTCGTTCACCCGGGCGGCGATCTCGGCCTTGGGCGCCCCCCGCACCCGGAGGCCGAAGGCCAGGTTGTCGGCCACGGAGAGATGAGGGTAGAGGGCGTAGCTCTGGAACACCATGGCCACGTCGCGCTCCCGGGGGTCCAGGTGGCTCACCTCCTGCTCCCCGATGAACACCTGGCCCGCGTCCTGGCTCTCCAGGCCGGCAATGATGCGTAAGAGCGTGCTCTTGCCACAGCCCGAGGGCCCCAACAGGATCAAAAACCCGCCGGCCGCGGCGGCGCAGGACACCCGGTCCAGCACCGGCCGGCCGCCGAAGGTTTTTACCAGGTCTGCCACCCGGACTCCGTCCATACGCCGTTCTATCCTTTCAGGGCCCCGGCCGCGAGCCCCCGCACGATGCGCCGCTGAAACAAAAACACCACCACCACCAGGGGCAGCACCGCCACGGTGGAGGCGGCGGCGATCTCGCCCCAGGGCATGGTGAACTCCCCCTGGAACAGGGCGATGCCCACGGGCAGGGTTTGCACGTTACGCTGGGTCATGATGAGGAGCGCGAAGAAGAACTCATTCCAGGCGTAGATGAACACCAATATCGCCGCGGTGAACACCCCGGGCGCGGCCAGGGGCAGCATGACCTTGCTGAGGGCCTGGAAGCGGGTGCAGCCGTCGGTCAACGCCGCTTCCTCCAGCTCGAAGGGCAGCTCCCGGAAGAAGCTGGTGAGCACCCACACCCCCAGGGGCAGGGTGAAGGTGGTGTAGGGCAGGATCAGGCCCTGGTAGGTGTTCAGCCAGCCCACGGCCCGCAGAATGCGCCATACCGGCCCGGCCAGGGAGATTTGGGGGAACATGGACACCAACAGCAGCGCCCCCAGGATGAGGCCCTTGTAGGGCAGGCGGAGCCGGGCCAGGGCAAAGGCCGCGGGCACGGCCAGGCCCAGGCACAACAGGGTGGAGCCGCCGGCCACGATGGCGCTGTTCCGCAGAAAGTCCAGGAGCCCGTAGTTCTCCAGGGCCGAGCGGTAAAACCCCAAAGAGCCGGCGGGCCACAGGGTGGGGGGGATGGCCGTCACCTCCACCTGGGTCTTGAGGCTGGTCAGCACGAACCACAGGAACGGGGTGAGGCTGAAGATGATGAGCCCCAGCCCGGCCGCGGCCCAGCCCAGTTTCCGCCATCCCCGCCTCATGTCCGTTCCCCCTCGGCCATACGCCGGCCCAACAGCCGCAGATAGACCAGGGCCACCAAGAGCACCGCCGCGAACACCAACACCGAGATGGCCGAGCCGTAACCCATGAAGCCTTCGGCGAACATCTTCTTGTAGCCATAGAACTGCAACACGCTGGTGGCGTTGGCCGGCCCGCCCTGGGTCATCACGTACACCAGGTCAAAGACCCGGAAGGCGTCCATGGTGCGAAAGAGGAGCGCCAGGAGGATGGCCGGCCGGGCCAAGGGCAGGGTGATGCGCCAGAAGCTCTGCCAGGGGCCGGCGCCGTCCAGGCGGGCCGCCTCGTACAACTCGTCGGGGATGCCCTGCAAGCCGGCCAGGATGATCAGCGCGGCAAAAGAAGAGGTCTTCCACACGTCGGCCGCGATGATGGCGGCCAGGGCCCAGCCGGGCAGGGCCAGCCAGGCCTGGTAGGCGGCGGTGTGCCCGCCGAAGAGCAGGTAGTTCCACAGGCCGTACTGGTCGTTCATGATGAAGCGCCACATCTGGCTCGACACCACGGTGGGGATGGCCCAGGGCACCAGCACCGCGGCCCGGGCCAGACCCCGCCCCCGGAAGGAGCGGTTCAGCACCAGGGCCATGGCCAGGCCCAGAAGCACCTCCAGGGCGGTGGACACGGCCACGAAGATGAGCGTGGTGACCAAAGAGCCCAGGGCGGCGGGGTCGGCCAACAGGCGGCGGAAGTTGGCCAGGCCCACAAAGGGCTCGCCCAACTGGGGGAGGGAGAGGATCAGGCGGTGCAGGCTCAGGAAAATGGAGTCCGCGATGGGCAGGAAGGCGAAGATGGTGACCACCAGGAAGGCCGGGGCCAACAGCCCCAGGCCCCACCATTTTTCCCGCCGGGCGGGGCTCGCTCTCCGGGCCATCAGCGCCCCTCCCCCCGGGTCAGGGCCAAGAGGCCGTCGATCTCCCGGCAGGCGGCCGCCGCCCGGGCGGCCGGGTCGTCATCCCGGCCGGCCAGGGCCTGGTGGAAGTAGATCTGCATCTGGTCGGACACCGCAGGGTAGAGGGGCGTGAGGGGCCGGGGCCGGGCCTGGGCCAGGGCCGCCTTCATGGCCGTGAGTTGGGGCATGGCCGCCAGCACCCCGGGATCGTCGTACAGGGCCGGGCGGGAGGGGGTGAGGCCGCCGGCCCTGGCCAGGATGGCCTGGCCCTCGGGCCCGGTGAGGAAGCTGACCAGGGCCCAGGCCCCGGCGGGGTTCCGGGAATAAGCGCTGATCCCCACCTGCCAGCCCCCCAGGGAAGCGGCCCCGGCCTGGCCCGGAAAGTGGGGCAGGGAGGCCAGGCCCACCCGGCCGGCCACCCGGGACTGGGCCGGGTCGTTCACGATCCGCCAGGCATAGGGCCAGTTGCGGAGGAACACGGCCCGGCCTTGCAGGAACAGGGCCAGGGACTCGGGCTCCTGGTAGGTCAGCACCCCCCGGGGGGCCAGGGAGCCGATGATCTCCTGCCGCACAAAGGCCACCGCCCCCAGGGCGGCCGGGCTGGTCAGGCCGCAGCGCCGGCCGTGGTCGGCCAACAGCCGCCCCCCGGCCGAGAGGATGAACTCCTGCATGTTGCAGATGAGCCCTTCGTACTGCTTGAACTGGCCGCTGTAGCCCCAGACCTGGCGGCCGGCCCGGCTCTCGCCGGCCATGACGGCCCGGGCCTGGGTCACCAGCTCCGGCCAGGTGGCCGGCGGGTGGAAGCCGTGGGCCGCCAGCAGGTCCCGGCGATAGTAGAGCAGCCCCGCGTCCAGGTACAGGGGCACCCCGTAGATGTGGCCCTGCCAGGTGTTGGCGGCAATGGCCCCGGCTTGGAATTTGGCTTGCTCCGCCGGGGGGAACAGGTCGTCCAGGGGCCGGGCCCAGCCGGCCGAGGCGAACTCCGCCGGCCACACCACGTCCATGAGGAACACGTCCACGTCCGTGCTCCGGTTCTTCAGCTTCTGGGTCAACAGGTCGTGGAAGTTGCTGGAGGAATGGGGGCCGATCTCCAGGGCCAGGTGGTATTGGGGATAGCGCGCCTCGAAGGCCTGGTACACCGCGCGCCAGGCCGCGGGCGCGTTGGGCTTCCAGGTGACGAAGTGGATCACCCCGGGATCGGGCGGCCCGGCCGGGGCGCAGCCCACCACCAGGAGCAAGAGGGCCAGGAGGAACCACGGGCGGCGACGCGGCCCCGCCCCGGAGCGCGGTGCGGCAGCCTTACGGAAAAAATCAGCCATGATGGGGCATCATAACATCATTGCCCCCCGCCGGGCCAAGCCCCGGACCATTCCCCCCTGGCCCTCAGCGCGGCGCGTCGTAACCCCCCGGCACCCCGCCCTTGGAGAACACGATTTGCCAGAGCTGGATGGAGCGGGAGCGGAAGGCCCCGGCGCAGCTCATGAGGTAGTAGTGCCACATGCGCTGGAAGCGGGGCCCGTAGGCCGGGGCCAGTTCCTCCCAATTGGCGGTGAAGTTGTCCTGCCAGGCCAAGAGGGTCTTGTCGTAGTCCGCGCCAAAGGAGTGCCAGTCCTCCAGGATCAGGAGCCCCTCGGCCGCCAGGGAGATCTGCCGGGCCGAAGGCAACAGCGAGTTGGGGAAGATGTACTTCTCGATCCAGGGATCGGTGGAGGTTCGGGAGGTGTTGCCGGCGATGGTCTGCAACAGGAACAAGCCCCCGGGGGCCAGGCAGTCGGCCACCTTTTGCATGTAGGTGCGGTAGTTCTTGTGGCCCACGTGCTCGAACATGCCCACCGAGACGATCACGTCGAACTGCTGGTCCAGTCGGCGGTAGTCCTGCAAGCGCAGCTCCACCGGCAGGCCTTCCCAGCGCTGGCGGCCCCAATCCACCTGCTCCCGGGACACGGTGACTCCCAAGACCTCCACCCCATGGCGCTCGGCCGCATAGGCGGCCAGACCGCCCCAGCCGCAGCCGATGTCCAAGAGCCGCTGGCCGGGAGTCAGCCGGAGCTTTTGGCAGATCAGCTCCAGCTTGGCCTCCTGGGCCGCGGTCAGGTCCGGGGCCTGGTCCCAATAGGCGCAGGAATAGATCATGCGGGGGTCCAGCATGGCCTCGAACAGCTCGTTGCCCAGGTCGTAGTGGCGCTCCCCGATCTGGTGGGCCCGGGAGGGGCGCTGGCGGTTGGCCAGCCAGGCCCGGAACGCCGCCCAGGCCAGGGCGGGTTGGTCCACCACCCTGGCGTCCAGGCCGGCCCCCAGGACCAGGGCGAAAAACTCGTCCAGGGCCGCGCAGTCCCACCAGCCGTCCATGTACGACTCCCCCAGGGCCAGGGAGCCGCCGGCCAGCACCCGGTTATAGAACCGGTCATCGGTGATTTGGGGGTCGTGGGGAGCGGGGCCGTTGAACTGGATGGTCAAGGGATTCAACAGGCTGGCCAGGGTGTCCTGGGCCGCGGTGGAAGCCATGGGCGCACCTCCCGGGCCCTCGCCGCCCGCCCCGGCCCCGGCCGGGATCGTCTGGGATGCCTCCATCACGGTTGCCGCGGGCGGGATGGGGCCCCTTTAGCGGAAACACCAACCCGCCGCCGCGTCATGGCGCGGCTTGGCGTAATTCTATTCTCTGGCATGACGGGGGCCGGGAGCAAGCGCCAGAAATTGGGTGTAGGCGCTGACCTGGATATTTCATGCAGACCGGGCGTCCGGCTGCGCCAGATGCCCGCCGGCTGCGTGGCGGACTTCGCTCCAAACTCGACGTAGCTTTGGCTACGCCTCTCGGTTGTCGCTTGACCGTCGCCTTGCCGGCCGTCATCTGGCTGTGCCGGTGCAGGTGACAAAACGTCACCTGAAAAAAAGATCATCAGCTTAAAAAACATTCCAAATAAATCTGTTGTCGAGGTGGCCGCCCGACCCCCATGAAAGATCCGGGCTAAATGGCGAGGTCCGGTTTGCGGCCAGTAAAAAAATCCTCTTTCATGTTGGGTGGGAGGAAAGAGGATGGCGCCGCGCCGGGGCCGGCAGGCGCCGGCCCGGACTCATTTCCTGGGGCTGGGGGCCTCCAAGATGCCGAGGACCTGCTGGGGCTCGGCCTTGGCCGCGGGCTCCCCCCCCGGCCGGGCAGCCGGCTCCCCGGATAAGGCCCGCCGCAGCCCCTCTCCCCAGGCATCCAGAAATTCCTCTACGGTTTCCACAAAATCCGGGTCGTGCTCGGTGCGGCTCATGGTCAAGTGGATCACCACCTGTCCCGGGGCCGGCGGATAGCCGGTGGTGATGGTGAAGGCCATGGCGTTGGGGCAGGTGGGCAGGGTGAAACGGACCCCGCCGTTGATGTTCTGCCGGTGCACGGGGTAATAACCCCACAGGCAGGACATGTCCCCGCGGTCCTCTCCTTTTTCCTGAACTTTACAAATTAAGCCGCACACCTCGGGCATACGATTCAGCGCAAGGGTCTCTTGAATCTCTTCCTGGCTGGTGGCCACGTCCACGAGCTTGAAAAATTCCATGACGCCTCTCCTCTGGCGGACATCCCTGTCCAGGTCTGGCAAATCCAGCAATGCACGCCATTATGACCCCGGATTGGGCCGCTGTCGCGGCCCTTGACCCCATTTTAGCCCGCGGGCCCGGCGATATCAGTTGCATCGCGGGAAGGCCGGGACATAGGATGGCCCGGTGGGGATAGTGGTTTGCCTGCCCCAGACAATTCCCTTCCACCGATCCGTACGCCATGCTGACCAGGAGAAAAGAGTCATGTCCCAGCCGATTTGGCCCAGGCTGTTGCTGCCGCTTATGGTTTGGAGCTGCCTGCTCGGCGGGCCCGGCGCGGTCATGGCCGCCGACCTGGCCTGGTGCACGGCCCGGGTGGAGGTGGACGGCCGCTACCAGGGCGAGGTGGCCTACCTGAACCAGCACGGGCAAACCCTGGTGGATGCCCAGGCGCTGCTGGGCCTGGTCGACGGCGCGGCCGGCTATGCCATGGCCGGCGACGCGGGCTTGGTGATCCAGTACGGCGATGACATCAGCTTTGCCGGCCGCAACCGCCAGTATGGCTTCATCAAGAGCCAGAAGACCGACCTGCTCGCGCCCCTGGCCGAGAGCGGCGGCCGCATCTTCGTGCCCACCGGCTTTTTGGGCAGCGCCATCTCCAGCGACCTCAGCCTGGTTTCCGGCGAGCAGGCGGTGCTGTCAGTCCAGGTCAACCAGGCGCCGCACTCCACGGGCTACCTGGTGCCCCAGGCGGCCCAGCTCTCCCAAGAGCTCTCCGCGGAGTTCACGGTGCGCTCGGGCGACATCAACCTGACCAGCGCCATAGACGTATTCGCCAGCGGCTACACCGTAGACTGTAACGGCAACAACGCCGGCTTCCCCTACCTGGTGGGCCAGGCTCCCCCTTCGCCCCGCAACGACTCCTATTTCAACATCCCGTTGGTCACCCAGATGGACAGCGATGAGGCCTTTGTCCTGATTGGCTACACCCCGCCCGAGGTGGAGTACTACAGCTATCGCAGCTACCTGGTGGACCGCTTTTACGAGGATACCGGCGCGCGCCAGAAGCTCTACGCCAGCCTGGGCGACACGCTCAACAACTACCTCTTGGCCGACGCGCTCGGCACCGACGACGTGTACCAGCGCTTCATGGTGCTGATCTCCACCGGCAACGAGGAGGTGTACAACCGGGTGCGTGACGCGGCCATTGCCTGCGGCATCCCAGCGGCCAACATCCAGCAGGACATCATCCCGGCCGACATGGTCAACTTCGGCCTGGGCGACACCGCCGACACCTTCAGCTATCTGCACCGGGCTTCCCTGTTCAAGGACCCGGCGGCCAAGGACGCCTACCTCAACAATCCCACCCTGGAATTCCTGCGGGTGACCCCCAAGGAGAGCCTCCCCCTGGCCCCCCTGAGCCAGGAGCCGCTGATTGACCGCGAGACCGGGGTGAGCGAGGTGGCGGCCGACCCGGTCCTGCCGGCGGTGCAACAAAAGCTCTATCAGGCCATCCTGGCCAAGCACGGCGCCGGCAAGACCGCCCAGCTCCTGGACACCTACCAGTGGTTGGAAGAGGGCAACGAGGCCATCGCCGACCGGACCAACGTGCTGGGAGAGAGCCGGGACACCCTCTACACCCGTACGGACGACTTCACCCTGGGGGCCGACGACGTGGCCATCGTCTTCGGGGTCAACCATTCCCAAACCGCCAAGTCGGTCTACAGCAACGTGAGCTGTTACGGCGCGGACTATTTCAACGGCTTCGGCGGCATCACCAATGAGAGCTACCTGGGCACCGCCCGCGAATACCTGCCGGACCTGGACCCCGCGGTGGCCGACATGTTCTACGTGTGGAAGTTCGCCCGCAGCCAACTGGACGAGCACACCTTCGTGGTGCCCGAGAACCTGAACGGTGACTATTACGGCATCAACCTGGGCGACCAGGCCTTCATGGGTTTTCGTGACTACATCAATACCCTGACCGATGTGGGGCCGGCCCTGGACGAACTGCAATTGGAGCAGGTGCTGCTCTTCAAAGGCCCGGGCTCCGACAGCTGAGCCTCACCGCGCCGCGGGAGGGGGCCTTCTGGACCCTTGGGGTTTCCCGGTCCTGCCGTTCGCGAGCGCCCGCCTACCAGGTGTCGATGAATTTGCGCCGGCCGGCCGCGCGGCGCGGGGTTTGGCCGGCCGAGTCGAGGGTTTGCAGAATAGCCGCCCGGGTGTCGGCGGGGTCGATGACCGCGTCCAGCTCCAAAAAAGCCGCCGCCTCGGTGGCCTTTCCCTTTTGGTACATCACGCCCACCAAGCGGTCGAACAAGGCCTGCTTTTCCGCTTCATCCTCCAGCGCGGCCAGCTCTTTCCGGAACCCCAACGTGACCGCGCCCTCGAGGCCCATGGCGCCGATTTCCCCGGTGGGCCAAGCGGCGATGAAATCCGGGGCCAGGAAGCTCCCCCCGGCCATGGCCATGGCCCCCAGCCCGTAACCCTTGCGCAACAGGATGGCGACAATGGGTACGCTCACGCTGGCAAAGCTGGCGAAAAGACCGGACATCCGGCGCACCGCCGCCTGCTCTTCGCTGGCGGGCCCCACCATGAAGCCCGGGGTGTCGATGAGGGAAAGGATCGGCAGGCCGTGGGCGTCGCAAAGCTGCAAAAAGCGCGAAGCCTTGTCCGCGGCGTCGGCGTCCACCGCCCCGCCCAGATGCCAGCAGTTGTTGGCCATGAGACCCAGGGGCCTGCCTGCCAGCCGTAGGAAGCCGGTAACCAGGCCCCGGCCCCAGGCACTCCTCAGCTCCACAAAGGAGTCCTCGTCGGCCAGGGTCACGATCACCTTGCGCAGGTCGTAGGCCCGCCGGCGATTGGCGGGAATCAGGTCGCGCAGTTTTTGCTGGTCGGGGCAGGACCACCCGGCCAGCGGGCCCTGGAAGTAGCTCAAGAGCTTTTTGGCCAAGGCCGCGGCCGCGGCCTCATCCTGGGCCACCAGGTCCACCCCGCCCGTTTTGGCGTGCATCTCCACCGGGCCGATTTCCGTCGGTGCGAACTTACCCAAGCTTCCCCCTTCGATCATGGCGGGCCCGGCCATACCGATCCACGAACTCCGGGTGGCGATGGTGATGTCCGCGCAGCCGAACAGGGCCGCGTTGCCGGCAAAGCAATACCCGTTGTTCACCGCGATGCGGGGGACCAGGCCGCCCAACTTGGCCCAAAGATAAAAGGAGGGTGTGTTGAGGCCCGCGATGCTGGTGGCCACGTCCACGTCCCCCGGCCGGCCGCCGCCGCCTTCGGTGAACATGATCACCGGAAGCTTCAGTTTCCCGGCCAGGTGCAAGATGCGGTCGAGTTTGTGGTGGTGGAAAAATCCCTGGGTGCCGGCCAACACCGAGTAGTCGTTCACGATCACCACGGCCCGGCTTTGCTCTGGGCCGAAAAGATCACCGTTGACGCTCCCCAGGCCGGTGATCACCCCGTCGGCGGCGGTGTTGGTCAGCAGGCTGTCGTAGTCGTAGCGCTGGCGTTGCGCGGCCACAGCCAACTGGCCGTACTCCACAAAGGAGCCGGGGTCCACCAAGGCGGCCAGGTTTTCCCGGGCGGTGCGAAAACCAGCGGCATGACGCTTTTGGGTGGCCGCGGGCCGCTGTTCATCCAGGGTCCGTGCCTGCAAAGCAGCCCACTCCGCCAGTTTGCTTTTCTCCGCTTCACTCATGAAATTCTTCTCCTGCTGATCCGCCGGCACCGCCGGGGCTCGGCACCAAATGTCCACTGGTTTTCCTGCCGGGCCAACCTCTTCGCCCGCCTTTTCGTCCGCTGCCTTGATGGGTCTTAGGGCGAGTTGGTTTAGGCCAAGGCGCCCAAGCCGACCGCGGTCGCCGTCCAGCCGGCCGGTCCCGGTTTGTTTGGGCCCGGGCCAATGGAGACTGTTGCACAAGGCTCCATGCCTTGTGCAACGATCGGCTTGGCAAAAGCGTGACTACACCCCAGCAAGCAAAGCTTGCTGGGGACCCCGTGGCCCGCATGAGACCATTGCAACCAAAAACTATCAAAAAATTAGATAAGCGGTTGTTATAATTATTGTTAGTCAGTAAATGCCGTGCAATGGTCTCCAATGGTGCTATCCTGTAAGGTTTGCTCGAAAGGCGACGGAAGGCCCTGGCGAGCCTTCCGTCGGAAAAAACTCTCAGCAGTTGGTTATTCCATCACCTTGTCGGCGCTGGAAATGACTTCGTAGGGAACCTCGAGCTTGGAGGCTTTGGCGATTCTAGCGTTGATGATGAGCTTGCCCTCTTTGTTTTTGACCACCGCGATCTCGGAAGGACTCTTGCCACCGATGATGTCCAGGGCGGCCTTGCCGGCCCAGAAGCCCTGCTCCTGGGCGACCTTGGCGAAAGTGATGATGGCATAGGGCGCCATGAACTCGTAGGCGGAACCCGTGGGCACCTTGGTGTTCTTGAGAACGAACTCCTCGCGTTCCTTTTGGGTCTCCGGCCACAGGCCGCCGTCACTGTCGATGATGACCATGTCCACCTTGCCCTGGAGTTCGCCGAAGCCCTTCATCCAATCCGCCGCGTCCTTGGCGAAGTAGGAGGTCATTTTCAGGCCAAACACCTTTTCGACGTTCTCGGCCTCCTTGTGGCCGGTGAGGATGTCGGGAGCCAAAAAGCCGACCTTGGCGCCCTTGGCCATCTTCTTCAGCTCGGCCAGCAGGCCGTCCACCGGGGTGACCTCCACCATGCCGGTGATGTTCTTGGCGGGAAAGCCGTATACGCCGGCGTCCCAGTTAACCCCACAGAACACGATGGGCAGGTCTTTGTCCTTGTAGTAGGGCTCGATGACATATTTGGAGGCATTGTCATCGGCGGCGATGACCACATTGGGCTTGAACTCCTCGATGGCCACCTTGACTTTCTCCGCCGCCTGCTTCTTGAAATCCTCACCGGGATTGCGCTTGGTGTCCATGCGCACCACCTTGAGTTCTGCGCCGGATCTCTCCAGGGCCTTTTTGATGCCCTGTTCAATGCCATCGCTCCAGGCATATCCCTCATGGTACGAGTCGATGAATAATACTTTGCCGCCGGCAAGGGCCGGAGCGGCGATCATCAGGCAGGCCACGGCGAGCGTCAAGGGTAAAAAAACTCTGACTTTCATCTCTTTTGCCTTTCCTTTGTTGTTACCACTGACTATCAAGGTTTGCTTTGGGGCAGGCATGGAAATGAAGGAAATTAGTCGAGATAACGCGGCTGTCGCCGCCTTTATCCCTGTATTGAATCCGTTGACGCGGTCCAGGTTTGGGGTCGCAGCCAACCCCGGGGTCACGAGAAAAGCCCGGCGCTTTTTTTTGGTATTTTCCTGCCGAAATAACGCCTGACTAGATCAAGCCCTGATCGGCTTAGAAACTACCCGGCTCGCTTTTCCAAGTCAACCTGCAACCATGGGCCCAGCAGGATGTTGTAAAATAGTCTGTTAGGCGCGCCAAATTGCGCGGCTTTGAAAAAGCAAGCAATCTGTGAAACATGGCAAAACCCGGGCCCCCAGCAAGCTTCGCTTGCTGGGGTGGAGTCGCGCTTTTGCCAAGTTTGGTTGAAAAAGGCCATGGAGGGAATTTTTTAACATCCTGCCAGCCCATCACCGACGCCTGACATGGCGGTGGGCCAGGGGAATGGCGGCAGCCGCCCACCCCCCCCACGGTCAAACCAGCCGACTGGGCCGAGCTGTCCGGGCCGGGTGAGAGCCGCAACCTGGCGGCCATGGCCAGCCGTCAGCCAACCCGCATCGTGGTCGAGGACTGTCCCGTCAGCTTGGCCCACCAGTTCGTGCTCAGCCAGTGATCCGAGACCTCGCCGGGGCCGCGCGGCGCCCTGCCCCAACCCCCCCGCCTCGGCTCCCCGGGAGGCAGGACTGTCTCGGAACCTTCCTGCGCCGGGCCCTCCTGCCCGGAAAGCGGGCAGGAGGGCCCGCCAGGGGAGCGGCGGGCTCCTCCGAGCGCCTACAGCATCTGGCAGACCCGGGAGCCGCCGTCCACCAACAGGGTCTGGCCGGTGACGAAGCTGGCTCCCTCCGAAAGCAGGAACAGCACCGGGTGCATCACGTCCTCGGGCTCGGCCAGGCGGCCCAGGGGGATGGTGCCGGCGATGCGGTCGTGCAGGGCCTGGTCCGACCAGAAGGGCCGGCTGAAATCGGTCTTGACCATGGCCGGGGCCACCGCGTTGACCCGGATGCCGGCCGGGGCCAGCTCGGCGGCCAGCACCCGGGTGAGCATCTCCACCCCGGCCTTGGCCACCCCGTAGATGCCCATGGCCGCCGCGGCCGCGTGGGCCGCCACGGAGGACAGGGACACCATGGCGCCGCCGCCGGAGCGCTTCATGAGCCCGGCCGCGCCCCGGCAGCAGAGGAACGCGCCGTCCAGGTTGGTCTCCAGGATCTTGCGCCACAGCCCCAGGTCGGCCTCGGCCACCGCGGGGGTCATGATGTTCATGCCCACGTTGTTCACCAGGAGATCCAAGCGGCCCCAGCGCTCCTCCACCGCGGCGAACAGGGCCGCCACGTCCGCTTCCTTGGCCACGTGGGCCGGTACGGTGAGGAGCCGGTCGCCGGCCTCCATCGCCTGGGTCAGGGCGGCCAGTTCCGCCTCCTTGCGGGCGCAGGTGGCCACCCGGGCGCCTTCGCCCAACAGGGCCCGCACCAGGGCCAGGCCGATGCCCCGGGTGCCGCCGGTGACCAGGGCCACCTTGTCCTGCAAGCCGTAGCTGATTCCGCTCATGGGGTTTTTCCTTTTCGGGGTTGGGGTGGGCCCGCGGGCCCAGCCGGCCCGGCCGGACTCCGCCGGCATTTGGCGCTCCAGGGGGCCAAGAGGTCCCCGGCCAGGAGCCGGGCGGCCAACTGGCCCGCGAACTCCCGGGAGGGGTGGAAGAAGTCCGCGGGGTTCATGCGGGCCCAGGTGAGGGGATGGGCCCGCAGGGTTTCTTCCAACAGTCCGGTCGCGTCGTAATAGGGCAGCCCCAGGCGATCCAGGATGGCCAGGATGTCCCGGTGCTGCTTTTGGTAGGACTCGGGCCACTGGGCCGGGGGCATCACCAGGGGGTAGACCACCACCACCAGGCGGAAGCCGTCCTCTTGGCCCATCTCGCGGAGCTGGCTGAGCGCCCGGGCCACGTCGTCGGCGAGCCCGGCCCGGTTGCTCAGGGAGGCCTTGGCCGAAAGATACAGGCGGTACAGGGTGCTGTAGCGGAACAGGGTGGGGTGGAACTGCTCCCGCCCCAAATACATGCCCACCACCTTGCTCTCTCCGTTTTGGCCGGAGAGGATCACCGGGGTGCCGTCAAAGTCGTTGAGGCAGAACTCCAGGATCACCAGCTTGGGGTGCAGGGGCCGGCAGAAGCGGGCGTAGTAGGCCGCTTCCTGGGCCGTGGCGTAGCCCACCACCCCGGCATGATATATCTTGCCCCCGGACGGCCCGCAGCGGTTGGCGAGGGCCTGCCCCAGAAAGCCGATGGCCGCGATGGAGTCCCCCAGCAGCAACACCCCGCCGGGCGCGGGCGGGGTGGAGGCCAGGCCCGGCTCCTGGCGAATCCCCAGGTCCGAATAGTATTCCCCCGGGCCCATGCGGGGCCGGTAGCCCAGCTCCGGGTCCAGCACCATGAGGTTCTTCCAGTAGTACACCGGGTCGGCCCGGCCGGAGTCCGGGCTTTGATCATCCAGACGGAAGGGGTTGCCCGCGCTGAACACCAGGTCAAAGGGGTAGGCCAGGAGGTCGAACAGGGCCAGGCCCACCACCAGGGACACCAGCACCAAGGCCAGGCTGGCCAGTTTGTTGCCGCCGGTTTTCAAAACTGAGCCTTTCCGGGCCGGGTCGGGCCCGCCCGCCTCTGGGGCGGAGTGCCGCGCCCGGTTTGCAGAGTCAAGCGGTTTCATGATCAGGGAGGGGCCCCGGCAATGTCAAGGCTTCGGCGCGGCCGGGCCGGGCCTGGGCCGTACGCCGGGCCGGAGTTGGCGGAGGCCGGCATATTTTTGAGCTGATTCAGGCTTGGGCCGGGGCCACGGCCGGAAAGTGCTGGCGCAGGGCTGCGCGGCACAGCTCCAGTTGCCGGAGGATGGCCTGGGCCTGCTCTTGGCCGGGGCCGTCCGGCGGGCATTCCTCCAGCCAGATGCCGGCGGCCAGGGCCAGGGCCGTCAGCGGGCCCTCCAGCCTGGCCACCAACTCGGCCGTGCGATCCTCCGCGGCCGGGGCCGGGGGAGCCGGGGCCGCGGCGGGGCGGTGGGCCTCGGCCGGAGCGGTGGCGGGGGGGCGTTCGTAGAAAAAGCCCACCGAGGCCACTTCCCGGCCCTGGTCCAGGATGAGGCTGGCCGAGAGCACACAGGGGATGTGGCGGCCGCTCTGGTGCACCAGGGTCACCTCCAGGGGCGGGAACACCCGGCCTTCCCCCGCCGGGCGGCTGCGCAACCCGGCCATGACCCGGCGGGCCTCCCCGGGAGGGTAGAGCCGGGCCGCGGGCAGCCCGCCCAGGGCTTCCTCCCGGGTGTAGCCCGTGATGGCGCTGGCCGCGTGGTTGAACAGAATGATGCGGCCCGTGGGGTCGGCGGCGATCACCGCGTCCTGGGAGGTCATGATCAGGGCTTCCAGGAAGTCGTAGGAACGGGTCAGGGCGGCGTGGGTTTGACGGAGCGCCTCCTCGGCCTCCCGGCGGGCGGTGATGTCCCGGTCCACGTGCACCACCTTCACCACCTGGCCCGCGGCGTCCTGCACCGGCCAGGTGGCGCACTCGTGAAAGCGGCGCCGGCCTTGGGCGTCCACCTGGGTCCATTCGGCCAAGGAAGGCTCGCCGGTCCGGAGCGAGACCAGGCTGGGGCAGCCGCCGCCTCCCTCGGTGCAGGCGGTGTGGAAGCCGCGCTTCACCTGGAAGCAGGTGCGCCCCAGGACTTGCCGCCGCTCCAGGCCGTGGGTCCGCAGAAACACGTCGTTGCAGCCCAGGATCTTGAAGTCGTCGGCCCTGACCACATAGAGGGGGTGGGGAATGCTGTTCAGGACGGTGCGGCTCAGCTCGCGCTCGGCGGCCAGCTCTTCCTCGGCCGCCAGCCGCTCGGCGGAAAGCTCTTCCATCTGGGCCAGGCGGAGGCGCAGAGAAGCCACCTCCTTTTCGAGGCGGGCGCGCTCGGAAGGCTGGGAAGGCATGGCTTGCTCCGGGGGGCGGAGGGCGTGGGCCAGGGTTCGTCCCACCGCTCCCCCCGCCCCAACGACCGGAAATTTCCGATCATTATTCAAATTTTACCACGCCGGTCGCGATTAATTGAAGTCTGCCTATTTTTTGTTTAACCTACGGACGGCAGGTTCCGACTAGGTAATAGTGGAAAACTTGCCCGCCGGTCCGGCCGCCAGGGGGCGCCGCGACGAACCGGCGAGGGGGAGGCAAGCCACCTCCCCCGACGGAGAACACCGCGCCGCCGTCCGGCTCGGGGGCGGTCGCCCCACGCCCCCGCGCCGCCGCTGCAAAGTGCCCGCCCCGCATCATCGCCACCTTGAGGGACAACCATGCGCATGAAGGCCAGTATCAGCCGCAAGCTTTTTTTTACCCACTTTCTGGCCGTAATCCTGGTCTCCGGCAGCATCGGCTCCTTTTTTTACACCAGCGCCATGGAGAGCCTGCAAAACAACCTGCAAAGCCGGCTCATGAACAGCGCCGCCTTCATCAGTCAGGTGGTGGACGCCGGCAACCTGGACACGATCCGGGAGTCCGCCGACGTCAATTTGCCAATTTACCAGGAATATCTGCACCTGCTGCGCGCCCTGAAGCGCTCCAACAAGGACATCGCCTTTCTCTATCTCATGCGGAAAGACGGCGACCAGGTGCGTTTCGTCATCGACTCCGACGAGAGCGAGGACCAGGCCATGCCGGGCCGGATCTATCCCGAATCAGTGCCCACGCTGATGGCCGGATTCGAACATCCTTCGGTGGACAAGGAGATCATCCAGGATGAATGGGGCAGCTTCCTCTCGGGCTATGCCCCCCTGTTGAACGGCCAGGGCCGCTATCTGGTGGGGCTCGACATGCGGGCCGACCAGTTCCACCGGAAGTTCCGTCAGTTGGAGATATCCGGGATCATTTCCCTGGTCTGTTCGATCATCCTGGCCTTTTTGTTCAGCCGCTATCTGGCCAGGAACTTCACCTCGCCCATCGCCGAGCTGGTGGAGCGCTGCAGCGCCCTGGCCCGGGGCAACCTGGGCCAGACCGTGGATCTCAAGACCGGGGACGAGCTGGACAACCTGATCGGCGCCTTCAACAGCATGTCCGAACGCCTGAAGCTGCACCGCGACGCCAGCCTGGAGGCCCATCAGGAGCTGGAAAAGGCCAAGGCCGAGCTGGAGAGCCGGGTGGTGGAGCGCACCCGGGAGTTGACCGTCTTGAACGCGCAACTGGTGGCCGAGGTAGCCGAACGGCAAAAGGCCGAAAAAGCGTTGTTGCTGGCGGCGCGCACCGATCCCCTCACCGGCCTGTGGAACCGCCGGGCCATCATGGACTTGGTGGAGCACGAGACGGCCCGGCAATCCCGGGGCAAGCAGCCCTTGTGCTTCATCATGGGCGATCTGGATCATTTCAAGGCGGTCAATGACCAGTACGGGCACTTGGCCGGCGACGAGGTCTTGACCGAAACCGCGGCCCGCCTGGCCGGGCTGGTGCGGCAACAGGACATGGCCTCCCGCTGGGGCGGCGAGGAGTTCCTCTTGGTGCTGCCGGAGACGGATTTGGCCGGGGGGCGCATCCTGGCTGAAAAGCTCCGCCAGGGCATCGCCGACCAGCCCTTCCGGGCCCTGGGGCATGAGTTGCCCCTGACCATCAGCCTGGGGGTGAGCCAGCATCACCCGGGGCAAAGCCTGGACCAGACCTTGAACGCGGCCGATGAGGCCCTTTACCGGGCCAAGGCCCGGGGCCGCAACCGGGTGGAGATGGCGGAGTGAGGGTCCCGGCCCCGGGGGCTCAAGTCTGGTAAAGGCAGATCTGATCCTTGCCCGCGGTCTTGGCCCGGTACATGGCCTGGTCCGCCGCGTCCACAAAGGCCTCGCAGCTCCCGAACTCGTGCGCCGGGAAGCCGGCCACCCCCACGCTCACCGTGATATTCCCCTGCAGCCAGCCGGGGCGCGCCTCCCTGAGGAGCCCGGCCACGCGCTGGGCATAGGCCACGCCGCCTGCGGGGGTGGTGTTGTCCAGAGCCACCACGAACTCCTCTCCGCCGTAGCGTGAGGCCACGTCTTCCCTGCGGAGATTGGTCCGCAGGGTGGCGGCCGTGAGCTTCAGCACTTCGTCGCCCCGCTCGTGCCCGTAGGTGTCGTTGACCAGCTTGAAGTTGTCCAGGTCAAAAAGGAGCACCGTGAGCGGCAGCCCGTGACGCCGGGCCCGGGAAAGCATCTCCTCCAGCCGCTCGTGCAGGTGCCGGCGGTTGAAGAGGCCGGTCAGCGCGTCGGTGTTGGATAGCTCCCGCACCTTTTGGTGCAACAGGGCGTTGTCCAGGGCCACGGCCAACTGCCCGGCCAGGTAGGTGAACAGCTCGTGGTCCTCGGGCGCGTAGCGGTCCAGGGTGCCCAGCACCAAAACTCCCAGGAGGCGGTCCTGGTGACCCAGGGGGATATAGGCCGCTTCCCGGGGAGCCAGGCGGGCAAAGCCCAATTCCACCATCTCCTGTTCCGCATCGTGGGGCGGCGACACCACGATGGTGGTCCGGTCGCTGGCCGCCCGGCCGGGAAAGCCCTCCCCCGGGGCCAGGGGCTGGAGGTCGCCTTTTACCCCCAGATGAAAGCAGGGGGTGAGGACCCCGGTGTCCTGGTCGGAGAGGTAGACGATACCGATCTCCGAGCGGGTGAAGGCGGTGACGATCTGGAGCAGGCGGTCCACCAGCTCGCGCAGATTCAAAGTGGAAATCAGAAGGTTGGCCACCTCGTGATGCTTGGAGAGCTTGTTCTCCCGGGCCCGGATGCCGGCCACCATGTCGTTGAAGCCCTGGGCCAGTTCCTCGAACTGGTCACCGGTGACAAAGCTGGCCTCCACGTCCAGCTGGCCCTGGCCCACCTCGCCCATGGCCCGGGAGAGGTAGTTCAGGGGTTGCACGATGTCGCTGTAGATGTAGTAGGTCAACAGCCCGGTGAGGACCAGCCCCACCACCGCGGCCACGGCCAGGCCCCAGGCCAGGGGACGGAACACCTCCCAGGCCAGGCCCCGGGTGGCTTGGGCCGCGGCCACATAGCCCACCACCCCGCCGCCAGGCCCCCGGAGTTCCCGGACCGCGGCCAGGAGGGACAGGCCCTCGGCCGCGAACTCGCCGGCCACCGGGCGGCCCAGGGCCAGCTCCCGGGCCAGGGCCCCGGGCAGCTCCCCGTCTTGGGGAAAGATGTCCCGCGGCGAGGGGGAGGCTGTCTGCACCCGGGCTTCCCCGGCCTGGCTCCCGGCCAACAGCGCCACCTCCCGGCCCGGGAGAGCGATTCTCTCCGCCAGAAACCCGGCCTCCAGGGGAGCCACGGCCAGGAGCACCACCCGGGCCTGGTGGTCAAGCAACACCGGCGCCGCGGCCAACACGGCCAGGCTCTCCCGGCCCGCCGCCCGGGCCGGGTCTCTCGCCCACAGGGTCAGCCCGCTCTGAGGCCGGCCCTGCCGGAGGGCTGCCCGCCCCAAGGTGGCCCAACCCCGGGGCGACTCCACGCCCGGGGGAGCGGCCCCCAGCACCCGGCCGCCGGCGTCCAGGGCCAGCCAGCCGGCCACCCAGGGGAAATCCCGCCGGAAGCCCTCGCCCCACGAGGACCAAGGCGCGGCCTGCCCCGCGGACAAGTGGGCCACCGCGCCGGCCTGGGCGGTCAGGGCCGCGGCCAGGCGATCCCCGGCGCGGCCCAGTTCCCCCTGGGTTTGCTCCAAGCCCGCCCTGAGCCCGTCCAAGACCCGGGATTCGGCCTCGGTGCGGAACAGGTAATAGGAGGTGCCCAGAATCAGGGGGGCGGTGGTCCAGAAAATCAGCGACATGCCGAGCCAGGTCTTCAGCCCGATGCCGAGCCGGGGCCGGAACAATCTGATGCTGTAACGATGAGATTTCATATTTCAATTCCCCCGGCGGAGCCTTTTCCCCGCCGTGGTGCGCCACGGTTGCTGACGCGGGGTCCTGATGGACTATACTGAGAACGAGGCACGGGGCGGCCCGCTCCGGGCCTCGGCTTGGTTCAGCCCGGGGCTTGTCTGGGACAAGCCAAATAAATAACGGGTTTTATCTAGGCCGATGGGCCCGGGGGCAAAATTCCCCGCAGGGCCGGCCGGCCGGGGGGTAAGAACCCCGGTCCGCCCCCCAAAACGAAACCACGCCAACCAACTTAAAGCAGTCGATCATAATGTCACATTTGGAAACATAACGCCAATGCCAGGTGACCGCTGCCCCGGCTATTAGCAAAAAACCCCCGGAGCAGGCGCCCCGGCCCCTCGCCGGGCGGCCCCGGCTCCGGCCCCCCGGGAGGAAGTATGGAACTCACCGATCAAGCTCTATTCAAGGAAAAATGTTACGTGGACGGCTCCTGGGTGGCGGCGCCGGATGGCGCGACCCTGGAGGTGACCAACCCGGCTGGCGGCGAACGCCTGGGCAGCGTGCCCGCCCTGGGCCGCGAGGGCGCCGCGGCTGCCGTGGAGGCCGCCGCCCGGGCCTTGCCCGCCTGGCGGGCGCTGACCGCCAAGGAGCGGGCCCGCCATATCCTGGAGTGGTTCCGCCTGATGATGGCCGCCCAGGAGGACCTGGCCCGCATCCTCACCACCGAGCAAGGCAAGCCCCTGGCCGAGGCCCGGGGCGAGGTGGCCTACGCCGCCTCGTTCCTGGAGTGGTTCGCCGAGGAAGGCAAACGTCTCTACGGCGAGGTGATCCCCACCCACAACCTGGACCAGCGCATCCTGGTGCTCCGGGAGCCGGTGGGCGTGGCCGCGGCCATCACCCCCTGGAACTTCCCGGCGGCCATGATCGCCCGCAAGGTGGGCCCAGCCCTGGCCGCCGGCTGCACCGTGGTGGTCAAGCCGGCCAGCCAAACCCCCTTCTCGGCCCTGGCCCAGGCCGAGTTGGCCGCGCGGGCCGGCCTCCCGGCCGGGGTGGTCAACGTGATCACCGGCCCCTCGGCCGAGATCGGCCAGGAGCTGACCGCCAACCCCTTGGTGCGCAAGCTGAGCTTCACCGGCTCCACTGCGGTGGGCCGCCTGCTCATGGCCGCCTGCGCCCCCACGGTCAAGAAAATCTCCCTGGAGCTGGGCGGCAACGCCCCCTTCCTGGTGTTCGACGACGCGGACCTGGACGCGGCCCTGGCCGGCGCGCTGATCGCCAAGTACCGCAACTCCGGCCAGACCTGCGTGTGCACCAACCGCTTCCTGGTGCAAGATGGGGTGTATGACGAGTTCACCGCCCGCCTGGCCGAAAAGGTGGCCGCCCTGAAGCTGGGCAACGGCCTGGAGCCCGGAGTGGAGCAGGGCCCCCTCATCGACCAGGCGGCGCTCACCAAGGTCGAGGACCTGGTGGCCGACGCCCTGGCCTCCGGAGCCAAGCTCCTGACCGGCGGCAAGCGCAGCATCCTGGGCGGCACCTACTACGAACCCACCGTGCTCACCGAGGTAAATAGCGACATGCGGGTGACCCGCGAGGAGATCTTCGGCCCGGTGGCCCCGGTGTTCCGCTTCTCCGACGAGGCCCAAGGCGTGGCCCTGGCCAATGACACCATCTACGGCCTGGCCGCCTACTTCTACGCCCGGGACGTGGGACGCATCTTCCGGGTGGCCGAAGCCCTGGAATACGGCATGGTCGGCATCAACACCGGCATCATCAGCACCGAAATCGCCCCCTTCGGCGGAGTGAAACAATCCGGCCTGGGCCGCGAAGGCTCCCGCCACGGCATCGACGAATACAGCGAACTGAAATACCTCTGCCTGGCCGGCGTGAAAGGCTAGGAAGAGCAAGATGTGGGGGGAGGGGCCCTTTTTTGAAAAAAAGAGCCCCTCCCCCCACACCCCCCTCCCCCCCAAAAACTTCATACCCCCACAAGCCTACGGCTTGTGGGGGATGTGTGTGGCCCTGGGGGGAGCCGGCCCTCCGGCCTTCATGGCATCTCGGGGTTAGCCCGGACATTTCGTGGGACCGGGTGGTTTTCCGCTTATCCGGTTCAGGTCTGGTCACCTGAACCGGCACAGCCAGGTGTTCGCCGGCAAGGCGACGGACAAGCGACAACCGGAAGCGTAGCCCAAGCTACGCTGAGGTTGGAGCGAAGTCCGCAACGCCGCCGGCGGGCAGCTGGCGCAGCCGCCCCCGTTCTCTAGGAAATATCCAATCTAACCGTCGCCGGGGAGCGCATAGCCCTGTCCCCCGCTGACCGCCTGGGCCAGCACCTGATCCGGGGCCAGACCGGGCGGCAGGGGCGTCCAGGCCAGGGCCGCGGGCCGGCCCGGGGCCACCTGGCCGAAGCTCTCGGCCAGGCCCAGGGCCCGGGCCCCGCCCACGGTGGCCATGGTCAGGATGGCCTCCGGCGCCAGCTCGGGCTTCAGTTCGGCCAGGGCGGCCATTTCCCGCCACAGGTTCAAGTCCGGGGCCGAGGCCAGGGAATCGGTGCCCAGGCAGAGGTTCATCCCCCGGGCCAGGGCCTCCTCCACCGGCGCCACCGCCCGGGTGAGCCCCAGGTTGGAGCGGGGACAGACGCACAGGCTGGCTCCGGTGGCGGCCAAAAGCGCCAAGTCGGGGCTGGTGAGCTGCACCCCGTGCACCACCAGCGTCCGATCATCCAGCACGCCCAGAGCCAACAGATGCCGGAGCCCGTCCGGGGAGCGGAGCCCCAGCTCCCGGCGCTCCACCCCGCGGGCGGCCAGGAAGCGGGCCAGGCGGCGGCCCTCTTCGCCCTCACCCCGCAGGAATTCCACTTCGGCCCGGGACTCGGCCAGATGCAGGCAGAACACCCCCAGGCCGGCCCGGGAGCGCTCCTTCAAATCCTGGATGCGCCAGCCCGGCACGGAATAGGGGGCGTGGGCCGCGATGGCCCCGGCCGTGAGCCGCCCGTCCCGCCAGGTGAGTTCCGGCGCCGGCGGCTCGGCGTTGGCCGCGCCCAGGGCCTCGTACAAGCTCACTTGGGAGAGCCCCGCGTCCCACAGGGCCGGCCGGGCCAGGCCGGTGTTGGTGATGTCGCCCACCAGGGCCACCCCGGCCCCGGCCATCTCCTGGGCGGCCCGGGCGGTGAGGTGGTGGGAGCGCTCCTTGTTCTGGGCCGGCCGGGAGGCCACCAGCTCCTCCAGCCAGGCCAGGAAATCGCCCCGGGGGGTGGCCAGGCCGGCCAGGCCCGACAGCTCCACGTGGGTGTGGGCGTTGACCAGGCCCGGCAGGATCAGGGCCTCGCCCAGATCCTCCACCGGCATCCCGGCCGGCGGGTTCTCCTCCACCGCGGCCACCCGGCCGTTCTCCAGGATCACCGTGCGCCCGGCCCAGAGGCGGCCCGGCCCGGCCCAGAGCCAGGCGGCTCGGAAGCCCCGGGGGGCGCTGGCTCGCCGGGCGGTCACGCCACCAGCCGGTAGAAAGTGTCCCGCTGCCGGGCCTCATAGCCCAGGTCCTCGGCCAGGCGGATCATCTCCTCGCGGGGCAAGCGGAAATGGGCTCCGGCCGCGGCCACCACGTTCTCCTCGATCATGGTGGAGCCCAGGTCGTCTGCCCCGAAGGTGAGCGCCATCTGGGCGATCTTGGCCCCCTGGGTGACCCAACTGGCCTGCACGTGGGGGAAGTTGTCCAGGAACAGGCGGGAGAGCGCCAGGAAGCGCAGATACTCCACCGCGGTGGCCGGGGTGACCTGGGCCAGGGCGGTGTGGGCCGGCTGGAAGGTCCAGGGGATGAAGGCGGTGAAGGAGCCCCGGCCCCGGGCCAGGCTCTGGTCCTGCAACTCCCTGAGCCGCGCCAAGTGCTCGATCCGCTCGGCCGGGGTCTCCAGGCTGCCGAACATCATGGTGGCCGTGGTCATGAGCCCCTTGGCGTGGGCCAGCTCCATGACCGCCAGCCACTGGCCGGTGCGGCACTTGCCCGGGGCGATTTGCTCCCGCACCCGGTCCACCAGGATCTCCGCCCCGCCGCCGGGGATGGACTCCAGGCCGGCGGCGATGAGCCGGTCCAGGGCCTCCTCCAGGCTGAGCCCGTCCACCGCGGCCATGTGCACCACCTCGGGCGGCGACAGGCCGTGGATGTGGATGGGGTGGTGCTCCTTGATGTAGCGGAACAGCCGGCAGGTGGCCTCCACCCCGATCTCGGGGTGCAGCCCCCCTTGCATGAGGATCTGGGTGCCGCCCAGGGCCTTGGTTTCCGCGATCTTGCGCCCGATCTCCTCAAAGGAGAGCACAAAGCCCTCCTCGTGCCCCGGGGGCCGGAAAAAGGCGCAGAAGCGGCAGCCTGAGAGGCAGAGGTTGGTGGTGTTGATGTTGCGGTCCACCACGTAGGTCACCATGGGCCGGGGATTCTTGGCCAGGCGGGCGTTGTGGGCCAGGCGGCCCAGCTTCAACAGTTCGGCCTCTTCCCACAGGGTCAGGGCCGCCGCGGGGGTCAGGCGCTCGCCCCGGCCGGCCGCGTCCAGGGCCCGGGCCAGGTCCGGGCTGGTGGGGTTGTCAGTGGGTTGGAGTGTTCGTGCCATAATTTCTTTCAACCAACTCCCCACTTTCGGCAGCAATTCCAGATGACCGATGACCCCTGCCCAACCCAATTAAAACACTAAAGTTTTTTGGGGGGAGGGGGGTGTGGGGGGAGGGACCCTTTTTTTCAAAAAAGGGTCCCTCCCCCCACATCTTCCTCTTCCCCCGCCAGCCTCCTAACCATGTTCCGGCTCCACGGCTTGGTAAAAGGCGTCCCGGCGGAAGGGTTCGAAGCCGGCGGCAATGATCATGGAGCGCAGTTCGGGTTCGGTGAGGCCTTGGGCGGTGGAGCCGCCGGCCATGTGGGTGATGTGTTCTTCCACGATGGTGCCGTCCAGGTCGTCGGCCCCGAAATTGAGGGCGGTCTGGGCCAGCTTGGGGCTCAGCATGATCCAGTAGGCCTTGATGTGCGGGAAGTTGTCCAGGATCAGCCGGGAGGCGGCGATGACCCGGAGGTCGTCCAGGGCCGTGGTGCCGGGCAGGTGGGCGAGCCCGGTGTTGGCCGGGTGGAAGGCCAGGGGGATGAAGGCCGAGAAGCCGCCGGATTTATCCTGCTGCTCCCGCAGGCGGAACAGGTGGTCCACCCGCTCGGCCGGGGTCTCGATGTGGCCATAGAGCATGGTGGCGTTGGTGGCGATGCCCCGGGCGTGGGCCAGGCCCGAGACCCGGAGCCAGTCCTCGCCCGAGGGCTTCTCGGGGCACAGCGCGGCGCGCACCCGGGGGGAGAAGACCTCGGCTCCGCCGCCGGGCATGGCCCGGAGCCCCACCTCCCAGAGTTGGTCCAGCACCTGGGCTTCGCCGGTGCCGGCCGCCCGGGCGATGTGCACGATCTCCACCGGGGTGAAGGCCTTGAGCGCGGCGTGGGGCCGGGCCTGGGCCAGGGCGGCCAAGAGGGCGGGGTAGTAGGCGAACCCCAGGCCGGGGTGGCAGCTTCCCACCACGTGCAGCTCATCCAGCCGCAGGCCCGGGTCGCCGGCCGCCTTAGCCACCGCGTCCTCGATGGTCAGGAAGAAGGCCCCGGGCTGGCCCTTCTCCCGCCGGAAGGCGCAGAAGCGGCAGCGGTTGGCGCAGATGTTGGAGTAGTTGATATGGCGGTTCACCACGTAATAGGCCCGGCGGCCGTTCTTGGCCCGGCGGGCGGCGTGGGCCAGGGCCCCCAGGCCGAGGAGGTCCCGGCTCTTCATGAGGGCCAGGCCGTGCTCGTGGTCCAGGCGGCGGCCCTGGGTCAGGGCCGCGGCCACCGGTCTGAGCGCCGGGTCCGCCAGGAGACCCTGGTCGATTTCCAGGGGTGGCAGCGTCTCCGGGAGCGGGAAGGGCATGGGCGATTTCCGGGAACGAGTATCAAAATGAGAGTTTGGCGGCAATTCTAGGCCCGGATACCGCGCTGCGCAACTCCTTTGGGCAAAAGCGTGGTTTTGCCCAGGGGCAGGTTTGGCGGCGATTTTGCTAAATCGCCGCTCAGGGGATGGTGGCCCTGGGGGGAAGCGGGAGCCCGCCTGACCGGGTGTTGGCCAATCTCCGGCCAGGACGGGGGCGTTTTACCTGGCTCAACCCGCCTGGCGGATGAAGTTCAACAGCCCGCCCGCGGCCAGGAGACGCCGCTCGCGGGGGCTGGCCTCCAGGATCAGGGCCAGGGGCTGGCCGTCGGCCGTGGCCGTGATCTCCCGTTTCCCGGCCAGGATGGCGTCGGCCAAGCCGGTGAAGGTGATTTTGGTGCCGGCGGCCAGGCGGTCGTAAGCGGCCGGGTCGGCCAGGGTCAAGGGCACCACCCCGAAGTTCACCAGGTTGGCCCGATGGATGCGGGCGAAGCTCTTGGCGATCTTCACCTGCACTCCCAGGTAGCGGGGGGCCAGGGCGGCGTGCTCGCGGCTGGAGCCCTGGCCGTAGTTCTCCCCGCCCACCACGCAGGACGGCGCCGCGGCGCGGGATTTTTCGGCGAAATCCGGGTCCAGCGAGGCGTACACGAACTTGCTGATCTCCGGGATATTGGAGCGCAAGGGCAGGATCTGGCTGCCGGCCGGCATGATATGGTCGGTGGTGATGTTGTCGCCCACCGAGAGGACCACGGTCACCGTGAAATCGTTGTCCAGGGGGGGCAGCTCCGGGAAGGGAGCTATGTTGGGCCCGCGCACGATGGGGAGCCCGGAGCCGTCTGCCGGCGGCGGGGTCAGGGCTTCGGGCCGCAGCTCCGGCTCGGGGGGCACCGCGGGCAGGGCGCCCAGCTCCCGGGGATCGCTGAGGCGGCCGGTGAGGGCCACGGCCGCGGCCACCTCGGTGCCGGCCAGGTAGACCTGGTCGTTCTTGGTGCCGCTACGGCCCGGGAAGTTGCGGGGGAAGGTCCGGAGGCTGGCCGTGCCGGTGGCCGGGGCCTGGCTCATGCCGATGCAGCCCAGGCAGCCGGCCTGGAACAGGCTGGCTCCGGCGGCCAGGAGCTTGTTCAGGCCGCCGTTGGCCGAGATCTGGGCCAGGGCCCGGCGGGAGCCGGGATTCAGATAAAGGTTCACCCCGGGGGCGATTTGCTTGCCCTCCAGGGCCAGGGCCAACAGCATCAGGTCCTCGTAGGTGCCGCCGCCGCAGGAGCCCACGATCACCTGTTCCACCTTCACCTCACCCAGCTCCCGGGCGGGGCGCACGTTGTCCGGGCTGGAGGGGCAGGCCACCAGGGGCTCCAGGCGGCCCAGGTCGATCTCCTCCACCTCGCTGTAGACCGCGCCGGGGTCGGCGGCCAGGGGCTCGTAATCGCCTTCGCGGCCCTGGCGGGCCAGGAAGGCCCGGGAGGTCTCGTCCGCGGGGAAGAGGCTGGCCGTGGCGCCCAGCTCGGCGCCCATGTTGCAGATGGCCGCCCGCTGGAACACGGTGAGGCCCGCCACTCCGGGGCCGTGGTACTCCACCACCTTGCCCAGGCCGCCCTTGACCGTGCGGCGCCTGAGCATCTCCAGGATTACGTCCTTGGCTCCCACCCAGGGGGGGAGCTGGCCGGTGAGGTGCACGCCCAGGACCTGGGGACAGGTGAGGAAAAAGGGCTGGCCGGCCATGGCCGCGGCCACGTCCAGGCCGCCGGCCCCCATGGCCAGGCTGCCCAGGCCGCCGGCGTGGGGAGTGTGGGAGTCCGAGCCCAGGAGGGTGCGCCCGGGCCGGGCGAAGTTCAAAAGGTGGAGCTGATGGCAGATGCCGTTGCCGGCCGGGGAGTACCAGATGCCGTAGCGGGCCGCGATGGAACGCAGGAAGCGGTGGTCGTCGGGGTTCTTGAAATCGGTCTGGAGGAGGTTGTGGTCCACGTAGGACACCGAAAGCTCGGTGCGCACCCGGTCCAGGCCCAGGGCCTCGAACTCCAGGGCGGCCAAGGTGCCGGTGGCGTCCTGGGTGAGGGTCTGGTCGATCTTGAGTCCGATTTCCTGGCCAGGCTGGAATTCACCTTCCACCAGGTGAGCTTCGATGATCTTTTGGGTTTGGGTGCGAGCCATGGCCGTCCTCCGGAGGGTGGGGTGGGGCTGCCGGGGCCGGGCAGCCGGGGAAAGCGCTTGTGACGGGGCATTGTAGGGACAAAGCCGCCCGGCGGCAAGCCCCGGGCCTAAAAATTGAATGATACCTGGCGGGTGCCGCCGCGGGCATCCTGATACCCGGGGCCGCCAAATATTGCCTTAACCATCGGTATTAAAAAGGGTTTGGAGGAGACAGCCGGGCCACGGCACCCCACCGGCCCCGGGTGACGAGAACCGGACAGCCGCCGGAGCACGATGCCGGATGCACCGCGCCTCGCTCTCGGCCAGGCCTCCGGCCGGGCCAATAAAAAGCCCGCCTTACGGCGGGCTCCGGAAGGCGGGCTGAGCCCGCCGACACGAGGGAGGAGGGTGCTGGCAATCAGGCGACCTGGGAGGTGTCCTCAGCCGCCAAGGCGGCCCCAATTTCGCAGTTACGGCAGGGAACCAAGTTCATCTTGAACACGAATACGTGAAAGGGTTCCGCGCCTATGTTGGCGTAGCGGGGTTCGTTGGCGGTTAGATGCCGCTTCATGCAGGCGTTGCGGGACAATTTCAGGTTGCCGGGCTGGTTCGGGCATTCAATCAAGGCTGCGGGATTTTGGGAGAGCCATTCTTCCGTGCTCATCTTGGGCGTGTAATTGCTGGCCTTGACGTTGCGGGATCTGCTTCTTTTCATCTCATACCCCCGGCTAACTGACTGGAATTTGGAGCTGAGTTTTCGTTTTCCCCACATAAAAGCAAGCTGTGTGCCAGGTTGCAAAAACGCCGCGCTGATCGGGGCAACAGGCTGTATTAAAAGCAAAATACCGTCCGGTGCCACCGCGGAACAAAAAAGTGATTGTTACAGAGGAATGAAACAACCTGCCGGAATCTGTACACCTGTCCATATTTGGACAGAACTGGACCAATTGGCAACCAAATCAGCCTTCTATCCGCCCAGGACCCCACGAATGGCCCGCCATATGTCGAAAATCGTACAACATCCGGACGGGAAGCGGGCCCTAACCTTGCGAAATCCCTGACACGGCAAATGGTATGAAAATTGCTTATAACCTATTGAAAGTCCAAAAAAAATTGTATACCAACAACGGCGGACCCCGCGGAGGTGGATCATGATCGAGATCATGGTCGTCGAAAAGGACCCTTCGCTGGCTTGGCTCTATAAGGAAGAATTGGAAGAAGCCGGCTTTGGAGTCAGGGTAGTGCATGATTCGGAAAGGGCCCTCTACGAGCTGCGGTCCCGGCCCGTGCACGTGCTGGTTACCGATGACGCCAGCATCAACGGCGGCTGGGAGAGCTGGGTGGGCAAGGTGCGCGATTGCCACCAGGGCGACCTCGTAGTCCTTTTTTCCGAGCGGCTCCCCCGCGCCAGCGGCAAGAGGGGCCTGCAACTGCTCCCCAAGTCTTCCAATCTCGAACCCTTGATCAGGTCTCTAAAGAGCCAGTCCCTGAAGTTTTTGTGGCATCAAGCCACGGCCAACTGCTGACTCCACCTCCCGGGCCGCCTTTTTCCCCTCTCTCCGCCCCACCTTATGGGTGGTAATCCCGGCGGGACACACTGCTATAATCTAACAGGGGGGCGCCCAAGGCCGTGCAGGTCTTGGGCGGCCAAACCCAACCGGGCCAAAGGCCGGCCAGGACCGGGCCCCGCCAGCGGACCACGCCTCCCGGCAGGGGGCCGGAAAGCCCCGCCCCAGGGGGCGGCCGGCCGCGGGCAGGCATCTTGCAAGCTTTCGGCTCCGGGTTTGGCCCCCCAAGGGGGTAGGCCTTCATGGCCTTTTTCTATAACCAAAACGGACTATCCAGCGTGTTTCGGCCGGCCGGAGCCCCCGGGCGCCAGCCTCCGGAACGGAAGAGGCCGGCCGGCCTTTTCCCCCAGCCGCGGGAAAACGCTTTGCAGGGAGGAGCCGATGACCAAGAAACCGAATTCAGAGCTTACCTTGGACGAACTGCGGCGGACCTTCGACCCGGCCCTGGTTCCTTTCGAAACCAGCGACGACAATGACGCCATCTGCCAAGAGCCGGTCCTGGGCCAGGACCGCGCCAAAGAGGCCCTGGAATTCGGACTGGCGGTCAAGGACATGGATTACCACGTGTTCGTGGCCGGCCCTCAGCGCACCGGCCGCACCCACCTGGTGCGGACCATGGTGAAAAAGCTGGCCGCCCTGGTGCCGCCGCCGGACGATTGGGTCTACGTGCACAACTTCCGCACCCCGGAGGAACCCAAGGTCCTGCGCTTCCCCCGCGGCTTGGGGCGGAGCTTTGCCAAGGACATGGGCGAACTCTTGGAGGCCGTCAAGAGCAAGCTCCCCGAGATTTTTGAAAGCGACGATTACAACCGCAAAAAGGAGTCCATGGTCAGCGACTTCAAACGGGCGCGGGCGGGCATCTTCTCCGAGTTGGACAAGGAAGCCCGCGACATGCACTACGTGCTGCGTTTCGAGCCCACGGGCATCATGGCCGCCCCGGCCGACGACGACGGCAACCCCCTGCCCGAGCAGGTCATCCGCGAAATGAGCGAGGAGGAGCGCGAAGGCCTGCGCCAGAAGTCCGACCGCATCCAGAACATGGTGGCCGAGGGGCTCCGGCGGGTGGTGGCCATGGAGAAGGAGCTGAACAAGGCCCACCGGGAGTTGGACCGCGAGCTGGTGCACGCCGCGGTGGACATCCTCATGGAGGAACTGTTCGACAAGTACGCGGAGATGCGCGAGGTCCTGGTCTACCTGGAGCAGGTGCGGGAAAACATCGCCGAGAACTTCGAGCGCTTCACCAAGAAGCCCGAACAGGGTCTTCCCTTTTTGATGCCCCAGGCCAGCCAGGGCTTCAAGGAGTACGAGGTCAACGTCTTCGTGGACAACTCCGAGACCGAAGGAGCGCCGGTGGTGGTGGAAACCAACCCCACCTTTCCCAACCTGTTCGGCCGTATCGAGCGCCAGGCCCAGTTCGGGGCCCTGTTGACCGACTTCACCCTGCTCAAACCCGGGGCCATCCACAAGGCCAACGGTGGTTTTTTGATCCTGCCGATGCGGGAGCTGTTGCAGTATTTCCTGCCCTACGACTACCTGAAGCGGGCGCTCCGGGAGCGCAAGGCCATGGTGGAGGACGTGATGGAGCAGATGGGCTTCATGACCACCCGCACCTTGAAGCCCGAGGCGGTGCCCCTGGATCTCAAGGTCATCCTGGTGGGCGACACCCATCTCTATTATCTGCTCATGGCCTATGATCCCCAGTTCGCCAAGATATTCAAGGTAAAGGCCGAGCTGGCCGACCGCATGGACTGGGAGCAGGACGAGGTGGGTCAATTCGTCAGCCACCTCTGCCTGGCGGCCAAGGAGCACAAGTGGCTGCCCTTGCACCGCACCGCGGTGGCCCGGCTGGTCGAGCTGGCCGCCGAGCTGGCCGGCGACCGCGAGCGCCTGACGCTGCGGCTGGCCGACGTGCAGGACCGCGCCCGGGAGGCAGAGTTCTTCGCGCGCCAGGCCGGGCGGTCCCACGTCACGGGCGAGGACGTGGACACCGCCCTGGCCAAGCTGCGGCGGCGGGTGTCCATGGTCGAGGAGCGGATGCAGGAGGCCCTGACCCGGGAGTTCATCCGGGTGGATACCGAGGGCGCGGTGGTGGGCCAGGTCAACGGCCTGGCCGTGTACGACCTGGGCGATCACGCCTTTGGCAAGCCCAGCCGCATCACCGCCAGCCTGGGCCTGGGCCGGGAGGGAGTGGTGACCATCGACCGCCAGAGCGAGCTGTCCGGGCCCTTCCACACCAAGGGCGTATTGATCCTGGGCGGGTTTTTGCGGGACCGCTTCGCCGGCGAGCGCCCCCTGAGCCTCACGGCCAGCCTGGTGTTCGAGCAGAGCTACTCCACGATCGACGGCGACTCGGCCACCCTGGCCGAGTCCCTGGTGCTCCTGTCCCGTCTGGCCGGGGCGCCGCTCCGGCAGGACCTGGCGGTCACCGGCAGCATGAGCCAGCAGGGCCAGGTGCAGGCCATTGGCGGGGTGAACTGGAAGGTGGAGGGCTTCTTCCGGCTGTGCGAGGCCCGGGGCCTCACCGGCACCCAGGGCGTGGTGATCCCCGTGGCCAACAAGAAAAACCTCATGCTGCACCCGGACGTGGTGGCCGCGGCCAAGGCCGGCAAGTTCCACCTCTACTCCGTCACCACGGTGGATGAGGCCCTGGAGCTGTTCACCGGCGAGAAGGCGGGTGTGCGGGGCAAGAACGGCAAGTTCCCCCGGGGCACCCTCAACTGGAAGGTGGACCGGGAGCTCGCCCGCATGGTGGACATCGCCAAGAAGATGATGGGCAAGGACAACAACGGCGGCAAGAACGGCGATGGGGGAAAGTAGGACTATTGCTAAACAGCCGTGCTCCTGGGCAAAACCACGCTTTTGCCCAGGAGCGGCCGGCCCAGGCCGGGACGGCCTGGGCCGGCCTGGGAAATAGAATCCACTTCGCGGCCCGGGCGGACTCCGGTCAGTTGTTGGCCGGGGGCCGCAGGCCGAACTTGTTGATCTTGCCGTAAAGGGTGGAGCGGCTGATGCCCAACAGCTGCGCCGCCCGGTACTTGTTCCAGTCCACCTCGCTGAGGGTGCGCTCGATCAGGTCGCGTTCCTGGTCCTGCAGCTTGCCGGTCACCTGACTCCCGGCCGGCGCGCCCTGGCTGGCCATGCGGTCGGGCAGGTTCTCTTCCTGCACCACATCCCCCCGGCACATGAGCACAGCGTGCTCCACCACGTTCCGCAGTTCCCGCACGTTGCCCGGCCAATGGTAATCCAACAGCTTGCCCAGGGCGTGGCGGCTGAAGCCGTAGATGGGTTTGCCCAGCTTTTCCACGTGGGTGGTGAGGAAGTGGTTGGCCAGGAAGGGGATGTCCTCGGGGCGCTCCCTGAGGGGCGGCACCTCCAGGCGCACCACGTTCAGGCGGTAGAACAAATCCTCCCGGAACAGACCCCGGTCCACCATTTCGGTCAGCTTTTTGTTGGTGGCGGCCACGATGCGCACGTCCACCTCCAGGGTCTTCTCCCCGCCCACCCGCTCGAACTGGCGGTCCTGGATCACCCGGAGGAGGGTCAACTGGGTCAGGGGGGATATCTCGGCCACCTCATCCAGGAAAATAGTGCCGCCGTTGGCCAGCTCGAAGCGGCCCACCTTGCGCCGGATGGCCCCGGTAAAGGCGCCTTTTTCGTGGCCGAACAGCTCGGAGGCCAACAGCGTC
This sequence comes from Deltaproteobacteria bacterium, assembly GCA_020444165.1. The sequence goes on along the minus strand of JAHLLK010000018.1, from coordinate 9,308 downwards.
TCCGGGTAGGCCGAGCAGTTCACCACCACGAAGGGCCCGTCGTCCCGCTTGCTGTGGCGGTGGATCACCTCGGCCAACAGGCTCTTGCCGGTGCCTGACTCGCCCTCCAGGAGCACGGTGGTGTCGGTGGTGACCACGTTGTCCAGGATGTCGGCCAGCTCCAGGACCTTGGCCGAGCCGCCCATGACCCGGGCCAGGTAGCGCCGCATCTCCAGGGTGCGCTGGGCCTGCTTGCGGCCGAAGCGCTCCGAGTGCAGGTCCTCGTACAAGCTCCGGATGCGGAGCATGACCCGCACCCGGGAGAGCATGGTCTCCACGTCCACCGGTTTGGAGAGGTAGTCCTCGGCCCCGTGCTCCAGGGCCTCCAGGGCGTCGGCCTTCTCGCTCATGGCCGAGAGCACCACCACCGGTACGTAGCGGAGCTTGCCGTCGGTCTTGATGTCCTTCAAGACCTCCCAGCCCGAAAGCCCGGGCAGGATCATGTCCAGGAGGACCAGATCAATGTCCTCCTCCCGCCGGAGCCGCTCCAGGGCCTCCTCCCCCGAGTGGCAAACAATGGGGTCGTAGCCCTCGCGGCCCATGAGGGAGCTGAAGAACAGGGCCGAATCCTTGTCGTCTTCCACCACCAGGATACGGGCCCCGGGTTTGGCGCGCGGCAGAACCGGGTCGGTCATGACTGGGAACCGTCGCCTCCGGCTGAGGGTTCAGGAGCCAGGTGGCAGGTCCGGCAGGCCTCACCCAGGCGGACCAGGGCCATATCCTGGGTCAGTTCCGGGCGGGGAGAGCCGGAGCCCACCAGGGCGCCGCCCTCCAGGGCCAACTGGGGGCAGGTGCCGGCCGAAAGATGCATGCATTTGGTCCAGAGAGGATCAGGCTGCATAGTTACCTCACTTGTTGGGCAGTGACACGGCGGGTTGCATCTGGCTGGAACACAGGGAGTGTAGCATTTCCGTACAATGAAGGCAAGACCTGTAGCGGCCGGGTGTTTAAGAGGCGGACAGCGCCGCTTCGGGAGGCAGGGGCGGGGCAACATGCACCCCGTCCATGGACGGAAGGCAGGGCTGGCAGCAGGCGGGAGTTTAACCAGCGGACGGCGCCGCTCCCGCAATCAGGGGCAGGGCAAAACGCGCCCTGTCTGAGCACTGAAGGCAAAGCCGGTAACGGACGGGGGGTTAACAGGCGGACAATTCCGGCCCCGGAACAAGGGGCAGGGAAGAACGCGCTCCCGCGGCGCGCGGCGCGGCCCAGGCGGCCATGGTGCGCAAGAGGGCCACCAGCTCGGACATGCGGGTGACCGGCTGGGACAGGCGGGTGAACACCCGGCCCAGCTCCTCGGGGGTGTGGGCGTCGCTGCCGGCCACCGTGGCCAGGCCCAGGCGCACGGCCAACTCCCGCGCCCGGCGGTCCTCGCCGGTCCGGTTGCGGCCGTTGTGGGCTTCCATGAGCAGAAACTCCGGGCTGGTCAAGACGGCGGGGTCCACGCTGCGGCCCCGGCGGCAGGGATGGGCGGCCACGGCCACGCCCCCCCGCGCCTCCACCCAGGCCAGGAGTTCTGCGGCGGCCAGGCCGGGCCGGGGGGAAATCTCCGGTCCCAGCACCAGGAAATCACCCTGGGGAGTGGAGTACTCCTCGCCCACCAGCACCACCAGACCACCCGCCTGCCGCCCGGGGGTGAGGTGCCGCGCCGCTTCCCGGCTGTGGTGATCGGTGAGGCACAGCCCCTCCAGCCCGCGGTGGCGGGCCGCCTGGAAAATGGTGTCCAGGTCCATATGTCCGCAGGGCGAAAAGGAGCTATGCACGTGGAGGTCGAATTTCATGTCTCAAACATGACATAGGCCCCAGGTATGACTCAAATACAAAATCACGATGGTTGCTCCCGCGCCTTATCGGCCGGCTCCCTGGCTTCCCCCTGTCGCCGCCCCGCACAGGCCGCCCTTGCCTCCGGGCCCGCCGGGAGTTATCCTGAGTGGCCATGATCCTGGCCGACCTGCACATACACTCTCCCCACTCGCGGGCCACCGCCCGGGCCATGTCCCCGGAGGGCCTGGCCTCGGCCGCCCGCCAGAAGGGGCTGGATCTCCTGGGCAGCGGGGACTTCGTGCACCCGGCCTGGCTGGCCGAGTTGCGGGAAAAGCTCACCGAGACCGGCGACGGGGCCTACGAGCTGAAACCCGAGTGGGAGGCCGCGTCCCGGGAGGGCCTGCCGCCGGCCTGCCAGCGACCGGTGCGTTTCCTCCTCTCCGGCGAGATCTCCAGCATCTACAAGCGTCACGGCCAGACCCGCAAGGTGCACAGCCTGATCCTCCTGCCGGACTTCGCCGCCGTGGAGCGGCTGGCCGCCCGCCTGGCCCGCCTGGGCAACATCAAAAGCGACGGCCGGCCCATCCTGGGCCTGGACGCCCGCGATCTCCTGGAGGTCTGCCTGGAGGCCGATCCCGGGGTGATCTTCATCCCCGCCCACATCTGGACCCCCTGGTTCAGCCTTTTCGGCTCCAAAAGCGGCTTCGACCGCCTGGAAGACTGCTTCGACGACCTGACCCCCCACATCCATGCCCTGGAAACCGGGCTCAGCTCGGACCCGGCCATGAATTGGCGGGTCTCGGCCCTGGACCCCTACGTGCTGGTGAGCAACTCCGACGCCCACAGCCCGGGCAAGCTGGGCCGGGAAGCCAACCTCCTGGCCTGCCCGCCCACCTATCAGGGCCTGGCCCGGGCCCTCAGCCTGGGGGCGGAGGGCGGCTTCGCCGGCACCCTGGAGTTCTTCCCGGACGAGGGCAAGTACCACCTGGACGGCCACCGCAAATGCGGGGTGCGCCTGAACCCGGAGGAGACCCGGCGGCTGGGCGGCAAATGCCCGGTGTGCGGCGGTCCCCTTACCGTGGGGGTGCTCTCCCGGGTGGAGGACCTGGCCGACCGCCCGGCCGGCAGCCGGCCCCCCGGAGCCCCGCCCTTCGAGTCCCTGGTGCCCCTGGACGAGGTGGTGGGCGAGGTGCTGGACCAGGGGCCCAATACCAAGAAGGTCCGGGCCCTGGTTGCCGAATTGCTGGCCCGCCTGGGCCCCGAGCTGTCCATCCTGCGCCACACCCCCCTGGAGGACCTGGAGCGCCTGGCCGGTCCCTTGTTGGCCGAGGCCGTGGGCCGGGTGCGCCGCGGCGAGGTCTGGACCGAGGGCGGCTACGACGGCGAGTTCGGGGTGGTGAAGGTGTTCCGCCCCGGCGAGCGCCAGCGCCTGGCCGGGCAGGGGCGCTTCTGGAACCTGGCCCCCACCGCCGCCCGGGGACGCCCGGCCCGGGGGAAATCCCGGCCGCCCCAGGCCGCGCCGCCGCCCGCGGCCTCCTCCCCGCCGCCCCCGCCCCTGCTCTCGGTGCTGGACCCGGCCCTGGAGGGCCTGAACCCCCAGCAGCGCGCCGCGGTGGAGCACCGGGGACGCCATCTCCTGGTGCGGGCCGGCCCCGGCGCGGGCAAGACCCGGCTGTTGGTGGGCCGGGCCGTGGCCCTGTTGGAAGAAGGTCTGGACCCGGGTCATCTGGCCCTGATCACCTTCACCCGCAAGGCCGCCGGCGAGCTGGCCGAACGCCTGGCCGCGCTGCGGCCCGGCGGGGCCGGGGTCAAGGTGGCCACCTTCCACGCCCTGGGCCGCGAGATCCTCACCCAGGCCCTGGGCCGGGAACCCCGGCTCCTGGCCCAGGAAGAGCGCCAGGCCCTGGTCACCCGCCTGGCCAAGGAGGCGGATGTGAGCCCCGGGGTCCTGGACCTGGCCCTCACCCGGGCCAAGCAGCGCCTGGCGCCGGATCTGCCCCCGGAGCTATCGCCCCTGTGGGACGCCTACCAGGCCGCCCTGGCCTCGGAAGATGCCCTGGACCTGGACGATCTGGTGCGCGCGGCCGTGTTGGCCCTGCGGGACCGCCCCGGGCTGGCCGAAACCTGGCGGCAGCGCTTCCGGCATCTGTTGGTGGACGAGTATCAGGACGTGAACCCGGTCCAGGTGGCCCTGTTGCAAGCCCTGGCCGGCGAGGGCGCCACCGTGGCCGCCATCGGCGACCCGGACCAGGCCATCTACGGCTTCCGCGGCGCGGACCGCGCCCTGTTCGACCGTTTCGCCAGCGATTTCCCCGGCGCCGAAACCCTGGGCCTCACCCTGAACTACCGCAACCCCGCCCCTCTCCTGGCCCTGGCCCAGGGGCTCATGGCCGCCGAGCCCGACCGCGGCCGCCGCGTGCTGGCCGCCGTGCGCCGCCAGGGCGAGCCAGCCGTCACCGCCGTGCTGGCCGGCCCCCGCCAGGAGGCCTCCTGGGTGGCCCGGACCATCGTGGAACTGTTGGGCGGCCTGGACTCCCGCCAAGTCGAAGCCGGCCACGGCCCCAACCGGGGCTACGGAGCGTCGGAAATCGCCGTGCTCTATCGCCTGCACGCCCAGGCTCCGCCCCTGGCCGAGGCCCTGGCCCAGGCCGGCGTGCCCTTCCAGACCGCCTCCCGCGAACCCCTGGCCGAAACCGACCCCCTGGACTTCCGGGCCCAACGGGTCAGCCTCCTCACCCTGCACGCGGCCAAAGGCCTCGAGTTCCCCGTAGTCTTCCTGGTAGGCCTCGAAGAACACCTCCTGCCCTACCGCCCCCCCGGCCGCGAACCGGCCGAACTGGGCGAAGAACGCCGCCTGGTCTACGTGGGCCTCACCCGGGCCCGGGAAAGGCTCTTCCTCTCCCGCGCCCGCCAACGCACCCTCTTCGGCCAAACCAAACGGCCCGAAGCCTCCCCCTTCTGGAATGAACTGCCCCGCGACCAATTGACCGCCGCCCCCGATACCGCCACCGCCCCCCGCGCCCGGCAGTTGGCTTTGTTTTAAGAGGGATTGAGGAAACGTGGGGGGAAACCCCCTTTTTTTAGAAAAAAGGGGGTTTCCCCCCCCACCCCCCACCCCCCAAAAAACTTGGTTGGGGGTGGGGGGAGGGGGGGCTGGGATAAAAAAATCTGGTGACGGCGGGGGGGAGCAGGTAAAGGTTTCTCGGCGTCCCTGGTAGGCGGGGGGCGGGGTATCAAAAGCAGCGAGGGTTTTGCACCACACATGCCATGGCCAACCCATACGGATGACTCTCCCGACCAGGCGGGGAACCAGTCCCTGCCGGTGGAAGTGATCATCGTCAATTACAACAGCACCACCGAGCTGTTGGCCTGCCTGGCGTCGGTGTACCGGGTGCTGGGTCCCGGGGTGCGGGTCCTGGTGGAGGACAACGATTCCACCGACCAGGCCGCCCCGGCCCGGGAGCGCTTTCCCCAGGCCGCGTGGCACCTCAACGCCCGCAACCTGGGCTTCGGCCGGGCGGTCAACCGGGCCCTGGCCCGCTGCCGCCAGCCCTATCAGATACTCCTGAACCCCGACGCGGTGCTCTTGGACCAGGACTACGGCCTCATCGTGCGGCATCTGGCGGAACACCCCCGCATCGCCGCCCTGGGCCCCCGCATTCTGGACCCCGGCGGTCAGGTGCAAGGCTCGGCCCGGGCCTTTCACACCCCCCTCACCGCCCTGTTCGGCCGCAAATCGCCCCTGACCCGCTGGTTCCCCCACAACTCCCTCACCCGCCGCAACCTCCTGACCCTGAACTCCGACGGGGTCACCCCCCAGACCGTGGACTGGCTCTCCGGCGCCTGTCTCTGGGTGCGGCGGGAGGCCTGGCGCCAGGTGGGAGGCCTGGACGAGCGGTTCTTCATGTACTTCGAGGACACCGATTGGTGCCGCCGCTTCTGGGAGGCGGGCTGGGAAGTGGTGTACTTCCCGGCTGTGAGCGTGGTGCACCAGGTGGGCGCCAGCAGCAAGGCCTCGCTCCGCCCGGTGTGGGAGTTCCACCGCTCCTGCTGGCTGTATTTGCGCAAATATCACTTCGCCGCCAAACCCTGGAGCGCCCTGCCGGCCACCGCCGCCCTGGGCGGGCTGTTCCTCACCCAGGCCGCGCACACCATGCTGAAGGGCTGCCTGCGGAGCCGAGCGGCCCGCTGACCCGTCAGGGCTCGTAAATCAAAAAAAGGTTGGGTATGGAAGGGGAGGGGACCCGGGTTGGGTTGGTTCCGGCTGGCTCACCAAGGCTCCGCCCCTTGTCCGGGCTTGGGGAAAAGAGGTTGGGTATTCTGGATGTTAGGGCCGGGGATAGGTCGGGCCTCCGCACCGGCAGTTGCGCCAAGGGGAAGCGCCCGGTGGGGGGACGCAGGGCGGGGGCAGGGTGGGGTGCCGCGGCGGGCCGGTGCTCGGGTGGTGGACGCTCGACTCGGTGGCCTGCGCTTGGCGGACCCGGACGCCCGCCCCTGACGGAGCCCTTGCCGGCCCGCGCTCCCGTACGCCGCTTCCCCTGCCCGTAGCGACGGATTACACCGCCCCTCCCGGGCGAGCTACCCCCGGAACATGGCGGCTCCGGTGAGGTTCGCGTCCCGCCGCCGGGGCCGGCCTGGCCATCCCCCGACCCCCCTAGACGCGGTTCCCCCCATGGCCCACGTGTGCCCCGGTTACTCCAGCCCCGGGAAAAGCCTCCGGCCTTGGCACTCCGCCTACCCGGGCCAGAGGCGCGCGGAACGACGCCGCGCTCCCGGGAAAGTTCTTTCCCTCCAAACCTCTTTTGCTTTTCCGCATTTCGGCGAGCCGGAGCCGAGCCAAACCAGGACACTCGGCTGCCTCCTCGGTGCGCTGCTACCCGAGCCCCGTGATTACCCCCCGGCCCCAGGTTCGAAGTTGGTCCCCCACCCCCCCAGCCACCGCCAGCCAGGCCGCAGGAGCCCGGGCAACCGCCGCGCGAGGCTTCTTTCCTTCCAAACTTCTTCTGCTTTTCTGCGCTTCGCAAAGGGGGAAAGAAGCTAAACCAGAACTCTCGGTTGCCCCCTCGACGCGCCTTCCACCCCGGTTCCGCGCTTGCCCCGCCGCCTGGCCCCGGGAAAACGCCCCGATCTTAGCCCTCGCCAACCCAGGCCGCAGGCGCCCGGACAACCGCCGCGCGCCGCGCGAGGCTTTTTTCCTTCCAAACCTCTTCTGTATTCTTGCGGGGCAGCGAGGCGGAACGAGGTCAAACTACCCCGCTGGCGAGAAGGCAAGGGCGCGCCGCCCCTACCAGCGCAACAGGGCGGGTGTGGGCGGCTGGGAATTCTACTTGGAGTCGGGGCCGATGATAGTGGGCGACTGGCCCGGCGGCAGGATGCGCATCTCGCGCCCGGCCGGGGGGGTCACCACCATGCGGTGGCTGGCGTCCGGCGGCTGCACCACCATCTGGGGCGGGTTGCCGGCCCCGGCCTGGCCGCCGGCCGCCGGCTTGCCCGGGGTGGCCGGGGTGGCCGGCTTGGCTTCCTCGCTGGAGGGGCCGATGATCAGCGGCGCGGAACTGGCCGCGGCGGGCGCCGGGGCATTGACGTAGGGCCGGCGGTAGAGGGGGCTGCCGGGCGGGGGGACCCGGGAGAAGCCGCGGCGCGCGCCCCGGAGCGCCTTGCCGGGCCCGGTGGCCCCGGTTTCCTCGGCGGCCAACAGCACCACCCGGTCCACCTGTCCCTTGTCGTTCAGCCGCATGAAGTGGCTCACCCCGTCCAGGACCAGGCGCAGGCCGCGGTCCAGGGGCAGGTTTTGGAAACGCACCGTGATTTTTTGTTTGGGCGGGGTCTCGCCGGTATCGATCACCACCCCGGTCTTGGAGCGGATCTCGGCCAGCACCTGCTGCAGCGGCACCTCGTTGGCCTGCACGCTCAACAGCCGGCGGTCCTTTTGGAAGGACACGGCAAAGGTGAGCGGGGAGCTGGCGGCCCAGGCCCCGCCGCTCCAGCCCATAACCGTGCACAGGACCGCGCCCAGAACCGCGCGCAGGGCCCACCTGAGCCACCCGGCCGTCCGGGTGCGGCCGGCCGCGGGGGATATCCGCCCAAGGGAGGACACGCTACTTATCCTCGTAGATTTTCTTGAACACCTTCTTGCCGCCGCTTTGGAACATCACGCCATCAGGAGTTATTTTCAATACTACCATGCCGTTCACCAGGCCGCCCTGGTAGACCCGGTGCAGTTCTCCCTGGCCCTTGGTGTTCTCGATCAGGGCATAGGTGTAATCGCCGCCCAACACCACTCCCAAGATCTGCAGGCCCTCCACCGAGGGCGGGGGACCCGCCGGGGTGGGAGTGGGGACCACCGAGGGCTGGAACAGGTTCCGCACCGCGCCGGGCGGCAGGGCCGCCCGGGAGGCCGGGTTCACCGGGGGCGCGGCTTGCTGGGCCGTCACCGGGGGGGGCGGCGGGGGAGCCGGCGGGAAGTAGCGGTCCCGTTCCAAATAGGCCAGGGTGCCCAGGCCCGCTCCGGCGGCCAGGACCAGGACCAGGAGCAATTGGTTTACGCGTTTCAGCGGGATGGCGGCCATGGCGTCACCTGGGCATCAGGGTGGTGAGGTCGGATTCCAGATTCAACTGCCCGCCCGGGGCGGCCCCGCCCGTGTCCAAGCGGAAGCGGCTCATGCTCAGCAGATCGGGCCGGAGTTCCACCTGCTGGAAAAAGGCCATGATCTGGGGCAGGGTGCCCTGGGCCTCCAGGCGCACCGACACTTGCGAGAAATCCCCCAGGGGGCGGGGCGGCAGCAGGCGGATGCGCTGCACCACCAGACCCTGGGTTTGGGCCAACTGGCTGATCTCCGCCTGCAGCTTCTTGCCCACCGCGGTGGGGTCCTTGGCTCCGGCGGCCTCGGCCTTGTCGGTCAGGGCGGCAAACTGGCTGCGGCTCTGGGCCACGGCCTGGCGTTCCTTTTCCAGGATCTGGCGGTAGTTGGCGGCCAACTCCTGGGAAGCCTTGGTCTGCTCGCCCAGGGTGTCCAGATAGAGCAACAGCGGTTCGCCCACCTGGATGTAGATCACCACCAGGGCCAACGCCACCACCAGCCAGGCCACCAGGGGCTTTTCCTTGAAGAAGCGGAGGACGGCTTCCTTGAGGCGGCCGGCGGACGAGGTCTGCTTGTCCCCTGCTCGGGGGGCGGCGGTTTTGCCGAATTTGGGGAGCCTCAGTTCGATGGGTGGAACTCCTTCACGCCACCGGGCGCGGGCGGCCATGGCCCCGGCCCTGGTGGTTCCGCCGAATTAGCCGGGTCAGAACCCGGAATAGGCCACCAGCCAAGCCAGATTGGTGGGGCACCCAGAGCAGTTGGCGCGCTGGGGCGGCGTCCTTTCTAGGCCCGGGGCCAGGCCCCCGGCCAGGCTGGCCACCAGGGGGCGACAAAAAAACCGGAGCGCCGACCGAAGCGTAATCTCAAGGTCCGGGCCAGGCCCCCGGCCAGGCTGGCCACCAGGGGGCGACAAAAAAACCGGAGCGC
>JAHLLK010000160.1 GCA_020444165.1 Deltaproteobacteria bacterium | reverse complement strand
GAAGAAAACTTGTATTGCTTGGCCATGGCAGACCTCCGGGAGAATGTTATGCTATTCTCTAGTATAGCATAACATTCTCCCGGTTGCCATGTTCCATGCGGATAGGCTCACAAGGTGTTACCAAAGATTCCCAGAAATAGCGGCGGGGCACGGACTTACGAGAATCTCTATCTGTAAACAGGTTTCGGTTTTCGTGGCCGTATGCTTCGTGGCATAATTGGTTTCCAATACGATTAAAACGGTTCCTGCCCGCCCCGGTGGTATCCATCATGCCATGCAACAAGGGGGTAGTATGCCCAGAGCGAGCAAACTTTTGGCCGTCCTCGCGTTTTTGGTCTCCTCGAGCCTCACGGCCGGCGCCCAGGCCGCGACGTTCAACGTCACCAATGAGGCTCAATTGACCACCGCCCTGGCCACCGCGGCCGCCAACGGCGAAAACAACATCATCAACCTCGCCGCGGGCACCTACAACCTGACCGCTACGGCCACTTTCAACACCGCCACCTCCGGCCGCTCCCTGGTGGTGCAAGGCGCGGGCGGCCTGGCCGTGCTGGATGGCGGCGGCACCAAGCGGGTGGCGGCCTTCGGGGCCACGGGGGGCTGGTACAACTTCACTTTCCGCAACTTGCGGTTCCAGAACGGGGGCGTGGAGGCCTCGGGCGTGGGCCTCTTGGTGGAGATGAGCGGCGGCAACAACCAGGCCATGATCGATCACTGCGGGTTCATCAACAACACCTCCACCGCGGCCATCGGCATCGGCGGCTCGCTGGACGGTGACAGCGTGGTGGTCACCCATTCGATCTTCCAGGGCAACACCCTGAGCGCGCCGGCCACGGCCGGTATGGGCGGCGGCCTTTTCCTCTCCACCACCCCTCAGGGCTATGCCAAGGTGGACAACTGCCTCTTTGTGGACAACGACGCGGGAGCCCTCAATGGGTTTGGCGGCGGTCTGTACGCCACGGGCACGGGTCAGGTTTTCTTGCTCAACAACACCTTTGTGGGCAACGCCGCCACGGCCGGCGGCGGAGCCATCGTCAGCGTCGACGACGGCACCTGGATGCCCGAGATCTACAACAACGTGCTCCGGGGCAACACCTCCCTCACCCCCGGCACCAATGACCTCTATGTGGCGGTTACTTTCGGGGGGCCCTTCACCAGCGTCCTGTTGTGGAACAACATCCTGGGGGATTACAGCGACAGCGAGGGCACCCTGTTCAGCGAACAGGACAACCTGAACCAGGACCCCCAGTTGGACGCGGGCTACCGCCCCACGGCCACCTCCCCCGGCCGGGACGCCGGGTACAACGCGGCCACGGCCTATCCCTTCACCGACCTGGCTGACCAGCCCCGGGTGCAGAACGGGGTGGTGGATATCGGGGCCTATGAATACCCGGTGGGGACGCTGGCCCTCACCACCAACCTGTTGACCCCCAGCACCACCCCGGGCCAGAGCCCGGCGGCCCAGTCCTTCCTGATGCAGAACACGGGCGGGGCGGCCGTGAACTACACGGTCACCGACAACGTCGCCTGGCTGACGGTCAGCCCGGCTTCCGGCAACCTGGCCGGCCTCACCAACCAGAGCGTGACCGTGACCTATGACACCACCGGCCTGGCCCCGGGCGCCTACGCCGCGGTGATTACCGTGACCGACACCACCCCGGTGACCGGCCAGGCCCAGCAGATCCAGGTGAACCTCACGGTGAGCGCGGGCATCAACGTGGGCATGCGGCGGCTCTACGACCCCTACTCGGGCCGGCACTTGTTCACCATCAGCGGGAGTGAGGCGGCGGCGCTCGCCGCTCTGGGCTGGCAGGACGAATCCAGCCCGCAGCCCTTCTACGTCTCCACCAGCGAGCTGGTGGGGAGCCGGCCAGTGTACCGGCTCTACAACCCCAACACCGGCGCCCACTACCTGACCCTGCGGGCCGGCGAGCGCACTGCGCTGTTGGCCCAGGGCTGGCAGGCCGAGCGCAACCAGGGCTATATGTTCCCCACGCCGGTGACCGGGACTTCGGAGGTCTACACCCTGTACCACACCGTTTTGGGCGACCACCTCTACACGGCCAACCCGAACGAGCTGGCCTGGATCGTGACCAACCTGCCGGTGTGGGTGCAACAAAGCTCTCTGGGCCACGCCTTCCGGAGTTTGCCGAACTAATCATCCCCTGACCGAAAACGCGCAAGATTGCCGCCGCGGGCGCTTCCTGGAGGGAGCGCCCGCGGTGTTTGCACGGTCAAGATTGACGAATGACCAGATCGAGAGCATTGCACGGGGCGTCCTGCCCCGTGCAATGTCGGCTTGGCAAAAACGTGACTCCACCCCAGCAAGCAGAGCTTGCCGGGGGCCCGGGTTTTGCCAAGCCTCACAAATTGCAAGCTTTTTGAAGCATGCGATTTGGCGGGCCATCCTTGGCCCGCATCGGCCATTGCCCGCCGTAATCATGTTTCACAGCCATTTTTGGCATAATATCAATACGTTTTATGTGTTTCACCATGCAATGGCCTCCATCTGGGGCGCCCGCTTCCGTTTTGGGGCCGCGTCTCCGGCCGTGGGCTGGAGGGGCGGCAACCGGTTTTTTTAGACAATATGCGCCATGGTATGCCAGAATGCCTTGCCGCTTATCCGATATGACTATCATCGTAAGGGATTTAATGCTGGGATAATCATGTACAACCTGCCTAAATTATTGATTATATTATCCGCCATGCTCTGTCTGGCCTTGCCGTCTCCCTCCCGGGCCGCCACCTTCGCGGTGGCCAGCGAGGCCGAACTGGCCACCGCGCTCACCACGGCGGCCAACAACGGCGAAGACAACATCGTCAACATCGCGGCCGGGACCTACAACCTGACCGCCACGGTCACCTTCAGCACCGCCACGGCGGGCAAGTCCCTCACGGTGCAGGGCGCGGGTGGCCTGGCCGTATTGGACGGCGGGTCGGCCCGGCGGGTGGCCTCCTTCGCCGCCTCGGGCGGGAGTTGCAGCTTCACCTTCCGTGAGTTGGTGTTCCAGAACGGGCGCCAGAGCGCCAACGGCGTGGGCCTCGGCGTGAACATGACCGGCGGCGGCAACTCCCTAACCGTGGATCATTGCCAATTCCTGCACAACCAGGGGCTGGGGGGGACCGGCACTGGAGCAAACCTGCAGGCGGACAGCGTGCTGGTCACCCATGCCATTTTCAAGGACAACGACAACTCTACCTCGGGCTTGGCCGGCGGTATGTTTATTGGCACGCCGGTAACTGGTTTTGCCCAGGTTGACAACTGCCTCTTCGTGAACAACGCCGCCGCCGGGGTGGCGGGCGGGTTGCAGGCCATGAGTACGGGCCACGTGGTGCTCACCAACAACACTTTTGTCAACAACTCCACCGGGGCGTCGGGCGGCGGAGTGACCCTCTTCCTCTCCGACAAAAGCTACATGCCCGTGTTCTACAACAACGTGCTCAGGGGTAACAGCAGCGGCAACGCTGGCGCCGAAGATCTCTATGTCACCATTACCGCCAGCGCTCCTTTTCCCGACATGGTGCTGTCGAACAACATCTTGGGATACAAGTCCGTCGGGAGCATTCCGCTGGACGAGCAGGACAACCTGGACCTGGACCCGCAGCTGGACGTCGACTACCGCCCCACCGCAAGCTCTCCCGGCCGGGACCAGGGTTACAACGACGCGGTGACCAGCCTGCTGTGGGACCTGGACGACCTGCCCCGGGTGCAGGACGGGGTGGTGGACATCGGCTGTTATGAGTACGCCTTGCCGGAGTTGGCCCTTTCCGCCGCCAGCCTGACCCCCGCCGCCAAGGTGGGCCAGAACGCGGCGAGCCAGACTTTTCTGGTCAAGAACGTGAACGGCGGCACGATGCCCTTCACGGTCACGGACAATGTCGCCTGGCTCTCCGTCAGCCCGGCCTCCGGCAACGTGGACCGCCTGGGCAGCCAGACGGTCACCGTGACCTACAACACCGCCGGCCTGGCCCCGGGGACCTACCAGGCGGTGATCACCGCGACCGACACCACCCCAACCACCGGCCTGACCAAGCAGATAAACGTGACCCTCACCGTGTTGGTCGGGGATCTGTCCCTCTCCAGCACCAGCCTGAGCCCCACGGCCGGCGTGGGCCAGAGCCCGGCCAACCAGAGCTTCCAGGGGCAGAACCCGGGCAACGCGGCGCTGGCCTTCACGGCCGCGTCCAATGTGCCCTGGCTGGCCGTCAGCCCCGCCGCGGGCAACCTCGCCGCCGGGGGCAGCCAGGCCTTCACCGTGACCTACGACACCGCGAGCCTGGCCCCGGGCACGCATCAGGGCGTGATCTCGGTGACGGACACCACTCCGGACACCGGCCTGACCAAGCAGATAAACGTGACCCTCACCGTGTTGGTCGGGGATCTGTCCCTCTCCAGCACCAGCCTGAGCCCCACGGCCGGCGTGGGCCAGAGCCCGGCCAACCAGAGCTTCCAGGGGCAGAACCCGGGCAACGCGGCGCTGGCCTTCACGGCCGCGTCCAATGTGCCCTGGCTGGCCGTCAGCCCCGCCGCGGGCAACCTCGCCGCCGGGGGCAGCCAGGCCTTCACCGTGACCTACGACACCGCGAGCCTGGCCCCGGGCGCCCACCAGGGCGTGATCACGGTCACGGACACCACCCCGGGCAGCGGCGGGGCCCAGCAGGTCACGGTGACCCTGACCGTGAGCGCCAGCAACCTGACCGGCATGTACCGGCTCTACAACCCCAACACCGGCCTGCACACCTTCACCGCGAAAGCCGCGGAGTACCGGGCGCTCCTGGCCCTGGGTTGGGCAGACCATTCCCAGCCCATGCCCTTTTACGTGCTCTTGACCCAGGCCCCCGGCAGCCGGGCGGTGCACCGGCTCTACAACCCCGGGAACGGGGCGCATTTCCTGACGTTGCGCAACGGGGAGCGCGACATTTTGGTGAGTATGGGCTGGCGGGCCGAGCGGGACCAGGGTTACGTGTACGCCACCCAGGCCGCGGGCGCCACGGAGGTGTACGGCCTGTACAACACCCAACTGGGCAGCCACCTGTTTACCGCCAACCCCACGGAGCTGGCCTGGCTCACCACCTACGCGCCCGAGTGGCAACAGGCGCGCTCCCTGGGCTGGGCCTTCCGGACCAGGCCCAATTGACCCTCTTAAAAACTTAATCCCCAGGCCAAAAATGCGGGCGTCCCTCTTGGGGCGCCCACGGCTTGGTAAAAGATAGGTCCGGCCTAATTTGTCGGTCTGAAACTATGGGCCGCGGCTGTAAAAAATTTAGTGTGCGATAGAAATGGCAGGGGAAATCTCTGCCAAAGCCACGTTCCGGCCAAATGATGGTAAGCATCCTCAAGGATGCCCCATCAACCCCAAACAACAAGCTCTTGTCGCAGGTCAACATCTTCAATTTTACTGCGGTTGCCCCTCGAAGAAACTCTGCCCTTAAAAAAATATCCTGCTGGGTATTTTTTACGGTTTGTGGCATATTTCAGTCACCCAAAATGATGTTCATCATTGTTGACACCCTTTCGCGGTAATCTTTCCGGATCGATTGCTTTTTAGCTGGGGGAAAACATGCCTGCAATAAGAAAAACCATGGCTCTTCTGGCCTGCCTGGCGGCCCTCGCCCTAGGCGCCAACGCGGCCCGGGCCGCAACTTTCAACGTGACGAGCGAAGCCGAGCTGACCACCGCCCTGACCACCGCCGCCACCAACGACGAGGACAATACCATCAACCTCGCCGCGGGCACCTACAACCTGGCCGCGCCGGTCACATTCAATACGGCCCTTGCGGCGCACTACCTGGTGATACAGGGCGAGGGCGGCCTGGCCGTCCTGGACGGGGGCGGCGCGCACTCCGTGGCATCCTTTCAAACGGCCGGATTCGACTACACGCTGACTTTGCGGAACCTGGTGTTCCAAAACGGCTTTAGCCCCGGGGGGGCCGGACTCCAGGCAATCATGCCCAGTACCGGGGGCAGTTTCCAAATGGAGGACTGCCAGGTTATGAACAACCAGGGTGGCGGCGCGCTGGGGCTGGGGGCCATGGTGTTGGCTGAGGAGGTTCTGTTGTCCCGCTGCGTCTTTGCCGGCAATACCGCCACCTTGGCCGGGACCTCGGGGGTGGGCATGGCCATCCTCCCGGCGACCGCGGGCCGGCGGAGGATAACCAACTGCCTTTTCGCCAACAACATAGCCTCCTCGGGCGGCCTGGGGGGAGGGTTGTACATGATCAGCCAGGGCGAGACCTTCCTGATCAACAACACCTTCGTGGGCAACCAGGCCGGCACCGCCGGAGGGGCCTATCTGGGCCTCGCCGTGGCCCCGGGCGCGGCCGGCCTCTACAACAACCTGTTCTGGGGCAACACGGCCACATTGGCCGACACCGGGGACCTGAAGGTCGAAGCGCTAGGGGCGCCCACCGCGGCCCTGCCCCTGTGGAATAACCTGTTGACCAGCTACTCGACCGGGGCGGGAATTTTCTTCTCGGAGGTCAATAACCAAAGCGCCGATCCTCTCCTGGACGCCAACTACCGCCTCACCGCGGACTCCCCCTGCCGGGACGCGGGCTACAACCCCGCCGTGGCGGACATCCTCCTGGACCTGGACAGCGAGCCCCGGGTGCAGCACGCGGTGGTGGATATCGGGGCCTACGAGTACCCGGTGGCGGGCATCGCGCTCTCCCCCAGCGCCTTGACCCCCTCGGCCGCCCTGGGCCAGAGCCCGGCCCCCCAGTCCTTCGTGCTGCAGAACCAGGATGGCGGCGCCTGTGATTACACCGCCACGGCCGATGCCCCTTGGCTGAGCGTGAGCCCGGCCGGGGGCACCCTGCCCGCCCTGGGAAACCAGACCATGACCGTGACCTACAGCACCACGGGCCTGGCCGCGGGCACCTACACCGCCACCATCTCCGTGCAGGACCTGACCCCCGGCACCGGGCAGACCCGGACGGTGGCCGTGACCCTCACCGTGGGCACGGGCAACCTCCTGGGCATGCACCGGGCCTATTGCCCCTATGACGGCCGCCGGGTGTTCACGGTGAGCGCCCGCGAAATCGCAGCGCTCACCGCCCTGGGTTGGCAGGACGAGTCCAGCCCCCTGCCCTTTTACGTGGCCGGCAGCGACCTGACCGGCAGCCGGACGGTGTACCGGCTCTACAACCCCAACTCGGGCGCCCATTACCTGACCACCCGGACCGGCGAACGCACCGCGCTGCTGGCCCTGGGGTGGTGGCCGGAGCACGACCAGGGCCGCGTGTTCCCCACGGCGGTGGAGGGCTGCAGCGAGGTCTACACCCTGTATCACCCCGTGCTGGGCGAGCACTTCTACACCGCCAACGCGGGAGAAGCTTGGGCCCTGGTCACCTACGGCGCCTGGCAGGAGGCCCGCTCCCTGGGCTACGCCTTTGCGAGCATACCCCAGCAGGTGGCCCGGTCTGCCTATTGAGAGCATTGCACGGGGCGTCCTGCCCCGTGCAATGTCGGCTTGGCAAAAA
>JAHLLK010000186.1 GCA_020444165.1 Deltaproteobacteria bacterium | reverse complement strand
CATGTTGTAGATGCACTGGGTCTGCACGAAGTCGGCCCCGGCCGCGATCTTCTTGGCCAGGCGGATGACCCGGAAGGAGAAGGGGTCGCCAAAGGGGTTGGAGGCCGCGCCGATGAAGATCTGGGGCGCGCCGTCCAGTTCCTTGTCGTTCAGGAAGGTCTTCTCGTCCCGCATCTTCTTGTACAGGGCGATAAGCTGCATGGAGTCCAGGTCGTAAACGTTCTTGCCCTCGGGGTGGTCGCCGAAACGCTGATGGTCGCCCGAGAGGCACAGCACGTTCTTGATGCCCAAGGCGGTGGCGCCCAGGAGGTCGGACTGCAAACCGATGCGATTGCGGTCGCGGCACACCACCTGGAAGTTGGGTTCCAAGCCCTCGTCAATGAGGAGCTTGCTGGCGGCCCAGGAGGCCATGCGCACCACGGCGGTCTGGTTGTCGGTGATGTTCACCGACTCCACGATGCCCTTCAGGTGGGCGGCCTTTTCCTTGACCTCGTGGGCGTTGTTGCCCCGCGGCGGCCCCAGTTCGCCGGTCACGGCAAAATGGCCCGCTCTCAGAACCCGTTCCAGCCGGCTGCCGGCCTTGTATTCGATGTCGCTCATTGCTTCAGATCCTCCCTAACCCGCCTGCGAGGACCACCGTCGCGGGAGGTGAGCCAATTTTTGGTGGGCCACACCTTTTCCAGCTCTTCCAGCCGGCCCATCTTCTCCATCTTCTCGACGATGAGGTGCCAGACGCAGTCCACGTCCGGACTGATCTCGCACTTCTTGTTCGCGGAGCCGCCGCAGGGCCCGTTCATGAGGCTCTTGCTGCAACGGGCAATGGGGCAGAGCCCGCCGAAATTGTGCACCAGGCAGTTGCCGCACATCTGGCAGCGCTCCGACCAGACCCCGTGTTCCAGGGCGCCACCAATGAAGGTGGTGTTGATGCCCGGGTACACCCGGATGTCGGGGTAGCGTTCCGAGACGAACTGGGGACCCACCCCGCAGGCGATGGAGACGATGGCGTCGTAGTTGTTCACCACGCCCACCAACTCCTCGATGTATTCGGGGTCGCATTGGCGTTCCAGGGTCATTTCGTCGATGGTCGGCGCCCGCCCATCTTTTTTGCGGGCGATTCTGAGGGTGGAGGCCAGGATGCCTACCTCCTTCTCGCCGCCCACGTTGCAAACCGTGACACAGCCACGGCAGCCCAAAACCAGGACCTTCTCGTGGTCCTTGAGCATCTCCAGGATTTCTTCCAGAGGCTTGCTGTCGCCTACGATCATAATCGTACCTCGTAAAATCAGGCCGCTTTGACGGCCTTCACGGGACTGGGGCCCAGGTCCTTGATCCGCTGGGTGAATTCGCGGGCCACCTGAGCGAAACGGGGGCCTTCGGCCGAGCTCATGTTGAACATCTCGATGCGCTCGGGTTCGATGCCCAGGGCTTCCAACACCTTCTTCACGTAAGCCACCTTGCGCCTGGCCTTGAAGTTGCCGGTCATGAAGTGGCAGTCGCCCTCCATGCAGCCAGCCACGTAAACGCCATCGGCCCCGTCTTCAAAGGCACGGATGAGGTGGAGGATATCCACCCGGCCGGAGCAGGGAAGCTGAATGATTCTTATGCTGGTGGGATATTGCAGTCGCATGGAACCTGCCAGGTCCGCAGCCGAATACGCTCAAAAACGGCAGCAGTAGGCTATGATGGCAGGCTCGAAATTTTCGGCCATTATTCAACCTCCCTTATCTTGGACCGCATGGTCATTTTTCACCCGTACGTTTTTTTGAAACCGGGGGGCCGGCGGGTCCCCCGGCTGGGTCTTTACGGTCTTAAACCATGGCCGCGTGTTCCTTGGCCAGAATCTGCTTGTCGGTGAAGTGCTGCAGGGTGATGGCCTTGCCCGGGCACTCCCCGGCGCAGGCGCCGCAACCCTGGCAGGAGGCCACCTCGATGAAAGCCGCCCCGTTCTTGATCTTGGGCACCCCAAAGGGGCAGGTGCGCACGCAGGTGAGGCACACGGCGCACTTGTCCGGGTCCACCGTGGCCACCACGCCGCCCACCAGGATTTCCTTCTTGGCCAGGATGGTCATGGCGCGGCCGGCCGCGGCCACGGCCTGGGCAATGGCCTCGTCCACCGGTTTGGGGAAGTGGGCCAGGCCAGCCAGGTAGAGACCGTCGCTGGCGAAGTCCACCGGGCGGAGCTTCATGTGGGCCTCCAGCAGGAAGCCCTCGGCCTGGGTGTTGACCTTCATGGCCTCGGCCAGCTTGTGCATCTCGTTGGGCAGGATCGCCGCGGCCAAAACCACCCGATCCACGTCGATGCTCACTTCACGGCCCAGCACGTGGTCGCGGGCGGTGATGGTCAGCGTGTCGCCGTCGGCCGCCACCTGGGGCTTGTGGTCCAGGTCATAGCGGAAGAACAGGACCCCCAGCTCCCGGGCCTTCTTGTACAGGTCCTCCCGCACGCCGTAGGTGCGGATGTCGCGGTACATGATGTAGACCTGGGTCTCGGGGCTCTTTTCCTTGATCTTGATGGCGCTTTCCACGCTGTGGGTGCAGCACAGGCGCGAGCAGTAGGGGCGCTCCGGCTCCCGGGAGCCCACGCACTGGATGAAGGCCACCGCGCCCAGCTTGCCCGGCAGGTCCGGATCGCCCCGGAGGCTGGCGTCAAACTCCAGGCTGGTCAGGACCTTGTCGTTCTCGCCGTACAGGTACTCGGTGGGTTTGGACTCGTGGCCACCGGTGGCCAACACGGCCACGCCGTGCTCCACCACGGTCTCCCGGCCGTCCTCGCCCTTGATGGTGCTGATGAAGTTGCCCACGAAGCCCTTGGTCTGCACCAGCTCGCTGTTCATCAGCAGGTTGATGTTGGCGTTGGCCTTCACCTTGGCCGCCAGGTCCTCCACGTAGGGCACCACCGGCTCACCCTTCCAGGTGTTCAGGAGATGCAAGGCGTTGCCGCCCAGGATGTCGGTCTTTTCCACCAGGGTCACGGGGTAGCCGGAGTCGGCCAGGTACAGGGCCGCGTTCATGCCGGCCACGCCGCCGCCCACCACCACGGCGGACTTGTACAAGGGCAGGCTGACCTGGTGCAGCGGCTCGATGAAGGCCGCCTTGGCCACGGCCATGCGCACCAGGTCCTTGGCCTTTTCGGTGGCCTTCTCGGGCAGGCCCTGGTGCACCCAGGAATCCTGGTCACGGATGTTGGCCATCTCGAAGAGATAGGGGTTCAGGCCCGCCTCACGGATGGTCTCCTGGAACAGGGGCTCGTGGGTGCGGGGGCTGCACGAGGCCACCACCACCCGGTTCAGTTTGTGCTCCTCCACCGCGGCCTTGATCTTGCCCTGGGTGTCCTGGGAGCAGGTGAACAGGTTCTGGTCGGCATAGGCCACGTAGGGCAGGCCCGCGGCATACTCGGTCACCTCGGGCACGTTCACCACGCCGCCGATGTTGATGCCGCAGTTGCAGATGAACACGCCGATGCGGGGCTCCTGGCCCTCCACGGCGGCCTCGGGCGGGTACACCACCTCTTTGGTCAGGGTGCCCCGGCCCTCGGCGATGTCCACACTGGCCGCGCAAGCCGCGGCCGAGGCCTCCATCACCGCCTGGGGGATGTCCTTGGGACCGGCGAAGCAGCCGCAGGCAAAGATGCCGGGACGGCTGGTGCCCACCGGTGCGAAGGAGCTGGTCTCGCTGAAGTTGTAGTTGGTCAGGTCCACGCCCAGCCGTTTGGCCGTCTCGATGGCCTCGGGGCTGGTCTGCAGGCCCACGGACAACACCACCATATCGAAGAGCTCTTCTTTGATCTCGCCGTCTTCGGTGGCGTACTGCAGGCGCAGCATGTCGCCGGGCATGGGGTCGATGCTGTGCACCCGGCTGCGGATAAAGCGCACCCCGTGCTCGTCCCGGGCCCGGTCGTAGTACTTCTCGAAGTCCTTGCCGTAGGTCCGCATGTCCATGTAGAAGATCGCCGTGTCCAACTCCTCGTGGGAGTGCTCCTTGGCGATCACCGCTTCCTTGATGGCGTACATGCAGCAGACAGCCGAGCAGTAGCCGTTGTCGCAGCGGTTGATGTCGCGGCTGCCCACGCACTGCAACCAGGCGATTTTCTTGGGCTCCGCCCCGTCACTGGGCCGCTGTAGATGGCCCTGGTAGGGACCCGAGGCCGACAGCACCCGCTCGAACTCCATGGCCGTGAGTACGTTGGGGTGGGTGGCGTAGGAGTAGGTGGCGAAGATGGAGGGGTCAAAGGCGTCGAAGCCGGGGGCCAGGATCACGCTGCCCACGCTCAGGGTCAGGTCCTGGGGCTTTTGCTCGTGGGCCGGGGCCTTGGCCTTACAGGTCTCCACGCACTGCAGGCACTCGCAGCAAACTCCGCAGTTCAGGCAGCGCTCGCCCTCGGCCTGGATCTGTTCGGCGGTAAGGGCCGACTCGAAAGGCGCGAAGTCCTTGGCGCGCTCGGCCGCCCCGCGGTGGACCGGCTTGGCCCGCCCGGCCTTTTTGATGTTGGCCGGGATGGGGTTCCAGTCGGCTTCTTCCTCGCTGGGCATCTCCAGCTTCTCGCGGCCCTCGTCGATCTCCAGGCCCTGGAACTGCCGCAGCATGCTCACCGCGGCCTCGCGGCCGGCGGCCACCGCCCCGATGGCGATCCAGGGGCCGGTCACCACGTCGCCGCCCGCGTACACGCCGGGCAGGTTGGTGGCCATGGTCTTCTTGTCCGCGGCGATGGTGCCCCGGGGGGTCAGCTCCAGGCCGTGGTCCGCGCCCAGGAAGGCCAGGTCGGTGCGCTGACCGATGGCGGTGATGACCAGGTCGGGCTTAAGCTCGTTCAGCTTGCAGTCGTCGTACTGGGGGGAGAAGCGCTTGTTCTCGTCAAACACCCGGAGGCAGGATTGCAGGACCAGGGTGTCAAGCTGGTCGCCGGTGCACTTGATCTCGAACACGCCCCAGCGGTGCAGGATCTCCACGCCCTCTTCCCGGGCTTCGTCGATTTCCCAGGGGCTGGCCGGGCACTCGTCCTCGGACTCCAGCATGACCATGGTGACCTTCTCGGCGCCCTCGCGCACCGCGGTGCGCGCCGCGTCCACGGCCACGTTGCCGCCGCCCACCACCACCACGCTCTTGCCGGTGGGCACGTCCTGATGCAGGGCGACCTTCTGCAGGTAGTCCAGGGCCGGCACCACCTTGGCGTGGTCCTCGCCGGGCACGTTCAGGTTGAAGCTCTTGGGAGCGCCCACGCCCAGGAACACCGCGTCGAAGTCGTTCTTGAGGCTGGCGAAGCTGACGTCCCCCCCAATGGGGCTGTCGTACTTGATCTCCACGCCCATGCGGACGATGTTGTCGATCTCCTTCTGCAACACCTCCTGGGGCAGCCGGTAGTCCGGCACGCCCACCCGGAGCGCGCCGCCGCCCACGGGAAGGGCCTCGTAGATCACGCTTTTGACGCCGTTGCGGGCCAGGTGGTAGGCGCAGGACAGGCCGGCCGGGCCGGCGCCCACGATGGCCACCCGCTCGGAGCGGGGCTCCACCTCGGGCTGGGCCACGTTCTCCACGCCCACCTCATCGGCCACGTACCGCTTGATGTCGCGGATGGCGATGGCTTCCTCCACCTGGAGCCGGCGGCAGGAATCCTCACAGGGGTGGGGGCAGATGCGGCCGATGGTGCCGGGCAGGGGCAGCTCCTGCATGATGATGGACAACGATTCCAGGTTCTTGCCCACCTTGGCCATCTGCACGTAGCCCTGCACGTTCAGATTGGCCGGGCAGGCGATCTTGCAGGGAGGCCGGTCGGCCTTGGTGATGCAGTAGGCGTTGGGATAGGCCTGGGCGTAGCGTTTGAAGGTGGCTTTACGTTGCGACAAGCCCTGGTCGAACTCGTTGGGCACGGTTACCGGGCATTCCTTGATGCAGTCGCCGCAGGCCGTGCAGGCCTCCATGTCCACGTAGCGGGGCTCTTGATGGACCTTCACCTCGAAATTGCCGGGATCACCCGACAGGGATTCCACTTCGGCGTTGGTGATGATGTTGATGTTGAGGTGACGGCCGCACTCCACCAACTTGGGGGAGATGATGCACATGGCGCAGTCGTTGGTAGGGAAGGTTTTGTCCAACTGGGCCATGCGTCCACCGATGGCCGAAGTCTTCTCGACCAGGTGGACCAAATAGCCGGCATTGGCCAGGTCCAAAGAAGCCTGCACGCCGGCGATGCCGGCGCCGACCACCATTACCGCTCCGACCTTTTTCTGGTCTTTGTCTGCCATGTAACGGTCCTCATAGAACAGGCGGATGCCAAGGGCTCCGCACAGTGGTTTTCGCCCAGGAGGGCCAGGCCGTCCAGGGCCTCATATCGTGGCAGCCTCCAAGGGAGACCTGCCCAGCGCGCCGGAAAGTCAGCCACCGGGGCCAGCCACGTCCGCTCCCGGCGCACCTTGATTAGCTATAGCCTAAAAATTGTGTCCCGCGGCAAGGGCTCCAGGACCTTACAGCGCAAACATTTGAAAAAAATACAGAAAACCGGAAAACCCCATGGTGGTTCTCGGATTGGCGGCCGGGTCTGGCCCGTTCCGCTTGACCGGTTTTGGTCTCCTCCCGCCGGAAAAATAAACTTGTGAATTTGATCTTATACTTCGGGGCAACTTCCCGCTACAAAAAATATTTCCTAATAAATCTGCTACTTATTCCAGAATACCGGCTTGTGAACTTTGCAACATGTCCGGTTGCCCTGGGAGGCGAACCTCCCAGGGCAACCGGGGGCAATCCAAGACGAGTCCTAGAACACGCCCTTGACCTTGCCGGTCTCGGTGTCCACGTCCACCCGACGGTAGGCGGGGTTGGAGCCGGAACCGGGCATCAGGCTGATGGTACCGGCCACGGGCACCACGAAGCCGGCGCCGCCGTAGGTCAGGATGTCGCGCACGAACAGCCGCCAATCCTTGGGCACGCCCTTCAGGTTGGGGTTGTCGGACAGGGACAGGTGGGTTTTCACCATGCAGGTGCCCAGCTTCGACAGCTCGGGATCGGCCTCGATCTTCTTGGCCTTGGCCAGAGCGTCGGCCGAGTAGTCCACGCCGTCGGCGCCGTAGACTTCCTTGGCGATCTTTTCGACCCGCTGACGCAGCGGCATTTCCAGTTCGTACAAGAGCTTGAACTGGTTCTCTTCCTTGCAGGCGTCCATGACCGCGTCCGCGAACTCCAGGGCGCCTTCACCGCCGTGCTCCCAATGCCGGGACAGGGCCACGCGAGCGCCAGCCGACTCGGCCAGCCGCCGCACCGCCGCGATCTCGTCCTTGGTGTCGGTGTAGAAGGCGTTGATGCACACCACGGGGTTGATGCCGGCCTTCTTCACGGTCTCGATGTGCTTGACCAGGTTGGCGCAGCCCTTCTCGACCCAGCCCACGTTCTCGCCGCTGTACTCGGGAGGCATCGCCTTGCCGGGCACCGGAATGGGGGCGCCGCCGTGGCACTTCAGGGCGCGGATGGTGGCCACCACCACGGCCGCGTTGGGCTTCAAGCCGGAGAAGCGGCACTTCAGGTTCCAGAACTTCTCAAAGCCGATGTCGGCGCCGAAGCCGGACTCGGTCACGTGGATGTCGCCCAGCTTCATGGCCACGCGGTCGGCGATGATGGAGCTCTGGCCGATGGCGATGTTGGCGAACGGGCCGGCGTGCACGAAGACCGGCTGGCCTTCCAGGGTCTGCAGCAGGTTGGGGTTCAGGGCCTCGACCATCCAGGCGGTCATGGCGCCGTC
>JAHLLK010000134.1 GCA_020444165.1 Deltaproteobacteria bacterium | reverse complement strand
GGCCGGGCAAAACCACGCTTTTGGCCGGCCTCTGCGAGCCAGGCCAAGGACGGCCTGGCGAGCCTCTGCATTAGTTGGTAACGTCGACATCGAAGCTGACCAGGAGGATCCGTCCGCCCCAATTCAAAGGCACCGCGTGGAACTTGAACACGTTGGGCCGGTGATCGGGCCGGGCCCAGGAGCCGGCGCCGCTGTAAACCAACTGGAAGTCCACCAGGGTCTGCATGTTGGCGTCTTCCTCTTCGCTGGACAGCCGGTGCTGCACCAGGCGCACGTCGCCCAGCTCCAACAGCTCCTCCGGGGTGCGGCCGGCCTGGCGGGCCATGGTGGCGTTCAGGGCCAGGAGCAGCCGGGCCGGCGAGCGTTCCCATCTCTCGGTCAGCGAGAGTCCCAGCTCTTCGTGGGCCAGCACGGCCTGGGCCGTTTTCTCCCGCAATTCCAGATCGCGGCTGGTCAACAGCGCGTCCAGGTCCAGGCTGGCCAAACCAGCCTCCCGCAAGGCGGGGGCCAGCCAATGATGGAAGAATACGGGACGTTCCCGCTTGAGTCCCCCGAGAGCCGGTGGTAACCACAGACCAGGCTCCGGGGTGTGCAGGGGGGAGGCGTCCAGTTGGTACAGCAAGTTGGCAGCCATGGTATTTTACTTTGAAGGCAGGCCGGCGCCGGAACCACGGTCCAGGCCGTCACAGGGGCCGCCAGGGTCCCAAGGTTGTCTAACTTCTGGTTGTTGCCACCTTCAGCGAGCAATGGGCAGGCCGCTCTTACCTTCCCGGGCATTCTCCGCTGGACAGGAAGCGGCGGTGAGAAAGGCTGATTAAAGAATAGCAGAACAGTATGGAATGGCAATTACAATTAATTGGTATTTAATACCATGAAAACCTCAATAGTAAAAGTCACGGAAATATTTCAGAGTATCCAAGGCGAATCCAGCCTGGCCGGGCTGCCGGCCGCTTTCGTGCGCCTGGCCGGTTGTCCCCTGGCCTGCACCTGGTGCGACACGGCCTACGCCCGGGAAGGCGGCGCGGAGATGTCTCTGGAGGAAGTGCTCAGACAGGTGCGGGCGCTGGGCTGGGGGCTGGTTTTGGTCACCGGCGGGGAGCCCCTGGCCCAGGCCGCCGGCCTGGAATTGATCGAACTCCTGGCCGGGGCGGGGCATCAGGTGATGGTGGAAACCTCGGGCGCCCTGGACATCACCCCGGTGGACCCTCGGGCCAAGCTGGTCTTGGACGTGAAATGTCCCAGCTCGGGCATGGCGGCGCACATGCGCTGGGAAAACCTGGCCGCGTTGCGCCCCGGTGACGAGGTGAAGTTCGTCTTGGCCGACCGGGAGGACTATCTCTACGCCCGCCGGGTCATCCGGGAGACCCTTTGGCCGCCCCAGGTGGAGCTGCTCTTGTCCACGGTCCACGGCCGCCTGGCCCCGGCGGACGCCGTGGCCTGGCTCCTGGCAGACCGCCTGCCGGTGCGTTTCCAGCTCCAGCTCCATAAATGCATCTGGAGCCCCGAGGCCAGGGGGGTGTGAGGCCGCCGCGGCCCCGGCTCGCAGCCCCTACTTCTTCTTGGCCGGGGCCGTCGCTTGGGCCTTGGCCGGCGACGCCGCCGGGTGGCCCGCTTGCCGGGCGTTCCGCCAGTCCTCCATGATGGCCAGGCCCCGGGAAAGGTCCCAGCGGCCGCCCTCGAAGACCCCCAGATCCGGCCCCAGCATGGCCGCCGCGAAGCGCACCGAATTGCCCCACAACAACCACTGGTCCTGCCAGTGTTTCTCAATGGCCTCGTCAAAGGGGTTTTTCTGCTGCGCCAGGCCCGTGTGCCAGATGTCCTGCATGAGTCCGGTCGCCGCCAGGACCCGGGCGTCGGCGTCCTTCAGCGAGGCCTCCAACTGGGCCTGGTAGCCCTTGATCCAGCCGGTGGTGTGGCAGGCCTGGCAGACCCCCAGCATGGTCTCCCGCCGGGTGGCCTGTTCCTTGGCGTCGATCAGGAACTTCGTGGCCGGCTGGCCCGCCAGGGTGGTGGGCAGGGGCTGGCCGTCGGCGTTCCGGATGAGGGAGGTGTCGGGGTTGACCGGGTGGGGGTGGGAGTAGATGAGCCCCAACAGCCGCCACCAGATGCGGTCGGCCATCTTGTGGCTCCGCTTGACCACCGTGTTGCCCTGGGTGTCCTGCAACAGGCTCACGTGGCAGGCGGCGCAGGTGGGGGCGTTGAAGTCCTGGCCCACGGTCCAGGGCACCTTGCTGAAGTCCCACTGTTTCTTCAGGGTCTCGTAGATGTTGCCGTGCTTGCTCACCTCGTAGACCTTGTACACCGCCACGTCCGGGCCCTTGTGGCACTCGCTGCAGGTGGCGGGCTGCCGGGCCATCTCAATGGCGAACTGGTGGCGGGAGTGGCAGGGGGTGCAGGAGCCCAGGCTGCCGTCGGGGTTCCGGCGCCCCACCCCGTGGTTGGGCCAGCCGGACAGCACCGGAAAGGCCAGCTCCCCGAAATCACTCATGCGGGTCTCCTGCCCGCTCACCTTCACCTCGCTGCCGTGGCAGTAGATGCAGCTGTTCATCTCGCTCTCGGGATCGGCCGGCCCCACCACGGGCCGGGCGTGGGGGCCCAGGCGGGGCACCCCATCGATGCTTTGCCGCAGGGTCTGGTAGAGGGAGTTGTGCAAGAGGTTGCCCCGGGCGTGGGACATGAGGTTGCCCTTGTACTCCTCGCGCTCCACCGGGTGGCACGAGGCGCAGTCCTCGGGGGTGACCACGGTGTGCACCTTGTAGCCTTCGTGGTCAAAGCTGTCCTGGTGCTTGGCGGGCAAGAGGGTGTGGCTGTGGCACTCCGCGCAGCCCACCACCACCCCGGCCAATTTTTTCGGCAGCTTGTCCACGGCCACGGAGATACGCCGGGCCAGCTCCGGCTGGGCCAGGGCCAGGGCCGGCGAGGTGCGGGCCATGCGGCTCCGTTGCCAATCGGCCACAATGCCCGGGGTGGCCGAGGTGTGGCAATCCAGACAGGCCTGGGTGTCGTCGGACACCTGGGGCGAGGAGGCGGGCGGCGCGGGCTGGGCGGACTGGGCCAGGCCCAGGCCCGGGGCCAGGGCCAGGGCCGGGATGAGGATCAGGGCGAAAGTAAAAAATCGGGCTTTGGTCATTTAGAGCAACGCCTCCGGGCCGGCAAAGGGGAAAAAAGAGGCCGGGCCGCCCACCGGGGCGGGGGCCCCGGCGGCGCGCCGGCCGGGCATAAGCGTGGTTCCTAGAAGGTCAGGGTGGGCGGCATGACAAAGACCCGCGCGCTCATTTCCTGATTTAGCATCAACAGACCGCTGCCCCGCATGTCCTGGGAGATCAGCTTCAGCTTGCCGATGACCTCCGTGGCGCTGGCCTCTTCTTCCACCTGCTCGGAAATGAACCACTGCAGGAAGTTCTCCGAGGCGTAGTCGTTTTCCTGCCGGGCCAAGGCCACCAGGTTGTTGATCAGACCGGTGACCTTGATCTCGTGGGCCAAAACGTCTTCAAAACAGGCCAGGGGCGAATCCCAGGCCGTGGGCGGAGCGGCGATGGCCGCCAGGGTCACCTTGCCGCCCCGCTCGTAGATCTGGTTGTAAAAACGCAGGGCGTGGGTTTTCTCTTCCATGCCCTGTATCTTCAGCCAATGGGCAAAGCCGGGCAGTTGCAGGTCGTCGAAATAGGCGGCCATGGAGAAGTAGAGATAGGCCGAATAGTATTCCGCGTTCAACTGATCGTTGAAAGCTTTTTCGATTTTTTCGCTAAGCATGTTTCCTGGGCTCCTTGCACGGGACCAAACCAAAAATTGGGCGGCCTGCGGCAGGGCCGCGGTTCCTTCCCCCATGTTCTCCCATTGTGAGACAAGCCGAAGTCGGGCACAAGCCGAGAGTGCGGCCTGAGGTCATTGCATGGTGAAACACATCAATCATGTTGATATTATATCAAAACTGGCTGTGAAACATGATTACGGCAGGCAATGGCCGATGCGGGCCAAGGATGGCCCGCCAAATTGCAAGCTTCAAAAAGCTTGCAATTTGTGAGGCTTGGCAAAACCCGGGCCCCCGGCAAGCTCTGCTTGCTGGGGTGGAGTCACGTTTTTGCCAAGCCGACATTGCACGGGGCAGGACGCCCCGTGCAATGCTCTCGGCCTGGGAGATTCCATAAAAAAGCCCCCCGCCTTGGGGCGCGGGGGGCCGTGGAATTCGGGGAGTCGGGCCGCTATTTCTTGGCGGCCTTGTGCTCCTTGAACTTCTTCTTGCAGTCGTCCATCCAGGCGTCTTCCTCGGCCAGGTCCTCATAGGTCTTGGGCTTCATGGCCGCGGGCAAGGGCTCCAGGCCGTGCTTGATGCGCACGAACTGGGTGCCGGTGATGTCATAGATGGCCGAGGTCATCACGTCGAAGTCGTCCACGCCGGGGATGTCCTTGACCCGCTCCTGGGCCGCGGCCATCTCGGGCTCCAACACGTCGGCCGGACGGCAGCAGATGGGATCCTTGCCGCGGGGGTAGCCCCGGAGGCATTTTTTCTGCACGGCCGCATCGGGCGCCGTGGGGGTGGCGCCATAGAGGCCGAAGACCAGGTCCTTCACCTGGTTGGTGACCATCTTGTACTTGCCGAACAGGACGTTCAACACGGCCTGCACGCCCACGATCTGGCTGGTGGGGGTGACGAGCGGCGGGGTGCCCAGCTCGTTGCGGGTGGCGGCAACTTCCCGGTACACCTCGGGCAGGCGGTCCAGGGCGTTGGCTTCCTTGAGCTGGCTCACCAGGTTGCTGATCATGCCGCCGGGCACCTGATGCACCAACACCCCCGTGTCGATGACGCTCATCTTGGTCTGGGTCATGAAGTCGCGGTACTTGGGGGCTACGCACTCCAGCTTCTCGCCCAGGTCCAACATCAGGTTCAGGTCCAGGCCGGTGGCCCGGGGAGTCCCCTCCAGGGCCACGATCAGGGGCTCCACCGCGGGGTGGCTGGTCCTGAGGGCAAAGGGGGCCACGCAGCAGTCCACGATATCCACCCCGGCCTCAGCCGCCTTGATGAAGGACATGGAGGCCATGCCGCTGGTGTAGTGGCTGTGGAGCTGGATCGGCGCCTTGCACTGCTGCTTCAGGGCGTAGACCAGGTTGTAGGCGTCGTAGGGGGCGATGAGGCCGGCCATGTCCTTGACGCAGATGCTGTCGGCCCCCATGGCCTCCAGCTCCTGGGCCTTGGCCAGGTAGTACTCCAGGTTGAACACCGGGCCGCCCATCTTGCGCTCGGTGAGGGAGTAGCAGATGGTGCCCTGGAAGTGCTGGCCGTTGGCCTTGATCCGCTCCACCACGGCTTCGAAGTTGCGGAAGTCGTTCAGGGCGTCGAAAACCCGGAAGATGTTGATGCCGGCCTCGCAGGAGAGGTCGGTGAACTTCTTGGCCACGTCATCGGCGTAGTTGCGGTAGCCCACCAGGTTCTGGCCCCGGAGCAGCATGGAGAAGGGGACCTTCTTGCAATACTTGCGCAGGGTGCGGGGGCGCTCCCAGGGGTCTTCGCCCAGGAAACGGCTCATGGAGTCAAAGGTGGCGCCGCCCCAGACCTCAGCCGCCCAGAATCCGGTTTCATCCAGGCGCTCGGCGTAGGGAATCATGTCCTCGGTGCGCATCCGGGTGGCGAAAAGGGACTGGTGGCCGTCCCGCAATGTGAGGTCCAGGACTTTCAACGGCTGGGGATTGTTGCCCCAATGGTGTTTCTGCTCCATACCAATCGTCTCCTTCATTTGGTTAGCCCCGGGGGGCCGGCTATGGGTGAAGCCGGGGGCGCCGCCGGTATCGCTTGGATTCCCAATCTTCGGTCATGATAAGGCGGACCGGTAAATTAGTGACCCAATAGTTTACATGAGGAAGAAAATCCGGCCAGAGTGATACCGCTCCGCCGACAAGCCGAGCTGGATAGGCCAGCGATTACAGCGAGATGGAGAAATGGCCTATCGGCAAGGTTCGTTATAGCCCGCCCCTTTGCGGGGTGGGCGGTGGTTTTGGATGATAATGTACAGTAACACTTACATGGCTGTCCAGTCAAGAAATGACCCCTCTGGACGCCCCGCGCCAGCGGGAGGGCCGGAGCCTCCGGCTGCCGCGGAGCGGGGCCGGGTGGCCCGCGAAATCCCCCCTGACGCCTCCGGCGGCCCTCCGGGCCGGGCCCTGGGGCCGCGGCCCGGGCCGGGGAAAAGGGCCTTGGGTCCCGGTGGCCGCGGCTTGTATTCCCTTGACCAATGATGCTACTTTGGGGCCTATGCACGGCTCCAAACCGGGCAGTGTAACCGCAACAACTCGAGGTCTCTGGTTGACCCAGCCGCCGCCGGGGAGGCCATACCGCGCTTGGGCCCCGCCGGAGGGGTGGCGCAGGGGCATCGCCCGGCCAAGGGGCCTGACCAGAATCCGGGTCTCCAGGGGGAAGCCGCATGGCCCAGCGTCAGATAACCAACACCAAACCCAGGAGCCTCCCCGAGCAGTCCCGGCGCCTGGCCGCCGTGTTCAGCAGCGAGGACCAGGTGCTCATCACCGTGGTGGCCGACCCGGACTCCCTGGCCTCGGCCCTGGCCATGAAACGCTTCCTGTGGCGCAAGGTGGCCGGGGTGACCATCACCCGCATCAACGAGATCAGCCGGCCGGACAACCTGGCCATGGTGCGGCTGCTGAAGATCCCCTTGAAGCCCTACCCCGAGGTGGACCCCACGAAGTTCACCAAGAAGGTGCTGGTGGACGGCCAGCCTCACCACCACGCGATCTTCGAGGCGCTCAAGTACGACGTGATCATCGACCACCATCCCCTGGGGGAGCGGAGCCGCGAGGCCGCGTTCGTGGACATCCGGCCCAAGTATGGGGCCAACTCCACCATCATGACCGAGTACCTGAAGGGGGCCAAGATCGTCCCTTCAGCCCGGTTGGCCACCGCGCTCATCTACGGCATCCGCACCGACACCTCCACCTTCGGCCGCCCGGTGTTGCAGGAAGACGTCAACGCCTTCCAGTACCTGTTCCCCAAGATCAACCAGAACACGCTGCGGAAGATCGAGTTCAGCGAGATGCGCCTGGGCGACCTGGCCCTGTTGAAGCAGGCCCTGGGCTGCTATCGCATGCGGGGCCACAGCATGTTCGCCCACCTGGGCCCGGTCAAGAGCCCCGACAACCTGGTGCAGATCGCCGACTTCTTCCTCAAGGTGGATTTGGTGGACTCCTGCGCCATCAGCGGGGTGTATCAGGACAAGCTGGTGGTGATCATCCGCAACACCTCCATGCAGCTTTCGGCCGGCCGCATGGCTTCCCGGGCCTTTGGCGAACTGGGTTCGGCCGGTGGGCACAAGGCCACCGCCCGGGCCGAAATTCCCTTGGCTGAGCTGAAAAAGCTGTTGAGCGAGGAGGACATGTCCCGCCTGGCCGATTTCGTGGTCCGCCGTCTGCAGCGGGCCAAGGCCCACAAGAAGAAATGAGGCCGATGCACGGTGCGGGACGCATCGTGCATCGCTCTCGAAATGACTCCCCCCGGGGCGGGCCGATAAAGTCAAAACCCCCGGCCAGGCGGCCGGGGGTTGGTATTTTCCAGTGAAGGCAAGGGGGTTAGAAGCCCAAATCGGCCAGGGCCTTCACCAGACCGCGCACCGCTTCGGCGCTCTGGTCCAGGGCCGCCTTTTCCTCGGGCGTGAGCTTGATCTCCACGATGTCCAGGACGCCCCCGGTGCCCAGCTTCACGGGCACCCCGATGTACAGGTCGTTGTACCCGTACTGGCCGCCCAAGTAGGCCGCGCAGGGCAGGATCTTTTTCTTGTTCTTCAGGATGGCCTCGGCCATTTCCACGGCCGAGGAGGCTGGGGCGTAGTAGGCGCTGCCGGTTTTCAAGAGGCCCACGATCTCCGCGCCGCCCTGGGCGGTGCGCTGGCACA
>JAHLLK010000185.1 GCA_020444165.1 Deltaproteobacteria bacterium | reverse complement strand
ATCGTCCCTACGTTCACGTGCGGCTTCTTACGCTCAAACTTAGCCTTGGCCATGACTTAAACTCCTTTAGAACTTTGGTGCCGCGGGGGCGCTGAAGTGGTGATCCGTCGGCCCCGTATCCGCGGCTCTATCCGCTACCGTTAACCGAATGCCCCGCCGCCGCTGGCGGCCCTAGGCGGCCATGCCGCGCTTGGCGGCTTCTCTGTCATCCTTGGCCCGAGCCGCGACCTCTTCGGCCAGGGCGGCGGGCAACGGTTCGTAGTGGGAAAATTCCATGGTGAACGTGGCGCGGCCCTGGCTCATGGAGCGCAGGTCGCCCGCATATCCGAACATCCCGGCCAGGGGGGCCTGGGCCTCGATAGCCTGCAACACGCCCCGGACCTCCATGGAGGCCACCCGGCCGCGCCGGCGGGCCAGGTCGCCCACCACGTCGCCCACCTGCTCCATGGGCGTGAGCACTTCCAGGCGCATCATGGGCTCCATGAGCCCCAGGCCGGCCTTTTTGGCGGCCTCTTTGATGGCCAGGGAGCCGGCGATATGGAAGGCGCGGTCCGAAGAGTCCACCTCGTGGTACGAGCCATCCACCAGGGACACTTCCAGGTCGATCAGGGGGAAGCCAGCCAGGATGCCCTTGGCGCAGGCCTCCTTGATGCCCTTTTCCACCGCCCCGATGTACTCCTTGGGGATGGTCCCGCCCACGATCTTGTCGTGGAACACCACCCCGCTGCCCGGTTCGCCGGGAGCGACTTCGAGAATGGCGTGGCCGTACTGGCCCCGGCCGCCGGACTGCTTCACGTAGCGTCCCTCGGCCTTGGCTTCCTTGGTGATCAGCTCGCGGTAGGCTACCTGGGGGGCGCCCACCTCGGCCGCGACCTTGAACTCCCGCAGGAGCCGGTCCACGATGATCTCCAGGTGCAGCTCGCCCATGCCCCGGATGATGGTCTGGTTGGTCTCGGAGTTGTGCTCCACCCGGAAGCTCGGGTCCTCGGCCGCGATACGGGCCAGGGCCAGACCCAGCTTCTCCACCATGGGCTGGGAAGCCGGCCTGATGGCCACGCCCATCACGGGCTGGGGCACATAAAGGTTCTCCAGGAGCACCGGGTTCTGGCGGTCGGTGAGGCTGTCACCAGTGGTGGTGATCTTGAGGCCCACCGCGGCGGCGATGTCGCCGGCGGCGATCTCACTGATCTCCTCACGCTGGTTGGCGTGCATCTTCAAGAGCCGGCCGATGCGCTCCTGCTTGCTTTTACCGGGGTTGTAAACGGTGTCGCCGGATTTGACCCGGCCGGAGTAGACGCGGAGGAAGGTGAGGTGGCCTACGTAGGGGTCGCTCATGAGCTTGAAGGCCAGGGCGGCGAAGGGGGCCTCGTCGTCGGCCGGCCGCTCCACTTGTTGGCCGTTCTGGTCCGTGGCCACCACCGGGCGGGTGTCGAGCGGCGAGGGGAGAAAGTCCACCACCGCGTCCATCAGGGGCTGAATGCCCTTGTTCTTGAAAGCCGAGCCCATGACCACCGGCACTATGGCCAGGGACAGGGCGGCCTTCCTGAGCGCGGCCTTGATCTCGGCCGGACTGGGCTCCTCGCCTTCCAGGTAGCGCTCCAGGGCCTCGTCGTCGAACTCCATCGCGGTTTCCACCAACTCGGCGCGGGCGGTCTCCACCTCGTCGGCCAGCTCGGCGGGCACCGGGCGCTCGGCCACGGTCATGCCCTTGGTTTCCTCGTCGAAAACCAGCCAGCGGCGGCCGATCAGGTCCACCACTCCGGCGAAATCGTCCTCGGCGCCCACCGGAATCTGCAGGGCCACCGGGCGACACCCCAGGCGGTCGGCCATCATGCCCAGCACGCGGCGCCAGTCAGCGCCCACGCGGTCCATCTTGTTGATGAAGGCCACCCGAGGGACCCCGTAGCGGTCAGCCTGGCGCCAGACGGTCTCGGATTGGGGCTGCACCCCGCCCACCGCGCAGAACACGGCGATGACTCCGTCCAGCACCCGGAGGCTGCGCTCCACCTCCATGGTGAAGTCCACGTGACCAGGGGTGTCGATGATGTTGATGGAGTGGCCCTGCCAGGCGCAGGTGGTGGCGGCGCTGGTGATGGTGATGCCGCGCTCTTGCTCCTGCTCCATCCAGTCCATGGCTGCCTGGCCGTCGTGCACCTCACCCAGCCGATGGCTTACCCCCGTATAAAAGAGGATACGCTCGGTGGTGGTAGTCTTGCCCGCGTCGATGTGGGCCATGAGCCCGATGTTGCGGTGCTTGACCAATTTTTCCTTGATGGCGGCCATAAAACCGGAATCTCCTACTTAAACCGCGGCCCTTACCAACGGTAATGGGCAAAGGCCTTGTTGGCCTCGGCCATGCGGTGAGTGTCTTCTTTTTTCTTTACGCTGGAGCCGCGGCCCTGGGAGGCGTCCAGGAACTCGCTGGCCAGCCGTTCGGCCATGCTTTTCTCGCCGCGCGCGCGGGAGTAGCCGATGAGCCAGCGCATGGCCAGGGATTGCCGCCGCTCCGAGCGAATCTCCACCGGCACCTGGTAGGTGGAACCACCCACCCGACGGCTCTTCACCTCGATCATGGGACGCACGTTGTCCAGCGCCTTGTCAAAGACCTTCAGAGGATCTTCCCCGCTCTTTTCCTTGATGCGGTTCAGGGCCCCGTACATGATCTTCTCGGCCACGGAGCGCTTGCCGTCGAACATCAGCTTGTTGATGAACTTGGCCACCGCCCGGCTCTTGTACTTAGCGTCGGGAATGATCTCGCGCTTGGGAACTTCGCGTCTTCTGGGCATTGGTTCTATCCGTCCCTATTGTTCGTGCCCTAGCACAGCAAATGCCCCTTGCCATCAGAGGGGCCCAGGGGCATTGCCTCTGCCCCGCCCTCGGCGGGGCGCCAACCTACTTGGGTCGCTTGGTCCCGTACTTGGACCGGGCCTGCCGGCGATCGTCCACCCCGACCGCGTCCAAAGTGCCGCGGACGATGTGGTAGCGAACGCCCGGGAGGTCCTTGACGCGACCGCCGCGGATCAAGACCACCGAGTGCTCTTGCAGGTTGTGCCCCTCACCCGGGATGTAGCTGGTCACCTCGATGCCGTTGGTCAAACGCACCCTCGCCACCTTCCGCAAAGCCGAGTTGGGCTTTTTGGGGGTGGTGGTGTAGACCCTGATGCATACCCCGCGTTTCTGAGGGCAGCTCTGCAGCGCCGGGGTGGCCTTCTTCTTCTTGACCTGTTCGCGGCCCTTGCGCACTAGTTGGTTGATGGTCGGCAACTACAGCCTCCTGGCTATCCAAATCCGATGACCGCGAGGGTTAAGTCTGCGGCCCGTTTGTGTATACCTTTTTAAGGCCGGCGGCGCCAAAGCGGACCCGTAAAAAACACGATCTTCCCCTTTTGCCCCTCGGGGGCAATCAAGAAAAGACCACGCCGCTGGAATTGCTACTTGTACCTTCCAGGCCCAAAACTGTCAAGGGCTTTGTCCAGGCACATTTTCACTTTCCCGCCCATGGCCGGGATGGGCCGGGGGGCTTCCCTGCGGTCAACCGCACGAGCCGCAAAAATACCCACCGGCCGGTTATTTTACCGGCAAAACCCCGGGCGTCAACCAAATGTCACCGATTCCCCCGGATTCCGCCACAAGGCGCCGCCGCGGCCTGCCAGCGGCCAGGCCGGATGGGGCGGAAAACCAAGTCGCCGTTCGGGGTGTTACCCTCTATTTTGACAAATCGCGCGCGCGGGAAGCAAGGGACCTTTGCAGTGTGGTCGCCATTCCGGGGGTCGACGAAGGCCGGCGGGCCGGGCAGGGAGGAACGCGGCCGCCGTCCCGGAGGGCGGCGGCCGCGGAGGTTATCTATAATATATGCCCTAAAGCACCGCTTCGGTGTCTTCGGGCGCGGCCAGGGCCTCCCGGGTGGGGCGGACCTCTTCCAGGACCTCCTCCTCCAGGGCCGGCTCGGGCAGCGGGGCCTCGTGATGCGGGATGGCCAAGTCGCGGTAGCGCTCCATGCCGGTGCCGGCCGGGATCAGCCGCCCCATGATCACATTCTCCTTCAGCCCGCGGAGGTCATCCACCTTGCCGGCGATGGCCGCCTCGGTGAGCACCTTGGTGGTCTCCTGGAAGGAGGCCGCCGAGATGAAGGACTCGGTGGAGAGGCTGGCCTTGGTGATGCCCAACAGCATGGGCTCGGCCGTGGCCGGGTTCTGGCCCTTTTCCCAGAGCCGGTTGTTTTCCGCCTCGAACTTCCACTTCTCCACCTGCTCGCCGATGAGGAACTTGCTCTCCCCGGAGTCCTTGATGCGCACCCTGCGGAGCATCTGGCGTACGATCACCTCGATGTGCTTGTCGTTGATCTTCACGCCCTGCAGGCGGTAGACCTCCTGCACCTCGTCCACCAGATAGCGGGCCAGGTCCTTGACGTTGCGGCTGCGCAAGAGGTCGTGGGGGTTGATGGCGCCGTCCATCAGGGGCTCGCCGGCCCGGACGAAGTCGCCCTCGTGCACCGTGACGTGCTTGCCCTTGGGGATCAGGTACTCCCGCGGTTCGCCCACGTCCGGGTTGATGACCACCTTGCGCTTGCCCTTGGTCTGCTTGCCAAAGGCCACCGCGCCCTCGATCTCGCTGATGACCGCGCACTCCTTGGGCTTGCGCACCTCGAACAGCTCGGCCACCCGGGGCAGACCGCCGGTGATGTCCTTGGTCTTGGTGGTCTCCCGGGGGATACGGGCCAAAACGTCGCCGGCCCGCACCTCGTCGGTCTCGGACACCATGATGATGGCGCCCACCGGCAACAGGTAACGCGCCTCGCCGCGCCCGGAGGGCAGCTTGGCCGTGCGGTTGGTGCCCAACTCCTTGATGGAGATGCGGGGCCGCAGTTCGGCGTTCTTGGACTCCACGGTCACTTTGGTGGAACGGCCGGTCACCGGGTCCAGACGCTCGGTCATGGTGACGTTTTCCACGATGTCGCCGAACTTCACCACGCCGTCCACGTCGGTGAGAATGGGCGAGGTGTAGGGGTCCCACTCGGCCATGACCTCGCCGGCGTTCACCGCCGCGCCCTCGTCAAAATGCAGCCGCGCGCCGTAGGGCACCTTGTAGCGCTCGCGCTCGCGGCCGCCCTCGCCCATCACCGCGATCTCGCCGTTGCGGTTCATGACCACGCGGTAGGAGAGGTGGGCCCGGGTCTCGGGGTGGCTGCCGGCCACGGTGGAGAGGTTGATGTATTTCACCTGGCCGGGGTAGCGCGCCTCGATGCGGGACTGCTCCACGGCCCGGGCCGCGGCGCCGCCGATGTGGAAGGTGCGCATGGTGAGCTGGGTGCCCGGCTCGCCGATGGACTGGGCCGCGATGATGCCGATGGCCTCGCCCACGTCCACGGGCTTGCTGTGGGCCAGGTCGCGGCCGTAGCAACGGGCGCAGACCCCGCGGCGGGACTCGCAGGTGATGACCGAACGGATGCGGAGCCGCTCGATGCCGGCCTCCTCCAACAGGGTCACCCCGTACTCGTCGATCTCCTGGTTGGACTTGATCAGCACGTCGCCGGTGAGGGGGTCGCGCACGTCCTTCAAGGCCGTGCGGCCCAACACACGCTCGCCCACGTGCTGGATGACCTCGCCGCCCTCCCGGAGCGCCTCCACCTCGATGCCGTCGATGGTGCCGCAGTCCAGCTCGGTGACGATGGCATCCTGGCTCACGTCCACCAGCCGGCGGGTCAGGTAGCCGGAGTTGGCGGTCTTGAGCGCCGTGTCGGCCAGACCCTTCCTGGCGCCGTGGGTGGAGATGAAGTACTGCAGCACGGTCAACCCCTCGCGGAAGTTGGCCGTGATGGGGGTGGCGATGATCTCGCCAGAGGGCTTGGCCATAAGGCCACGCATGCCGGCCAGCTGCTTCATCTGGTCCTTGGAGCCACGGGCGCCGGAGTCGGCCATCATGAAGATGGGGTTGAAGCTCGCGGTCTCCACCTCGGCGCCCTCGGCGTTGGTCATCACCTGATGGCTGATCTCCTCCATCATCTCGGCGGCCACGTCCTCCGTGGCCTTGGCCCAGATGTCCACCGCCTTGTTGTACTTCTCGCCGTCGGTGATGATGCCGTCCTTGTACTGCTCCTCGATCTCCTTGACCTCGCTCATGGCGGTGTCGATGATCGTCTGCTTGCGGTGGGGGATGATCATGTCGCTGACGCAGATGGACAGGCCGCTCTTGGTGGCGTAGCGGTAGCCCAGGTCCTTCAGGCGGTCGGAGAGGATGACCGTGGCCTTGGTGCCGGCCTTGCGGTAGCAGTAGCCCACCAGGCGCTTCAGGGTCTTCTTGTCCATGACCAGGTTCACCTGGTCAAAGGGGATCTCCTTGGGCAGGATCTCCGAGAGGATCACCCGGCCCACGGTCGTGCGCACCCTGGCGCCGTTCTTGTCCATGCGGACTTCCACCGCGGCTTGCAGATCCAGGGCCCCGTTGTCAAAGGCCATGCGCACCTCGGCCGGGTCGGAGAAGATCTTGCCCTCTCCGTCGGCCAGGGGCTTCTCCCGGGTCAGGTAATAGAGCCCCAGCACGATGTCCTGGTTGGGCACGATGATGGGCTCGCCGTTGGCCGGGCTCAGGATGTTGTTGGTGCTC
This sequence comes from Deltaproteobacteria bacterium, assembly GCA_020444165.1. The sequence goes on along the minus strand of JAHLLK010000185.1, from coordinate 1,423 downwards.
ATCATGAGCACCCGGGCCTCGATCTGCGCCTCGATGGACAGGGGCACGTGCACGGCCATCTGGTCGCCGTCGAAGTCGGCGTTGTAGGCCTGGCACACCAGGGGGTGCAGCTGGATGGCCTTGCCCTCCACCAGGAGCGGCTCAAAGGCCTGGATGCCCAGGCGGTGCAGGGTGGGGGCGCGGTTCAGGAGAATGGGGTATTCCCGCACCACCTCGGAGAGGGTGTCCCACACCTCCGGGGTCTCACGCTCCACCAGCTTCTTGGCGCCCTTGATGGTGGTGACCAGGCCCTTGACCTCCAAACGGTGGTAGATGAAGGGCTTGAACAGCTCCAGGGCCATCTTCTTGGGCAGGCCGCACTGGTGCAGCCTGAGATCCGGGCCGATCACGATGACCGAACGGCCGGAGTAGTCCACCCGCTTGCCCAACAGGTTCTGGCGGAAGCGGCCCTGCTTGCCCTTGAGCATGTCCGACAGGGACTTCAGGGGGCGCTTGTTGGGGCCGGTGATGGTCTTGCCCCGGCGGCCGTTGTCGAAAAGCACGTCCACCGCTTCTTGCAGCATGCGCTTTTCGTTGCGGATGATGATGTCCGGCGCGGCCAGCTCGTTGAGCCGGCGCAGGCGGTTGTTGCGGTTGATCACCCGGCGGTACAGGTCGTTCAAGTCGCTGGTGGCGAAACGCCCGCCGTCCAAGGGCACCAGGGGGCGCAGGTCCGGCGGCAGCACGGGGATGATGTCCATGATCATCCACTCGGGCTTGTTGATGGAGTTTTTAAACGCGTCGATGACCTTGAGCCGCTTGGAGAGCTTCTTGCGCTTGGCCTCGCTGGCGGTCTCCATCATCTCCACCCGGAGCTCGTCCCAGAGCTTGTCCAGGTCCAGGTCCGAGAGCATCTCCTTGACCGCCTCGGCGCCGATGCCCGCCCTGAAGCGGCTGCCGAACTCCTCGATGAGCTGGCGGTACTTGTCCTCGGGCACCATGGTGCCCTTGGCCACCCCGCTCTCGCCCTCGTCGAACATGATGTAGGACTCGAAGTACAGGACCTTTTCCAGCTCCTTGAGGGTCAGGTCCAACAAGTTGCCCACCTTGGAAGGCAGGGACTTGAGGAACCAGATGTGGGCCACGCTGCTGGCCAGGTCGATATGGCCCATGCGCTCGCGGCGCACCTTGGACTGGATGACCTCGACGCCGCACTTTTCGCAGACCACCCCACGGTGCTTCATGCGCTTGTACTTGCCGCAGTTGCACTCATAGTCCTTGGTGGGGCCGAAGATCTTGGCGCAGAACAGGCCGTCCCGCTCCGGCTTGAAGGTGCGGTAGTTGATGGTCTCGGGCTTTTTAACCTCACCGAAAGACCAGGCACTGATTTTCTCCGGGCTGGCCAGGGAAATCTGGACGGCGTCGAAGCTCAGGGGGTCTTTGG
>JAHLLK010000133.1 GCA_020444165.1 Deltaproteobacteria bacterium | reverse complement strand
GGGTCCCCAAACAAGCCGTAGCTTGTTTGGGGTGGTCCCTGGCGCGCCTAGCAGCCTGTTTTTCAACAGCCTGCTAGTTAAAATATGAAGTTTTTTTGAGGAAGGGGTTTCCCCCCACGCTCTCACTTCTTCGGCCCTCTCCGATCTTGCGGCTACAGCCCCAGCGACTCTCCCGCCAGCACCACGGTGAGGCGTTGGGGGTCGGCCTGCTTGTGGATGACCACCGTGGCGTTGCAGATGCGGTCCGGGCTGTCGCAGTCGGCGCAGACGCCGGTGGCGGCGCAGGGGGTTTTCCGCGCCAGGCGGTGGGCGTTGGCCGGGGCCGCGAACTGGATCACCCGGGTGCGGGCCTGCCACACATCGGGCACGATCTTGTTGCACCCGGCCACCAGGATCACCCGGCGCGGCCCAAAGAGGATGGGGGCCACCCGGTTGCAGGTGGCGTCCACAAAGAAAAGCTGTCCGTCGTCGGTGATGGCGTTGACCCCGGAGATGAACACGTCGGCGGTCAGGCCCTGGCGCAAGCGCTCCATGACCTCGTCCCGGCTCAGGCCGGGCGCGTAGCGGTCGATCAGCTCCAGGTTGGGGCTGGCCCGCAGGGCGTCCAGCAGCCCCGTCTCGCTGATGGTCAGGGACCCGCCCAGGGCCACGCTGGCGCCCGGGGGGATCATCCCCAGCACTTGGTCCGTCACCTCGGCCGCCCGGGGCACGTACACCCCGTTCATGCGGTTCTTTTGCAGGGCCTTGATGACTCCCGCCGCCTTTTTCTCGTAAAACCACTGCACGTTGGGGTCCATGAGCCGCTCCCTCCCGCCGGATCGGATTTCGGTTGGTTGGTCTGGGCTCCTAAATAACACGCCCTCCGACGGTGGGGCAAGGGCCGGCGGAGGGCGGGGACTGCCGAGGGAAGGGGCTCAGCTCGAAGGGACAGGGGGGGGCACGACGCCCACAGGCTCGCGGCCGGCGGCCAGGGTGCGGCGGAACCAGAGGCCCATGAGCAGGGTCTGCAAGAGAGACAGCCCCACGAAGTACCAGATCCAGCCCGGCAGGCCCAGCCACACGCCACCCACCTGGTTCCAGCGCCAGAAATCCTGGGCCGCCAGGAAGATGGCCCCGAAGCCCAGGCCGTACCAGGCCCCGGACCACTCGCCCTCGATGAGACGCACCCCGTTCTGCACCACGTGCACGACCAGGTAGGCGGCCACGGCCACGGCGATCACCGGCACCGCCGGCAGGAAGCCGAAAGCCGGCAGCAGCTTGAAGTGGTAGCCCACGGCCGCGGCCTCGCCCAGGATGATGGAGGCCAGGGCGGCGGCGGGCCGGGGCTTGGCCAGGTAGAGCCCGAAAAACACAGTGGGGAACAACACGGCCAGGCCGGTGAAGGCGGTGAGGCCCAGGTTCAGGATGGTGGAGTCCGAGCCCAGGGCCACGGCCAGCCCCACCAGGGCCAAGACCGCAACGAAGACCCGGCCCACCAGGGCGCTCTCCGCGCGGTCGCCGGTGGCCAGCGGCCAGAGGTCCCGGCTGAAGATGGAGGACAGGGTGAGGAGCTGGCTGTCCATGGTGGACATGAGAGCCGCCAGGCCGGCGGCCAGCACCAGGGTGCCCATGAAGTCGCCGGCCACCTTGGTCATCAACAGGGGCACCACGTTGTCCGCCGCCGGGCCGGCCAGGTCCGGGACCACCAGCCGGCCCAACACCCCCATGAGGATGGGCAGGGCAAAGACCACGGTGCAGATGGCCGGGTACACCAGGGCGGTGCGGGCCAGGGACGACTCGTTCTTGGCGGCGTAGAAGCGCTGGAAAAGCTGGGGGAACATGGGGTCGCAGAAGAACCAGAGCAAAAGGAAGCCGAACCACACCCCGGGGCTGTAGCGGCCGTGGGCTCCCGGCCGGCTCATCAGCTCGGGGAAGCGCTCGCGCACCTGGGCAAAGGCCCCGTCCCAGCCGCCGAGGCTACTGAGCACCAAATGCAGGGCCACTATCATCAGGGTGAGCATCAAGAGCCCCTGGAAGATGTCGGTCCAGGCCACGGCCTTGAGCCCGCCCCGCAGGGTGTAGAGCAGGATGATGAAAGTCACCAGGGTGGCGCCCACCCACGGCGGCTGGTGGAAGAGCTGGCCGATGACCTTGCCGCCGGCCAGGGGCTGCAGGGCCAGGTAGGGGATGGTGAACACCACCATCACCAGGGCGAAGAGCGCCGTGAGGCCTTTGTGCCGGTAGATCTGGCCCACCAGCTCGGCCGGGGTCACCAGTTCGTGGCGGCGGCCCAGACGCCAGACCTTGCGCCCCACCACCCAGAAGGTGAGCGCCATGAAGCCGGTGCCGAAGCCCATGATGGGGAAAAAGGCCAGGCCGTCGCGGTAGCCCGCGCCCGAGGCGCCGAACACGGTGAAGGCGCTGAAGTTGGTGGCGGCCATGGTGCCCAGGAGCACCAGGAAGGACAGGCCGCGGCCGGCCAGGAAGTAGTTGGCGGGAGTGTCCTTGAGCCGGCTTTTGGCCAGCATCCCCAGGAAAAGCACGATGACGAAGTAGGCGGCCAACACGGCGAAACGGGTCAACATTTGCAGGCTCCTTAAAGAGGGGCGAGGCTCGTTGCGTCCGGGATAACTTGCCAAAGTCATGGTCAATATGGGCTTTTGACCAGGCTTGCCGCGGGCGGCCCCGGAACGCAGAAAGGGCCACCCCGACGCAGATCGGGATGGCCCTTGGCCTGTGCATAACCTGCGGGACGATATTTAAACCAAGCGGCGCAGGCAGGCAAGAAAAAAATGGCTTTTGTCGGATTTCTTCAACCGCCAGACCACCGCACAAGGGATGTTGACGCTCTGGGGGGGCTGTGGTACATATTCGCCACAAAGTTCCTCGGTAGCTCAGTTGGCAGAGCAGGTGGCTGTTAACCACCCTGTCGCTGGTTCGAATCCGGCCCGGGGAGCCAGATTACAAAACCGTACTTCGAGACGGTTCTTCTTTAAGGGAGAGCCCTGGGCATGCACTGCCCGGGGCTTTCGTCTTTTCTGCAAGCATCTCCGCCATGTTGCGCCAGCCGCCTCTCCTTCAACAGGATTCTCCATCCAAAGCCGATGCGCCCGAGATGCAAGCGCAACCTTCAATGATCTATTCTGAAATCCCCGCTTTCTCCGCCCTGATTCTCAAATTCTCCGTTTAGCCCGGCGAGTTGTTTAACAACCTCGCCGCCATTGACACCCAAGCCGACGTTTTTCACGCCCAGCCGGTATGTATGGGGTGAAGGCCGGCAACACTCCGGTCGCAACCATCAGACAGCGCCAGCGGCCGGAAGCCGGAGCACGTTGTGGATGTCGTCCGTATCGCCCTGCTCCAGGGTGATCAGCGATCCCGACGCGCCCCAGGGCCGTTCGCGCACTCGATCGGCATCCACTATCCCCCCGCCGCAGGCCAAGGAGAACCAGATGCCGGACGCAACCACCCGTACCCCTCCCCCCAAGGAAGCCGTTTCAGAGATCGCGACGTTGCTTGCCAGGGGCTATCAACGCCTCCTGCGTGAAGAAGCTTCTCAACTCATTAAAACAAATGATGAATCTTCCGCAGATGGACTTGCTATACAGCCGGAACAGAGCGTTCATGCTCTTGGCGGACAGAGGCACGCACCTCACTCCGCCGCAGGAGAATCCAAGCAAGGAGAAGATGCATGAACCCTGAGACGTACAAGGAGGTCCAAAGCCTCGAGCGAATGACCGTGGGCGAGCTGAAGGAGAGGTACCTCGATGTTTTCGGCGAGGAGACTCGCTCCAACAACAAGACCTTCCTGAAAAAGCGCATCGCCTGGCGCATTCAGGCTCTGGCCGAGGGGGACCTGTCGGAACGGGCTCGCAAGCGGGCCAAGGAGCTGGCCCGGGACGCCGACCTCAGAATGCGCTCCCCGCGTGATCCGGTGAAGCCCGGCTCGGCCGAGGCCCGGGCGCGATCGGTCAAAAGCCGCTTGTCCTCAGCCCATGATCCCAGAGTGCCCCTCCCCGGCGTGCTCCTTCACCGGGAATACAAGGGGCGCGACATCGTGGTCAGGGTGCTGGACGAGGATTTCGAGTTCGAGGATCGCCGGCACAAGTCGCTCACGGCCATTGCCCGCGAGGTGACCGGCGGCAAATGGAACGGCTTCGTTTTCTTCGGTCTGGGGAAGTCTGGAGTCCGGAGGGAGGAGTCTGGAGGAAAAAAGAGGTCAGGAACGAAATGAACGGATCAGACCATAGAGAACGCGGCCGGTTTCTTCAACTGAAGCGATTAGGGCTTCAACCGCCGATCGCTGGAAATAACCAAGACGAGCAGCGAGGGAAACTTGATATTCCAACTCACGAATCGAGCCGTAAGCCATATCGAGAAAACGCAAAAAATCGGCCTCGGAGTTTCGGGCGCACCCCTCGACAATATTGGAAGCCACGGAGACTGCCGCACGCCTCATTTGAGATGTGAGGCCAAAAAGTTCTTCCTGCGGGAAATGCTTTGTTTGTCGATATACTTCCAACGCCAAGCCATCAGCAAGCTCGAACGCCCGCAGCTTTCGATGATCACGCATGGAGACATCATTGCATGAAGACGTCCAACTCACAATCCGCTTTTCTACAGACTCCGGACTCCCGACTCCAGACTCCCATCCGCTGCGCCATTTATACCCGCAAGTCCACCGACGAGGGATTGGAGCAGGAGTTCAACACCCTGGACGCCCAGCGGGAGTCGGCCGAGGCCTATATTGCGAGTCATCGCCACGAGGGCTGGACATGCCTGCCGGATCGATACGATGACGGCGGCTTCTCCGGCGGCAACCTGGAGCGCCCCGCGCTCAAGCGCCTCATGGCGGACATCGAGGCCGGCGGCATCGATTGCGTCGTGGTCTACAAAGTGGACCGCCTCAGCCGCTCCCTGCTCGACTTCTCGCGCCTCATGGAGATCTTCGATCGCCACGGCGTGAGTTTCGTCTCGGTCACCCAGCAGTTCAACACCACCCACTCCATGGGCCGACTGACCCTGAACATCCTGCTCTCCTTCGCCCAGTTCGAACTCGAAATCATCGCCGAACGGACCAAGGACAAGATGTGGGCCGCGCGCAGAAAGGGCAAATGGGTCGGCGGCATGCCTGTCCTGGGCTACGACGTGGCCGAGGGCGGCGGCCGGCTGGAGGTCAACGAGCACGAAGCCGCACGAGTCAGGGCGATCTTCCAGCTCTACCTTGAACTGGAGTCGCTTCTCCCCTCGGCGCAGGAGCTTGAGCGCCGAGGTTGGAACAACAAGCGCTGGGTGACCCGCAAGGGCAAGGAGCGCGGCGGGAAGCCGTTCAACAAGAGCACGCTCTTCCGACTGCTGACCAATCCCATCTACACGGGCAAGGTGGTGTTCCAGGGGACCACCTACGAAGGCGAGCACGAAGCCATCGTGGACCTGGAGACCTGGAAGAAGGTCCAGGTAATTCTGCGGCGCAACCGCCTGGGCGGCGGCACCCTCGTCCGCAACAAGTACGGCGCGCTGCTCAAGGGGCTGATCTTCTGCACGCCCTGCGGCACAGGGATGACGCACTCCTGCGCAAATAAAATGAACGGCAAGAGTTACCGATATTACGTCTGCCAGACAGCCCAGCAGCGAGGGTGGGCGAAATGCCCCACGAAATCCGTCAATGCTTACGACATTGAGAGCGCGGTTGTGCAGCACATCAAGGGGTTGGGCACCAACCCGGCGGTCCTGTCGACCACCCTCACCAAGGCCACGGAACAAGCCGAAGCCCGCCTGCATGAGTTGGAGATGGAGCGGAAAGCAGCGGAGCGGGAACTTAAGCGGCTTCATGCCCAGGTCCGAAAACTCCTGGGCGGTGCTCTAGCGGCCGGGGCCTCCGAAATTGCGACCGACCGCCTGGCGGACTTGCAGGAGCGGATTCGGACCACCGAGCAGCGCATGATGGCCATCCAAGAGGAGATCATGGTGCTGGGCAAGACGACCGTCAAAGAGAACGACCTGACGCAGGCATTGGCGGACTTTGACGAGGTGTGGAACTCGCTGTCGTCCAAGGAGCAGGCGAAGATCATCCATATTCTCGTCGAACGAGTGGGGTTCGACTGCCGGAATCAGTCGGTGACGGTGACCTTCAGGAGCGAGGGTCTCAAGCAACTGTGCCAGAGAACGGCCGCCTGAACGAAGAGGAGGACAATCTCGAATGAATGAATCGAAACTTGAGGTGCGCTTCACGCTGGCCCCCAGGCGGGCTACGCGCGGCTCGCGCCAGGGAGCGGGCCAACAGCAGGATCAACAAACCCCACCGGGGCGGGTTCCACGGGTCTCCAGGCTGCTGGCCCTGGCCATGCGCTTCCAGGACATGATCGACCGGGGCGAGGCGCGGGATTTCGCGGACCTGGCCCGACTCGGATACGTGACCCGCGCCCGGATCACCCAGATCATGGACCTCACCCTTCTGGCTCCTGATATTCAGGAGGCGATACTCTTTTTGCCGCCCACGGTTGCTGGCGCTGATAGGGTCAAGGAGAGAGACTTGCGGCCCATCGCGGCGGTGGCTCTGTGGCCCCGGCAGAGGAAGATGTGGGCGGCGATCCGTGATGCGGCGCGTTGAAACAACCCAAAACCAGAATACAATCCAAATAGCCTTGTATTCATGGTCTGTTTGGGTGTATTGAAAAACTGATGAGTGGTATATTTATGTTCTCGAGGCAAAACCAGTCGTTAATCATCAGTAATATCGCTCGGCTACATCGAGATCAGACCTGGGGGGAAGATCGATGGCGATGTTCAACTTCAAGCGATTTTCGCATGTTGATGACCTGAAGGCTGTTCGCCCCAATTTCCTTGTCAACTTCCTTGCGCCATATTCTGCGTACTTTGCTGCAAAAGGGATAACTCTCCCGCAAAAAGGCTTACCGGGCGGCTTCGAATACGAGGCGATGGCGAGCCTTTTTGTTTCCACGGACGACAGACCCCAAGACCGATCCTCGTAAGCGAGGATATACGATATGGGGCACGTCAGAATCGGCACACTGCCAGGTCGAGGGCGTGGAAAGAAGTGGTCGGCCTAATCACGGCCGGTGCCGACGTGTCACAAATTGCAGTTGCCAACATCAAGGCGGCCGAAAAGGCATTTTCATACGTTTTCAATGATGAGGGTTTCACCGAAGCGATTTGGCTGATGGTACAGTTCGCTATTGCTGCCAAGAAAGATAACTTCAACGAGCACCTGCAGTCTCTCGGGGTCAACCTACAACAAGACACTTCTCTCCCTGATCTTGCCGCCACCGTCTCAGAAGCTTTGGACCGAAGGCTGGATGAGACCGGTGGCCGTTCGGACTTGGGTGAAATGTCTCAGCGAGCACTGGTTGGAGCTTTGGTGGAGCACTTGTCACCCAAGCTGCCATCTCTTTTCGCTCCTCAGCCAGATGATGTCCGGGCCGCATTGGCGGCGCTCTGGAAAAAGCAGGAGTTCGGAGACCTGTCGCGGACGTTTTTCGCCAAGCTGACCAACGAAAGCATGAACTACTTCTTGTCAAAAACGCTGGCGACTCATTTGGGTGAAGGCCAACGCTTTGCCACCATGAATGAAATGAACCAATTCGAAAATGCCCTGGCGACGCATTGCAAAGAGGCGTCCCTGATTGTTAAGCAGTTTTCCTCCGACTGGTTTTCCAAGCACAGATATGAAGAAGGCGGGGATATTTCCAGGAAATCATCAAACGGCTTCGCCTCCTATGCTCTGAAGAAAATGAAGGATGAATTGAAAGCTGGAGCGCAGGACGGTGCAAAATAGACGCTACATCATCTGCGGAAATGCCCTGACGGATGGAATTGACGAAAACCCAAACAGAGATATCCGGTTACGCCTTTGGGGCAACGACGGGCCAGATAAAATTACCCTTCGAATAGAAGATATCCATAGAAAGATGTTCAAGAACGTCCCGGAGGTCTTCCAGGACCTGCTCGAAATTGCTACATACGTTTACAGCGCAGATCAAGCTGTTCGCCGAGGGGCCAACGACGTTGTGAGCCTATCCGCATGGTGCAACGAGAGGTTTCATAAGGTTGACGCCTTTCACGA
>JAHLLK010000017.1 GCA_020444165.1 Deltaproteobacteria bacterium | reverse complement strand
TTCTCGGCCTGGGGCGTGGGCGGCTTCATCCTGCCCCGGGTGTCCCAGATGATCTCCTCGGCCACTGGTTCCTTCCACTATGCTTACCTGACCGCGGGCGTGCTCCTGGTGCTGGGCGCCGGCATGACCATGGTCATCAACAAGCCCAGCCTGGAGGATGTTCCCGAGGCCGCGACCGAAACCGCGCGCCGCCCCCGGGTGCCCCTGGGCGCCAGTATCGTAATCCCCCCCATGGGCGCCAGCCGTTCCACGGAAGCCGGAATGGACCAGGCGCCGATGGCCAAGTAATAACCCTCTAGCCCGACCTATAGAGCCGGATCGCGGTCACCCCCCGCGGTCCGGCTCCCTTTTGGGGGCCTAGGAGGATGTTGAAAAAGTCCATCCATGGCCTTTTTCAACCAAACTTGACAAAAGCGCGGTTTTACCAAGTTTGACAAATTGCTTGCCTTTTCAAGGCTGCGCAATTTGGCGCGCCATCCCTGGCGCGCCTAGCAGGCTGTTTTTCAACAGCCTGCTAGGCGGCTGTCTGAAGAGAGGGGAAGATGTGGGGGAAAAACCCCTTTCCTCCAAAAAACCTTATATTTTTCAAAGGGCGGAGTCATTATTGCTTTTCGGCCGCGGGTCCTATCGCAACTGGAGGAAATGGCCGAACACAACTTTGTACGAAAATTCCGACACCCCACCGGGATGCGGCTCGGCCGGGCCGATACCGAGGCCGACCGGTGAGGTTCCCGCGGCGGTGGGAACCTGGGCGGGGTGCATCCCGGGCCAAATGGGTTACAATCGCCTTGGTGCCACCCAAGCCAACCCCAGCCGCCAGGAGGACGACCCATGGCCGACGCCCCCATTCCCGCGCAAATCCCCAACTGGATCAACGGCCAGGAAGAGCCCGCCCAGGGCGGCGGCTGGGTGGCGAAAATGGACCCCCACACCGGCCAGCGCCAGAGTTGGCTGGCCCGCTCCGGCGCCCCGGACGTGGACGCCGCCGTGGCCGCGGCCCGGGCCGCCCAACCGGCCTGGGCCGACACCACCCCGGTGGCCCGGGGCGAGATCCTGCACCGGATGGCCCAGGGGCTCTTGGACCGGCAGGAGGAGATCGCGGCCATCGTGGCCGCCGAAACCGGCAAGACCCCCGGCGAGGCCCGGGGCGAGACGGGCGGGGCGGCCAGCCTGGGCCGTTTCTACGCCGGCGAGGGCCAGCGGCTCTACGCCCGCACCACCACCAGCGGGGTGCCCGGCCGCCAGGCTCTGACCATCCGGGTGCCGGCCGGGGTGGCCGGGCTGATCATCGCGGCCAACACACCCATTGCCAACGTGGCCTGGAAGGTGTTCCCGGCCCTCATCTGCGGCAACGGGGTGGTGCTCAAGGCGGCCGAGGACACCCCGGCCACGGCCTGGATCGTGGGCCGGTTGGCCCAGGAGGCCGGGTTGCCCGACGGGCTCTTGAACATCGTGCAGGGCCTGGGCGAGGAGGCCGGCGCGCCGTTGGTGCGCCACTCCGGGGTGGAGGTGGTCAGCTTCACCGGTTCGGCCGAGGTGGGCCGCGACGTGGCCCGGGCCTGCGGCGAGCGGCTGAAGAAATGCTCCCTGGAGCTGGGCGGCAAGAATCCCCTGGTGGTGTGCGACGACGCGGACCTGGCCAACGCGGTGAAATGGACCGCGCTGTCGGCCTTTTCCAACGCGGGCCAGCGCTGCGCCGCGGCCAGCCGGGTCATCGTGTTCGAGGCGGTGTATGAAGAGTTCACGGGGCTCCTCTTGGACCACATCGCCGGGCTCCGGCTGGGGCCCCACGACGGCGACGACCTGGGCCCGGTGATCAACCAGAGCCAGCTGAACAACATGCTGGCCGCCCTGGGCCAGGCCCGGCAAGAGGGCGCCCGGGTGCTGGCGGGCGGGGAGCGGCTCACGGGTCCGGCCCACGCCGCGGGCTACTACCTGGCCCCCACCGTGCTGGAGGGGGCCGCGCCCCAGAGCTTCATTGCCAGAAGCGAGCTGTTCGGGCCCATCGCCCTGTTGTTCCGGGTGCAGGACTACGCCGCGGCCCTGGCCCTGGCCAATGACTCGCCCTACGGGCTCACCGCCTCCATCCACACCACCAACTTGCACCGTGCCTTGGACTTCACCCGCCGGGTGCAGGCCGGCGTGGCCACGGTCAACGGCGGCACCTATGGCTCCGAGCCCCACATGCCCTTTGGCGGGGTCAAGGCCAGCGGCAACGGCTGGCGGGAGCCGGGCACCGAGGCCCTGGACATCTACTCCGAGTTGAAGGACGTGTATCTGCACCTGGATGCCGGCCGGTTGTAGGATGATCGCGGGCCGGAGCCGGGCGCTCCGGCCTCCTGATCAAGGCCCTCCCTGCCTCGCCGGAGGCCGCGGGTCCGTCCTGCTGGCGGAACCAACCAAATCAATCATTCCCTGCAATGCGAAAATTTGTATTATGCGGTAGGCGGAATCCCCCGGGCGGCGGAAGGGGGCGGTCCCGTCTCGCGCACAACCGGGACCATAGTTCGGATCGCCGGCATTTTTTGGCTTTTGCCCCGTACGCCCAGCCAGCCCCACCTGTCGAAACCTGGGAACATGCTACACAGACCATTCGCGGCGATTCTCTCGGCAGCCCTGGCCGGGTTGATGTTTTTTCTGGGGGCTGCGGCCTACGCCGCCGGCGCCCCCGGCCCCGCCGCGTCGGCGGGACTGCCGGGGCTGGCAGCCCCGGGGAGCCCCGCCCCGTCCCGGGCCCGCCCCGGCGCCGGGCCCGCGGAGCCGGCCCCGGCTGCGGCGCCGGAGGCCGCGCCGGCCGCGGCCTGGGGCGCGGGAGAGCACAAAAGTTACCTGGCGCCGGCCTGGGAGATCCCGGCTTTCCTGCTGCTCTTGAACGCTTTCGACCGGCTGGCCTGCCCGGAAGAGTTGTCCCCGGACCGGAGAACAACCTACGAAACCAACCTCGCTACTTTTTGGGACCATGTGGTCAGCGGGCACTGGAGCGTGGACCACGATGATATCTTCATCAACCAGGTCGCCCACCCCTATCAGGGCTCGGTTCATATGGGCCTGGCCCGCTCGGCCGGCCTGAATTTCTGGGAGTCGTGCCTCTACGCCAACCTGGGCAGTTATCTCTGGGAGATGGGGGGAGAAACCACCGAACCCGCGGTGAATGACCAGATCAACACCGGCGTGGGGGGGAGCCTTCTGGGCGAGACCCTGTTCCGCCTGGCCAGCCTGTTGCTGGAGGGGGGTGGCCGCCAGCCGGGGCTGTGGCGGGAGTTGGGCGCGGCCGTGCTCTCACCTTCCACGGCTTTCAACCGCTGGGCCTATGGGGAGCGGTTCTCGCCGGTGTTTCCCAGCCACGACCCCGCGGTATCCTGGAGCCTCAGCCTCGGCGCGTCGCTCTATGCCTATCGGAACCTCACCAGCGGCTTCCGCGAGGATAATGACCTCCAGCCCACGGCGGAGTTCTCCCTGGCCTACGGTTTGCCGGGCCAGCCCGGCTACCATTACCGGCGTCCCTTTGATTACTTCTCGTGCGAGTTGTCCGGCCGCGGCAATTATTCCAATCCCTTTGACCTGATCATCCAGGGGCTCCTGTGGGGCACGGACTGGCGGGCCGGCGAGTCCTTCCGCGGCCTGTGGGGCCTCTACGGGGGGTATGAATACCTTTCGCCCGACCTTTACTGCGTTTCCAGCACGTCGGCGTCCCTGGGCACGATTTGGCAAGGGTGGCTCACGCCGGAGGTGGCGTTCGCCGGTTCGCTCCTGGGCGGGATCGGCTACACCGCGGCCGGCCTGGACCCCCGGGATGAACCCCGGGAATACGGGTACGGGGCGGCCCCCCAGGGCAGGCTCTCGCTAGGGTTCATCTTTGGCCAGCGGGCCATGTTGGAGCTGAGCGGTTTGGCCTACCAGTTGCATGAGTTGGGCCGCCACGCCCCCGGCAGCAGCGCGCTGCTCGGCCGCCTGGACCTGGGGCTCACGGTGCGCCTGTACGGGCATCACGCCCTGGGCCTCAGCTACCGGGCCGACCTCCGCAATATCCAGGACCCTGACCCCTGCCTGGGTAGCGAGGTGGGCGGCGCCATCAACCTGGTTTACACCTGGTTGAGTGATTGGGGCTTTGGCGCGGTGAAGTGGGGGAAAGATGGGCCGCGCTGAAAGGCGGCAGCGGCAGAGGCCCGGAGCTCCCCCGGCCGGGGCAGGGCCGCGGCTAAAAAGTGAGCCGCGGGCCCGGGTCGGGGCCACGCGGCGGCAGCCCTCTTTCCCCGGGGAGGCCGGTCAGGGCGCGAACCACGCGGCAGCCACAACCTCCCGCCCGGCCGGGTACAAGCCGCCTTGACAGGGGAGGGCCTATTTCCTACAGTCAAAAGGGGACCCTGGTTGTGCAAGGAGATACACGTATGCCCAAGCCCAAGGAATATCGCCTGCTGGGTTATCTGACCATCGGCCTCGGCGCGGCGGTCATGGCCTTGTTCATTCCGCTGATGCAGCTGGTGTCCCGGGCCAGCCTGGAGGGCGGGCTCCTGGCCACGGGCATCTTCGTGGCCCTGGTGCTGGTGGCTGGCGGCGGCCTGGTGGCCTTGGGCTGGTACTTCCTGCGCTACAAGGCGAGGACCCTGCCTTGAACCAGCGCTCCGGCCCGGACGCGCTCCGGGTGGCCGTGCTCAGCAGCCATTTTCCCAACCCGCTCTATCCCCATTGGTCCCGCTTCAGCCAACAGCAGCTGGACGCCCTGGCCGGGATGTGCCGCCTGGGGGTGGTGACCCCGGTGGCTTGGCCCGAGGTGGTGCGCCGGGGGCGGCTCAGTCTGCCAGCCCGCCGGGAGCCCTACCCCGTGACCTGGCCCCTGTTCTGGTATCTGCCCCGCTGGGGCCTGGCCTGCCAGCCACGGCATTTCCTGTGGTCGGCCGCGCCAAGCCTGCGCCGCCTGGCCCGGGAGCTGCGGCCCCAGGTGCTCCTGGGCACCTGGCTCTTCCCCGACGGCTGGGCCGGGCTGCATTTGGCCCGCCGCCTGGGCCTGCCCTATGCCCTGAAGCTGCACGGCAGCGACCTCATGGTGTACAAGGACGACCCCCGCCGCCTGCCCTTTTTGCAGGAGGCCCTGGCCGGGGCTGACCTGGTGCTGGCCGTGAGCCGGCCCCTGGGCGAGGAGGCGGCCCGCCAGGGGGCCCGGCGGGTGGAGATTCTGCCCAACGGCCTGGACCACGAGCGCTTCCACCCGGAGTCCCGGGAGGACGCCCGCCGCGAGCTGGGCTTGCCCCTGGCAGGCCGCCTGGTGCTCTACGTGGGCCGTTTGCAGCCGGTCAAGGGCCCGGACCTGGCCCTGGAGGCCCTGGCCCGCCTGGGCGGCGAGGCCAAATTGGTGATGGTGGGCGACGGGCCCCTGGAGGAGGGGCTCAAGGCCCGGGCCGGCGAGCCGGACCTGGCCGGGCGGGTGATCTGGGCCGGCCGCCGGCCCCACGCCCAGGTGGCCCGCTTTCTGGCCGCGGCCGACGGCGTGCTCCTGCCCAGCCGCTCCGAGGGCGATCCCAACGTGGTGCTCGAAGGCCTGGGCGCGGGGCGGCCGGTGGCGGCCAGCCGGGTGGGCGGGGCCGAGGACGCCCTCACCGGTCCGGACGGCCGGCTCCGGGGCGCCCTGGCCCGGCCCGGCGACGCGGGGGACCTGGCCCGGGCCTTGGGCGAGGTGCTGGCCCGGGACTGGGACCCGGCCTGGGTGAACCAGGCCGTGGCCGCCCGCACCTGGGAGAACAGCGCGGCCCGGTTGCGGGACCTTTTGGCCGGGCTGGT
Source organism: Deltaproteobacteria bacterium (assembly GCA_020444165.1). The sequence goes on along the minus strand of JAHLLK010000017.1, from coordinate 82,751 downwards.
GCGGCCGGCGAGCCCCGGGGGCGGGGCATGAAGAGCCTGCTCCTGATCAGCCACTTCTTCCCCCCGGTGGGCGGCGGCGCGGTGCAGCGGGCCCTGAAGCTGGCCAAGTATCTGCCCCAGATGGGCTGGCGGCCCCTGGTGCTGGCCGCGCTGGAGCCCCCGGCCCCGGCCTGGGACGAGAGCCTGCTGGCCGAGCTGCCCCCGGAGTGCCTGGTGACCCGGGTGCCCACTCCCCTGGGCCGCGGCGGCCCGGGGCCGGCGCCGGCCGGCGGCAAGGGTGGCGGGGGTGACCCCGCCGGCGGGTCCGGCGGGTGGAAGCGCCGCCTGGCCGGGCTGGCTTTCCCCGACGTGCATCTGGCCTGGCTGCCCGGGGCGCTCCGCCCCGCCCTGGCCCTAGCCCAGCGGGAAGGGGCCCGGGCGGTGATGGTCACCGCGCCGCCCTTCTCGAGCTTCCTCCTGGGCTGGGCCGTGGCCCGCCGCCTGCGCCTCCCCCTGGTGCTGGATTTCCGGGACGAGTGGACCGGGTTCTACAACGCCGGATACTCGCCCGGGGCCCAGTCCCCCCTCCGGGACCGGGCCGCCCGCTGGCTGGAGGCCCGTCTGGTGGGGGCGGCGGACCTGGTCACCACGGCCAGCCCGGCCTATGGCCGCCGCTTTCGGGCCCTGTACGGCGGCCCGGCCGGCAAGTACCTCTGGCTGCCCAACGGCTATGACCCCACGGACTTCCCCGGAGCCGCGGACCCGGCCCCGCCGCCGTCCCCGCCGGCCCCGCCGCTGGAACTGTGGTATGCGGGCACCGTGTTCGGGGTCACCAGCCTCAGGCACCTCTGGGCCGGCCTGGCCCTCCTGGACCCGGCCGAGCGGGCCGGATGCCGGGTGCGGGTGGCCGGGCGGGCCGTGGCCGGCGAGGTCATCGACCCGGGCCTGGCCGGGCTGGAGGTGCGCGAACTGGGCTATGTGGACCACGGGGAAGTCACCCAGGCCCTGGCCACGGCCGGGGCCCTGGTTCTGACCCTGGAGGACCTGCCCGGGGCCGGACGGGTGATCCCGGCCAAGCTCTACGAGTACCTGGCCGCCCGGCGGCCCATCCTGGCCCTGGTGCCGCCCGGGGTGGCGGCGCGGCTGGTGCGGGGCCTGGGGGCCGGCCAAGTGGTGCCCCCTGGCGACCCCGCGGCCCTGGCCCAGGTGCTGCGGGAGTGGCTGGCCGCCCCGCCGCTCGCGGCCACGGCCCCGCCGCCGCCGGCCTTCTCCCGCCAAGAGGAGGCCCGCTTCCTGGCCCGGCGCCTGGACCGCCTCACCGGGGCCTGAGCCGGCCTGCCGCCGCCTGGTTCACCCCGCTGCAATTCGGACCCGCCAAACACGCGGCCGGCGCCGCCGGACCGAGAGATTCGCCGCGTTCCCCCGATCCGGCGCCGGGCCGGTCACCTCCCGCTTCCTCTCGCGGGGCCCTGTCCCCGGCTGCTGTCGAAGTTTCTTGCCAAGGCGAAGATATTTTAGTATTTTTGAGTAGCTACAGTATAGCTTTTATGTAAAAAAACCTTTAAAAACAGATAGTAGCAGCCAGAAAATATCCGGCTGGCCCCGGATCACCCAATGATCCGCCAGAGTTCGCGTGGCTGTGTCCCAGCCCAGAAGGGCACTTGGTGTGCATTTTTGGCCTGCCCGGGGTAAGAATGGTAGGGCCCTGGCAGGCCCTCCGGTGCGGCGCTTTTTCCCGCCGGGAAAAGACGCCGCGAATCAAGGCAAACGTTTTTCTGCGGAAGCGGAGTTCCGGCAGCATGTTCTGCCGCCCGGAGACGGCCCCTCCTGGACTCTGCAAAAGGACGTGATCAATGCATTCGTACTTCAAGAACATGCCGCAATTCGGCAAGGCCCTGACGGACAAGAAACGGGAGAAGGCGGCGGAAAACCGCCGGCAGATCGAGGAGGCGGAAGCCCGCGTCGCCCAGGAGGTGGAGCGGGTGCAGAACGCCGGCCTCCCGGCGGAGAAGATCCGCAGCCGCGGCCAGATGACCGTATGGGACCGCATCGAATACCTGGTGGAGCCGGGCACCTTCCGCCCCCTGCACACCCTTTACAACCCCAAGCTGAACGAGGAAGGCACCACCGGCGTGATCGACGGCCTGGCCAAGATCAGCGGCAAATGGTGCGTGGTGGCCGGCTTTGACAACAAGGTCATGGCCGGGGCCTGGATCGCGGGGCAGGCCGAAAACCAGCTCCGCATCACCGACCTGGCCAAGCGCCTGCACGTGCCCCTGGTGTGGCTGGTCAACTGCTCCGGCGTGAAGCTGCCCGAGCAGGAGGAGGTCTACGCCGACCGCCGCGGCAACGGCACCACCTTTTTCCGCCATGCCGAACTGGAGATCAACGGCGTGCCGATCCTGGCCGGCATCTACGGCACCAACCCGGCCGGCGGCGGGTACCAGGGCATCAGCCCCACCTACCTCATCGCCCACAAGGACGCCAACATCGCGGTGGGCGGCGGCGGTATCGTCAGCGGCATGAGCCCCCGGGGCTCCTTTGACCTGGCCGGCGCCGAGGACATCATCGAGGCCACCCGCCACTTCAAGCAGGTGCCCCCGGGCAGCGTGCCCATCCACCAGGCGGTGACCGGCTTCTTCAAGGAAGTGCACGACACCGAGCAGGGCGTGTTGGACGCCATCAAGGCCCACATGAAGCAGATGCCGGCCTACGACCTGGACTTCTTCCGGGTGGACGAGCCCAAGGAGCCTCTGTTCGGCGGGGACGACCTCTACACCCTGATGCCCTTCAACCAGAAGGCCTCCTATGATTTCGACCAGTGCCTGGCCCGGCTGGTGGACGGCAGCGAGCACCTGGAGTTCCGGCCCGGCTACGGCCCGGAGATCTACACCGGCCTGGTGAAGCTCAGCGGCTTGGTGGTGGGGGTCATCGGCAACCGCCAGGGCTTCCTGCCCGCCGGCTATCCCGCCTACGCCGAGGGTGAGTACGTCGGCATCGGCGGCAAGCTCTACCGCGAGGGCCTCATCAAGATGAACGAGTTCGTCACCCTCTGCGGCCGCGACCGGGTGCCGATCGTCTGGTTCCAGGACACCAGCGGCATCGACGTGGGCGATGTGGCCGAGAAGGCCGAGCTTCTGGGCCTGGGCCAGAGCCTCATCTACAGCATCGAGCAGACCTCGGTGCCCATGATGCTGGTGGTGCTCCGGAAGGGCACCGCGGCGGCCCACTACGTCATGGGCGGCCCCACGGCCAACAACCACAACGCCTTCACCCTGGGCACCGGCACCACCGAGATCTACGTGATGCACGGCGAGACCGCGGCCGCGGCCAGCTATGCCCGCCGCCTGGTCAAGGAAAAGGACTCCGGCCGTCCCCTGGAGCCGGTCATCGAGAAGATGAACCAGCTGGCCCAGGAGTACCACGACAAGTCCCGGCCCTGGTACTGCGCCTTCCGGGGCTTCGTGGACGAGGTGGTGAAGTTCCCCGAACTGCGGCAGTACCTGACCGCCTTCACCGAGGCGGCCTACCAGAACCCGCTGTCCATCTGCCCCCACCACCACATGATGACCCCCCGCATCATCCGCGGCTGAGGTTAAGAGTTTGTCGGGGAAGAGGGAAGATGTGGGGGGAAACCCCTTTTTGTGAACAAGAAGGGGTTTCCCCCCCACCCCCTTCCCCAAAAAAACTTTAGGGTATTGATTGGGTGGCGTATTTGCCGTTTTCAGCCCGTAATTCCTGCCGCAAGGGGAGATTTGGCTGAAAAAGGCCTTGGCGCGATCCCTACGACAGACTTCCAGCGCTTATCAGAAACCAGCCCTTCCCGGTACGCCGGGAAGGGCTGTGATTTTTGGGGGGAAGGAAAAATAAGGAGCTATTTCTCCCGCACCAACTCCTCCACCCGGCCCAGGAGTTCCTTTTCCGAGGCAAAGCCCGAATACAGGATTTTCCGCACCGTGACCGTCTTCTCCTGGCCCGGGGCCAGGGTGCCGAAGTCGAGCACCGTGACGTTGTACTTGGCCCGGGCGGCCGCGAAGTTCACGTCCTTTTGCCCGGCCAGCAGAGCGTCCAGGCCGGCCAGAGTCAGGCGGTAGCCCTTTTTCATGAAGAAGCCCAGCCCGCCGTCGTACTCATAGGGCACGCGGCCCAGCTTGTGGCGCACCTTGCCGGCCACGGCCTGGGCCGCGCCGTCCAGGTCCACCGGCCGGTCGGAGAAGGAAAAGGAGCGCACGGCCGCTTCGTTCGGATCGGCCGCGATCCCGTAGAACATCCCGCCGTTGGACAGGTCGTACACCCCGAACCAGGTGCGCGGCCAGGCGGCGGCCACGTCCCGCCGCTGGTGGCGCATGGTGGTCACCCGAAGCGCCGTGCCGGGCCGGGGCCCGGGCCACAGGGGGTGCAGGGTCTTCTGGTTGTGGTCGCTGGAGGAGAGCCAGGCCCCGTCCTGGATCACGTAGAAGCCCGTGACCGGCTCCGGGCCGGGGTTCCGCACGGTGATGCGCAGGGGGATGACCCGGCGGCCGGCCGTGAGCCGGTGGGTCACGGTCACCGCGGCCGGCGGCGGCCGCCAGTCGATCTTCTCCCCCACCAGGGCCTCCATCTGCCGCACCACGGCGTGGAACCCGTCGCCTGGCTGAAAATGGTAGACCAGCCGGGCCCCTTGGCCGTCCGCCGTGAGCCCGTGGTCGAGCCGCCAGTTCAGCCCGGTGGCCCGGGTGAACCAGTAGCCGCCGGTGGGGCTCTCGAACACCAACAGGTCGTCGGGGATGCAGGCGTAGTCAAAGCGGTTTTGGTAGTCGAAGATGTTCAGGAAATAGTGGGCCACCCAGCGGGGCCGGGTGAGCTGGCCAAAGCCGAAGCTCCAGTCGGCCTGGCGGTCGCGATAGGCCCAGCGGTCCCAGCCGGTCCATTTATATAGCTCCACCCGGTCCGCCAGCTCCGCCGCCCTGGCCGGCCGGTCGGCCGGGGCCGGGGCCAGAAGCGCAAGCAGCCCGGCGAACAGGGCCGTGCCGAGGACCAGGCCCAGCGCCGCGAGCCCCGCCCTGCGGGCCGGCCGGGGGGCTCGTTCGTCCCAAACTTTGCGTGGGGAAGGGGCGTCAGCCACAGGTAGCCCCGCCTAATTGGCGGTCAGGAACTCGGCCAGTTCGGCCCGGCGTTGGGCCACGGCCAGGGAGTACTTGCTGCTGCCGTTGTAGGCCTTCATGACCCGGTCGCTGTCCACCCGGGCCGGCAAATGGCGGGTGGCCGGCAGGTAGGCTTCTTCCAACAGCTCGCGCAGGTGGTAGGCCGCCATATAGGTGGCCAGGGTCAAATGTTCCTGCAAGTCGATCTTCTTGGGCGGCGGCTGGAAGCCCCGGTCGGCCATGGTCCGCAGGATCACGAACTTGGTGGGGCGGTAGATCTGGAAGGGGCTGGCCGACAGGCTGCTGTCGCCCAGCACGTTGGCGAACCAGGTCTCCTGGTGGGCGATGGCCAACAAGAGGGTCACCGGCACCTGGAACTTCTTGGCCGCGCAATGGATGTCAAAGGCCAGGCCCCGGGCGTAGTCCGAGAGGTCCGGCACCTCGTCGCCGCGGCCCCGCAGGAACACCGAGCAACGGTCCACCATGAAGGGGCTCATGCGCTCCACGAACTCCTTCACCTCCAGGCCCTCCAGCTCGGGCAAGGGCTTAACCCGGCCCTGGAACACCGTGGGGGTGGACCAGGCGGCCCGCCAGTTCTGGGCGGCCTTCTCGTTGGCGGCCAGGGCCTTGAGAGTCTCCTTGGGCGAGAGGCCCAGGCGGCGGTACTCGGAATAGAGCCGGTCCAGGAACAGGCTGGGGGCCTGGTGGGGCGCGTTCTTCAGCTCGGTCAGGGCCTTCAGGGCCATGGGGGTGCCCGAGCGCCGGAAGTCCCCGAAGATGCCGGGGTGGCGCTGGTGAAGCGCCGCGGTGATCTCGGAGACCTGGGAAAGCTTGGCGATCTCCACTGCCTCCTGGCCGGGGTACATGTTGCGCACCGCGCCCAGGAAGGAGGCGGGGGTGAGCCCGGCGTGCTTGGCCAGGCGGCCCACCAGGGCCTGGGCCGGGGCGGTCAGCGGCTGGCCCTTCTCTCCCAGGGGCAAAACCCGCATCTCCAGCTTGCCTTCCAGAATGGGCGGCGGGGTGATTTCGGCCTGGGCCCGCAGGTCCAGGCGGGTGCCCGGCCCGCCCAATAGCTCCTGGCTGGCCTCGTGGGGCAGGGGCCGGAGGTGCAACAGGGTGGTCTTGCCCGGGGTGGCGGTAACCGGTTCCCCCGGGGACCACATGAGCAGGCTGCCGGCCAGGCCCACGGCCACCAGGATTTGGGTCAGGGTGGAGCGGCCGACCTTGGCCAGCCGGCGGCGGGCCTCGGCCAGCCGGGTGAGCAGGCGCTCCACCTGCTCCGGGCCCAGCCAGCCCGGCAGGGGCGCGCCCCCTTCGGGCAGGCGGGGCAGGGCGCCCAGGGCCGCCAAAAGGGACAGGGCCGCGGCCTGCTCCCGCAGGCGGCCCGCGGTGTCGGTCAGCTCGCCGATCTTGGCCCGCAGATCCTCGGCCTCGCGGAAATGCCCCTGCCCGGCCAGGGCCATCTGGATGGCCAACTGGCCCACCAGTTTTTCCCAGCGGGCCGCCTCGCCCCGCGCCTCGGCCAGCTCCGCGCGAAGATCCCGGGCCTGGGCCACTTCCAGGGCCTGGCGGGCCTGCAGGGCCTCGGCTTGGGTCAGGGCGCTTTGCAGCCGGCCCTCCCGCAATTGGGATTCGCTCAGCTCGCGGCGCAGGCTGGTCAAGAGGCGGTGGCGTTCCAGGGCCTTGGCCCGGAGCGCCTGGGAACGGCGGTGGGCCGCGGCCAGGCTCTTGGCCAGGCGGGTGTTCTCCTGCCGCGCCTCGTCCAGGGCGGCCCGGGTGTCGGCCAGGGCCGCGCCCCGGGTGCGGCTCAAGATCCCCAGTTCCAGGGCCTTCTGCCGGAGCTGGGTCAGATTGTTCTCCAGGCGCTGGGCCACTTCCTGGCTGGCGGCCAATTGCCCCTGGGTCTCCCGCCAGGCCTGGTGGCGGGCCACCAGCTTGCGGCGGAGCCCCCGGGAGCGCCGGTCGGCCAGGGACAGGTCGCGGTCCAGGTCCTCCAACAGGATTTGGCTGGCGGCCAGGCCGCCCTGGGCCTCGCGCCATTGGCGATGGCGCTCCAGGAGCTTGGCCCGGAGCCGGAGGCTCCGCTCCTGCCAACGGTCCGCGCTCCGGGCCAGGGCCGTGGCCACCTCCCGGCTGGCGGCCAGGGCCGCCTCGGCTTCGCGCCATTGGCGATGGCGTTCCACCAGCTTGGCCCGGAGGCCCAAGGCCCGCTCCTGCCAGAGGCTGGAGCTTTCCGCCAGCAGACCGGCCTGCTCCTGCAAATCGGCCACGGCCGTGGTGGCCTCGCGCCATTGACGATGGCGTTCCACCAGCTTGGCCCGGAGCCCCAGGGCCCGCTCCTGCCAGAGTCCGTAGCTCTCTTCCAAATGCCCGGTCCGCTCTTGCAGGACGGCCAGGGCCGTGCTGGCCTCGCGCCACTGGTGATGGCGGGCCACCAGCTTGGACTTGAGCCCTTGGGCTTGGGCCTGCCAGCGGCCGGAGCTTTTATCCAAAGCCGCGGTGCGGGCCTGCAAATCGGCCAGGGTCGTGGTGGCTTCGCGCCAGGCGCGGTGGCGGGCCACCAGCTTGGTCCGGAGGCCGTGGACCCGGCGGCGGTTCAGGGAAAGGCTTTCCTTGAGTCCCTGGTTCTCCTGGAGCATGACCGTGTGGCGGAGATCCAGGTCCTGGGCCCGGGTGCGCCAATTCTGGGCGTCGCCCTGGGCGTCCAGCCAAGCGCGGCGGGCCGAGGCCAAATCGCGGCCCAGGCGCTCCAGGCGGGCTCCCTGGCGGCTGGTCAGTTCGTGGACCCGGCCCAGCTCCTCCCGGCTGGCCTGGCCGGCGCGGCGCTCCTCGGCCAGCTCGCCCGCCGTCTGCCGCTCCTGCCGGGCCAGGCTGGCCAGGCTGGAGGATAGCCTGAACGCCACCTCCTGGGCCGGCTGCCGCAGCTGCCGGGCCAGCTCGCCGGCCCCGGCCTCCCGCCAATAGCGGGCGGCGTTTTGCAGGGCGGCCAAACGCTCCAAATGGGCCCGGCGGCCGGAGATGCGCCGCTGCACCGAGCCGAATTCCTTCAAGGCCAGGGGAGGGCGTCCGGCCGGGGCGGCCTGATCCCAAGCCGTGAGCCAGGCCGCGGTCTCCTGCGCCTGGGTCTCGCCGGCCGCGGCCAACCGGCCGGCCTCGGCCCACTGCCCGGCCAGGCAGGCCAGGGGGGCGGCCAACTCCCGGGGCGGCGCGCCGTCCGCGCACAGGGGCAGGGCGGCCTGGCGGCGTTCCTCGTTGTGCTGGGCAAACTCGGCCAGGCCCAGCCCGGCCTCGGCCAGATGAGCCTCGCACTGGTCCCGCAGGGCCGCGGCTTGGCGCTGGTCCTCTTTCCAAACCTCGGAGAGGTTCCGGGCCCGCTCCAGGCCGCTGCCAAAGGCCCGGCGGGCCGTCTCAAGGTCCTGGTCGGCCGCAGCCACCTGGGGCGCCAGGGCCTCCAGGCGGGCCACCAGGGTGGAGATCGCCGCCGCGGCCTTGGCCCGCGCGGCGCCGCCCTTTTCCAGGCCGGCCACCAGCCCCGGCAGGGCTTCCTCTTCCTTGGCGATCTCGCGGTTCAGGCGGCGCAGGTTTTTCAAGCCTTCCAGGGCGCGGTCGCCCTGGGGCCCCAGGCGGCGGCCCAGGCGGGCCAGCAGCTCTTCCAGACGGGGCCGGCGGGCGGCCAAGGCCGTGGCTGCTTCCCTGGCCTGTACGGCCTTTTCCAAGGCGGGGGAGAAAGGAGGGTCCAGGGGCAGGGCCAGGCGGGTGAGCCGGTCCCGGGTTTGGTCCAGGAGGCGGGCGCGCCGGGCCAAGAGTTCGCGGATCTCGTCGGCCCGGCCCAACAGCCCGGCCAAGTCCTCTGCCCAACGGGCCAGGCGGGCGGCGCGGCGGCGCAACTCCTCGCCCAGGCGGCCGGCATCGCGGCGGGCTTCCTGCCGGGCGCGGCGGGCCGCGGCCAAATCCCCGGCCAGGGCTTCCCGGCGGGCCAACAGAGCCGCCCTGCGACGCTCCAGTTCCGCCGCGGCCACGCGGGCCTTGGCCTCGGCCTGGGCCGCCTGGCCCAAGGCGTCCCGCCGCCGGGCCTCGGCTTCCTTTACCTTGTCCCAGCCCACCACGCGGCCGCTGGCCGCGCGATAGCGGCCCTCGCCCAGGGCGGTGAGCCCGCCCAGCCAGCGGGAAAGGCGGGCGGCCTGCTGGCGCAACTCCCGGGAACCGTCCCACAGGGGCTCGGCGGCCAGGCTGGGGTTTGCTAATTTTTGGCTGATTGCTTGGAGAGCCTGCTCGGCTTCGACGACCTGGCGCCGGGCCCGGCCCTCGGTTTCCAGGAGCAGGCGGCCCTGGGCCGCCAGGTCGCGGCGTTCCCGGCGGATGTTCTCCTCCAGCCGGGTGGCCTCGTCAGAGGCCCGGGCCAACAGCGCTTCCAGGTCTTCGGCCCCGGGGCGGTCCGTCCGCGGGGTGGCGGCCCCGGGCCAGGCCTGGGCCAAGAGACTACCGCTCCCCGGCAAGGCAGAGGTGGCGGGTCGGTCTTCTTCCCGGCCCGCCCAGCCCAAAGCCCGGGCCCGGATAGTCAGGTTCTCGACCTCGGTGGCCATCTGGGCTATGCTGGGGATGGATTCGCCCATGCTGACAGTCTCTCCCCCTGAGCCTGCGAGAAGGTTCCAGGGGTCTGGCCGCTGATCACGGTGGAAAATAAATTTTTTGGGTCGGTGAAAATCATGGCAGAGAAAGTTTTACATGTCAACAGGTTAAAGCCTGTCCTGGCCACGTTGGCGGTTTTATCTGTTCTCCTTATCGGCCTGAACGCCACAGGGCAGGAGACTTATGTGGTTAAAAAAGTGGAGAAACCCGCCGACGTGCGCCTGCTGCCGGCCTCGGCCTGGCCGCCTCCCGAGGCGGAACGGGCAGATATGCTTCTGAAATTGGCCTATCTCCGGGGCCTGTTGGACGCCCTGCAATATGTGCAGGTGGCTCCGGACGCTCCCAAGCAGGTTTTGCGGGCCCTGGAGGGCATGAACCTGAGCCAGGTGGCGGCCCAGGTGGATGACTATTACCTGCGCGGGCAACAGCGGCGGGACCTGCCGCCGGCCGCGGTGATCTTCCGGGTTTTCCCGGCCGCCCTGGGCCCGCCGCCGGAGACCCCCACGCCCGGCGCCCAGGGAGCCGTGGCCCCGGCCCCGGCCTCCCCGGGAGCCCTCGAGGCGGTGACCAGCCCCGGCGCCTCGCCGGCCGGCGGCTCCCCGGCCCCGGCGGTGCCGGCCCCGGTGCAAGCCCCCGCTCCGGCCGCTTCCCCGCCCCCCCCCGTGGTGCCGGCGCCGACCCCGACCTTGCGGGTGTCCCCGGTGGCGCCGGCTGGAGCGGGCACCCTCCGGCTGGGCCGCGACCTGCCCGGGCCGGCCCCGGGCGAGAGCGCGCGGTAGGCTGATCGCGTTGGGCGGATGCGCCAATTGAGACCATTGCGCGGTATTTACTGACAAACAATAATAACAACAACCACTTATCTAATTTTTATCGATAGTTTTTGGTCGCAATGGTCTCGTGCGGGCCACGGATGGCCCGCCGAATAACAAACCTGAAAGGTTTGTTATTCGTGAGGCTTGGCAAAATAAGTGGTCCACAGAAAGCTTTGCTTGCTGGGGTGTAGTCACGCTTTTGCCAAGCCGATCGTTGCACAAGGCGTGGAGCCTTGTGTAAAAGTCTCCAATTTTGTGAAATTTCATGGATAATCCGCCTGGGGGGAGCGAGGGCCCGCCGGGAGGCCCCGGCGGGCGGGTTTTGCTTCTGTTTTCCGGCGTCTTGGGGCTTGCCCCCTGGGATTTGATCCGGTATAAATGGCAATCCGTTATTTGAGGTAACAACTTGAGACCGGGGCGGTGCCCCGCCCGAGCCGGTCGCGGGATGATTTATGGGCAGCGTAACCAAGAAACGTCGCAAAAAGATCCGCAAGCACAAGCACCGCAAGCTTCTGAAGAGAACGCGTCACCAGCGCAAGAAGTAAGCAGGCAGCAGGCCCGACGCGGTCCTCAGCCATAGAGGCCCGAGCCTTGCTCTCCGGGGGGGCAGTCCGTCCCCGCAGCCGGGCAAGGCACGGGCTTCGTATTGTTTGCGCCAGGGGATTCCGCGTGTACCCGGCTTGGCCGGAAGAGGGCGGTCCCGCGTCCCGGCCGGCGGTCAGCCCCGGGCCAGGTCGGCAACGGCCTCGCCCGGCCGGTGGACCACTGCCTTTACGCTGGGGATTTCCTGGGGAAGACGGTCCGCCGGTCGTGGGTCAGCCTGGTGCGTCTGCGCCGGGCGGCCGGGCATACGGGACCGGCCCCGCACCAGGGCGTTAGGCGCATGGGCGCCACCCTGGGCGGAGGAGCCGGTTCCCGCTCAGGCGGGAAGGGCCGGCCGCGGGGTTACCCCTTGGCCAAGGACTGGAAACGCTGGCGGAAGTAGTCTACCTGACCCAGGACCTGGATCACGAAATCCTGGGTTTCCTCGATGTCCGGCACCCGGCCTTCCTTTTCCACCCGCGTGGGTCCCGCGTTGTAGGCAGCCAAGGTGAGGACCAAATCGTCTTGGAAGTATCTCTTGAGTTGAGCCAGGTAGCGGGTGCCCGCTTCCAGGTTGGCCTCCAGATCCAGGGGATCTTCCAGGCCCAGTTGGCGGGCGGTGAGGGGGGTGAGTTGCATGAGGCCGATGGCGCCCCGGTTGCTGATCGCGGCGGGGAGGAACTTGCTCTCCACGTGCACCACGGCCATGACGAGGGCCGGATCCAATCCCATCTGCCGGGCGTAGCGCCGAATCAACGGCCATAGGCGGCGTTGCCTTTCGGCCAGGGGCATCAGCCAGCGTTCCTTGATTTTCTGGCGGCGGTAATCTTCGCTTTTGTAGGGTGGGCGGACCACCTCCGGCACCGGATCAACCTGGATGGCGGCCCGGGCCTGGGGCAGGGGCGGTGCGGGCCCCGAAAGCCAGAAAAACAAGGCTCCAGCCGCCAATAGCGGCGTGAACAAGAGCCAAGGCATGTGACGTTTAAAAGATTGCATAGGTTTTTCCAGGAATTATTTTCCCTTCCTTGTTTACAAAAATGATGAAGCCACCCCCAGGGACTGTCAACCAAATGGTGGCGCAAAAGGAAGGCCAATTCCGGAAAAAACTTGAAATACCATGCCTTAGCCCGACAAAAAAAATTGACAAACGCTGTTCGGGGAAGTTATTTTAACTGATTGAGCGGAAGAAAGACCGGAAGGCAAGTGCCGGTAATCTTTATAAAGAAATCGCGAACGCATATTTCCTTTCGGAATAGCCGTTCGCATTCCGCACCCGGCGCCCCGTTCCCGCCGGGGCAAAGTTTTCCGTCGCGCTTCATACCAGACGGAAATCAACGTGTATAATATATCGGCTCCGCGGCCCCATGGCTCCGGCTGGCGGTCCTGCCGCGGCGGCTCCGCCCGGGGGGGCGGGCGAAATATGCGCTAACCCGGTGGCGGACGCCGCCGGTCCCCCGGAGCCCCGGGGAGCCCGGGCCGCCTCCCACAGCCATCTCAGAGGGCGAACAGACGCATGCCCAACCTGCAAGCGGTCAACGATGCCTTAGCCTACCTCCAAAGACGCATCCCCTCCGGCTTTACCCCCCAAGTGGGGTTGACCCTGGGCACCGGCCTGGGGCTTTTGGCCGAGGAGATCTCGGTGGCGGCCCGCATCCCCTATCAGGAAATCCCCGGCTTCCCGGTTTCCACGGTGGAAAGCCACGAGGGGGCCCTGGTGTTGGGGGAGCTGGGCGGCCGCCCGGTGGCCGCCCTGTCCGGGCGGTTTCATTTATATGAAGGTTATTCCCCCCAGGAGGTCACCCTGCCGGTGCGGGTGCTGGCCGGCCTGGGCCTCACGGCCTTCTTCTTCTCCAACGCGGCCGGCGGTCTGGTCACCTCCTGGCAGGCCGGCCGGGTCATGCTGGTCACCGACCACATCAACTTCACCGGCCAGAACCCCCTGGCGGGCCCCAACGTGGACGCCTGGGGCGAGCGGTTCCCGGACATGAGCCAGGCCTATGACCCCGGCCTGGCCGGCTTGGCCCGGGAGGTTGCCGGGGAACAGGGCATCCAGCTCTATCAGGGGGTGTACGTGGGGCTCAAGGGGCCCTCCATGGAGACTCCGGCCGAAACCCGCATGCTGGGCATCTTGGGAGCCCAGGCCGTGGGTATGTCCACGGTTCTGGAGGTCATCGCCGCCCGGCACCACGGGCTCAAGGTCCTGGCTTTCTCCGCCATCGCCAACATCAACGATCCCGACAACATGCAGCCCGCGCCCCTGGATTTGGTCATCGCCAACGCCACGGCCGCCGGGGGCGATTTGTCCCGGATCATCCTGGGTGTATTGCAAAAAATGTAAATCCGGGGCGGCTGGCCCCCTTTTTCCGGAAAGATCCACCATGCTCCAACAACTCATTTCCGCCTTGCGCGGCATCCTCAGCTTGGTTCTCTACCTGGGCAACACCTTGTTCTGGTTCCCCCTGGTCATGATCACCGCCTTGAGCAAGCTCGTGGTGCCCATCCCCGCCTGGCGCCGCCTCACCGCCCGCGCCTTGAACGGCATGGCCGACGGCTGGGTGGCCGTGAACCGCTGGCACCAAAACCTCACCCAACCCACCACCTGGGACGTGCAGGGGTTGGAGGGGCTCCGGCGGCGGGGCTGGTATCTGGTGATGTCCAACCATCAGTCCTGGGTGGACATCCTGGTCTTGCAGTACGTGTTTCACCGCAAGATTCCCATGCTGAAGTTCTTCATCAAGCAGGGGCTCATCTGGATGCCTTTCCTGGGCCTGGCCTGGTGGGCCATGGAATTCCCCTTCATGAAGCGCTACTCCGCGGCCAAGCTGGCCAAGAAGCCCTGGCTCAAGGGCAAGGACCTGGAGATCACCCAAAAGGCCTGCGCCAAGTTCAGGTCCATTCCCATCGCGGTGATGAACTTCGTGGAGGGCACCCGTTTCACCACCCACAAGCAGGAGCGCCAGGAGTCGCCTTTCGCACGGCTCCTCCGGCCCAAGGCCGGCGGCGTGGCCACGGTGATGGGGGCATTGGGTGAGCAGTTGGACAGCATTTTGAACGTGACCATTTCCTACCCTCAGGGCGCGGTGAAGTTCTGGCACTTCCTCTCCGGCAAGCTCACAGAGGTGAAGGTGCGGGTGGAGCACCTGCCGGTGACCCGGGATCTTTTGGGGAATTACGCCGAAGACGGGGAGTACCGGGCCCGGTTCCAGACCTGGCTGAACGAGCTGTGGGCCGAGAAGGACCGCATGCTCAGCCAACTGGCCCTGCCCCCCGCCCCGGTGCCGGTGGTGGTTCCCCGCGAAAGAGATTGACCATGGGTCAACTGGCCCTGTACAACGGCACCATCCTGACCATGGACCCGCCGGGCACGGTGATCGACAACGGCCTGGTCTGGGTGGAGGACGCGCGCATCACCTACTGCGGCCCGGCCGACGCGCCGGAGGCTCCCCAGGGCCCCGCGGCCCGGCGTCTGGACGCGGCCGGCGGGTTGATCCTGCCGGGGCTCATCAACTGCCACACCCACGCCTCCATGACCCTGCTCCGGGGCCTGGCCGATGACCTGCCGCTGGATATCTGGCTGACCCAGCACATCTTCCCGGTGGAGTCGCGGCTCACCGCCGAGGCGGTGTACTGGGGCGCGCTCTTGGCCGCGGTGGAGATGATCAGGAGCGGCTGCACCAGCTTCTGCGACATGTACCTCTTCGCCTCCCAGGTGGCCCGGGCGGCGGACGAGGCCGGGCTGCGGGCCGTGGTGGGCGAGGTGATCTACGACTTCCCCAGCCCCTCCTACGGCGAGCTGCCGAACGGCTACCGGATCACCGAGGAGCTTTTGGCCGCCTGGCAAGACCACCCCCGGGTGCGGGCCGCGGTGATGCCCCACGCCCTGTACACCTGCTCCCAGCCCCTGATGGAGCGGGCCGGCCAGATCGCGGCGGAGCACGCGGCCGACCTGAACATCCACCTGGCCGAGGGCCCCGGCGAAACGGCCCAGGTGCTGGCCAAATGGGGCCGGCGGCCCCTGGCCGTGCTCCAGGACCTGGACCTGGTCAACCGTCGGCTGTGGGTGGACCACGCCATTGACCTGGACCAGGCGGAGATTGCCACCCTGGCCGCGGCCGGGGTGCGGGTGGCCCACTGCCCCGAGTCCAACATGAAGCTGGCCAGCGGGGTCATGCCCCTGACCGCCATGTGGGACGCCGGAGTCAAGGTGGGGCTCGGCACCGATGGCTGCGCCAGCAACAACAACCTGGACCTCCTGGGCGAGATGGACACCGCGGCCAAGCTGGCCAAGGCCGCCGGCCTGGACCCCACCGCGGCGCCGGCCGAGCGGGTTTTGGCCCTGGCCACCAGCGAGGCCGGCCGGGTGTTCGGCCGGGAGGGCGAACTGGGCCTCCTGCGGCCCGGGGCCCTGGCCGATCTCATCGTGGTGGACACGAACCAGCCCCATTTGACGCCGCTGTATCATCCGGCCGGCCAACTGGTCTACGCCGCCGATGGCTCCGATGTGCTGCACACGGTCTGCCACGGCCAGGTGCTCATGGCTGACCGCCGCCTGGAGCTGCTGGACGAGGCGCGCATCCTGGCCCGGGCCCGGGAGGCCGCCGGCCAACTGACGGGAAGGGACTTGTGAACCAGGCCGATTTCATCGTCAAGGGCGGCCCCTTGTGGACCGGTCCCTCGGGGGACCTCTATCCCCGCGGTTACCTGGCCGCCCTGGGCGGCGAGATCATTTTCGCCGGCGCGGCCGAGGAAGAGGCGGCGCCGCCGGCCCGGCCGGACGCGGTGGTGCTGGACGCGGCCGGCGGGCTCATCGCCCCCGGGCTGGTGAACGCCCACTGCCACGGGGCCATGACCCTGTTCCGGGGCCTGGCCGATGATCTCCCCCTGGGCAAGTGGCTGGACGAGCACATCTTCCCGGCCGAGGCCGCCTGGGTCACCCCGGAGATGACCGAGCTGGCCACCCTTTTGGCCGCGGCGGAGATGCTCTTGGGCGGAGTCACCACGGTATGTGACTCCTACTTCTGCGTGGACGGCACGGCCCGGGCCTATCTGCGGGCCGGGCAGCGGGCCGTGGTGGCCCAGGGCATCATCGACTTCCCCGCCCCGGGGCTCCCCGACCCCTCCCGGGCCCTCCCCGCGGCCCGGGACTTCGTGGGCCGTTGGCAGGAGGTCTCGCCGCTGCTCTGCCCGGCCCTGTTCGCCCACAGCACCTACACCTGTTCCGCCCGCACCCTCACCGGGGTGGCCGCCCTGGCCCAGGAGCTGGACGTGCCCTGGCACATCCACCTGGCCGAGACCCAGGAGGAGGTGGCGCTGAGCCTGAACCGCCACTCGGTGACTCCGGTGGGGCAGTTGGAGAAATTGGGCCTGCTTGAGAGCCTGGCCGCCGCGGTGCACTGCGTGTGGCTGGAGCCCGGCGAGATGGAGCTTCTGGCCCGGCGCGGGGTGACCGTGATCGCCTGCCCGGAGTCCAACGCCAAGCTGGGCTCGGGCATCAGCGACCTGGCCGCCCTGTTGGCGGCCGGGGCCCAGGTGGCCCTGGGCACCGACGGCCCGGCCAGCAACAACGACCTCAGCATGTTCGGGGAGATGGCCACCGCTTCCCGCCTGGCCAAGACCCTGCACCACGACCCGGCCGTGCTGCCCGCGGCCACGGTGCTGGAGACGGCCCTGACCGGCGGCGCGGCGGCCCTGGGCCTGGATGGCCTGGTGGGCGCCCTGGCCCCCGGCTACCGGGCCGACCTCATGGTCCTGGACGGCGCCTCCCCCCGCCTGACCCCCTTGTTCGATCCGGCCAGCGCCCTGGTCTACGCCGCGGTGGCCGGCGACGTGCGCCACGTGGCCGTGGACGGCCGGCTGGTGGTGCAAGACCGCCGGGTGCGGACCTTTGACGTGCCGGCGGTCATGGCCGAAATGAACGCCCTGGCCCGCCGGGTGAGCGCGGAGAAGTGAACGAGCCCCGGCCAGAGTAGGACCCCCGGCAGCGAGGGACCATGTTCCGTAAATTGATGCATCCGCCCCCAGGCATGCCCAGGGGAAAGTACGTCTGCCGGGCGGTGATTTTCATGACCCTGCTCTCCATCGGCCTTTCCGTGGTCGTCACCTTGGCCTTGGAATACCTGACCGGTGAAGAAATTTACGGCCACGGTTTGTTCATGGCCGTGACGGTGCCCGGACTCTTGGTCCCTCCCCTGTTCTTCGGCCATAGCCGGGTGGTCTTCGAGCTGGAGGCGTCCAAGCGCAAGATCGAGGAGCTTTCCCGCACCGACGCCCTCACCGGCCTGTACAATCGCCGCTATTTCTTCGACGCGGCGGCGCAGATGCTTTCCCTGGCCCGGCGGCACGGCTATCCGGTCACCGTGCTGCTGCTGGACCTGGACCATTTCAAGGCGGTCAACGACCGTTTCGGCCATCTGGCCGGCGATCAGGTGTTGCGCCGCACCGCGGCCACCCTGTCCGGCGCGGCGCGGAGCACCGACATCCTGGCCCGTTACGGCGGCGAGGAGTTCGTGCTGTTTTTATCCCACACCACGGGGGGCGAGGCCCTCCGGTTCTGCGAACGCCTGCACCAAGACCTGGCGGAGGCAAGGCGGGCGGTGGGGGAAGAACTGCCTGCGGTGACGGTGAGCATCGGCGTTGCCTGCAGCCAGGAGCACGGCTTGGAGCTGGAGCCGCTCCTAGCCGCGGCGGACCGGGCCCTGTACCAGGCCAAGGACCAGGGCCGCGACGGGGCCTTGCTGGCCTCCTAGCCCCGATTTTTCAAGCAGTCGGGGCCTCCGGCTGCGCCATCTGCCCGCCGGCTCCGCCCGGGACTTGGCGCCAACCTCGGCGCAGTTTTGTCCCCGCCTTTGGTGGTCACTTGGCCGTCACTTGGCCGTCGCCTGGCCGGCCGCCAGCCGACCAGGCCGCTCCAGGGGACAAAAGGTCACCTGAAAAAGCGGGAGGAATTGACTAAATAGCCAAATCTAGAACCTACTTTTGTCACTTTAGCCGCCCGCACCCCATGAATGGCCAGGACTGATCCCCCCGGGCGGACGTACTCGCGCCGGGCCGCCGCCGGGAGAGAGCGGAGCCGGAGCCCCGAGAAGATGATGTTCAAGTACCTTATGCACCCGCCGGCGGAGATGCCCCGCGGAAGATACCTCCGCAGGGCCGTGGCCACGGTGACCCTGCTTTCGGTGGGGCTTTCGGTCGCGGTTACCGTGGGCTTGGAAATCCTGACCCCCCAGCCGGATTTTGCGCGCGGTTTGTTCGTGGCCGTGAGTGTGCCGCTTTGCCTGGTGCCCTTCCTGTCCTACTGGCACAGCAAGGTGCTCTTCGAACTGGAAACCGCCAAACGGAGAATCGAGGATCTCTCCCGCACCGACGCCCTCACCGGCCTGAACAACCGCCGCCATTTCTTCGACACGGCCGAACAGATGCTGGCCCTGGCCCGGCGGCACGGCCATCCGGTCACCGCGCTCCTCCTGGACCTGGACCATTTCAAGGCGGTCAACGACCGCTTCGGCCACCTGGCCGGCGACGAGGTGCTGCGCCGCACGGCCGCCACCCTGGCCAGCGTCGTCCGCGGCACCGACCTCTTGGCCCGCTACGGCGGCGAGGAGTTCGTGCTCCTGTTGCCCCACACCGCAGGGGCCGAGGCCCTCAGGTTCTGCGGGCGGCTGCGGGATCAGTTGGCGGAAACCTGGCGGGCGGCCGCGGACGGCCTGCCCCAGGTGACGGTGAGCATCGGCGCCGCCTGCAGCCAGGAGCACGGCCTGGAGCTGGGGCCCTTGTTGGCCGCGGCGGACCAGGCCCTGTACCAGGCCAAGGAGCAGGGCCGCGACGGCGCGGTGCTGGCCGCCTGAAAACCCCGCCCGTCGCTCCTATCTTAAGCTCTGCCACAGCTCCAACAGCCCCTGGTCCATGTCCCGCAAGGTGATCAGACCCAGGCGGGGATAATCCAGATCCATGATCAGGCTGAAGGCGGCGGTGATCACCACCGCGAAGACGGCCATGTGGATGAAGTTCCGCCCCCGCGGATTGTACAGCGAGTAGCCGGCCAACACGGAGCAGGCCCAGGCCGTCACCATCAGGATGGCTATGAAGGCCGGGGGCAGATGGATGTAGAAGTAGCGGGTGCGCTCGGTGGCCACGTCGAACATCTGGTTCAGGGCGGGCAGGAGCAGCATCACCGCCGGCTGGGGAGCCGCCGCCTTGGCCGCGGTCACCGCCGCGGACCAGATCTTACCGGCCAGGGCCTCGCTTTTGGCCAGCTCAGCCTTGGCCGCCGCCACATCCTCCGGCAAAAGCCGGTAAAGCTGGAGGCGCGAACCCAGATACTCCTTGAACAGGCCTTGCAGGGCGGTGCGGTCGGTCGGGGCCAGGATGTCCAGCCGCTGGTAGGCCGTGCCCACGGCCAGGGTTTCCTGCAGGATCAACTGGCGGCGGTGGTCCAGGCGGGAGACCGAGCCCCCGATGGTCAAGGCCAGGATCAGGCCCAAAAGGCCGAACACCGCGGCGTCGATGACCCCGATGCCGGTCTTCTCCGCTTCGTGGGCCTTTTGGGCCCCCCGCCGTCCCAGGCGGTAGCCAAGCTCCAGGCACAGGACTATGCCGCCGCCCAGCAGGGGCGCCAACAGCGCCAGCAAAACGTGGTAATCCATGCACCACCCTCCCTACCAAACCGTGGCCAAGAGCCGGTGGACCCGAGGGCTCCGACAGGCTCCTGGGCACAGCATCTTGCACGGCAAGCCAGGGGGCGGGCTGGCTTTACTATAGGCTGTTTGGCGGGCAAGCCGCCATTCCATGCGGACAGACCAAGTTTGCTTTCCCCAGGCCGGGTTCAGGGCGTGGGGGCCCGTTCGGCGCTCAACCGGGCCAACTGCCCGGCCAGGCGTTGCTGGTCCCGGGGCGACAGGGCGCCCGTGGCCAGGGCCTGGGCGAGCACTTCTCGGGCGGCTCCCAGCCGGCCGGCCTGGGCGTGGATCTCGGCCAGCAGGAGGGGGGCGTCGGCATAGCCCGGCCAGGTGGCCATGACCTCCCCAAGTTGGCGCACCGCCCCGGCCGTGTCGCCGCCCTGGCTCTCCAGCCAGGCCAAGGTAAAGCCGTAGCGCGGGTTGGGCGACAGCTCATAGGCCTGCTGGCAAAGCCGCCGGGCGGCCGCCGGGTCCTGCTTGGCCAACAAGAGCCCCAGGTTGAAGGCGGCCGGCGCCATCTGGGGGTCGGCTTGCAGGGCGGCCCGCAAGTGTTCCGCAGCCAGGGCCGCCTGGTCCTGTTCGGCCAACAGCAGCCCCAGGTTGTAGTGGGCCGGCGCGCTTTTGGGGTCCACGGCCAGGGCCTGTTCCAGGCGCTGCCGGGCCTGGTCCGGGTGGCCCCGGCGGGCCTCGGTCAGGGCCAGGTTCACCAGGGGCGGCAAAGCCCGGGGCTCCAGGGCGAGCGCGGTCTCGAAATAGGCCGCTGCCTGGTCCATCTGGCCTTGCTCCAGGTAAAAGTTGCCCGCGTTGTAATTGGCGTGCCAGGTGTCGGGCCGGGCCAGGAGCGAGGCCAAAAGTTCCTGGTCCACCGCGGCCAGGCGCTGCCGCACCTTGAGAGGCCAGCCCGCCGCGGGGCGGCCGTGCAGGGCCTGGGCGGCCCGGAGCCGCACCAGGCGGGTGGGGTCGTTCAGGGCCGTGAGGGCCAGGGGGGCCACCTCCGGTGCGGGGTGATCCTGCAACCCGGCCAGGGCCGTGGCCCGCACCAGGGGATGGGGGTCGCCGGCGGCGGCCAGGAAGGCGGGCCATTTCGCCTCCTGGGGGCAAGCCCCCAACAGCCGGAGCAGCGAGGCGGCAAACACCGGGTCCCGGTCCTGGCGCGCCACATAGGCCAGCATCTCCGGCAGGCGTGACCAGTCGCGCTCCCGGGCCGCGGCCACCAGCCCGGCCCGGGCCAGGATCGGGGCCTGATAGTCCTCCTGGTGCCAGCGGCGCACCTGCCGGTCGGCCCAGGCCGCGTCCTTTTCGCGGTGGCAGTTTTGGCAGGCGTTGGGCGAGCCGAACTGCCGGGTGGCCGCCGGGGTGGGGGGCAGCATGGAGTGATCACTGCGGTGCATGCGGGCGAAACTGGTCTGGGGCATGTGGCAGGACACGCAAGTGGGCGCGCCCTGGCTGGATTTTTGGCCGGGTTTATGGTGGCTGTGGGCCGCGGCCGCGGTCACTCGCGCGGCGTGGCAGGGCAGGCAGGCCGTCTGGGGCTGGTCCTTCTGACGGAAGCGGCCGCTGGAGGTGTGGCAGTGCAGGCAAGAGAGCCCTCCGGCCCGCACGCAGGGGGAGAGCAGCCAGGAGGTGAGGGTGTAATTCTCCCCCAGGTCCCGGCCGTCCGGATAGTAGTCCGCGTGGTCCAGGAGGGCCAGGTCGAAATGATCCCAGAAATTGTCCCCGGGCGCGAAGCTCCGGGTGAGGGGGATGGCCTTGGCGTGGCAGGTGGCGCAGGTGTCGTTGTTCTGCCGGGCGGTGAAGCTCCGCCCACCCCGGGTGATGCGCAGGTCCTGGGGCGGCTGGCCCTGGGGCGCGGCCCGGCAGACCCGGATATGGGCCTCGCCCGGGCCGTGGCAGGTCTCGCAGTTGATGCCCGGCTCCCGCCAGGTGGTGTGGTAGGTGCGGGTGGCGGGGTCGTAGTTCTGGCGGTACTGGCTCACGTGGCAGCCGTGGCAGGAGGTGTTGAAGGTGTAGGTGCTGTCCCGCCAGTCCACCGGCTGGTCGCCGGCGTGGCGGAGCCCGCTCTTGGCCGTGTCGAACCACTCTTTCCGGTGCAGGTCATAGGCCAGGGGCAGGGTTTGCAGCCGGCCGGCCGCCAGCGGGGTGAGGAAGTAGAAGATGTTCTTGCCCCCCAGGGCGTGCTGGATGGGCAGGCGGGTTTTCTGGCCCTTTTCCGTGGCCAGGAGCCAGCCCTGGCCCGGGCCGGTCTGGGCCTGGTAGCGGACGCCCTGGATGGTCAACGCGGCGGGCATGGGGGTCAGGTTGGCCGCGGCGAACTCGTCGGAATAGGCCTGCATGGCGCGGCCGTGGTGCGAGGGCGCCCAGAGCCGGTAGAACTTCTCGTGGCACTCCCGGCAGCTCTGGGAGCCGGTGAAGGCGCCCTGGTCCGGAGGGGTGGCTGCGCCGCCCGCGGCCGTGGCCAGGAGCAAAATCCCCAACCCGGCGACCGCCTGGGAAATCTTTCGTTTCGTGGTTTGCGGCAAGCTGTCACTCCCCCGGCGGCTGGTCGCCACGGTTAATTGCCCGGAAAAATCACGGCGAAGTCGTTTTTCATGCTGATTACGCGCCAGCCGCGCTGGCCGGCCAGGTCCAGGGCCTGATCCAAGCGGCCCACCGCGGACTTCCGGTCGTAGGCCCATTCCCGCTCCGGGTCGTCATAATGCACCAAGAGCATCAGCCGGGCCCCGTGGCCGGCCGCGGTCCATTCCAGCATTTGCAGATCGCCGTCGGAATTGCCCGCCGCCAGGATGGGCCGCCGGCCAAGGTGCAGCTCGATATTCAGGGGCTTGCCCTCTTTGTCATCGAGGGAGTTGATCTGGGGCAGCTTGACGATCACCGGCCGGCCGTCCCGGTATTCCCACTTGGTCTGGAGGCTGGAGCCGATGACCCGCTCCGGCGGGATGCCGTACACCGGCAGGGCAAAGGCGCGCAGGAAATCCACCCCGCCGCCCGAGACGATGAAAACCTTGAAATCATGGGCGGTAAGGTAGCTCAGCAGCTCCAGCATGGGCTGGTAGACCATTTGGGTGTAGAGCCGGTCCTTGGTGGGGTGGCGCGCGGTTTTCAGCCAGGCGCGGGCCGCGGCGTCGAACCCCTCGGTGGTCTGCCCGGCGTGGGTGGCGGCCACGATCTTCATGAGGTCGGCCTGATGCAACTTGGCCATCCGGGCGCGGTCGCCGGAGAGGCCCGCGGCGAAAGGCTCCTCCTGGGCCCACTCGGGATGCTGGGGGGCCATCTCCTTGACCCGGCCCAGGGCGAAGGCCAGCTGGAAATGAAAGGGCTTCTCGGCCCACAAGGTGCCGTCGTTGTCGAACACCGCGACGCGCTCCGCCGGGGGCACGTATGCCGGCCCGCCTTGCTTGGTGACCTGGGCCACGAACTCCAGGATGGCCTGCTTGGCCGCGCCGTCCCGCCAACTGGGCAGGGGCTCGGCCGCCGGAGCGGCCAGGGCGGCCCCGGCCAGGCAGAGTAGGGCCAGCCCGGCCCACCATGACTTGGTCAGACGGTAAACACGCATCAGGCGGCCTCCCGGCCCGCGAGGGTCTCTCCCCGGGCCATGAACAACCCCGCGCCCGGCGGGGCGCCGAACGCGGGGCTTTTAAGCAGGGTGAGCTGGCTTGGGGAGGGAGCCAACCCGGTCTCAGCGGCTGCCCACTGGTTGTTGCAAGGAGTCCAGCACCTGGTCGATGGTGAAGCTGGCCGCTTTTTGTCTTGGCGGGTACTCCCTGAAGGTCCCCATGAAATCCGCCACATAGCTCTGGGCCGGTAAGAAGAGGAAAGCATGGTCCAGATACCAGTCCCAGTAGGTGTTGGAGGTGATGTCGGCCTTCTCGTAAGGGTCCATCCGCAGGTTGTACAGCTTGGGAATCCGGAGATGTACAAAAGGCTCGGCCCAGATCTGCAGGGTGCCCCGGGCCCGCTGCTCGGCGAACACCAGCTTCCAGTTGTCATAACGCAGGGCGGTGAGGTCGCCGTCATCGGAGAAATAGAAGAACGCCTGGCGGGGACCCAGTTCGGCTTCGCCGGTGAGGTAAGGCAGGAAATTATAGCCGTCCAGGTGCACCTTGAACTTGTGGCCGTCAGCCGCGACGCCTTTGAGGAGCTGTGCCTTGATGTCCGGCACCCCGGCGGCGGCCAGGAGGGTGGGCAGCCAGTCCAAATGGGACATGAGCTGGTTGGAGACCGAGCCCGCCTTGATGTGGCCGGGCCAGCGCACCATGGCCGGCACCCGGTAGGCCCCCTCCCAGTTGGAGTTCTTCTCGTTGCGGAAGGGGGTCATGCCCGCGTCGGGCCAGGAGTTCATGTGGGGGCCGTTGTCCGTGCTGTAGAACACGATGGTGTGGTCGGCGAGGCCCAGCTCGTCGATCTTGGCCAGCACGGTGCCCACGTTCTTGTCGTGATCGATCATCACGTCATGATAGGGGCCCTGCCAGCGCCCGGCCTGGCCCACGCTCTCGGGCTTGGGATGGGTGCGGAAGTGCATGTGGGTGAAGTTGACCCACAGGAACACGGGCTTGCCCGCCTGGTGCTGCTTCTCCAGGAACTCCGCCGCCTTCTGGGCGATGTCGTCGTCGATGGTCTCCATGCGCTTTTTGGTCAGGGGGCCGGTGTCCTCGATCTTCTGCTTGCCGCCGGGCTCGGCCCAGCTATGGATCACCCCCCGGGGCCCGAACTTCTTGCGGAAGGCCGGGTCCTTGGGATAGTCCGGCAGTTCCGGCTCCTCCTCGGCGTTCAAATGGTAAAGGTTGCCGTAGAACTCATCAAAGCCGTGGGCGGTGGGCAGGTACTCGTCCTTGTCGCCCAAGTGGTTCTTGCCGAACTGGCCGGTGGCGTAACCCTGGGCCTTGAGAAGCTGGGCAATGGTGGGGTCCTTGGCGCTGAGCCCCAAGTCGGCCCCCGGCATGCCCACCTTGCTGAGCCCGGTGCGGAACACGCTCTGGCCGGTGATGAAGGCCGAACGGCCGGCAGTGCAGCTCTGCTCACCGTAATAGTCGGTGAAGATCATGCCTTCCTGGGCCACCCGGTCAATGTTGGGGGTGCGGTAGCCCATCAGCCCCTTGGTATAGATGCTCAGGTTGCTCTGGCCGATGTCGTCGCCCCAGATCACCACGATGTTCGGCTTATCCCCGGCGGCCCAGGCCGCGCTGGCCAACGCCGCCGCGCCCAGGGCGGCCAAACACAAAAATCTTAATATTTTAGCCATAATATCTCCCAGGGAGCCCCACAGTGGAACCGGGGAAACCGGTACTGGTTTAAAATGGGGCTGGCGGCGGCGTGCAAGCCAAGGCTGGGAGGGCAGAAGCAGGGTGGTGATGCAATATCTAAAACAGATTATCATGAAGGGAGATTACGGAACAATCCTGAACATTCCGCGGGCCCCTCGGAAAAAGGCGGCGGGCCCCGGGGCAGGGGCCTACTCGTTGGGGTTCCGCAGGTGGAAAAGGATACGGGGGGCGTTCAGGGAGGGCCGGTTGGCCGCGAGGTTGTACTTGAGCCAGATGGGCGAGAGGCCGTAGACGGTTTCGCCGTCCCGCTCGCCCATGGCCGCCAGGAATTTCTGATCCACCCACTGCTGCAACTGCTCCGCCCCCTGCTCCGGAGTGAGGCCCAGCACCCGGCTCATCTCCGGCAGGGTGATGCGGTCGTTCTCGTTGAACATGGGCAGGATGCGCTTTTGGCTCTTGGTCAGGCGCCGGCGGGCCTGGGCGGCTTCCTTCTCGTTCTCGGTCTCCTGGTCCGCTTCCGGGGGACGCGGGCCGCCTTCCTTGAGGTAGCGCTCCACATTGTGCATGAGCCCCAACACGGCCCAGTCGCCGGTCACCCCGGCCTCGCGCATTCTTTCGGCCTGCTGACTTTGGCCGAAAGCTTGCCATATGCGGTACACTTGGTCGCTGACTTCGAATTCGATGCGTGGCATCCTGTACCTCCCGTCCCCATTCTTACCAAGAGAGACCAGACGCGTCCAGGGGGCCGGAGCCTGAAATATGAGGACCCTATGAGTTCCTTGCCCGCCATCTGGCTATACGGCCGGGCCGCCAACCGGGCCCGGGCCCAGGGTTTGGCCCAGCGCTTGGCCGCGCCGGCCCGGGCCTTGTTCCTGGGCCCGCCGGGCGACCCCTCCCCGGACCTGGATCTGGGCCTGGACCCGGACTTGGCCCTGGCCCTGGAGGCCTGCCCGCCCCGCCTCCGGCCCGCCGCCCTGGTCTACCTGGACCCGGCGGAGGACCCCCCGCCCCTGGACCTGGACTGTCTGCCTTGCCCCCTGCTGGCCTGGCCGCCGGCCGGGGCCCTGCCCCCGGGCTTGACCCGCCCCCTGCCTCCGGGCGAGGATGAGGCAGCCCGGGAGATCCTGAGCCAGGCGGCCCAAGGCCGGCATTTCCCCTGGCTGGCCCGGGTGCAGGTCAATCTGCCGCTCCGGGACCTGTTGGGCCGCTTCCGGCCCCTGGTGGAGGGGGTGGAGTTCCACCCCGAGGTGGGCCTGGACGCCCAGGCCCTGGACACCCTGGGGCCCGAGGACCTGGAGGTGGCCCGGGGTCTCTTGGCCGGCCGGCGGGTGACGGCGCATCTGCCGTTCATGGACCTCTCCCCCGGCGCGGCCGACACCGCGGTGGGGCAGGTGGCTTCCCTGCGCCTGTCGGTGGCCGCGGAGTGGGCCGTGGGCCTGGAAGCCCGGCAGGCCGTGGCCCATCTGGGCTACTGGTGGATGATCCACCGCGATTTGGACGCCTTCGCCCGCCGCCTGGCCGAGGTGCTGGGGCCGGTGGCGGCCCGCCTGGCCGAGGCCGGCTGTGATCTGGTGTTGGAGAACACCATGGAGCCAGACCCCCGGCCGTTGTTGACCGCCCGGGAGGCCACGGCCGCCCGGGCCGGGGTGCCGGTGGGCCTGTGCCTGGACGTGGGCCACGTGCTGGCCTTTTCCCGCACCCCCCTGGCCGCGTGGTGGCCGGCGGTGGCCGGGCATTTGGCCGAGTTGCATCTGCACGACAACGACGGTCAGGACGACCGCCACCAGCCCCCGGGCCGCGGCCTGGTGGACTGGGGCTTCCTGGCCCGGGAGATTCCCCGCTTGCCCCGGCGGCCGGTGTTGACCCTGGAGCCCCACAGCGAGCCCCACTTCTGGGGCTTTCTCCGGGGCCTGGAGGAAGTGTGGGGCCCGGGCGGCCTGGGGGAGTCCCCCCGGCCGCCCTTGTGATACCTCGTCTGCTCCGCCGGCCCTGGCCGCGGGGGGAGAAGCCATGCTGGATTTTTTCCGCCGTCCCCTGGGAGCCTGGACCCTGACCCTGGGCGCCGGGGCCTTGTTGTTTTTCCTGGGGCTCCACACCGGCCGGGCGCTCAGGGGGCCTGAACTGGCCCGGTTCCAGGAAGACGCGGTGCGGGAAGCCGAGCGGGCCAGCCGGCTGGACGCCCTGAACCGCAGCCTGGAGCAGCGCCTGGCCGGGCTGGAAGGCCAGGTCAAGACCCTGGAGCGGGAGACCGCGGGCGGGGTCCCCCTGCCCGTGCCCCCAGCCAAGGGCCAGGTCCGGGACCAGGTGGTGCGCCTGGGCGAGGCGGTGGTGCTGGTGGGGGGGCAGGTGATCCTCACCGTGGAGGAAATCCGCACCGCCCCGGCCCGGGTCAAGATCCGCCTCAAGAGCCCCGAGGGCAAGGAGGGCGTGGCCGTCCTGAAGCCCGGCGGACAGGTCAACCTGAAGCTGCCCCAGGGTCTTTTCGCCCTGGTCCTGCAGCGGGTGGAGCCCCGGGCGGTGACCGTGGCCGTAGTGAAGCGCTAAAAGCCTGGCGGGGAATGCCCGCCGGCCCCCAGCAGGCCCGGCTGGCCGCCCTGGATTGTCGCCACCGGGAGCACGCGCCTATCCCAAATATACAAACACTATTTCAGGGGTTGCCAAAAGGGGAGGCGTGATTTACTGTATAAATGGAATTAAAGTGATTTAATACTTTATTGGGGAGGTGGAATATGGCCGCGTCGCAACTGATCAAGAATATCGAGTTCGCCACCGCCTTGGATATCCTCGGCCTGGTGGATTATGAGGAGGGCCGGGTGGTGAGCCGCACCCTGGCCCAAAATCCCTACCTGAGTGTTACCCTGTTCGCTTTTGCCCAAGGCGAGGGCATCAGCGCCCACACCGTGCCGGCCGACGCCCTGGTGCAGGTGTTGGACGGCGAAGCCAGCCTCAACATCGGCGGGAACCGCATCCAGGCCCAGGCCGGTCAGGTGGTGGCCATGCCCCAGGGGGTGCCGCATGCCCTCACGGCTGACAAGCCCTTCAAGATGCTGTTGACCGTGGTCAAGAGCCCGCAGCCGGGTCTGGAGTAGACGGAACGACCCGCGGGTCCGCCGGCAGGGTGACGATGAGGCAGGTGCCTTCCTCCGGGGAGGTGGTGAAGCTGATCTCGCCGTGGTGGGCCTGCACCGTGAGCCAGGCGCTGTAGGCCCCCAAGCCGGTGCCCTCTTTCTTGCCCATGGTTACGTAGGGCTGGAACAGCTTGTCCTGCACCTCCGGGGGGATCTCGCCCTGGTTGTGCACCACCAGGCGGTGGGCCGGGCCATCCGGCCGGGGAGAAGGGGCCAAGTCCACGGAGACCCGGCCGCCGCGGGGGGAAGCCTCCACGGCGTTCTTCATCAGATTGGCCAGCATCATATCCAACAGGCCCTCGTCGCCCATCACCGCGTAGCGGGCCCGGCCCCGGGCCGGCGCGCCGGCCAGGGTCAGCACCAGCTCCACCTCCTTGGCCTGGGCCAGGGGGGTCAGCTCGGTTTTCACCCGCCGGGCCACGGCCAACAGATCCAGTTCCAAGGGCTCCAGTTGGTAGGAGCCTTCCTCCAACATGAACAAATCGCGGGCGCGGCCGATGAAGCCCAGCATGCGCTCCCCCAGCTCCCGGATCATGAGGGCGGACTTCTTCTGGCGGGGGGTGAGGTTGTCGCCGGAGAGGATCAGCTTGGCCAGGCCGGTGATGCCCACCAGGGGGGATTTCAGGTCGTGGCGCATGATGCGGTGCACGTCCTCCCTGAGCCGCTCCAGCCTTTTCCTTTCCGAGATGTCGCGGATGATGGCCCCGAACATCAGCCCGTCGGCGCCCTCCCAGGTGGACAGGGACAGCTCCAGGGGGAATTCCCGGCCGTCCTTGGTGTAGCCCATCAGCTCGGCGGTGCGGCCGATGAGGTGGCGGTAGCCGCTGGCCAGAAAGCGGCGCACCCCCTCGCGGTGGGCCGCGCGGAAGGCCGGAGGCACGATGGTGGTCACCGGCCGTCCTACGATCTCCTGCCCCCAGCCGAAGATCCTTTCCGCCCCCTTGTTCCAGGTGACGATGCGGTCTTGGGCGTTGGAGGTGATGATGGCGTCCACCGAAGTCTCGGTGATGGAGCGGTAGCGTTCCTCGCTCTGCTTGAGCGCGGCCAGAAGCTCCCGGTTGGGGTCGTGTGCCTCTTTCACGTCATGACCTGCCTGGGGGGATGGTCCGGCCCCCTGCGAGGGCTGTCCGGGGGACAGCCTGAATCTAACATTTTTTCCCGAGGGCGGGCGGCGGGAAAGCCGGCCTGCCGCCCGGGGCGCCAGGCCCCTGCAAAAATATTATCCATCCCTGGCCCCAGACGCGAAGCGATTTCGCACCGCCAGCGGGGGCCGGGCTTGGCCCCCGCAGCCAAAGGGGCGCAAAATAGGGTTAACTATCTGTTCCTGGGCACGGCACGAAGAATGCACCTCTAGCTGGGAGGAATAGAATTTGCCACCGGACCCGGGCTTGCCGGCCGGCTGGAAGGAGCCATGACGTGCTGGACCGCAGACAATTCCTAAGGGGCGGGCTGGCTGCGGCGGCCTGGGGCCTGGCCGGGGGCTGGCCGCTGTCCGGGCTGGCCAAGCCTGGCCCCCGGGTGCGGGAGCTGACCCTCATCGCCGGGGTGACCCCGGTGGACCTGGGCGGGGGCGGCAGCTTTTTGGCCTGGACCTACAACGGCCGCCTGCCGGGCCCGGAGATCCGGCTCCGGCAGGGCGACATCCTGCGGGTCCGCCTGAAGAATCATCTGCCCGAACCCACCACCGTCCACTGGCACGGCCTGGCCGTGCCCAACCTCATGGACGGGGTGGCCGGCCTGACCCAGAAGCCGGTGCCCCCGGGGGGAGAGTTCCTCTATGAATTCCCGGTGACCCAGGCGGGCACTTACTTTTACCATTCCCACCGGGGCTTGCAGCTGGACCGGGGGCTCTATGGCCCCCTCATCGTGGAGCCGGCCGCGGCCGAGGTCCGGCCGCCGGACCGGGAGTACGTGCTTATGCTGGAGGACTGGGCCCGGGTGGACGGCGGCGGCCCCAACTCCCCCCGGCGGCGGCCGCCCGGCATGATGATGGGCGGCATGATGGGGGGCATGGGGCGGGGAGGCGGCGGCGACGAGCCTCCGCTGGAGCCGGTGTACGACGCCTTTGCGGTCAACGGCCGGGCCTATCCCCACGGCCCGGCGCTGGCGGTGCGGCAAGGGGAGCGGGTGCGGCTCCGGCTCATCAACGCCTCGGCGGTGAGCATCTACGACCTGAGCCTGGCCGGACACCCCCTGGTCATCACCCACACCGACGGGCGCCCGGTGCGGCCCCAGACCACCCAGGTGCTGCGCCTGGCCCCGGGCGAGCGCTACGACGTGGAGTTTTTGGCCGACAATCCCGGCCGCTGGCTCTTGGCCAGCAACAACCTGGGCTGGGGGGAGAACGGCCTCCGGGTGGAGGTGGCCTACCAGGGGGTGCGACGGGCCGAACCCGTGCCGCCCTTGTTCCGGCCGGGGCTTTCCTATGCCACGGTGTGGGATCTGCGGGCCGCCCGGCCCCAGCCGCCGCGAGCCGGCCGGGGCCGGGGGCGGGAGTACCGGCAGGTGCTCTCGGGCGGCATGCACTCGGCCTGGTGGACCATCAATGGCCAGGTTTGGCCCCGGGCGGATTACCTTTTCGCCCCCATAGATACTCGGGTACGGTTAAAATATTTGAATCGTAGCATGATGCCCCACCCCATGCACCTGCACGGGCACTCCTTCCGGGTGGTGAACCCGGCCCTGGAGCCCGCGTGGTGGGTGACCAAGGACACCCTCCTGGTGGAAAGGGGCGGCGGCGCCGCGGTGGATTTCCTGGCCGACAACCCGGGTTTCTGGTTCCATCATTGCCACAACCTTTATCACATGGAAGCGGGCATGGCGGGCGCGGTGGAAGTGTCTGCGTGACCGGAAAGGATAGATGATACGATGACTTGGCAACTGATGAGCAATGGCTTCTCCGGGTTTTTCTGCCCTGGTGGACAGGCTGGCTGGGGCGGCGGCTACGGCCCGGGCATGATGTTCGGCGGCGGCTGGTTTGGAGGAATCTTCATGATCATCTTTTGGATAGTGCTGATCCTGGCCGGGGTGGCCCTGGTGCGCTGGATGATGGGCAAGGGCAGCTTTGGCGCCGGCCCCTGCGGCGGCGGCAACAGCCCCAGCAGCCGGCCGGGCCGGTCCCTGGATATCTTGAAGGAACGTTACGCGGCCGGGGAGATCACCAAGGCCGAATTCGAGTCCATGAAGCGCGATCTGGAGGCCTGAGTTGCCCTGGAACGGGGGACCTTCCGGCCGCCGGGGAACCCTGGTGGGCTGGGCCGTGGTGGCCGGCTTGGTAGCCGGCCTCACGGCTTTGCACTACCTCACCCTGGCGCACTACGAGTTCCTGCATCTGGCCTACCGGGACCTGTACTTTCTGCCCCTGTTCCTGGCCGCCTTTTGGTTCGGTCTCCGGGGAGCCCTCCTCACCTCCCTGGTCATCATCCTGTTATACGTACCCTGGCTCTTGCAGCATGAAGCCCACTCCGACACCTACGAGCTGAGCAGCCTCATCCAAATGGGTCTGTTCGTGGTAGTTTCCGGCGCCTTGGGCTGGCTCTCGGACCAGGCCCGCCGCCGCCGCGAGGAACTGCGCCAGGCCCGGGACCTGGCGGCCATGGGCCGGGCGGTCTCGGCCGTGGCCCACGACATGAAGACCCCCCTCATGGCCATCGGCGGCTTTGTGCGCCAGGTGGAGCGCACGCTGCCGCCGGACGACCCGGCCGTGGTCAAGCTGGAGATCGCCCTGCACCAGACCGCCCGCCTGGAGGCCATGGTCCGCGACATGCTCTCCTTTGCCCGCCCCCTGGACCTGAACCTGGACTCGGTGGAGCTGGGCGCCCTGGCCCGGGACGTGGTCGCGGTGGCCGGCGCCCTGGCCGACCAGCGAGAGGTGCGCCTGGCCGTGGAAACCCCCCTGGGCGAGGTGACCTGCCCGGCCGACCGCCTGCGGCTGGAGCAAGCCCTGTTGAACCTGGTGAACAACGCAGTGGAGGCCTCGGAGCCGGGCCAGGAGGTGGTGGTCCGGGCGGTCCGGGTGGGGGACCTCCCGGCCTTGGAGGTGGTGGACCAGGGACCGGGCATCCCCCCGGCCCAGCGGCAGGAGGTTTTGCAGCCTTTCTTCAGCACCAAGAAGGAAGGCACCGGCTTGGGCCTGGCCATCGTGAACAAGGTCGTGGAGGCCCACGGCGGCCAGCTGGAGATCCTGGACCAGACCGGGCCGGGGACCATCTTCCGCCTTACCCTGCAACCCTAAACCGTCCCCTCCGCCGGCGCCTCCACCGGGTGGGCGGCGGACCCGGGCAACGCCCGGCCGGGGCGGCCTCGGTCAAGGAAAGAAGCAGCCATGTCCGAAAAATCCACGCGCCGTGGCTTCCTGGCCGCCCTGGGCGGGCTGCTGGCCTCGGCCGGGGTGGCCGGGGCCCAGACTTCGGGCGAACACACCGGCCACGCCGGGGCTCCGGCCATGCCGGGCATGGCCCCGCCCCAGAGCCCTGCTCCCGCCCCGGGCGGCAACATGGCCCCCATGGCCGGCATGCCCCCCGGGGGGCACCTGGAGCACATGGGGGGCATGGGGCCCCGTTTCGCCTGGCGGGACCCGGCCCGGCCGCTGTCTCCCCCGCCGGCCACCATGGGCCGCCAGATGGGCCGGGTCCACACCCTGAACGTGCCGCCCCTGGGCTATGAGCGGGACGGCGAGGTCAAGGTCTTCCGCCTGGTGGCCCAGCCGGTGGCCCGCATGCTCACCGACGGCAAGCCCAAAGCCTCCTGGGAGATCATCGCCGAGAACCGCCGCTACATGGGCGGCATGAAGCACCACTACCCCCGGCGCGCCCTGTTGTGGGGCTACAACGGCCAGATGCCCGGACCCACCCTCGAGTGCACCCAGGGTGACCGCATCCGGGTGATCCTGAAGAACGAGCTGCCCGAGCCCACCAGCATCCACTGGCACGGCCTGGAGGTGCCCAATGACATGGACGGGGCCGGCGGCACCACCGAGCCGGTCACCCCGCCGGGCGGCACCCGGGTGTACGAATTCACCCTGCACCAGGTGGGCACCTACATGTATCACACCGGCTTCAACATGATGAAGCAGGACGGCCTGGGCCTGGGCGGCTTCCTGGTGATCCATCCGGCCGAGCCGCCGGCCCAGAAGATCGACCACGACGTGGCCATCATGCTGCAAGCCTTTGCCCTGGCCCCGGGCAACGATTTCCCCAACCTGGCCACCATGGACTTCAATTGGTTCACCTTCAACGGCACCGTGGCCCCGGACGTGGAGTTCATCACGGTGAACCTGAACGACCGGGTGCGCATCCGTTTCGGCAACCTCACCATGTCCAGCCATCCCATCCATTTGCACGGCCACACCTGGCGGGTGGTGGGCACCGAGGGCGGGCCCATTCCGCCCTCGGCCCAGTGGCCGGGCAACACGGTGAACGTGGCCCCCGGCACCACCCGGGACGTGGAGTTCGTGGCCAACAACCCGGGCATCTGGCGCATGCACTGCCACAAGCTGCACCACACCATGAACGCCCACGCCCAGGTGCCTTTGGGGGTGATGAGCGTGGGAGGCATGTTCACCCTCCTGCACGTGAAGGAACCCTCCGGAAAAGGAGGCCACCATGCCTAGGAGTTTGGCGAAAATGTGGGGGGAAGGCCCCTTTTTTGAAAAAAAGGGGCCTTCCCCCCCCACTCCCCTTCCCCCAAAAAACTTCATAGTTTTCCAAGGGGTGTGTTATGGCCAGCTTTAACCAGGAATTTCCGCCTAAAATGGGGACTTGGCTAAAAACAACCATGACGCCATTACTCCGACAGCCTCCTGGGTCGGGCGTACCCTGGTGGCGGCGGGCGCTGCCCGCGGCCGGACTCCTGACCCTCGCTCTGCTCCTGGCCGGTTGCGCCAGCGTGCAGCCGGCCGGCGATTTCCAGCGGATGCAGCAGCGGGTGGCCTCGGTCTCCCCGGCCCGGCTCATCTGGGAGGCCGATCAGGCCGACGAGGCCAAGGTGCGCCAGGAGGTGGACCAGGCCCTGGCCGGCGGGCTGACCCCGGACGAGGCCGTGGCCGTGGCCCTGTTGAACAACCGCGCCCTGCAGGCCAGCTTCGAGGAGATCGGCATCTCCCGGGCCGACCTGGTGGCGGCCGGGCTGATCGAGAACCCCACCCTGGGGGCCCTGATCCGCTTCCCCATCGCCGGCGAGGACAGCGCCACCGACGTGGAGCTGTCGGCCTCCTTCCCCATCTCCGATCTCTGGCAGGCTCCGCTCAAGCGGGAGGTGGCCCAGGCCACCCTGGAGCGGGTGACCTTGGAGGTGGGAGACATGGTGCTGGCCACCCGCCGCCAGGCCCGGCAGGCCTACAACCACCTGTGGTATATGCAGAAGATCCGGGTGAGCCAGGAGAAACTGCTCCAGGACTATGAGAAGCTGGTGGCCGAGACGGCTCGGCGCCAGGAGTTCGGATACCAGACCGACCTGGACCTTTACCTGGCCCGGGACGCGGCGGTGAGCGCCCGGCTGGCCCTCTCCCGCCTGGACCTGGAGCTGGCCCAGGCCCGGCAGGCCCTGGCCACCAGCCTGGGGCTGCCCCAACTGCCCCGGGACCTGGCCCTGGCCGGCGAACCCCCACGGCCGTCCGTCGCCCCGCTGCCTTGGGACCAGGCCGTGACCCTGGCCCTGGGGCAGCGCCTGGACCTGCAGGCCACCAAGCTGCGGGCGGCCGAGGCCACTCGCCGGGAGGCCTTGGCCCGCTCCCGGGTGGTGCGCGAGGTGCGTCTGGGGGCAAACTGGGAGCGGGACACCGGCGGCGAGCAGGTCTTGGGCCCTTTGGTGGAGGCGGACCTGCCCCTGTTCCATCAGAACCAGCCGGAGATCGCCCGCGCCGGCTTTGAGGCGCGTCTGGCCAAGAAAAGGCTGGCCGCCCTGGAGGGCCAGGTGCGCGAGGAGCTGACCACGGACCTGGCCAGCCTGCAATACCTGGCCGAGAGCGCCCAGCTCTTGGAAGAAAAGGTGATCCCGCTCCGCCAGCAGGCCGTGGCCTTTGCCGAGGTGTACGCGGGGCGCATGCAGTTGGACCAGCTGGTGCTGGTCACCGCCCGCAAGGACCTCACCGCGGCCCACCGCGAGCTGTGGCAGACCCGGCAAGCCCTGGCTGACGCCTGGGACGACCTGGAGTATCATCTGGGCGGCCGCCTGCCCGCGGGGGGGCCCGCTCCGGCCTCTCCCGCCGCCGCGCCGGCGGGGACCCAGGAGAGCCGCCAGGAACCGGGGCAGGGGCCAGGGCCCCAACCGGGGCACGAGCCCAGTCCCGCAGCTGGGCCTCCGCCCGCGCAGATGCAGATGCCCCCGCCGGAGCCCCAATAGGAGCCACCCCAGCGCCACGCGAAACTGCCCCGCAGGAGCCCAGCCATGCGCCTTCTCCCCACGCCATGCCGCCCCCGCCGCACCTATCTGCGTCCCGCCCGCCGGGGTCGCCTCCTGGTCGCCGTCCTGGCGGCCTGCCTGGCCCTGGCCCTGGGCGGAGAGCCCGCGCCGGCCCGGGCCGACGCGCCCGAGACCCCGGGCAACCTCGACACCCCCTACACCCGCCTGGAGCCGGAGCGGGTGGCCCTGTTGGTGGTCAACGACCAGAACGACTTCGCCGACCCCCACGGCGCGGAGCCGGCCGTGGACGCGGTGCGGGTGATGCCCCCGGTGGGCGAGGCGGTGGCGATGTTCCGCCGGGCCGGCCGGCCCATCATCCATCTGGTGCGCCTCTACCTCCCCGACGGCCACAACGCGGACCTGGGCCGGCGGGAGGCCCTGAAGCAGGGCAAGCTCCACCTGGCCGAGCCGGGCACCTGGGGCTCGGAGCTTTACGCGCCTCTGAACCCCGACGGCAAGGCCCTGGATTATCAGGCCTTGTTGGCCGGCCGGGTGCAGAGCCTGGGGCCGCAGGAGTTCGTGATCCTGAAGCCCCGCTACGACGCCTTCCTCGGCACCCCCCTGGTGAGCTTTCTGGGCGAACTGGGGGTCAACAGCGTGGTGGTGGTGGGCCTGGGCGCGCCGGACGATGTGCGGGCCACCCAGTTGGGCGCCACGGACCGCGATTTCCGGGTGGGCCTGGTGCCCACGGCCTGCAACGGGGTCTACCCCGAGGCCTTGAAGGCCATGCGGGCCGAAGGGGTGCAGCTCATGAACCTGGACGAGCTTTCCCGGGTCTTGCTGGGGGCCAAGGCCAAGTAACCCGCGCCGCCGCCCGGTTGGCCGCTCCTTTTCCCCCTTCCTGTCCCTGGCGTTTTCCGCCAAACCAGGGCAAGCCGCGCCTTGCCGCCGCTTTCTCCTCCCCCGCGGTCCCTGCCGGGACCTTCGGCATAAAAACCTGACATAACCATACCTTGGTGACGCCAACGCCTGGCCGGCCGGCCGGGCGTCTGTTTTACTGTGCCCATCACGGCGGCCGGAACCCTCCGGCCGGGCCACACAGGGGGGAGGCGAGGTTGGCACTCAAGGCGGTTTTGGAAAGCTTGGACGCGGTGGCCCCGGAGTTCCGCGATCTGTACCGGGAAGCCGGGGGGCGCTATCTCCTGCAGGTGGAGGGGGCCGAGAAGCTGGCCGACTCCGGCGGCTGGCGCGAGGCCTTGGCCAAGGAACGGGCCCGGGCCCGCGAGCTGGAAGACCGCTTGGCGGCCTGGGCCAGCGGCGCCGAGCCGGCTCCGGCCGGTGGCGAGGCCCCGGGGGAGCCCGGGGGCTGGAAATCCGAGAAGGCCCGCCTGGTGCGCCGGCAGGCTCAGATCCTGAAAGCCCGCCACCAGGAGACCGCCCGCCTGCGGGCCGCCCTGGAACAGGAGCTGATCGACACCGAGGCCCAACGGGCCATCACCCGGGCCGGCGGGTCTCCGGAGCTGTTGTTGCCCCACGTGCGCCAGCGTTTGAAGGTCTTTGAGGAGGAGGGGCGCTTTGTGGTGCGGCCGGTGGACCAGAGCGGCGAGCCCCGCCTGGGGGCCGACGGCCGGCCCTGGTCCGGGGCGGGGGATTTGCTGGAAGAGCTGCGTCGTAGCGAGGGCTTTGCCCCGGCCTTTGGCGTTGGCGCTCCAGTGGGCTCCGGCAGCCCCATTGGCCGGGCCGCCACCGGAGTTGGCGCGGGCGCCGCGCCCGCCTGGGACCTGGCCGGCCGCTACCAACGGGCGGCCCAGGCCGGCGACGCCCTGGCCATGATTTCCCTGAAACGCCAGATGCACGAAAACAAGTAGAAGCCGTTGGCCGGGGCGGGGGGCCCCGCGCCGCGGCTTCCCCATTTTCCGGGGCCGTGAGGCCTGGGGAGGTTGAGCGGAAATGAGCATCGAAGGAACGGCCACGGTTTGGAACTGCCTGAACTACGTGGGTGAGCTGTACAAGGTCTACGCGGACCACACCCCGTTTCTGTCCATGATCGGGGGGCTGTCGGGCGGGGGACGCACGGTGGGGGCCTGGGAGTTCGCGCTTTCCCAGTACTGGGCCCCGGACACGGCCGCCCAACCGGCCATCAGCGAGACCGCGGCGGCCGGGGGCGCCGCGGCCACCACCTATACCCGGGCCCAGGAGTACAACGTCTGCCAGATCTTTCAGCGGGGGGTGGAGGTCACCTATCCCAAGCTGAGCAACTGGGGCGGTTTGTCCGGCCTCAGCGTGCAGGGCGAGGCCCAGCCGGTGGCCAACGAGCTGGATTTCCAGGTCATGGCCAACCTGGAGCAGATCGCCCTGGACGTGGAATACACCTTCCTGAACGGGGCTTATCAAAATACGGCCAGCGCGGCCACGGCCTTTCAGACCCGGGGGATCATCGAGGCCTGCACCACCAACGCGGTGGACGCCTCTGGCGCGGCCCTGTCCAAGACCCTGGTGGACCAGCTCCTCAGGACCATGGCCACCTCCGGGTCCCGCTTCCGTAGCGCGGTGGTGTTCGTCAACGCCTTCCAGAAGCAGAAGTTCAGCGACATCTATGGCTACGCCCCGGCGGACCGCAACGTGGGCGGGGTGAACATCAAGCAGGTGGAGACCGACTTCGCCATGCTGGGGGTGATCTGGACCCCGCAGATGCCGGCCGGCTCGCTTCTGGTGGCCGACGTGGCCTACTGCGCCCCGGTGTTCCTGCCGGTGCCCGGCAAGGGGCTGTTGTTCTACGAGCCCCTGTCCAAGACCGGAGCCAGCGAAAAGGGCCAGGTCTACGGCCAGGTGGGCCTGGACTACGCCAACCAGAAGTTCCACGGCGTCATCACCAACCTGGCCACCAGCTAGGCCGCACCTTGCGTAGCGCCGCCCGGGCCGCCTGGGCGGCGCCTTCCCTGGGGCGCCAGGTGGCCGAGCTATGGATTACCCTTCGTTTGCCTGGAGGTGAGGTGATGGCCTTGATCGTGGAAACCGGCCAGGGTCTGGCCGCGGCCAACGCCTTGGCCAGCCTGGAATACTGCACCGCCTATCACGCCCTGCGGGGCCACGCGGCCTGGGCCGCGGCCGGGGCTGCGGACCAGGAGGCGGCCGTGGTGCGGGCCAGCTCCTACCTCTGCCGGCATTTCCGTTGGCGGGGCCAGCGGGCGGTGAGCGGCCAGGCCCTGGCCTGGCCCCGGCGGGGGGTGGTGGATGCCGAGGGCCGGGAGGTGACCGCGGACCAGGTGCCGGCCGCGGTGGCCGAGGCTTGCGCCGAGGCGGCGCTGCGGGAGTTGACCGCGTCCTTGTCCCCGGACCTGGGGCGGGGCGGTCTGATCCGGCGCGAGCGGGTGGCCGAGATCGAGGTGGAGTACGAGCCCGGCGCACCGGGCGGCATCCGGGTGGCGGTCCTGGAGGAGCTTTTGGCCCCCCTGACCCTCAGCCCGGGGATGCTCTGGGCGGAAAGAGGCTAATAATGCCCCTGGATTACGACCATCTCCGCACGCGGGCCTGGGAGATGTTGGCCAGCTACGGCCAGCCGGTGACCCTCCGGCACTTTACGCCGGCGGCTTTTGATCCGGATGACGGCCGGCCCCTGGCCCACGGGGCCACGGAGTTCGCGGCCCGGGGGGTGACCTCGGAGTTCCGGGAGAATCAAGTGGACGGCAGCCTCATCCAACGGGGGGACCATCTGCTCCTGTTGGCCAGCCAGGACCCGGCCTGCCGGGCCGCGCCGGGAGATCTGGTGAGCATGGGCGGGGAGACCTGGCGGGTGGAGCACGCCGGCCGGGTGGCGCCGGGAGGGGAAACCATTATGTGGCGATTGCAGGTGCGGCGATGAACGGCGATTTCGCCAAGGCTTTGGAAGACCGGGCCGCGGAGCTGACTCGGCGGGCGGAGGAGGCGGCCCAGGAGGGCTTCCGGGAGTTCGCCCGGGAGGTGATCCTGCAAACTCCCCAGCGCACCGGCCTGGCTCGGGGAAACTGGCGGTCCGGCCACGGCGACCCGCCCGGCGGCACGGTGGAGCGCCTGGGGGCGCCGGCCGCCCTGGCCGAGATGGAAGCCGCGGCCGAGGCGCCCTTGGCCGGCCGGAAGCTCCACCTGGCCAACAATCTGATCTATATCCGCGATTTGGAGTACGGCTGCTCCTCCCAGGCCCCGGCCGGCATGGTGCGGATCAATCTGGAGCGGTTCCGCCAGGCCGTGCTGCGGGCCTGGCAAAAAGGAGGCGGACGATGAGCGGGGTTTACGGTTCCTTGCAGGCGGCCTTGGACGCCCGGTTGGCCGCCTGGGCCTCGGCCGCCACCCCGACCCTGGAGGTGGCCTGGGAGAACCTGGCTTTCACGCCGCCCGAGGACGCCACCTGGCTGCGGGCCACCTTTCTGCCCGCCACCCCCAAGCAGGCGGGCCTGGGCCAAGAGGGCTGGAACGTGCTCAAGGGGGTGTACCAGGTCTCGGTTTTCGCGCTGTCCGGCGAGGGCCCGGGCCCGGGGCGGGAGGTCGCCGATCAGCTCATCAACCACTTCCCGCGGGGGCTCCAGCTGGAGGCTGACGGGGTGACCCTGGAGATCAGCCGGGCCTGGCGCGCCGCGCCCCAGGACGACGAGATGTGGTACCACCTGCCGGTGTCCCTGGAATGGTTCGCCTACGCCGAAAACATATGAGTAAGTGCTTTCAAATAGTGGGCCGTGCCGTACGGCTCCCAAACAACCACTGCGAGCAGTAACTTTAACCCAATACAAGGCCAATCCAGCCCGGAAGGCGGGGCGGCCGGGGGGAGAATCCCATGAGTTTTGCCAGAGGATCGCGTCATGAGGTGAGCTATGTGCCCGAGGTGGTCAAAGGGGTTACCCCCGCCACCCCCGCCATGAAGCTCCTCCGGGTCACCAGCGTGGGCCTGGAGATGACCAAGGGCGGTTTCCAGTCCAGCGAGTTGCGCTCCGACCGGCAGATCGCCGATTTTCGCCACGGCACCAAGCAGGTGGCCGGCGACCTGGGCCTGGAGCTGTCCTACGAGGCCTTTGACGACCTGCTGGCCGGGGCCCTGTTCAACTCCTGGTCCAGCCTGGCCACCGTGGTCAGTTCGGCCATCGCCGCCACCGGCGCCAATCAGCTCACCGGCAGCTTCTCCGGCTTCGCGGCCGGCGACCAGGTGAGCGTGGAGGGCTTCTCCACCGCGGCCAACAACGGCCTGTGGCAGCTCGCCGCGGCCACGGCGGCCACCCTGACCGTGGAGGGCGCCCTGGCGCCCGAGGCCGCGGGCAACGAGATCACCCTGACCCGGCACCCCCGCCTGGCCGGCGCGGCCGAGGAGAAGACCTTCACCGTGGAGCGGCGCTTCACCGGCCTGGCCATCCCGCAGTACCACGTGTTCACCGGCTGCATGGTCAACAAGCTGGCCCTGTCGGTCAAGCCCGACGGCATGGTCACCGGCACCCTGGGCCTCATGGGCATGGGCGCCGCCACCAGCGGGACCAGCCTGGGCGAGCCGGCCGCGGCCCAGGCCAACAGCCCCTTTGACAGCTTCCGGGGCAGCCTCGCCGAGGGCGGCAGCACGGTGGGCGTGGTCACCGGCCTGGACCTCTCCCTGGAGAACGGCATCAACCCGGCCTACGTGGTGGGCTCGGACCAGGCCGCCGACCTGGTGGACGGCCGGGCCAACCTCACCGGCACCCTGACCGCCTTCTTCGAGGACTCCGAGCTGTTGGACAAGTTCATCAACGAGAGCGAGACCAGCCTGGTCTTGATGCTGGAAGACGTGCACATGGGGGCCAGCCGGGGCAACCGCTACTACTTCCACCTGCCCCGCCTGAAGTTCACCGGCGGCAGCGTGCAGGTGAGCGAAGAGGGCGCGGTGCCCATCAGCCTGCCCTTCCAGGCCCTCTATGACGCCGACCACGGCTATACCCTGGCCGTCAGCAAGGTGGATCACGACTAACCGAAGTACGTATGGCCCGGCGGCGCGGCCGCCGGGCCGCCCAGCCTCACCCCAGAACAACGGAGATTACGACCCCATGCCCAAGAAGACCGAAACCCCCGTGTCCTTTGACCTGGCCGCCCTGGAAACCGGCGACAACGCCCAGCTGGAAATCATGGATCTGCGGGGCGAGCCCACCGGCCTCAAGATCACCCTGGCCGGCCCCCATTCGACCCAGGTGAAAGAGGCGCTCCGCCGCGGCGAGCAGAAGATCGTGCGCTTCCAGCGCCGCATCGGCAACCCCCGCCGCATGAACAAGGCCCAGGAGGAGGAATACAACGAGCTCCTGCGGGAGATCGTGTTCGAGCGCCTGATCGACACCACCCTGGCCTGGGAGAGCTCCGACAGCCCGGACAAGATCATGTTCGGCGGCGAGGAGCTGGCCTGCACCCCGGAGAACGTGCGCCGGGTCTACGAGAAGGTGCCTTTCCTGAAAGAGCAGGTCCAGTCCTTGGTGGCTGACGAAGCAAATTTTATCAGGAGCTCGGAGATCAACTGAGCACCGCCGTCCGGGCGCTCCTGGAGCTGGATTACCCCCGCCCGGACGGCGGCACCTTGCGCAGCCATCTGGAACAGAGGGGCCTGCCGGACGAACGGCTGGCCGGCCCCCACATTCCCCCGGCGGGGCGGCAGGCCTGGGAATGGTTCTGGGATCTGTCCGCCGGGCGGGGCAGCGACGGCGGCGGAGCCGCCCCCTTGTCCTACCGGGAAATCTGGGCCTGGCGGGAGCTGACCGGCGAAAACCCCCGCCCCTGGGAGATTGCCCTTTTGCGCACCATGGACCGCGTTTACCTGGGGTTTGTGGCCGAAGCCAACCGGAAACGGAGCTGAGCAATGGTTGATGTTACCGAGCTGGTCATTGATATCAAGCTGCCCAATCTGAACACCGCGGTGACGTCGCTGGGCAAGCTCACCACCCAGGCTCGCCAGACCGAGGCCGCCATCAAAAGCCAGTCCGCGGCTTGGGACAAATTGGTCAAGCAGATGAGCGCCGGCGCCGCGGTGCAAAAGACCGCGGCGGGCGGTTTTGCCGCGCTGGTTGGCGCGATCCATAAGGCGGGCCAGGTCTACA
The DNA here is from genome assembly GCA_020444165.1 of Deltaproteobacteria bacterium. Next base: position 40,151 of record JAHLLK010000017.1, on the reverse strand, counting down.
AGCAAATGGGGGACTTGTGGCGCAGCCAGGAGGGGGTTGGCCGGGAGGCGGCTCAATCCGCCGAGGCGGGAGCCAAGCTGTGGGCCGCGGTCCAAGCCAGCCAAACCCAGAAGGTGCGCCTGGCTTACAGCCCGGACCTGACCTCCGCGCAGGGGACGGGGAGTTCTGTCCCGACTGCCCAGCCCGCCGCGGCCAACATTCCTCCGGACCTTCTCCCAGTATTCTTCACGGAAATGGCCGCCGCCACAGGCAAACTCAAGGAGTTTTACGAGGCCGTGGCGCGTGTTGCCGCGATGCTCGGTCGGCCCGAAAATAATGGTGCCGGGCAGGGCACGCAAACCGGGAGTGGCACGTCAGGGGCCCATGGCCAAACCGAAAACAACAAAACCGAAGCTACCAAAGCAGGCACGGCAGAAAGACTGAGAATCAACCAATGGTATGAACAGCAGGTTGCCGAACTCACCGGCCAAAGCCTGCTTACAAAACAGCAGCAACTCGACGAGTATGGCGCGGAAGTGTTCCGTCACACGCAAGATGAGTACGAGTGGTTCTACCTGGTCAAGTTGAAGGAATTGCAGCTTAACCAGTCCACCCTGGACCAGACCCTGGCGCAGTGGGCGGACCACGGCAAAAACCTGACCCGGCTCACCGAGAGCCTGCTTTCCTCCCTCAAGGGGCTGTGGAGCAGTTGGATCGAAAAGGTGGCCCAGGGGGAATTCGACACCCTGAACGATGCGCTCCATGATCTGGGCAACTCGTTCCGGGAGATGATGATCAAGTGGGTGGCGGACCTGGTGGCCAGTGAGTCCTTGTCGGCCCTGGCCGGTCTTCTCAAGGATCTGAAAGCCGGGCTGAACGGCGACTGGAACTTCAACAGTCTGGGCAAATGGTGGAACGACCTTTGGCGAGAAGATAGCGCCAGCGCGGACGCGACCATCGACAAGCTGACGGAGGCTGCCGAGAAAATGGCCGAGGCGGCGAAAATGTCCCAACAGGGGTCCCAGAAGCCAGCCAACGCCCCGGATTGTTGTGAGCGGGTGATTCAACTGCTGGAGGCGATCTTGGGACAGCTTTCCGGGAGGGGGAGCAGTCCCGGTTTTGATTTGCCCGAGCTGACCTGGCCTGATGGCGAAGACTTAGATTTAACGGACTTTACCCGCTTCGAGCTTGGAGACAGTTTCTCTTTTGACGACCGTCCCGACGACTACACGAGGTTCAGGCTGAGCGATTTGGACCAGCAGGAAATGGGCGGCACTGGCTTCACTTACCCAGAAGCCGCTGCCCTCATGAAAAAGGCCAAAGTATCCGCCGAGTACGGGATCCGGGACTATTTGGCAGTGTTGACGAGCGCCTATTCTCTCTACGCAGGGCTTTCCGGTTTGGCCGATGAAAACCGGTCCAAATTCTCCAGCGCCATGCAAGCCGCCGGTGGGGCGGCTGGGCTCTATACCAGTCCGGTGGTCCGTGATTGGTTCGGCCTGGGGAAGGTGGGCGCCGGTGCCTCCCTGGCGGCCAATGGCCTGGGCGTCATCGGCGCCGGTTATGGCTTGTACAACAACTTAGCCTCCTTCCGCGACCAAGGCTTCACTCCCGGCAACGCCATCAGCACGGCGAGCAACGCCTACAGCCTCTACAACGCGGGCAAGGGCCTTTACACCGCCTATCAGACTTGGCAAGGCGCGCAGACCGGCGTGCAGGCCGCGCAAGGAGCACTCAGCCCAAGCCTCAGCGGCTGGACGACCCTCGGAGCAGGCCTGACCACCGCCGGGGCGGGCATAGCCGGTGGCATCGCCGGCAATTACTTCATCAGTCAGACCATTGCCAAGGACCGGCCCCAGGCCATGTACGGCGCAGCCGGCGGCGCCATGGCCGGGGCCACCATCGGCTCGATCATTCCGGGCATCGGTACGGCCATCGGAGCAGGCCTGGGCGCCCTGTTCGGGGCCATCTTCGGCGGAGCCGGGGCGGGCCTGTTCGGCGGCTCGGTCAAGAAGCCGGTCAACGAGCGCCTGGGCAGCACCGAGCGCCAGTACAAGGCTTGGACCAACCTCACCAACCTAGCCACTGAGAATCCGGAATACATGCGGGGCATGGGTTCCGAGCGCCTGGACATGGGGCGGAACACCGCCTTCATCGAAATCGACAAGAGTCTCAAGTTGGGGAGCCTGAGCCAGGAGCTCAAGGAGATGGCCACCCAGACCGACACCGGGGCGGTCAGCCTAAAAAACATGCTGGAAAACCTGGACCCGGTGAAACTTCAAATGGGCCGGGCCATGGAGGCCTATCACGACTTCAACTTGCAAGTGAAAGACACCATTGCCAGCTCCACCCAAGGGGCCCTGGAGTTCGACGGCTATGCCAACTCCGGCCAGCACCTCTCCGAGAAGATGGGCGAGTTGGCGGCCAACCTGGGCCTGCCGGAGGAGCAAACCCAGGCCCTCACCGGCAAGGTGGACGAAGCCATCACCACTTGGCAGCAGTTCGGTGGGAGCACGGACGAGTTGACCAGGAAGCTCGAAAACGAGTTCGCGGGCGCACTACTGGACTCGGTGCAAGCTGGTGAAGAGAGCGTACAGCTGACCCAGGAGGAGCAGGAGGCCAAGGCCGCCCTCGTGGCCGAGCTGGACAACATCATCGCCTCCCGCGAGCACGGCGCGGTGGCCGTGCAGGCTGAGGCCGAGACCCAGATCGAGGCCGCGACCGCGGTGCAGGAAAGCGTGGCCAACCTGCCCGAGCTGATCGCGAACACCGGCACGGTGGGCCAATTGGCGGCCGAATCCCTGGCCGGCCTGAACCTGGCCTTTGAGACGGGCCTGATCACCTTTGAGGACTATCAGCTGGCCCAGGAAGACATCGCCGAAAGGCTGCAGAACCTCAACGACATCCTCACCGACCACACCCGGATCACCAGCGAAGCGGCCACCGAGGAGGAGATGCTGGTGGCGGGCCTGCAAAACGCCGCCATCGTATCCCAGATTCAGGCCGATGCCTTGGCCCAGAACGGCCAGGCCATGAGTCTCTTGGACGCGCAGAGTCAGGCCTTGACCACCACCATCGACAACCTCTTGACCGTCAATTCCCTAGACGCCTTGCAGCAGCGGGAGATGGTGAACCTCCTGTTGTTCCAGTCCGGCCGCACCGAGGAGTTGGCCGGCCAGTACAAGCGCTACCAGGAAATCAAGGAGCAGCTCACCAAGGCCCACACCATGGAACGAGCCGAGGTGGAGAAGCTGATCGCCGAGGGCCGGGACCTGGCCGCGGCGCTGGGCTTCACCAAGGACGCCACCGAGGGGCAGACCGACGCTTCCAACGATGCCATTTCCCCCATGGCGGGCATGGGCGGCGCTTTGGAAGGCGTCAAGACCGCGGTGGAGAATTTGACCAAGGCCCTGGCGAACCTGCCCCAGAGCGGCACCACCTGGGACTGGTTCTTCAATCTCAACCCCAACGGCGATGAGCCGCCCTCGCATCACACCGGGGCCTACATCTACCACACCGGCGGCATGGTCGGGTTGCCCAGCTTCCATACCGGGGGTTTGGCCGCCGACGAGGTGCTGGCCATTTTGCAAAAGGGTGAAGGGGTAATCAACAAACGGGCCACCGCAGCCTTGGGCGGTCCGGCGGCCATCGCGACCCTGAACTCGTTCACCGCCTCCTCCTCCGCCGGAAGGCTTTCCGCGAGTTCCAATCTCGACCTGAGTCAGGAGGAGCAGGAAGCCCAACAGCTGGCAGAGGAACATCAGAGAGCCTTGGACGAGATGCGCTCCTGGGACGCGGCCTTCCTCCGGGACCGCTACACGGCCGAGCAGCAGGCCGGCGACCGGCTCCTGCAGGAGCGCAAGCGTCAAGAGGACCAGATCAAGACTTGGGAAGATGAGGGGGTTATCTCCCATGAAGAGGCCCTGGCCCGCATGGGCGCTATCGAATGGGAGTGGGGCGAGAACGTCAAGAACCTTCGGGATGAGGTGACCGAGGCCTGGGGCAAGACCGTGGCCGATTTCTGGGACAGCCAAAAGAGCCAGGCGGCCCAGGCCCACGACGCCATCCTGCAACAGAACCAGGACCTCCTGGACCAACTTCAGCGCGAGTACGAGGCCGGGGCCATCGGGAGTTGGGAGGAGTACCAGCAGCGCAAGATCGACGTGCAGGCCATGACCGACCGCCAGTTGGCCAACCTTCACCGCGAGGCCTACCAGGAGATGACGGGCATCGTGGAAGCGGCCGAGCGCTCCCAGATGAGCACCCTCGACCAAGCGCTTTCTGACCTCAATGACAAATACAAAGCCCACTTCGACGAACTTTACCAATTGGAAGCGTCGGGAACCCTCACCACCAAGGAGGCGGCAGACTGGCGGACCCAGATCTGGGACGCCTACCTCCAGGAGCGGGAAGCCGCCAACCAACAGGCCCTGGACCGCATCGGCAAGCAGGAGGAATCCGCCCTGGAGCGTGCCACCCAGGCCCAGGACGAGAATATCAAGCTCCTGTTGGGCGGCGGCCTCACCGGCAGCCAGACCCAGGAAACCATGCAGAAGCTGCTCTCCGGCGGCAAGGAGCTCGCCGAGCTTAACCGCTCCCAGGAGATGCTGGACTCCATCATCAAGCGCCTGGGCCAGCCCATGGACCAGGCCAGCCTGAGCAAATTGGCCAACCTGGGCCAGGACCTCTACCAGCAACTGGGCTACACCACGGCCACCGTGGACCAGAACGGGATCGTGAACGCCGGCGGCAACGTGGGGCTCATTCCGAAACCACTGCCCTATACCGATCCTCAGGACTTGGATTTGCCTCTCCCCATATCGGGTGACGGGTCCAAAGGCTCCGATCTCAATAAAGTCTCCGACGCCCTGCTGCTGCCCTCCTCCGACGCGGGCTCGGGGGCCAAAGGCGCGTCCCGCCGCGCGGCCGCGGATTCGGCCGCGGTTAACTTCGGGGACATCGTGATCCAGAACAACGGCCAGAGCCCCGAGGAGATCGCCAAGATCGCCGGGCGCGAGGCCGAGAAGCGGGTGCTGGCCGCCTTCAAGCAGAACGCCCGTCCCTATGGCGCCACCTACGGCGCCGCCAACACCACCCGGCCGAGGGTTTAAGCCATGGCGCAGAGCTTCAGTCAATGGGCCGCCCTGCCCGACACCGAAAAGGTCTACGCCGCGGTGTGGACCCTGCAACGCATAGCCGACGGCGCCGCCCAGACCGTGCGGGTGGCCACCAGCGGCGGGGTGTGGGATGGGAGCAATTACTTCACCCCTTGCCTGATCGGCATCCCCTCCATCAGCCACAGCGCCCAGCAGCTGGTTTCCGGCCAGACCATGGTCAGTTTCGGGGAGATGGAGCTGGCCCTGGACCCGGATGTCCCCGTGGCCGGCGGGCTCACCCTGGACCAGTTTTTGGCCGACTACGCCTGGGCCGGCCAGAAGATCACCCTCACGGTGGGCGACCCCGATCCCACGGTGCTGGCCTGGGACAACTGGGGCGTGGTGCTCCGGGGCCACGTGGGCGGGCCCAGCTTTGACGACACCACGGTCAGCGTACCGCTCTACGGCCGCGACGAAAAATTGGCCAACGCCCAGGTGCCGCCCAACCTCCTGGACCCCGACGGTTGGGACAAGTGGGCTCCTTCCACGGTCTATGCCCTGGGCAAGTTCGTGTCGCCGCCCACCAGCACGGGCTATTACTACGAGTGCGCCAAAGCCGGCACCAGCGGAGCCACCGTCCCGAGCTGGCCAGACTTCCCCGGCGCCCCGGTCGAGGAATACGACGGAGGGCCCGTCTGGACCTGCCGGGAGCTGCCCCAAGGGGCCAAGGGCAAGCCACGGCCCCTGGTTTACGGCCATTGCTACAACCTGACTCCCGTCTTGATCGATACCTTGGACCACCTTTACCTGGTCAACGACCCGGACCTGGGACCCATCCAGGAAGTAGTCGCGGTGTATGACGGCGGGTATCGGTGGGTCGCCGGGACCAACTACTTCGTCAACCTCGCCAACGGAACCATCAAGCTGGCCACCGAGCCGGAGTACGGCTCCATCACCTGCGAGGTGAAGGGCCGCCGGATCGGCGGGGTCTACAAGGAAAAACCAGGGGAGATCGCCCAGGACCTGGTGACCTCTTTCGGCGGGTTCACCACGGCCGAGGTGGACACGGCTTCCGTGGCTGCCTTCAACGCCGCGGTGCCCCAGGCCGTGGGGCTGTTTCTGGACAGCCAATCGCCGGTCATGGGCGCGGTGGAGTCCTTGTTGACGGGGCTCACCGCGGTGGCCGGGTTCAACTACGCCGGCCAGTTCCAGATGTTGCGCTTCACGCCGCCGGCCGGGAGCCCGGCCCTGGAACTGAGCGACGCCGAGATCCTGGATTTCGCCGTGGAACCCGAGGATCGGCTTTACCATCAGGCCCGGGTGGGAGCTGGCCGGGTCTGGACCGTGCAGAAGGAGGTGGACCCGGTGGCGGATGAGGATTGGCGGGCCCGGGTGGCGGAGGAGTACGTCTGGGCCACGGCCCAGGACGACACGGTCAAGGGCCTCTATCCCCTGGCCACCACCTGTGAGCACGGCACCCTGCTCTATTCCGCCACGGAGGGGGAAACCGTGGCCGCCTGGTGGCTGGCGCTTTTCGGCCAGCGCCGCCGGGTGCTCACCATCAAGTTGAAGCTGCAATCCCTGCCCCTGGACCTGGGGGCGCTGGTGCGGGTGACCCGGGAGCGCTTTGGTCTGGCCGCGGGTCCCTTGTTCCGGGTGGTCGGCTTTGCCGAAGACCACCAGAACGCCACGATCACCATGAAACTCTGGGGGTGATGTCCATGCCTGTGCAGACCAGATTGCTTTTGGGGAGCTTGGTGGACGGCGCCACGCTCACCGCCTCCAGCGCCGCCGCGGCGCTGCCCGTGACCCATCTTCAGGACCAGTTCCGCACCCGGGTATGGCGGGCCGCCGGGTGCGCGTCCGAGTACGTGGACCTGGATTTCGGCCAGGCCCGGGCCTTCAACTGCCTGGCCCTGGTGAACCACAACCTCACCGCCTTTGGCGCCATCAGCCTGGCCGCCGGCACCCTGGCCGGCGGGGACGACCTGAAAAACGACACCTATCCGGCCTGGGAACCGTTGTTCGGCTTTGGCGAAGGCGGGTTCGGGGAAACGGGTTACGGCGGTTATCTCACGCCCGAGGAGGTGGCCGCCTATTTCCCGGCCGGCACCCTCCGGGTCATCTACTTCGACCAGGTGGTGGCCCGATTCTGGCGGGTGAGCCTGGCCGACCCCGGCAATCCCGCGGGCCATGTGGAGGCCGGGCGCTTGCTCCTGGACGCCTACCGCTCCTCGGGGCGGGGGGTGTCCGAGGGCATGGAAAACGCCCCCCGGGACCCCAGCAGCATCACCTACAGCAAGGGCGGCCAGCCCTGGCGGGACCGCCAGACCAAGTTCCGGGAGGCATCCTATCGTTATGACCAGGTGGACCCCGGGGAAACCTGGGGCACCTGGTATGCCACGGTCCAGCAGTTGGGGGTGGGGGTTTCCTTTGTGGGAGATTTCCTGGCCGGGCTGGGGATCCTGGGCGGCCGCCTGCACAACCAGCTCTACTGCCACCTCACCGAGCCCGCCGCCGTCGAGGTGGGGGCGCTGTGCCGCGGCTCTCTGGCCCTTTCGGTCCGGGAGAGCCGCTAGCCGGCCGGGGATAAACCTCCCGAGGCCAATGCACGGATTCGGAAAAACCCGCGATTAACCGCGTCAGCTTGCCAGAGGCCTGACGGCCTTTGCGAAACCAGGTTAGGAGAAGCACATGGCTTACAATCTGCCTTCCCGCTCCAGCGGGGACTGGGATTTCGCCCTCCGGGACACCTTCAACCAGATCGACGCCGACGTGCAGGCCGCGGGCGAGGGCACGGCCAAGGTCCGGGTGGGCCCCCGGGCCGAGCGCCTGGCCTATGCCACGCCGTACGCCGGGCTGTTGTGGGTGGACGATGATTACCCCGCCCTGTGGCGCTACTCCGGCAGCGCCTGGCAGTACGCCGGCGGGGCCGAGGCCCTGGGCCGCAAGAACCTGCTGATCAACGGCGCATTCAACGTGGCCCAGCGGGGCACCGCTTTCACCTCCACCACATCCCCCGCCAATAATGACGGCGCCTATCTGCCCGACCGCTGGTGCCTCTTGTCGGACGGTGACGATGTGATTGACGTGAGCATTTTCGCTAATCCCACGGCTCAGCACTACCTGGCCAACATCCAGGAAACGGCCAACAAGCAATGGGGCTGGGTGCAAATCCTGGAGGCCAAGGACACTTACTTCTGCAATGAACGCGTGGTGTCATTTGCGGTCAGCGCCAAACGGCATGAAGCCAACCTATCCACTTCCAAGGTGCGCCTGGCCCTCCTGGGCTGGACCGGCACGGCCGACGCGGTGACCCGCGACGTGGTGGCGGTGTGGGCCGGGGCGGGGGCCGAGCCCATCTGGGCGGCCGATTGGATAAGATTGGGCCTTACCGAGCCATTGACTCCGGACTGGGCCGGTATGCGCGGCAAACTGGAAAACGTTTACGTGCCGGACACGGTCAACAATCTGGCGGTGTTTGTCTGGCTGGACGACACCAACGCCGCGGTGGATGACCGCGTCGACCTGGCCTATGCCCAACTGGAAGTGGGTTCGGAGTGTACGGCCTTTGAGCAGCGAACCTATGCAAGTGAACTAGCGATATGCCGACGCTACTATATGAAACTCGGTCGGGGAGTGCCCGGCTGGGCCGCCAATTCCTCCATGATCACTTTTCAAATGTGTGGCTTGAACTTGCGCGTGTCCCCGACCGTCAACCTGCTGTCCACAAGTCTGATGGCGGCTACCGGCGGAAGCTGGGGAGACACCACCGCCAACCCTCTGAGCATCATTGCAAGCCAGACCCATATCGATGGGCTTAAGCTGCGCTTGGGGGAATGGTCAGGATTAAGCACGAGCATGGGGTACTTCACGGTCGACAATAATTGGGGCGAATTGGTCGCAGAGCTATAGGGGGGTGCGATGCAGATAAATCAGGTGATTAAACACAATGGATGGTTGGAAGTCCTGGGCGCTGAGGGTATGGCGCATGCCGTGCCCGACGACCCGGCCAATGCTGACCGCCGGGCCATCCTGGCCTGGGAAGCGGCCGGCGGAGTGATCCAGGACCCGCCGGTGGACTTGGAAAAAATGCATACCGAGGCCCAGTGGGCGCTCAAGAGCGCGGTGGACCGCTTCGTGGCCCATAAGCCCGACGGGGCCGTCCGCTATGACGCGGCTCTGGCCGGCAACCTCCGGGACGCGGCCCTGGCGGCCCTGGAGGCGGGCCAGGAGCCGCCCGCCCCGGTGTTGGCCACCCGGGCCTGGAAACAGTCCCTCATCGCGGCTTATTTCGAGCGCAAGGCCGCCCTGGCCGCGGCGGCTACGCCCCAAGAATTGGCCGCGGTGGAGGTGTCCCATGCCTGGTTCGAGGAGCGCTTCGGGGTGGCTGGCAGCGTGCATCCCGACCCGGATGTCTCCACCACTGACTTGATGAGTTACTAGGCTTCGTTCAGGCCGAGAATATCACTCCGCTGGCCGGGCGGCTGACCCGGCCGGCGGAAAGAAGACGTCTCTTCCTTGGGAATCCGCTCTGGCCATTTTCCGTGCAAGAACGGGAAATGTGGCCGCATGGGAGGAATTTTCAAGATAATCAGCTTGTTCACCCTATGGCCTTTTGAGTGGGACTGGTGGGCATGTGAAAATCTCATTTATTTGACACCGGCCAACTGATGTATAAAATATGGGACACGGCAAAGGACAAAAACTGGAAGTAAAAAATAATATTGTAATAATTATATATGGTTAATCTAATTATGAAACGGACATACGAACGGACACATCCCTGGATCGATTTTAACTTGGATCTCAACCGGGTCGCCCCGAAAACATGGGTCGCCTTGGGGGAATGCGCCTCCAAATGCGAGCACGTCGCCAATGTGGCGCTGAAGCCGGCGGTATCTCAAAAACTGATGGAAGTCAATCTGCGAAAAGGGGTGCAAGCCACCACGGCCATAGAAGGAAACACCCTCACCGAAGAAGAGATTCAAGACGTGATGAACAAGGGACAGGAAGCAGTCCCACCGTCACGTCAATATATGGCCAAGGAGGTGCAAAATGTTCTCGTGGCTTTCGCGGAGTGTTGGCAGGGAGTAATCACTGAAGATGTAGAGACAATATCTCCGGATTTGATCCGCCATTGGCATTCTCTTGTCCTGGCGGGTTTGGAATTGCCCGAGCACGTTACTCCCGGGGACTATCGCAACTGTCAGGTTGGCGCCGGCACTTACCGATCGGCTCCCCCAGAGGATGTTGCTTACCTCATGGACCGCTACTGCCAAATGCTCAATGATTTTCCCATGCCAAAGGATCAAAGAATAGCCTATGCCCTGATTAAGGCGGTGGTGGCCCATCTGTATCTGGCTTGGATACATCCCTTTGGGGATGGTAATGGCCGCACCGCCCGGCTGATCGAGCTATATTTTTTGGCCAGCTCCGGTTGCCCTCAACCGTGTGTTCATCTTCTTAGTAATCACTATAATAAAACGAGATCCAAGTATTATTTGCGTCTTGATGAAGCCAGGAAGGGAGCAGAAGGTGTTGTAAAATTTATTGAATATGCCGTGCAAGGCTTTTTGGATGGCTTGAGGGAACAGGTAGATTTGATACAGGGATATCAACTTAGAGTGGCATGGGAAAGTTATATTCATGAGAAATTCGGTAAGCTGAAGGGGGAGGCCAACCGCCGAAGGCGCGATTTGATTTTGGCGATGCCTTTCACCGGCTTTATTTCCTCGGCAGAGATTCCCGATCTGAGTACGGAGATGGCCAGATACTATTCCAAGCTGACACCGAAGGCGATTACCCGGGATATCAACGCTCTTGAGAGGATGGATTTACTCGTCATAAAAGGTAGGAAAGTTAGTCCTAAAATAGAAACGATTTTCGCCTTCATGCCACATAGAAAAATTGAAGTTTAAGATAGAGGTTAGCCCGCGATTTGCCACGGATCGACGAGGCACGGCGCTGCCCGCGCCGTGCCGATTTTTCACCTGGTCACCAGCACTCTTTCCCTGTGCTATTCCCGAACCCCCCGCACCAGACCGGCCGGCGAGCCCGGCCGGGTGGGGCCCAGGTGCTCCGCCCGGCAGAGCCCGGTCCGGCTGAGGAAGCCCGTCAGCTCTCCGGCCGAGTAGCTCTGGCCGTGGGGGGTGTTGATGAGCATGTTCAGGGAGAACAGGGCCGGCCAGGGGGGCACGGGGTTTTCCCGGTCCAGCACGAACTCCTGGATATAGATCATGCCGCCCCGGGCCAGGGCGGCAACGGCTTTGTTCAGGAGTTTTTGGCAGGATTCCGGCCCCTGGCCGTGCAGCACCTGGGAGAGCCAGATGAGGTCATAGGGCCCGCCCAGGGGCGTGTCTGTGAAATCCCCCGCCAGGAATTTGACGCCATGGGCCGCGGGCAGGCGCGCCGCTTCCTGGCGGAAGAACTGTTCGGCCTGGGGCAGGTCGAAAATGGTCACGTCCAGGCCCGGGGTCTCGGCCGCGAAATTGAGGCCGTAGACGCCCGGCCCGCCGCCCAGGTCCAACACCCGCATGCCGGCCCGGAGGCCCAGGACGGCCGCCAGGCCCGGGGCCTGGCCGCGGGCCAGATCGCGCATGGCCCGGTAGAAGTGGGCCCGGTTCTGCTGTCCCGCCCCGGGGTCCTCTTCCTCCTCGGGCACCGGCCGGCCGGTGGTCACGCACTGGGCCAGGCGGCCCCAATCGGGCACCATATCCGCCAAATGCAGGATGGAATTGGCCAGGCTCTGGGGGGCTTCAGGGTCCAGGAGGGGGGCCAGGTCCGGGGCCAAGGTGTAGGTCCCGTCCGCCAGGCTCACCGCCTTGAGGGCCAACAGCGCCGTGCACAGCATACCCGTGGCCCGGGGATCCAGGCCCAGGTGGGTGGCCAGGTCCGCGGCCGTGGCCGGCCCCTTTTGGGCCAGAAAGGTGGTGACCCCGGTCTGCACGCCGGCGTGCAGGGCGCAGGAACTCCAATAAGCCCCGGCCAAACGCCGCACCTCTTCGCTGGTCCAACCCTTGTCCATACCTGGATCATCCTTTCCGAGGGCCGGCGCCAGCGCCCACCCGCTTTTGGGAGGGGAGGACGGCCTCCCCGCGGCCTCATTGGGATATCTTGCGGTACCCCTGGGGGACCACAAAGAGGTCGTCTTGCAGCCAGCCTTCCTTGATGTAGCTCAGGGTGACCTTGGTCTCGCCGGTCAGGGTCTTGCGGATCACCTTCAAGGGAAAGCCCAGCCAGGGGGACCACCAACTGGTGATCTCGCCGTAATAGGCGTGGATATAGTGATATTTCTGGCAGTTGTAGCCGTCCATATCCACCTCGCCCTGCTTTTCGGCCTGGGGAGGCAGATCCACCGGCACCGGCAGGCCGGCCATCTCCTGAGCTTCGATGGGATATTGCCGATAGGTTTTGGTGTCCGGGAACAGGACCAGGGCCTGGCCCTTGTCCAGGTCCACCAGGTTGATGACCACCGTGCCGTGCTCTTCCTTTTCAAAGCGCTGGCGGTGGCCCTTGACGTAGAGCCGGCCGGTCTCGGTCATGCCCAGGGTCTCCACCCGCACCAAGGCGCGGAACTCCACGGCGAGGGCCGGCCGGGCCCAACCGGCCAAGAAGATCAAGAGAATGAAAGCCAAAAATTTGGCGCGCGGCATGTTTGCTCCTTCCCGGTCCGGGGCCTTTCTCCCGCGGCCCGCCCGTTCTTCATCATACAACGCCGTGCCCACGCCGGCCAAACATCTCCCGCCGCGGGCGGGATGAGCCGTCCCGACCCAGGGCCCGGCCGGGGAGGGCCCCGCGCTTCCTGGCTGTTTGCCAAAATGGCCAAGATCCACGCCTTTTGACCTTTGCCAAAGAGGTGGGCGACCAAGGCCAAGTCGTCCTGGGTCAGCAATCTGTCCCGCCCTGGGAGCGGGCATGGTAAGATTGTCCCTGATCAGCGAAGCCCGCATCCGTCACCGACCGGGGGACAACCGCCGGAGGGAAATGGCTTGACGTCCGGGGGGCGGCGGCCAGGCGTGGCGGGGTAGGGGGCAGGCGGGTGGACGGCGTCCGCCGCCCCTCCCGGCAAGCAGGCTTCCCCTCGTTCGCAGAGCTTCCCGCCCCCGTGAATGGCTGAGACCCTTAGCGGCTTAGGTGCCGGGGGCGGTGCGGCCCCTCATCCGGGATCAAGAGGCATGCGACCCACCCAAAGCCAGAGCGGCATCGCCGAAATCATCCGCCAACTGCTGGATTGGCGCGCCCGCCGGGCGAGCGGCGGAGACGCCCCCCTGGCCGAGTTGGACGGCCTGCTGGACCAAATGGCTGCCTGCCCGGATAATCCGGACCCGCCGCCTTCGGCCGCGCAACCCGATCTCTTGCACACCCTCATGGAAACCATCCCGGTTCCCATATTCTATAAAGACCTGCAAGGCGTCTACCTGGGGTGCAACCGCGCCTTTGAGGAGCTGACCGGCTTGACCCGCGAGAATATCGTGGGCCGGGAAAGCTCCGCCTTTGGCGCCCCGGAGCTGGTCCGTCTGCAAAAGATAAAGGACAGGGAGCTGTTGGCCCACCCGGGGCACCAGGAGTACGAGGCAGAGTTCCTGAACGTCAAGGGCCGGCGCCGGGAAATCATCCTGCACAAGGCCACCATCCAGGACGACTCGGGCCGCCTGGTGGGCATTGTGGGCACAGTCACCGACATCACCCGCATGAAGCGGCAGGAGAAGGCCTTCCGCGAGCACACCTTGCAGTATCTGGATTTCTTCGACCAGGCGCCCCTGGCCATCTTCCAGGCCGAGCCCGGGGGGCGGCTGGTCAACGTGAATCAGGCCTTTGCCGAGGTGTTCGGCTATGACTCCCCGGCCGAGGTGGTCGCGGCCCGCCTGGACGCGGCCCGGGACCTCTGCCAAGCGGCCGCGGAGTACCAGCGCCTGGAGGCCCGGGCCCTGGCCGACGGCGTGGCCAAGAACTTCCAGCTCAACCTGCGGCGGACCGGCGGCGAGGAGTTCGTGGGCAACCTGCAGGTGCGGGCGGTCCGCGATGCTAAGGGGGACCTGGCCTATCTGGAAGGCTTTGTGGAGGATGTGACCCAGCGTCTGGCCGCGGAGAGGCGGCTTCGGGTCAGCGAGGAGCGGCTGCGCCAGGTCATCACCCACATGCCGGTGATGCTGGCCGCCCTGGACCGGGAGGGCCGGGTCCTGGCGTGGAACCGGGAATGCGAGCGGGTGACCGGCTATCGGGCCGAGGACCTGCGGGACAACCCCCAGGGGCTGGAGCTGGTCTCCAGCGATCCAGGCTTCCGCCGCTGGCTCAGGGGGGAGGCGGCCGACGCCAGCCGGACCTCCCGGGACCGGGAAACCGAGTTGCGCCACCTGGACGGCAGCCGGCGGGTGGTGAGCTGGTTCAACATCTCGCGGGACTTCCCGGTGCCGGGTTGGCATTCCTGGGCCGTGGGCATGGACGTGACCCGCCAGCGGTTGAGCGAAGAGGCCCTGCAATGGCAGCTGGTGGTGTCCAGCGCCCTGGCCGGGCTGGCCCAGAGCCTCTTGTCGCCCTCCCCGGATCTGGACGCCATCTCCTGGGAGGTGCTGGAGCGGGCCCAAAGCCTCACCAGCGCGGTCAAGGGGGGGCTCATCTCCTTTGAGCCGGAGTATGGCTCCGCCTGGGGGCCGCCCCGCCTCAAAATCCGCCTCTGGACCGGGGAGCCGGAGGACTTCGCCGCCCTGGTTCTGGAGGATCCCGCCAGGCTGCCGGTCCAAGCCTCCGCCTTTCACGGGCCCGGGGAGAGGCCGGTCGCCGCTCTGGGCGGCTTGGCCGGCCTGGCCTGGGCGAACCTGGCCGTGGCCCCGGTAATCCTGGCCAACCAAGTGACCGGCGCCCTGGTGGTGGGCAATGCGGCGCGCAAGATCGGGGCCCGGGAGCTGAAGGCCCTGGAGCGCCTGGCCGCCCTCTACGCCCTGGCCCTGGAGGGCCACCGGCACCATGCCTTGCGCCACGCCCTGGAGAAGCAGCTCCGCCAAGCTCAAAAGATGGAGGCCATGGGCACGCTGGCCGGGGGCATCGCCCATGATTTCAACAACATCTTGGGGGCGATCATCGGCTACACCGAGCTGGCCGCCCTGGACGCCGAGACGGGCCAGGCCCGGCCCGAGTCCTTGGAGGAGGTGCTCAAGGCCTCGGAGCGGGCCCGGGAACTGGTGCGCCAGATCCTCACCTTCAGCCGCCAGGCCGAGCAGGAGCGGGTGCCCACCCGGCTCTCCAGCCTGGTCAAGGAGGCTTGCCGCTTCCTCCGGGCCTCCCTGCCGTCCACGGTGGACATCGTCTCCGAGATCGCGGCCCCCGAAGCCATCGCCCTGGTGGACGCCACCCAGATCCACCAGGTGCTCATGAACCTGGCCACCAACGCGGCCCAGGCCATGGAGCAGGGGGGGGTGCTCCGGGTGCGGCTCACCGCGGACGAGCTGGGCCCGGCGGACACGGCCGGCCAGCCCCACCTGGAGCCGGGGCCCTATCTCCGCCTGGAGGTGAGTGACACCGGGCTGGGCATCCCGCCCGAGATCCTGGACCGTATCTTCGAGCCGTTCTTCACCACCAAAAAAATGGGCGAGGGCACCGGCATGGGCCTGGCCGTGGTGCACGGCATCGTGCGGAGCCATGGCGGGGGCCTCCGGGTCTGGAGTGAGCCCGGGGGAGGGGCCACCTTCCAGGTGCTCCTGCCCCAGGTGGCGCTGGCCACCTTGCCGGCCGGCGGCGGCCAGGCCGCGGCGCCCACCGGCTCGGAGCGGGTCTTGTTCGTGGACGACGAGGCGGACTTGGTCGAGGTTGGGCAGCTCCTCCTCGGCAAACTGGGCTATCGGGTGGAGGCGCTCACCAGCCCGGAGGCTGCCTGGGAGCGGCTCTTGGCCGACCCCACCGCCTACGACCTGCTCATTTCCGACCAGACCATGCCCCGGCTCACCGGCAGCCAGTTGGCCAAGCGGGCCTATGAACTCCGGCCGGACCTGCCGGTGGTCCTGGTCACCGGTTACAGCCGGTCCCTGGCCCCGGAAAGCCTGGCCGACACCAACGTGAAGCTGGTGCTCATGAAGCCCTTGAACAAAAGCGACCTGGCGACAAACGTACGCCGGGCCCTGGACGAAGCAGCCGATGGCGACGCCTTCCGCTGAGCGGCAACGGGGCGAAACCGCCCCCCGTCCCACCGCGCGGAAGGGGATCGGTGCGGCCATCAGCACTTACCCCTGGCAGCCCGGCCCGGCCTCCCGGGCCATGACCCTGATGCAGATCGCGGGTCACGTGTGGGGCGCGGCCCAGTGCACCTTCTACTTTCTCTACCTGGACCCCATTGACCAGCAGCCGGTGTGGGACAGTTCGCTGTACGTGGCCCTGGTCATGACCGCCGGCCTGGTGCTCCTGGGCCTGGCCGTGGGCATCCCCTGGCAGCGGGATCTGCGCCAAGCGGGGCTGGATCTGGAAGCCGGCCGCGAACTCTCCCCGGCCCGTCTCGACCAGGCCCGGCGCAAGGTCCTGAACGGCCCCTGGTTTTTCGCCTACATGAGCCTGTTCAACTGGGGCATGGCCGCGGTGATCATGAGCGGTCACCGGCTGTGGTTCCACGCCACGGCCCAGGACCCCCACGAAGTGTACATGGCCGCGCTCCGCCTGTTCGCCGGGGTGGGGGCGGCCGGCATAGTCACCACGGCCATCGTGTTTCTCTCCATGGAGGCTGCCTTCCGCAAATGGTGGCCCCTGTTCTTCCCCGAAGGCGGCCTGGTGGGCTTCCCCGGGGCCCACCGCCTGCCGCTCCGGCGGCGGCTGTTGTACTCCTTCCTCCTGGTCACCCTGCTGCCCACCGGCTTGGGCGGCCTCTTGTTGTACCACAAGCTCTTCGGGGCCACGGCCCTGGACCTGGAACAGACCCGCCTGGGCATTCTCTACTCCCTGGGCTTCGTGGCGGCGGCCCTCC
This sequence comes from Deltaproteobacteria bacterium, assembly GCA_020444165.1. Next base: position 23,129 of record JAHLLK010000017.1, on the reverse strand, counting down.
TCTTGGCCTCCCTGGAGCTGTCCCACCTGGCGTCCCAAAGCATCTCCCTGCCGGTGGAGGCCATGGCCCAGGGCATGGACCGGGTGCGGGAGGGCGACTTCAGCGGGCGGGTGGACATCCCGGGCAACGACGAGCTGGGCCAATTGGCCGAGAGCTTCAACGACATGACCGCGGGCCTGGAGGAGCGGGAGGCCATGCGGGAGATCTTTGGCAAATACGTTTCCCGCCAGGTGCGCGACGAGATCCTGGCCGGCCGGGTCACCCTGGAAGGGGAGATGAAGTTCGTGACCCTGTTGTTCTCCGATCTCCGGGACTTCACCACCCTGGCCGAGGCCTACCCGGGTCGGGAGGTGGTGCGCCTCATCAACGGGTACTTCGCCCGCATGGCCGAGGCCATCGAGGAGAACGGCGGGCTGATATTGCAGTTCGTGGGGGACGAGATCGAGGCGGTGTTCGGGGCGCCGGTGGACCAGGAGTTCCACGCCCTCCGGGCCGTGGAGGCGGCTTGGGGCATGCAGGAGCGCCTGGCGGCCTACAACCGCGAGCTGGCCCGCCAGGGCCTGCCCACCCTCAGGCACGGCATCGGCCTGCACACCGGCCCGGTGTTGGCCGCGGGCATCGGCGGCCCCCGGCGGCTGTCCTATGCCCTGGTGGGCGATACGGTGAACCTGGCCTCCCGGGTGGAGGGTTTGACCAAGCAACTGGGCCAGGAGCTTTTGGCCAGCGAGGCCACCCTGACCGCCCTGGGCAGCCACGAGGGCTGGCAAAACCTGGGTCCCCAGCCGGTCAAGGGCCGGGAGCAGCCGGTGGTGGTTTACGCCCCGGCGGTGTAAGCCGGGCCAAGTCCCAAGCATAGGCTCGGGCTGAGTCTCGGGCTGGGTCCCCGGCGCCTGGCCCCGAGCCCCGACCCCACCTCCGGGTCGCCGGTTGCAGCCGCGGTCCGACTGGCAGCGGCCTGGGTCCTTGGCCCCGGCCCGCGAGCCCCCCGGAGCGGCGCCACGGCTCTCGGGGCCGCGTTCCCGCTCCCCTCAGCTCTGCTCCAAGACCCCCACTTCCCGGGAGAGCCCCCGCACCCGTTCGCTCAGGATGCGGGCCAGGTTGATCACCAGGCGGGTGACCAGCTCGGGCTGCTCCACCCCCAGGGCCAGGAAATCGGCGTGGGACAGGCAGAGCACCGAGCAGTCCTCGTCGGCCCACACGTCGGCCGAGCGGGGGCTGCCGTCCAACAGGGCCATCTCGCCCAGCACCACCCCGGGGCTGAAGGTGATGAGCCGCTTCATGCGCGTGGAGCCCGGCAACAGGATCTTCACGCTCACCGAGCCGGTGACCAGGAAGTACAGGTCCCGGTTGGTGTCCCCCTCCTTGATGATCCGCTCCCCGGCCGAGAAGGTCTTGATGCTGAGCCGGTCCCGCAGCGCGGCCAGCATCGGCGGAGTCATGCCCTGGGTAGCGTCCATCTGGTCCAGGGTGCTGATCTCGCAGACATTCACCACGTTGCAGACCTTCTCCAGCACTTGGTCCTCGACGTACTCCAAGGCGGTGTCCAGGTCCGGGAACAGATGCTCGCCGCCCAGCTCCTCCCGCAGGCCCAACAACTCCAACGTGTCGGCCAGGCGGGGGTTTTCGGCCAAGTGGCTCAGGATCACGAACTTGCCGGTCCGGTCCATCTTGCGCACGGTCTGCACCAGGATCGCGGCCCCGGTGGAGTCCAGATGGGTGACGTTCTTGAAGTCCACCACCCCGTAGAGCACGTGGCCCCCCAGGAGATGGTCCTCCAATTCCCGCACCAGGCGGTCGCTGGAGCCGAAGAACAGGGCCCCTTGCAGCTCATACACCACGATGCGGTCGCCGAAATTGTCCAGCAGGGTGCTGTGGGTCAAGGAGCGCATCTTCTTGGAGCGCACCTGGCCCACCGAGTACTGCCGGCGGATGGTGGAGGCGCTCATGCGGGTGACGAACAGCACGCTGGAGACCAGGAAGCCCCAGATCACCGCCACGGTGATGCTGGAGAGCAGGGTGACCAGCATCACCAGGAGCACCACAAAGGCGTCGCCCAGGGGCTCCCGGGAGCGGCTGCGGCTGGTCAGGGCCCGGAGCCCCAGGGACAGCGGCCGGCCGTTGAAGATCCCCGCCCCCACCGCGATGACCAGGCCGGCCACCGCGGCCAGGGGGATGCTGTCCAGCCAAGGCCCCAGGACCGCCATGGCCGCCAGGACCACCCCGCTGTGCAGCACCCCCGAGAGCCGGGAATGCCCCCCGGCCCGGAGGTTGATCTGGCTGCGCGAGGCCGAGCCCGCCGCGGCCAGGCCCCCGGCCAGGGCCGCCACCATGTTGCCCGCGCCCTGGCCCAACAGCTCCCGGCGGCTGTCGTGGCGTTCGCCGGTCACGTAATCGCAGGCCAGGGAGCTCAGGAGCGACTCGGCCGAGCCCACCAGGGCCATGACCACGCTGGCGGCCAGGAGCTGGGGCATTACGCCCCAAATGTCCCCGATTTGGAACAGCTGGCCCCAGGCCTGGGGGATCTCCAGGCCCGGGAAGCGGAAGCTCACCGCGCCGATCACCGGGCCGGGGCGGGCCGCGCCGGCCGCGGCCAAAAGGTGGTGCAGGCCGGTGCCGGCCACCATGCCCACCAAGGCCTCGGGCAGGTTTTTCAGGAAGCGGCGGGAGAGGATCACCACCGCCGCGGTGCCGAACCCCACCACCAGGGGCCAGGGGTTGAGCGAGGTCCAGGAGTCCTGCAGGCCCAGCGCCTGGGTCCAGGTGAGCACCCCGGCCAAGCGCCCGGTCTGGTTGATGATGAGCACCACCCCGATGCCGTTCAAAAAGCCGGTGACCACGGGGTAGGGCACGTACTTGACCAGGTTGCCCAGGCCCACCAGGCCGAACACCGCCTGCATGGCTCCGGCCAGGAACACCACCAGGGAGAGCAGGGCCACCAGGGTGGCGGCCTGGTCCGCGGCCGGGCCGATGAGGGGAAAGCTGACCGTGAGGCCGCCCAAAAGGGAGGCCATGGCCAGGGTCAGGGCCGCGTTGAGGCCGGTGATCTGCACCGGGGTGCCGCCCAACAGCGCGGCGGCCAGGCCGGCGAACACGGCGCAGTACACCCCGGCCAACACGGCCTGTCCCGCGAAGTCCGGCCCCAGGGAGCCGTAGACCACCAGCCCGTAGGCCAAGGCCAGGGGAACGGTCACCGCCGCCGCGGCGCTGGCCCCGAAAAGATCCCCCTGGATTTGTTTCCAACTCGGCAAAGGCGCCCGTCTCCCTGGGCCGGCGTCCGGCCGCCGGGCCCGGGGCCCCGGTCGCCGCGCGCCCGGTAAGTTGGTGATTTGCCGCGGCCCCCCGGCGAGGTCGGCCCGGGAGGCTCCGGTCAAGGTGGTCAGTAGCGCATCTTGTCCGGCAGGTTTTCCCATAGCCGGAACAGGGCCAGGGCCTCCTCCCGGCCGTCTTCGGTCAGGGGCAGCTCCCGCTGGCCGGGCGGCAGGCAGACTTCCCGGTAGAGCTTCTCGTCAATAAAGCCCGCCGCGGCGGCGTCCCGGCGGTTGGTGGCGTAGTACACCCGTTCCAAGCGGGCCCAGTAGCAGGCGGCCAGGCACATGGGGCAGGGTTCGGTGCTGGCGTAAAGCACGGCGCCGGTCAGGTGAAACACCCCCAAAGCCTGGCAGGCTTCGCGGATGGCCACCATCTCGGCGTGGGCCGTGGGGTCCAGTTCGGGGCATACCCGGTTGCAGCCGGTGGCCACCACTTGGCCGTCCTTCACCACCACCGCGCCAAAAGGCCCGCCGCCCGCCAGGAGATTCTCCCGGGCCTTTTCCAGGGCCAGGCGCATAAACAACGAGGCGGACACTGCTTTTCTCCTGGCTGCCGCCGCCCGGCCCCCGGCCGTGCGGGCTGTTCTTCCGCTCCACCGCCGACCACTCGGCCGCCCAGCCCGGCCTGGGTTTCAATCCTAGCATCAACCGGCGCGGCAATGAAGGAGGGAAAAGCCACCCCGGGCTTTTGCCCCGGCGGCGTCGGCCGCGCCGGCCCGGAACCCTTGCTCTTTCCCCGCGGGGTAGTAGTATGGTGCGGCAGGAGGGGGCCATGCCCGGCGGCAAGCTTAAAAAATTCTGGATCCCCAACGCCATGAACGGGGGCAATTTCCTGGCCAACCTGGCCGGATGGCTCACGGTGGAGGTCCTGGTGGCGGTCCAGGTGCCGGTAAAGCTCCGGGAAGCGGCCCGCCTCCTCTACCTTTTCAACCTCATCTATCCCGTCTTGGGTTTTCTGGCCAGTATGGTGGCCCTGTACTGGTTCGAGCGGCCCATCCGAGCCTGCCTGGCCCAGCTCCTGGAGGGCCGCGAACCGCCGCCCGAGAACTGGGAGGTCGGCCGCCGCCGCCTCTTGAACGAGCCGTACTTCGCGGTGGGCGTGGATTGCGTCCTGTGGCTCCTGCCGGCCGGGTTCGTCTACCTGGCCGCGCCGGCGGCCGGTCTTTCCCCGGGGCCGGCTGCCCTCCGGCCGCTGCTGGCCGGGCTCTTGGCCATGATCCTGGCCTTTTTCTGGCTGGAGCACATCATCCTGCACCGCCTGGCCGAGGTGATGTTCCCCCAGGGCGACCTGAGCGCCACCCGGGGCACGGTGCGGCTCCGCATCTGGCACCGCCTGGCCGCCCTGGTCCTGGCGGCCAGCATCCTCCCTCTCATGACCATCCACGTCACCATCATGCAGTCGGTGCGCCAGCTGAATCTGAGCCACACCACCCCGGAGGTGATTCTCGCCCGGCTGCAAACTGCGGTGGCGGCCGAGACGGTGTGGTTCCTGCTCCTGGCCCTGGGCCTGGCCATCCTGGTGGGCATCAACCTGAGCCTGCCCCTGGCCCGCATCGTGGAGGCGGTGCGCCGGGTGGCCCGGGGGGACTTCGCGGCCCGGGTGCGGGTAACCTCCCCGGACGAGATCGGCTATGTGGGCGAGGTGTTGAACCAGATGAACGAGGGCCTGGAGGAGCGGGAGTTCATCCGGGAGACCTTTGGCCGCTACGTCAGTTCCGAGGTGCGGGACGAAATCCTGGCCGGCCGGGTGTCCCTGGAGGGCGAGCTGGTGGAGGTGACCATGCTGTTCGCCGACCTGCGGGATTTCACCCCCCTGGCCGAATCCCTCTCGCCCCATCAGGTGGTGCGCGTCCTGAACGGCTACTTCGAGGAGATGGGCCAGGCCATCGAGGCGGCCGGCGGGTTGGTGCTGCAGTTCATCGGCGACGAGGTGGTGGCCGTGTTCGGCGCGCCCCTGCCCCTGGCCGACCATCCCACCCGGGCCGTGGCCGCGGCCCTGGCCATGCGGGGCCGGCTGGCCGCCTACAACCAACGCCTGGCCCGGGAAGGCCAAGCCCCCCTGGCCCACGGGGTGGGCATCCACACCGGCCAGGCCCTGGCCGGCAACCTGGGCAGCCAGGCCCGGCAGTGCTACACCCTGGTGGGCGACACGGTGAACCTGGCCTCCCGGCTGCAGGGCCTGACCCGGGAGCGGGAGGTGGACATCCTGTTGAGCGGGGCCACCCAGGCCCGGCTGGCCGGGGACATCCCCCTCACCGCCCTGGCGCCGGCCCGGGTGAGGGGCCGCCAGGGCACGGTGGAGCTGTTCACCCCGCCCCCTCCGGCCGCCTGACTTTTTTCCCCTTGCGGACGATTTTTTCCCGCCCCCGTAGCCCAGGCTACAAACCCCGGCGCAAAATAGAGGCATGCTGTCCGAAAGGATAAGGAAACAAGGTGCCCACGCACCTTGGGAACCCATGGTGGGCCGACGCGGCGGGAAGGAGCCGGGCTCCACCCCACCGCGGAAAAACCACGCTTGACGCCCGGGCGCGGGCGGGAAAGACGAGAAGGACACATGACGACCATCGAAACCAAGGTACTGGAAACCGTAAACAAAGAAGGACGGGTCGGGGTTCTGGCCACGGCCAACAAGGAAGGCAAACCCAACCTGGCCTATTTCGGCAGTCCGCAATTGCGGCCCGACGGCACCGTGGTCATGGGGCTGATGGCCAACCGCAGCCTGGCCAACCTGGAAGAGAACGCCTATGCCGCGTTTCTGGTGGTGGCCGAGGCGCCGGTGGGCTTCCAGACCCCTGGCTGGCGCCTGTACCTCAAGGTCAAGGAAATCGACAAGAGCGGAGCGATGCTGAAAGCCGTGCGCGAGGCCATCGCCGCCCATGCCGGCGAGGGCGCGGCCAAGGCCATTCAGGCCGGGGTGGTCTTCGAGGTGACGGGCGTGCGGCCCCTGGTGGACATGGGCTGATACCCCACCCCGGGGCCCAGGCCCCGGGACAGGATACCAGTATAGATCGGCCCCGGGCGGTAACCGCCCGGGGCTTGCTTTTTGGGGGTGCCGGCGCCGGCAAGGGGGTCCGGCAGCGCCAGATAACCGCCGGCGTCGTTGCGGCCTGCGCTCCAACCGCGCCGCAGCTTGGGCTACGCCTTCGGTTGTCGCTTGCCCGTCGCCATCTGGCTGTGCCGGTCCAGGGGACAGAACATGACCGGCAAAACCGGAAATCATCAGCTAAAGAGATAAACCAAATCGGATCGTCGCCGAACTAGCAGGCTGTTGAAAAACAGCCTGCGGGGCGCGCCAGGGACCACCCCAAACAAGCTACGGCTTGTTTGGGGACCCCGGGGAGGGCGCGCCAAATGGCGCGGCCTTGTAAAGGCAAGCAATTTGTCCATCTTGGCAAAACGACACTTTTGCCAAGATGGGTTGAAAAAGGCCATGGATGGTCTTTTTCAACACCGTGCTAGTCACCAGGCCCTCATGAAATACCCGGTTTAGGCCTTGGTCCGGTCTTTGGCGGTCTCCTCTTCGATCTGCTCCTGGTTGGCCGAGGACTCCACCTGGTCTTCCTTCACGCCGGACTTGAAGTTCTTGATGGCCTTGCCGAGGTTGCCGCCGATTTGGGGCAGCTTGCCGGCGCCAAAGATGATCAAGACGATGACCAGGATGATGAGAAGTTCCGGGATGCCGATAGGGCCGAACATTTGTCACCTCCCCTGCCGTCCCGGCACCGGGATGGCAGGTCCGCTAGGGCAATTTAGAAGATAGCCGGCACGGGCGGCCGGCCACCGGCTAATCGCTGAATTCTTCCATCAGCCGCTGAAAGGCCGCGGAGCGCCGGAAAGACTCGCTGGCCTTCATGTAAGCCAGCCAGTTGTGCCACATGCGCGCCCACTCCTCGGTGTGCCAGAAAGCCTCCGGCCCACCGCCCCCGGCCTCTTGCCGGGCAAAGGCCCGGTACTCTTCCAGGCAGGGGTCGCAGAAGGGGTAGGGCGCTTCGGCCGGCGGCGGCGTATAGCTCTCCACCGGCAGGCCGCAGTAGGCGCAGCGCCGGGGGCACATCCCGCAGGAGAGCGCCGCAGCCACGGCCTGGGCCTTGCGCCGGGCGCGGGCATCGCGTTTCTTGTTCTCCTTGGCCTGTCGTTGGCTGATGTCAATGACCTCGGCCATATACCACCTTCCAGGTCGTGATGGGACGCCCTGGTTTTAACCACGGCCGGGGCGGCCGCGCGGCCGGCTACGGGGCGCTCCCCCGGGCGGAGCCTGGGTTGGGCCAACTACCGGCCCCGGGGCCAACCGCGGGGAAAATTCTCGTGATGGCTAAACTTTACCAACCGGCCCCGGGTCAGTCAAGCCGGGCCGGCGAGGCGGAGGCCAGGGCGCGGACCACCTCGCGGGCCGCCTTCACCGGATCGGCCGCCCCCCGGATGGGCCGCCCCACCACGATGTGGCTGGCCCCGGCTTTGATGGCCATGTCCGGGGTGACCACCCGCTTCTGATCGTCGTCGCCCACCCCCAGGGCCGCGGGCCGGATGCCGGGGCAGACCACCAGGGCCTGGGGGCCCAACAGCCCGCGCACCGCCTGGGCCTCGTGGCCGGAGCAGACCACGCCGTGGCAACCGGCTTCCAGGGCCAGGGCGGCGCGGCGGAGCACCAGCTCGGCCGGGTTGGTCAGCTCCGGGGGGTAGCCCAGGCGGGCCAAGTCCTCGGGGCCCAGGCTGGTGAGCACGGTCACCCCCAACAGCCGGGTGACGCCCAGGTCCAGGTCCTGGAAGATGGCCGTCTGCTCGCAGTGGCAGGTGAGGAAATCCACCCCCAGGCTCACGGCCGAGCGGGCCGCCGCCCGCATGGTGGCCGGGATGTCGTGCAGCTTCAGGTCCAGGAAGATGTGGCGGGCCCCGGCCTTCTTCAAGAGCCGCACCACCGGGGGGCCCTCGGCCATGAAAAGCTCCAGCCCCACCTTGAACACCCCCACCTCGGGGGCCAACAGCCGCACCAGCGATTCGGCCTCCTCGGCGTTGTTCACGTCCAGGGCCACGATGAGTCTGTCCTTGGCGGTCATGCCGCGCCGTCCTCCAAGCCCAGGGCGGCCGTCTCCTGCCGCCACCCGGCCAGCTCTCCCGCCTGGGCGAAGCTGTAGGCTCCCCCGCGGGCGATGATGTAGTGATCGGCCATATCCAGACCCACCCCCCGGCAGGCGTGAAACAGCCGCCGGGTCAGGCGCCGGTCGTCGGGGCTGGGGGTGGGGTCGCCGCTGGGGTGATTATGCACGAAAATGAGCCCGGCCGCTCCCCGGGAAAGGGCCAGGGCCACCACCTCCCGAGGGTAGACCGCGGCTTCGTTGTAGGTGCCGGCGAAGATCTCCTCCCAGGCCAAGACCCCCCCGGCCGCGTCCAGGAGGATCACCCGGCAGACCTCCCGGGAGAGCGCCTGCATGCTCATGGTCAACCATTCCAGGAGGCTGGCCGGCTCCAGGGGCCCCGGCCCGGCGGCCAAGCGGTCCTCCAGATAGCGCCGGGCCACGGCCGGCACCAGCTTGAGGCCCAGGACGTTCTTGGGGCCGAGCCCCGGCTCCCGGGCCAACTCCGGGGCCGGCGCTTCCAACACCGCGGCCAGGCCGCCGAATTTGGCCAAAAGCTGCCGGGCCCGCTCCTTGCAATCCTGGCGGGGGGTGGCCAGGGTCAGGAGCAGCTCCAGGATTTCGGCATCGGTGAATTTTTCCAGCCCGTGGGCCAGAAACTTGTCCCGCAGCCGGGCCCGGTGCCCGGCGCCGGGGTGGGGTGCGTCCGGCATGGCTAGCCCGGATATTTCCTGGGGGCCGGGCGGGTCAAACCGCGCCCCTCTGTGGGCAACGTTGAGTGCAATGATCTAGTCCACTGAAAAATATAAAGTTTTTTGGGGGAAGGGGGTGTGGGGGGAACCCCTTTTTTTCCAAAAAAAGGGGGTTCCCCCCACATTTCTTATCTCCGAGAGACTCCTAGGCCCACACGCCGGCCAGGCGGTGGCCGCAGTGGGGGCAGGCGCCGCCGCTCTTGAGCCGGTTGTCGGTGGTGTAGCCCACCCGCCGGATCACCGGCTCCCCGCAGGAGGGGCAGGCGGTGCCTTCGGAGGCATGGCCCATGACGTTGCCGCCGTACACGAACTTGAGCCCGGCTTGGCGCCCGATGTCCAGGGCCTTTTCGATGGCGCTCACGGGGGTGCGCCCCGGGCCGCCGTTCAGGTACTTGTAGCGGGGGGTGTAGGCGCTGATGTGCCAGGGCACTTCCGGCCCCAGTTCCCCGGCCAAAAAGGCGGCCAACTCGGTGACCTCCCCCGGATCGTCGTTCTTGCCGGGGATCAACAGGGTGGTCACCTCCAGCCAGACGCCGGCCCGGCGCATGTTTTTCAAGGTGGCCAGCACCGGGGCCAGGTGGGCCTTGCATTCGGAGCGGTAGAAGTCGTCGTTCATGGCCTTCAGGTCCACATTGGCCGCGTGCAAGAGCCCCTGGCAGGCCTCCACGCACTCCGGCGACTCATAGCCATTGGTCACGAACACGTTCTTGAGCCCGTTGTCCACGGCCAGCTGCATGCAGTCATAGGCGTATTCAAAATAGATGGTGGGCTCGGTGTAGGTGTAACTGATGGAGGCCGCCCCGCTGGACAGGGCCTGGGCCAGGATGGCCGCCGGTTCCACCAGGGTGCCGCCCGGCCCGCCGCCGGGGACGCGCCCGCCGCTTTCGCGTTGCTGCTGGCTGATGTCCCAGTTCTGGCAGAACCCGCACTGGAAGTTGCAACCCACGGTGGCGATGGAGAGGCTGGTGGAGCCGGGAAGGAAGTGATAAAGGGGCTTTTTTTCGATGGGGTCGAGGTTGGCGGCGATGGGTTTGCCCCAGACCAGGGTGTAGAGCGTGCCATCCTGGTTCTCCCGCACCTGGCAGATGCCCCGGCCTCCCGGTTTTATGAGGCACCCGTGAGCGCACAGGTGGCATTTCACCTTTTTGTCATCCCGGCGCTCGTAAAGTCTGGCTTCGTGCATGGGCTAATCTCCCTCTGGAATAGGGCAGGGGCTCCTCCACCCGGGGCTGCCGCCCGGGTCCGGGTGGTGGTCCGCCGGGGGGAGCAGGGGCTCCTCCGGCGGACGCTTGCTTGGTGCTCATACCCTAAAGCATATGCTACCCTCCGGGCGGCGGTAAAGGGCGGCGTTAAAAAAGCGGCGGGCGGCTGACGGGTACTAGTTAATAATGGGAACTACTTAACTGGCTTTCCAGGCCCCAACCCTGCTTTTATCAGGGAAAATTGCCGCAATTGTTGCAAAAGCCGCTTGCAATGCCGGCCGCCATGGCCTAAATAAGAGGTGTCGGTTTTATGACGCTACGGCGGGATCGCTGCCCCGGGGAGCCGGTTTTTGGGGGTTGCTCACCGCCAAACCTAAACAGCGCTAATTTATTGACGCTGGCAACTGCCCTGCCGGCGGAACGGACTTGCCCGTCATCGGGAACCGCGATCCGATGCCCAGGCAAGATGGCGGGGCCGGCGTCTGGGGACCAGCCTGCCCAGCGGGCGGCGAGGCGCTCCCAGACCCAGCCGGGGGGGGAGTTTTCCCTGGACGCGTAACAGCGACAGCATTGGCAGCCACATGACCGCGACGTCCGAAGCATTTTCCATCCTGGTGGTCGACGACCGCCCCAAGAAAAGCGTGAAGTGGCAGGAACTCCTGGCCGTGGGAGGCATTTTAGTCACGGCGGTGGATTCCGCCCGCGAGGCGCTATCGGCGGTGGATAATTCCTTTTTCGACTTGGTGCTGGTGGCCGAGGACCTGGACCGGGGACGGGGTGACGAGGTGCTGGTGCGCCTGGTGGACCTTTTCCCGGACCTGGTGGTCACGGTGTTCTCGCCCCGGGCCTCGGTGGAGGGCGCGGTCAAGGCCATGCGCCTGGGCGCCTTCAACTACGTGCCCGAGCCGGACCAGCAGAGCGACATCCGGGCCGCGGTGGAGGACGCCATGGCTTTCCGCCGCCTCAGGCGGGAACGGGCCCAGCGCCGCCAGGAACTGGCCCGCAAGTACGACGTGAAGAACCTGGTGGGCGAGAGCCCGCCCATGCAGGAGGTGTTTCGCCTGATCCACAAGGTGGCCTCCACCGACGCCACGGTGCTGATCCTGGGCGAAAGCGGCACCGGCAAGGAGCTGGTGGCCCGGGCCATCCATCACCATTCCTCGCGCACGGAAAATCCCCTGGTGCCCGTGAACTGCGGGGCCATCCCCGAAGACCTCCTGGAAAGCGAGCTGTTCGGCCACGAAAAGGGCGCCTTCACCGGGGCGGTGAAGATGCGCCAGGGCCGTTTCGAGCTGGCCAGCGGCGGCACCATCTTCCTGGACGAGATCGGCGACATGTCGCCCCGGCTGCAGGTCAAGCTCCTCAGGGTTTTGCAGGAGCACCAATTCGAGCGGGTGGGCGGGGCCAAGACCATCACCGCCGATCTGCGCGTCCTGGCCGCCACCCACCAGGACCTGGCCGCCAAGGTGAAGAACGGCAGCTTCCGGGAGGACCTGTTTTACCGCCTGAACGTGGTGCCGATCCGGGTGCCCCCCCTCCGGGAGCGCCGCAGCGACATCCCCCTCTTGGCCAACTATTTCGTGGAGCGCTTCTCCCAGCAGAAGGGCCTGGAGTGGAAGGAGCTCCACCCCGAGGTCATGGAGCGCATGCTGCGCTACGACTGGCCGGGCAACGTGCGGGAGCTGGAAAACCTCCTGGAGCGGCTGTTGATCCTGGCCGAGGGTCCCACGATCCTGCCCGAGGACCTGCCGGCCCGTCTGGCCGGGCTGCCCAACTACGCCCGGCCCCGGCCGGAGATCCCCTCCAGTCTGGAGGGCTTGCCCATGCCGCCCGAGGGAGTGGATTTCAACCAGGCGGTGGACGCCTTTGAGACCAGCCTCATCCGCCAGGCCCTGGAACGCACCGACTGGGTGAAGAACCGGGCCGCCGCCCTGTTGAAGCTGAACCGCACCACCTTGGTGGAGAAGATCAAGAAGAAGGGCATCTCGCCCGAGGGCCAGGCCTGAGAGACCGCGAAGTATCCGTCAAAATATTGACATAGTCTCGCCGCCACCAGGCTCCCCCGGGGCCTTCCCGCCAGTCAAACCATTGGAAATTTTGCCCGAACTGCCGTATCATCTTTTCTGACCGCCCGGCCGGGATATGCTCCTGGGACCGGACTGAGGACCAGGTGCTTGGATTGGCAGCCTTTATCGGCCTGCCGGCCGGACGCCGCCGCGGCCGTCCCGGGGAAACTCCCGGAGCCGAGGCTTCCGATCAGAAAAATTTTGACGCTCGCCACCAATCGCCTTCTTTGGCATCCAGCTTGCACTAGCACACTAAGTCCCGCCCACGGGGCACAATCTGACAAGAGGTTGTTAACATTAGTCAATACCTGAAATACCTCTTGACTGCCCTCTGCCTGCTCTGCCTAGGTCCCCTGGGACCCCGCCCGGCTGCGGCTGCGGATCTGACGGAGGTGCGCCTGGCGGCCACCCAGGATGCCACCCGCCTGATTATGAAGGGCAACGGGCCCCTGGTTTATCAGGTGAAGCTGGCCGACCCCCAGACCGTCTTGGTGAGCCTGGCGGGCGCCCGCCTCAAAACCGTGCTGCCCAAACCCCAGGCCAGCGAGCGGATCATCCGCAGCCTGGAGGCCAGGCCGGATGGCGGCAATCTCCAACTCGTGATCCGCACCCGCTCCCCCGGGATGACGGTGCTGCCCACCTATCAGGCGGCCACCCACCGTTTGACCGTGGAACTGGGCGGCCTGGCCAGCCTGGAAGTGACCGTGCCCCAGGACGAGGCCAGCGGCACGGTGCCTCCCGCGGACGAGGCCCCGGCCGGGGACGGGCGCTTCGCCCTGCCGGCCGGTGCGGCGGCGAGCGGAACCCCGGCGGCGCCGTCCGCCCAAGCCTTTGCCCTGCCGCCGCCGCCGGCCCCCGCCGCCACCCCGGCCCCGGTGGCCCCGGCCGCCGCCGCGGTGACCGAGCCCATGCCCTCGCCGCCGCCGCCGCCCCCGTCCCCGAGCCGCGCCGCGGCGGGCTGGGTGAAGGTTACCCAGCCCCAAGCGCCTGGCACGGCTTCGGAAACCACTTCGAAAGCTGCTCCGGCGGCGGCTTCCGCGGCCCCCCCGGCGGGACCTGCGGCGCCCCCGGAGGCGCAACCCACGGTCCGGGTCAAGAGAGTCCGCCTGGGGCGCCACACCGACTTCACCCGCCTGGTGGTGGAGGCCGACCAGCCGCTGCAGCCGGGTTTCGAGACCCAGGGCCCCCAGGGGGTGCTCTCCCTGCAGGGCGCGACCCTGCCGCCGGGTCTGAAGCTGCCCCGGCCCGACGGCGCCATCCGCGGCCTGGCCGCCACCCTGGGCCCCCCCGGCGCCCTGGAGCTCAGCCTGGCCGGACCGCTGGCCCACCACCGCCTGTTCCGGCTGGACGAGGGGCGCAAGGTGGTGCTGGACCTGGAGCTGGCTCCGCCGGGCAGCACGCCCGCGGCCCCGGCCCCTCCGGCCGCGCCGGAGGTGAAAAAATCCCCTCCGGCCCCGGCCGCCGCCAAATCCCCGGCAGTCGTGGTGGCCACCCCGGCCCGGCCCTTGCCTTCCCCCGCGGAACCCCCGGTCGCGCCGGCCCCTCCGGCTGGGCCAGGGGAGCCCGCGGCCCGGGGCGCGGTCGCGTCGCCGCCTTCGCCGGCCGAACCGCCGGCGGAGCCGCTCGCCGCGCCCGCCCGGAACGCGGTCACGCCGCCGCCGGACGGCGCCGAAGCCAAGATTCCCCCGCCGCCGCCGGCGCCCCCGGCCCCCGTGGCCGCGGCCGCCCCGGCGCCGGCCGAACCCCCGGCCGCGGCCACCCCGGCCCCGCCCCGGGAGAAGACCCCTTCCAAGGCCCTGGAGGACCGGGCCCGCCAGTTGGAGGGCCAGCTGACCCTGGCCGCCCGGGCCGAAGTGATCCCCACCGAGCCCCGCATGGCCCGGGGCATCATTCCCCCGGTGACCCCGCCCTCGCCCAAGGCCTATCCCCGCCACCAGATCGTGCCACCACCGCCGGAGCCCGGGGGACCGAGTCCCCATCCCCCCGCCGCGGCGGAGGGTTCGCCGGCCGAGGTCATCGCCCAGGTGAAAAAGGCCCGGGAGGAGCGCCGCCAGAAGGAGGAGCGCCGCCAGAAGGAAGAGCGCCGCCAAAAGGAAGAGGCCGCCGCCCGCGCTGCCGCGGCCACCCCGGCGCCGGCCGCCCCGGCCGTCCCCGTGAAGGGTGCGGTGGGTCCCGCGCCCCTGGAGGCGGAGACCGGCGCCCACCCGGCCATCAAGGCCGAGGCCATCATCCCCGGCGCCTCGCCCACCCCGCCGGCCGGAGTCACCATCGGACCCGGCACCGCCGGCGTGGGCGGCGCCGCCGCCCCGGCCAAACAGGCGGCCACCTCGCGGGAGCGGGCCGACTATGACCGGGCCATCCAGGCCTTGGACAACCGTCAATATGCCGACGCTTTCACCCGCTTCGGGGAATTCGTGCGCAACTATCCCCAAAGCCCCCTGGCGGAAAAGGCCTATTTCCGCCTGGCCGACGCCAAGTTCTACGCCAGCGAACGGGATATGGCCGAGGGCTACGATCAGGTCATGGAGAACTACCAGGTAGCCATTGACCTGTATCCCAAGTCGGACCAAGTGCCCTGGGCGCTCCTCATGATGGGCAAGGCGGCCATGCTGGCCGAGGAGCCCCACAAGGCGTTGGGCTACTTCGAGCTGGTGGCCCAGGACTATCCCAAGAGCGAGTACGTGCCCCTGGCCCTGGTGGACCGCGGCCAGGCCTATCTGGCCCAGACCAAGTTCGGCCTGGCCCTGGACGAGTTCCGCCGGGTGTCCGAAACCTACCCCGACAGCCGCTACCGCAAGGACGCCGACTGGGGCATGGCCCAGGCCCTGTTCGGCTTGGGGCATTTCCGGCGGGCCAGCCTGATCCTGGAGGACATGAGCCGCCGCTACCCCAACCTGCACATCAACGAGCCCGAGCTCTTGTATTACATCGGCGAAGCCGAGTTCCAGTTGCAGGACTATGAAAAGGCGCGGCGCTACTTCCTGTGGGCCCTGAACGTGCGGCCCGACATTCGCGACGGCGACGTGATCCTGACCCGGGTGGGCGACACCTACAAGTTCGAGGGGGACCAGAAGGCGGCGCGGGAGATCTACCGCCAAGTCATCGCCACCTATCCCGATTCCGACGGCGCCCTGGTGGCCCGCATCCGCCTGGCCGAGTCGCCCGAGTCCGACGAGAACCACCGCTGGGACATCTTCCAGGTCAAGGCCGATTTGGACGCCTACAAGACCTACAAGGAGATCGCCGAGAAGTACCCCGCCCGGCCGGTGAGTCAGCTGGCCCAGGTGAAGCTGGCGGTCTATCATTATAAGAGGAAGGAATACGCGAAGGCCCTGCAGGCCCTGGAGAAGCTGATCCAGGAGCACCCCAACACCCCGTTCAAGGCCGAGGTGGATTACACCATGAACCTCTCCATCATGGCCCTGTTGGAGAAGTACAAGACCGAGAACAAGCCCCTGGAGATGATGGAGGCCTATCTCCGCAACCGGACCCTGTTGCTCCGGCCCAACAGCAACCAGGTGCTGGAGCTGTTGGCCTGGGCCTACGAGAACTCGGGCCTTTACAAGCGGGCGATGCAGCTTTACGAAGTGCTCATTTCCCGCGGGCTGGACGACCCCCGCCTGAGCCTGAACCTGGCCGGCTGCCTCATGAAGATGCGCGACTTCCCCAAGGTGGTGGAGACCCTGGAGAAGGTGAACCTAACCCGGCTGGACGAGCAACAGAAGGCTATTGTACACTCCAGGCTGGGCCGGGCCCTGGTGGAGGTGGGGCGGGATGAGGAAGCCGCCCGGGTGCTGCACCAATACCTGGCCCAGGGCGAGGAACCGCCCCACGCCGAGCCGGACTACCGGGCCATGGCCACGGCCTTGGCCCGCCTGGGCCGCACGGACGAGGCCTTGAAAGCCCTGGCCCGGGCCGAGGAGCTGTTGAAGTCGGGCAAGGAAGGCAGCGAGGCCGAAGTCAAGCCCGAGCTGTTCCTGGTGGCCTTGCAGGCCGGGGCGGTGGCCCGGCAGGCCGGCCTCACCGCAGAGTCGGTGGCCCAGTACCAAAAGGCGGGCGGCCTGGCGGCCTCGGACAACGAGCGGGCCCAGGTGGTGTATGAACTGGCCCAGACCTATCAAAAGGCCGGCGACATCGAAAAGATGGCCGAACAGCTCCGCGCCCTGGTAAAGATGAAGGTGGCCCCCTGGTCCCAGATGGCCGACGGAATCCTGGGCGACTACAAGTTGGCGGAAAGCCTGGCCAGGGTGGGCAAATGAGCGGCAAAACCGCTGGGGTGCGCCCCGCGGGTGGTGAAGGCAGGGTGGCTTGATGGCCTCAGGGTCGTCCAAAAGGATTCTCATCGTCGATGACGACCAGGAGATGTGCAAACGCCTGGCCGGCCACCTCTCCCGTTTCGGGCACGAGGCCCGGGTGGCCGGGGACGGGGCCAAGGCCCTGGCCGCCCTGGGCGACGGCCAGTCCTTCGATCTGGTGATCACCGCCCTGAACCTGCCCGAGGCCGGGGGCCTGGACATCCTCCGGCAAGTCAAACGCCGCCATCCCGGCACCCCGGTGGTGATCCTCACCGGCCAGACCTCGGTGGAAAACGCGGTGGAGGCCATGAAGGAGGGCGCGGCCGACTTCCTCTTGAAACCGGTGACCGTGGAGCTGATGGAGGAGCTGGCCAGCCGCATGCTGCGGCCCAAGATCCTGCCCGCTTCCCGGGACCAGTCCCGCCGCATCGTCACCCAAGACCCCCGCATGAACAAGCTCCTGGACATGGCCCGGGCGGTGGCCGACAGCCGGGCCACCGTCCTGGTCAGCGGCGAGAGCGGCACCGGCAAGGAGCTGTTCGCCCGTTACCTGCACGAGCACTCCTCCCGCAAGGCTGGGGCTTTCGTGGCGGTGAACTGCGCCAGCCTGCCCGAAGGCCTGCTGGAGAGCGAGCTTTTCGGCCATGAGAAAGGGGCCTTTACCGGCGCGGTGGCCCGCAAGCCCGGCAAGTTCGAGCTGGCCAGCGGCGGCACCATCCTCCTGGACGAGGTCAGCGAGATGGCCGTGGGCCTGCAGGCCAAGCTCCTCAGGGTCCTGCAGGAGAACGAGGTGGATCTGGTGGGCGGCAAACGCCCGGTGCCGGTGGATGTGCGGGTGGTGGCCACCACCAACCGCGACCTGAAGGAGCACATCGACAAGGGCGAGTTCCGCCAGGACCTCTACTACCGCTTGAACGTGATCCCGCTCAAAATTCCCCCCCTCCGGGAGCGCCAGGGCGACGTGGCGCTGTTGGCCGAGCATTTCCTGCAGCACTTCGCCATGGAGAACAACCGCCCGGGTCTGAGGATGGGGGACGCCGCGCTCCGCCTGATCCTGACTTACACCTGGCCCGGCAACGTGCGCGAGCTGATGAACACCATAGAGCGGGCGGTGCTCCTGTCCTCCGGGACGGAGATCACCGCCCAGGCCCTGTTGTTCGACGAGGCCACGGACTGGGGGGAGGACGCGGCCGCGTCGGCCCTGGGCGATTTCGGCCTGGAGGGCGACCTGCCCACCCTGCGGGACGCCGAACGCCAGCTGATCATGCGGGCCCTGGACAACACCGAGGGCAACCGCACCCACGCGGCCAAGGTGCTGGGCATCAGCGTGCGCACCCTGCGGAACAAGCTGAACGAGTACAAATCCCAGTTCGGGGACGAAGAGGCCTAGCCCCGGCTCTGCGGAAGCCGTCCAGGCCGTCCCCGGCCCGGCCGGCTTTCGGACGGGCAAAAGGGTGATTTTGCCCGGTCTCCTGGCGGCAGGCGCCTCCGGCGGGCCCTGCTTGGCCCGCAGCAGCGCAAGCTCCGGCGTCCGGGATTTCCGGTCCCGGCAAGTCTGACCCCCCGGCTGGTCCCGCCCCGGGGGATGACTAGGCATATGCTGCCGCCCCCGTTACGTCAAATAATTGACGAAAATTCGGCCTCTTTGGCGGCCCGCCGTGGCCTTTCTGGCGGGTTCGTTGACAACAGCCCTAAAATACTATAGAAAAATTCAGGCTGGGCCAAGGAAGGCTACGCCGGCGGTGTGGCATGAATTTTGCTCACTTTACCGGAAGTTTCCGCAGACTCAGCTTGTGTGAGGGCGCATCATGCAGACCAAAGGGCTTTTCGACACCACGACCGATCTTCTGGGAGCCAACCTGGATCGCCGGGCCGTGGCCCACCGACTAACCGCTCGCAACCTGGCCAATATCGACACCCCCCACTTCCGGGGCACCGGCCTGGAGTTCGAAAAGCAGCTCCGTAAAGCCCTGGATGGCGACATCCTGCCCGCCACCATGTCCAAGACCGATCCCCGCCATTTCCCGGAAAAAGAAGCCGAGGCCTTTGACAAGGCCAAGCCGGACTACATGGACACCGGGGCGGTGCACCTGGACATCGAGATGAGCAAGCTGGCGGAAAACAACATCATGTTCAACGCCATGGTCCAGCTTCTGGGCAAGAAATACTCCATTTTGAAGTCGGCGATCTCCGAGGGCCAGGGAGGCAAGTAGCATGGATTTTCTGGGCTCCATGGAAATAAGCGCCAGCGCCTTGTCGGCTGAGCGCACCCGGTTGAACGTCATCAGCCAGAACCTGGCCAACTCCGAGACCACCCGCACCGCGGCGGGCGGCCCCTACCGCCGGCAGGTCTCGGTTTTCGCGGCCACCCCCTTTGTGTCCCATCTGGAGCGGGCCCTGGACCAACCGTCCCACCCGGCTCAGACCGACCCTCAGCGGGGCGTTTTGGTGGAGGGCATCTATTATGATCCCGCCCCGTTCCGCCGGGTCTACGATCCCCACCATCCCGACGCCGACGCCGAGGGCTATGTGGACTACCCCAATGTCAACGTGGTCAGCGAGATGGTGAACCTGATCGACGCCAGCCGGAACTTCGAGGCCAACGTGACCGCGGTGAACGCCACCAAGGCCATGGCCATGAAGTCGCTGGAGATCGCGCGATAGGGGGAATCCCCCGCGGGACGGGCCGGGGAGGGCCCACCGCGGGCGGCCGGCCGCGGGCCGGCATTTTCGACCGGGGCAAGAACGCGTTCTTGCCCTGCAAGCAACTCCGAAAAATGGGCCGGCAGGCCTTTTGAGGTGATTTCCCGGGAGGGCGGCATGGACTACATGGGGATCCCCCTGGTGGGCCCGCGCCTGGCGAGCACGGTCAGCCCCCGCGTGGCGGCCAAGGAAGAAAGCCAGTACCAGGGCAGCTTCGTGAACACCTTGAAAAAGGCGTTTTACGACGTGGACGCCAAGCAGAAAAACGCGGACACCGCCATGCAGGATTTGGCCGTGGGCCGCAAAAGGACGCTCCACGAGACCATGATCGCCGTGGAACAGGCCGATATCTCCTTCAAGATGCTCATGTCGGTGCGCTCCAAAGTGGTCAATGCCTATCAGGAAATCATGCGGATGCACTTCTAGGCATTGTAAGCCTTCCAGGCATTCTAGCGAGGAACACCCATGGCCGAGGACTCCGCCCGCCAGGACGGCGCCAACCTTCCCCAGACCCAAGCTGCGGCCGACCCCGGCGAAGATGAAAGGCTGGGCGTCGGCCGGGTCATCTCCGAGATGCCCATGGGCCGCCGGCTCATGCTGTCGGCGGCCGGCGCACTCTTGCTGGCAGGTATCGCGGCCCTGTTCCTGTGGATCAACCAGCCCAATTTCGTGGTCCTCTATTCCAACCTCACCCAGGAAGACGCCTCCAAGATCGTCAACAAGCTCAAGGAAATGAAGGTGGAATACCTGTTGGACAACAACGGGACCACCGTCAAGGTGCAGGAGGACCAGGTCTACGAGACCCGGCTGGCCATGGCCGCCGACGGCCTGCCCACCGGGGGCACCGGAGTGGGCTTCGAGGTCTTCAACGACGTGCCCATGGGCACCACGGAATTCGTACAGCGCATCAATTATCAGCGGGCCTTGCAGGGTGAGCTGGCCCGCACGATATCCAGCTTCAACGAAGTCTTGGAAGCTCGGGTGCACATTGTGCTGCCCCGGGAGTCCTTGTTTGTGGAGGAGGAGAAGAAGCCCTCCGCCGCGGTGGTGGTGCAGCTGGCCGCGGGCAAGACCCTGGCCCCCTCCCAGATCGCCGGCATCGTCAACCTGGTGGCCAGCTCGGTGCCCGACCTCACCGACGAACGGGTGACCATCGTGGACACCCGGGGCAACCTGCTCTACCAGAAACGCCCCGACACCGACGGTTTCCCCGCCGCGCTCACCGCCAGCCAGCTGGAGTACCAGCGCCACGTGGAGCGCACCCTGTCCAGCAAGGTGGAGTCCATGCTGGAGCGGGTATTGGGGCCGGGCCGGGCCGTGGTCCGGGTGGCCGCGGACATAGACTTCACCCGCACCAGCACCACCGAGACCGAGTGGAACCCCGAGCAGGTGGCGGTGCGCTCCGAGACCACCTCCTCGGACAAGAGCAAGAACCAGGGCATGCCCATCGGTTCGCCGGACCAGCGTTTCACCCTGGCCCGGGCCAACTCCTTTCCCAACGAGGTCTCCGGCGGCAGCGAGGCCAACCGCGAGGACGTCACCACCAACTTCGAGGTGTCCAACACCAAGGTCCAGAAGGTGAAGCCCGTGGGCGGCATCAAAAAGCTGGACGTGGCCGTGATGGTGGACGGTCCCTACAAGGAGGCCACCACCGCCGAGGGGGCCACCACCCGGAGCTTCGAGCCGCGCACCGCCGAGGAGATGCGCCAGATCACCGAGATCGTGCGCCGCGCCGTGGGCTACGACAACGTGCGGGGCGATGAGGTCACGGTGGCCAACGTGCCGTTCCAGATCCCGGATCTGGGCACGATCGCCGGGCCCAACTGGGAGGACTACGTCAAGCAGTACGGCCGCCTGGTGGTCAACGTGCTCTTGGCCATCCTGTTTTTCCTTTTGGTGGTGCGGCCCATGGTGAAGGTGGGGGCCAAGTACCTTTCCAGCCGCATCCCCGAGCCCACCCCGCCGCCTCGGCCGGTGGGTCCGGAAGGCGAGTTGCCGGCCGGCGAGGACGAAGAGGCCCAGCTGTTGGAGGAGGCCCTGGCCCGGAAGATGTCCCTCCGGGATCAGGTGCTGGCCCTGGTGCAGCAGGACCCGGACCGGGCCGTGGCCATCGTGCGGGCCTGGATTCACGAGCTGGAGTAGGCGGGGCGTTCCGCTCTCGGCCCGGACCCCCCGGCCGGGTTGGTCCGCCCCCCTCTAACCCGGGCCGCGCGGCAAAGGCGGCGCGGAAGGCCGGACCCCCCGCGTTCCGCCCCCCGAACCCGGGCCGCGCGGTAAAGGCGGCGCGGGAAGCCGGACCCCCCGCGGTCCGCCCCCCGAACCCGGGCCGCGCGCCCGGCAACCACAGCTTCCCCCGGGGAGCCGGGACGCGAGCCGCCGTCCAGGTCCCCTGAACCAAAGCCCGCCCGGCCCCTTCCCCAGGTCCGCCGGCGCGAGGCAGGGAGCATTTTCGGAGCATGGCCAAGTACGACGGCCTGAACGGCCTGCAAAAATCCGCCGTGGTCCTGGCCGCCCTGGGCGACCAGTTCACCGCCGATGTGTTCAAGCAGCTCGATGACGAGGAAATCCGCCTGGTGGGCATCGCCATGACCAAGATGGACCAGGTGGACTCCAAAATGGTGGAGTTGGTGCTCCGGGAGTTCATGGAGCGCCTGAAGGGCACCAGCGGGCCCCTGGTGGGCGGCGACAAGACCGCCCGCCGCGCCCTGGCCATGGCCATGGGCGAGCAGGCGGCCCAGGCGCTGTTGGCCGAGCTGGACGCGGCCAAGCAGCCGGTGCCGTTCGAGCGCATCAAGCACGTGGAGTCCAAGACCCTGGCCAGCTTCATCAAGAGTGAGCATCCCCAGACCATCGCGGTAATCCTCTCGCACCTTCCCCAGATGAAGTCGGCCGAGGTGCTGTCCTCCTTCCCCGAGAACCTGCAGTACGACGTGTTCCTCCGCCTGTCCCAACTGGACGTCATCCCCCCCGGCATCGTCGAGGAGATCGACACCGTGCTGCAGCGGGAGATCCTGTCCACCGAGGGCCTGGAGGCCAAGCAACTGGGCGGCATCGAGGCCGTGGCCGAACTGATGAACAACGTGGACAAGGCCACGGAGGAGCACATCTTCAGCCGCCTGGAAGAGGAGGACCCGGAGATGGCGGAGAAGATCCGTCAGCTCATGTTCGTGTTCGAGGACCTCATCAACGTGGACGACCGGGGCATCCGCACCCTCTTGAAAGAGGTTCGGAACGAGGACCTCACGCTGTCCCTGAAGACGGCCAGCGAGGATTTGAAGAACAAGATCCTCTCCAACGTGTCCGAACGGGCCGCGGCCATGATCTCCGAGGACCTGGAGGTCATGGGCCCGGTGCGCCTGTCCGAGGTGGAGCAGGCCCAGCAGAAGATCATCCAGGTGGCCCGCCGCCTGGAAAAGGAAGGCAAGATCGTGATCGGCGGCCGCGGCCAGGAGGACACGCTTGTCTGATCCTGGCGCCAAGGGCGCCGCGGAAGACGCGGTTACCTTCGCTCTTCCCGAGTTCGCCTCCGGCGGCCCCGGCTCTCTGGGGGCCCGGGAGCCGGCCAAGACCCCGGAGCGGCCCGACACCGGCGCCCCGTCCCTGGGCGGCGGCGCGGCCAAGCCCAAGGCCGCCCCGGCTCCGGCCAAACCCGGCGCCGCGGCCAAGGCCAAGCCGGGCGCGCCGCCGGCCAAGCCGGGCGCGCCGCCAGCCAAGCCCGGCGCTCCAGCGGC
>JAHLLK010000132.1 GCA_020444165.1 Deltaproteobacteria bacterium | reverse complement strand
ACCCAAGACCAACAAAGCGATCTGAAGAACCTGCGCGTCTTTGTGCAGCAGTCTCCTCTTCTCCCCCTCCCTCAACCACACAGTTCCCGGTAAATCGCCTGCACTTCCGGCGTGTGCTCCTGTCCCCCGGCGTACACCACGAGCGGTGGTTCCACGGCCAGGCCGGGGCGTCCCTGTTTGGCGGCTTCCAGGAGGACTGTTTTGGCGGGCAGGGTGGCCCGGCCGTGCACGCAGCGGAGCCGTTTGGGGGTCAGCCCGGCCGCGGTCAGCCCGGTCAGGGCCTCGGCCAGGCGGGTGGCCGGCCAGGCCAGGGCCAGGCGACCCCCCCGGGGCAGGAGGCGGGCCGCCCTGGCCCACAGGGCGCTCGCGTCCAGGGCCAGTTCATGCCGGGCGCGGGCCCGGGAGGGTTCGGGAGGCAGCCGTCCGTGGCCCGGGCGGCCAAAGGGGGGATTGGTGATGACCAGGGCGGCCCCGCCGGCCGGCAGTTCCGGGCGCTCCTGGGCCAGGTCGCCCTCCAGCACCCGGCCGGTCAGGCCGGCGGCGGCGAAGTTGGCCCGGCAGCAGGCCGCGGCCAGGGGGTCGATCTCCACGGCCAGGAAAGGCCCGGCCAGGCCCCGGGCGGCCAGGAGCACCGGCAGCACTCCGGCGCCGGCCCCCAAATCCACCACCACCCCGCGGGACGCAGGGCCCGGCGGGGTGGCGAAGGAGGCCAGCAGCACGCTGTCTATGGAGAAGCGGTAGCCCTGGCGGGGCTGGAAAAACACATGGCGGCCCAGGCGGTCCTCGGTCACCAGTTCCGGCGGGGGGCCGGCGGGAAAGGAGGGCTCCGCCATGGGCCGCTCAGGTGCTTCAGCCCACGGTCTCCCCGGGATCCATCAGGTTGATGGTCAGACCGGTGAGGACCTTGGGGTAGAAATAGGTGGCCTTGCGGGGCATGGTCAGGCCGGCCTCGGCCACGGCCTTGACCTGCTCCACCTTGGTGGGGTTCAACAGGAAGGCCAGGCGCGACTTGCCGGCTTTCACGTCCCCGAAAAGCTTGGCCATGTTGGCCACGTATTTGATGGTGTGCTCTTTGTCCCGGGCCCCTTCGTCCAGGCCCAGGATCTTGTCCAGCACCACGTGGGTCAAGACGGACACGTCCAGGCCGGCCAGGGGTCCCTCCAGATCCGGCGACTCCGCGGGATCCATGACCCCGGGCTTCAGGGACAGGAGGTAGAGCTTGTCGGAATCCGTGGAGACCAGGCCCAGGGTGTTGGCTTTTTCCCCGGCCTCGGCCATGCGCGCGGTGAAGAAATCCCGGGCCTCGGTCGGGTCCGCGGGCATGGGGACCTCGGCGACCTCGAAGTAGGGCTTGGCCAGGCGCAGGAAATCCTCGGCCGCGAAGCCGTGCAGGTTGGGCAGCTCCCGGTGGCAGGCGAACACGGTGAGCCCGGGGTCGCTCATGGAGCAGAGGTAGGTCATCACGTAGTTGAACGAGGCGTCCGGTCCGGCTTCGGGGTGCTGCCCCCGCATGAAGTTGCGGTAGTTCAGGGAAGTCTCATAGCGATGGTGACCGTCGGCGATGAAGATGACCTTGGAGGCCATGAGGTCCTGCACCCGGGCCTGGACCTGGGGGTCCCGCACGGCGTAGAGTTTCTGGCGGAGCCCCATGGGGTCCACGAAATCCTCCAGGAGCACCTTGCCGGGCGCGGTGGCCAGGGCGGTCTGGACCTCGTTGTCGTCGTCAGGGTACAAGGCGAAGATGGGCGACACGTTGGCCCGGGTGGCCTCGGTGAGCCGGAAGCGGTCTTCCTTGTGGCTGGTGAAGGTGCGCTCGTGGGGCAGCACCTGGGCCGCCTCGGGGTCCTCCACCCGTAGGAGGGTGAAGAAGCCGTGACGCACCTTGGAGTCGCCCAGGGCGTCCTGATAGGTGGTCTCGCTGATGTAGAAGGCCGGCCTATCGTCCCGGATCAGATAGCCCTGGGCCAGCCAGTTCCGCAGATGCTCCGCGGACCGGAGATAGCGGTTGTCCTGGGCGTTGTCGCCGGGCCTTTTGCGGTTCAGCTCGATGCGGATGATATTGTGCGGGTCCCGCGCGTAAAACTCTTCCAGCTCCTCGTCGCTGATCACGTCGTAGGGCGGGGTAACCACTTGAGTCATACTGGGAACGAGTTCCTGATTGTAGCGCACTGCCCTGAAGGGCGCTACTTTGGCCATGGACAATCCTCCTCATAAATCAGCAAAATAGCCCCCGCCCACGCGGGGGCCGTTTCCGCCCCTACCGCGCCCGCCCTGGCTGGGCGGCCTCCAGAAAGAAGGAGAAAAAGGCCGTAGCGGCCTTTTCCCAGCCAACCGGCCCAGAGGTGGCTCGGCCGATTATCGCCATCCGCTGGCCCGGTTAGGGTCTGCAAATTGGCGGGCCGTCATACGGAGCCCCCGGCAAGCCGGGCGGTGGGGGGCAGAGGGCCCGGGGGCGGCGTTCAAACCCCTGGATAGACGGTCTTACCTACACCCTGGAAGGAGTTTCTGCAAGGCTGGGATGGCCGGGCCGCGACCCACCGGCAAAACCGGCCCCTGGCCGGCCGGCCTGGTGGAGCGCTGGCGGCCCGGCGCCAACCTCCCGGAAAAACGGAGGCATTCCGATGCCGCCTCTACCGGGGGCTTTGGTTCGCCTCAAACCCCGCGGCCGGGGAGCCCGGCCCGCTAAGTCCTTGACGCTCCCCCTCCAACCGGGGCAGAATTTTAGATGACAACGGCCCGTAGCACCTCCCTCCGCCACGGCGGCCGGAGGCCAATCGTCATCTCTATTACAGAAGGAGTGAGCCGTGGATAACACCCCGCGTCATTGCCCAGGCTTCGAAGCACACAAATCCCTGCAGGCCTTCACCTGCAAGTGCCCCAACTGCGGCAAGGAAAAAGAAATTTTCTCTGACGAGTTCGACAAGCCCCACACTTGTGCGGGTTGCGGCCAACCGATTGACTTCACCAAATGCAGCCTGGAAGCTGAAGCGAGCTTTCTCCCCAACTAAGGCAGTCGCGCCGGGGGTTTGGCCCCTGGGATACCGCCTGTAAGCGGCGGCGGGTGGTGGCGCCCGCCGCCGTTGTCATGGCCCCGCCCCGGTTCTTTCCCCGCCGGCTTGCCGCCGGAACCCACCGCTCCCCCCAGTCCGACGCTCTCGCCGCGCGGCCGCTCCGCCAGACGCCCAAAAGCCGGATTGCCTACTTATTTAGGGGAATAATAATTCTTAGGCGTATTTCCTGCAATTGCTCGATTCGCTTCCCCGCCCCCCCGTTACATTATCAATGTAAGAAACTGGAATAACACTTTGGCCCGGCCCGGACCACGGATCGGAGGGCGCCGCGAAACAGGATTCCAAACGGGGTAGAACGGTGATGGCCATGGGTGCGGGCAGGTCGCGGGACGCCTTGTCCGGCTGGTCCGACGAAGCGAGACCCTGCTTTCCTCTCTCCCTCGCCTCACCCGAATTTTAAGTACATCCCCCTTCTACAGGAAGCGGCCCAGGAAGGCTGAACGTCGGTGGTGGGCAGCCGCGACGTGTGTATTTTGTGCCTGCCAGGCGTTAACCAATCAAAATTATTATCTTTATTGGCACACATTTCCAGGGGAACAACCCGATTTTTGGTCAACTATAGGAGGAATATCATGAGATTAGGGTGTTTACCTAACCCTCTGCGGCGATGGCTGGGGGTGGCCGCCGCCGCGGGAATCCTGGTGTTGGCAACCGGGGGCACACCGGCCCAGGCGCAGTGGGCCGTGCCGACCCTGGATCCCACCACCATACCCAAGTTCGTGGACCCCGTGCCGATCCCCGGCGTGCTGCGGCCCTTTTCCAGAGCCAATGGAATGCATGATAACGGGACGGGAGAGGTGGGCCCCTCCCCCACGGCCGACGGCTCCAAGGGACCGACCATCACCGAACCGCAAAACGCGCCCGGTCACAGCCCGGGTTGGAACTACGGCAGCTCCTCGGCCCTTTATTTCGTGTCCATGCGGCAGTTCCAACAGCAGATGCTGCCCACCCGGGGCTATCAGGGCAAGTCCGGCCGTCCCTTCCCCAAAACCACGGTCTGGGGCTATGGCCGCACCGGCGACCCCCTGCCCTCCCAGTGGCGCTATTCCTCCTTCTTCGCCCCTGGTCCCACCATCGAGGCCCGGGTGAACGACAAGGTCGAAGTGGTGTTCAGCAACGAGCTGGTGGACCACCCCTTGAGCCCCAACTCCCATTACCTGCCTCATCTGTTCCCCATTGACCAGACCCTGCACTGGGCCAACCCCCCCGGCCCGCCCGACACCATGGGTACGGCGACCACCACCTACACCGGCCCGGTGCCCCTGGTGC
Source organism: Deltaproteobacteria bacterium (assembly GCA_020444165.1). Next base: position 3,848 of record JAHLLK010000132.1, on the reverse strand, counting down.
CCCATTTGCACGGCGGCCACACCTCCGAGATCAGCGATGGCTATCCCGAGGCCTGGTTCCTGCCCAATGCCAGCGACATTCCAGCCGGCTACTCCACCCGGGGCTCCCGCTACAGCTCCGAGAAGCCGGTGGGCCAGGGCAAGACTTGGTACGAGTATCGCAACGACCAGCGGCCCACCACCCTTTGGTATCACGATCACGCCCTGGGCATGACCCGGACCAACGTGTACGCCGGCCTGGCGGCCTTCTACCTGTTGCGTGACGACTACGAGGACAGCCTGAACCTGCCCGGTCCGGCCCCCCGCGCCGGCGACCGGCCAGGCACCCGCTACTACGAGATCCCCCTGGCCATCCAGGACAAGTCTTTCGACGCCGACGGCTCCATGTTCTTCCCGGACAGTCGCGCCTACTTTGACGGCTACACGGGCCCCTACATTCCCGACACCGACGTGCCCCCCATCTGGAACCCCGAGTTCTTTGGCGAAACCATCATCGTCAACGGCCGCACCTGGCCCTACCTCAACGTGGAACCCCGCAAGTACCGCTTCCGCATCCTGAACGGCTGCAACGCCCGCTTCTTTATCCTGAAGTTCAGCAACGGCATGGACGTGGCCCAGATCGGCAACGACGGCGGCCTGTTGCCCGACGCGCCCCAGATTCGCAACGAGTTGCTGGTGGCCCCGGCCGAGCGGGTGGACATCATCGTGGACTTCAGCACCCTGAGCCCGGGCCAGACCGTGAACATGATCAACCTTGGCCCGGATGAGCCCTTTGGCGGCGGCGTGCCCAACGTGGACTTCGTGGCGGCCAACCCGGCAACCACGGGCCAGGTCATGCAGTTCCGGGTGATCCCCCTGAAGGCTCCGGACACCAGCCAGATTCCGGTGCAGCTGCCGCCCATCGAGCACCTGAGCACCGCCCTGCCCGAGCGGATGCTGACCCTGAATGAGGTCGCCAACGCCGTGCTGGACATCCCCGTGCAGGCGCTGTTGGGCACCGCCGAGGACGGCCCCCTGCACTGGGGCGCGCCCATCACCGAGACTCCGGTGGTGAACACCACGGAGATCTGGTCCATCGCCAACCTCACCGAGGACGGCCATCCCATCCACCTGCACTTGATCCAGTTCGAGATTCTGGACCGGACCCCGTTCGACGCGGCCACCTATGGGGCGGACCAGGAGGCCTGGATCACCGGCGGCAAGATCGGCCCGGCTCCCAGTCCCTGGGACTACGTGACCGGCCCGGCCACCGGCCCGGTGGAAGGCGAGCAAGGCACCAAGGACACGGTGATCGCCTATCCCGGCCAGATCACCCGCATCATCGCGCACTACGACCTGGTGGGACGCTATGTGTGGCACTGCCACATCCTGGATCACGAGGACAACGAGATGATGCGGCCCTACGAGGTCGTGGCCGCGCCCTAGCAGGATGTTGAAAAAGTCCCTCCATGGGCTTTTTCAACCAAACTTGACAAAAGCGTGGCTTTGTCAAGTTTTCAAAATTGCTTGCTTTTTCAAGGCCGCGCAATTTGGCGCGCCATCCCCGGGGTCCCCAAACAAGCCGTAGCTTGTTTGGGGTGGTCCCTGGCGCGCCTAGCAGGCTGTTTTTCAACAGCCTGCTAGACCGCACACCCTTCCCTGCTCCGCAATCCGGCCGGGGGTCCCTCGGGGGCCTCCGGCCGGCCCTTTTCCCGCCGGTCCCCCAGCCTCCCGCCAGCTTGCCCTGCCGCCCCGGCTGCGCGTATCTTGGAAAAAGAAGCAATCTCCCGGGGCCGGCCGGCGCCGGAGTGGGCGGGGACGCGGCGCCTCCGGATGATTCCCCGGAGCGGCGCGCCCTTGGTTTTTTGCGGACGAGAGGAGCGGATGCCTCAAGGCAAACCAGCGGCGTGGGGTGGGGGTTCCCACCGGAACCCCCGGGGCCTGGGTTTTTGGCAAGTCACGGCCATCGGCGTGGGCGGCATGGTGGGCGGCGGCATCTTCGCGGTGCTGGGCCTGGCCGTACACCTGGCCGGCGGCGGCACGCCTGCCGCCTTTGCCCTGGCCGGGGGGGTGGCCGCCCTCACGGCCTATTCCTACACCAAGCTGTCAGTGACCTTTCCCGACCAGGGCGGCACGGTGATCTTCCTGGACCAGGCCTTTGGGCGGTGTTTCCTCACCGGCTCCCTCAATGTCCTGCTCTGGGAAAGCTACGTGGTGATGCTGGCCCTCTACTCCTATGCCTTTGGCAGCTACGCGGCCACCTTTCTGCCGCCCGGCACCGGGCCCTGGGCCAAGCACCTCCTGATCAGCCTGGGCATCCTCTTGCCCACCGCGCTGAACCTCCTGCAGGCCGAGCTGGTGGGCCGGGCCGAAACCTACGTGGTGGTCATCAAGGTGGTCTTGCTGCTCCTGTTTGTCTCCCTGGGCGTGTTCAGCATCGAGCCGGCCCGGCTGTCCTTGGCCGCCTGGGCGCCGCCCCTCAGCCTCGCGGCCGGCGGCATGATCATCTTTGTGGCTTACGAGGGGTTCGAACTCATCGCCAACACGGCCCAGGACGTGCGCGACCAGCGGTTGGTGCTGCCCCGGGCCTATGGCGCCGCGGTGGGCTTCGTGATCGTGCTCTATATCCTTGTGGCCCTGGTCACGGTAGGCTCCCTGTCCCTGGCGGACATCGCCTCAGCCCGGGACTTCGCCCTGGCCGCGGCGGCCAAGCCCTTCCTGGGCCAGGCCGGCTTCCGGCTCATCGGCCTGGCCGCGGTGCTCTCCACCTTCTCGGCCATCAACGCCACCCTCTACGGCTCGGCCCGGCTCTCCTACACCATCGCCCGGGAGGGGGAGCTGCCGGAGGCCCTGGAGAAGAAGATCTGGGGCAAGCCCCTGGAGGGTCTGTTCCTGACCGCGGCCCTGGCCCTCCTCTTGGCCAACCTGGCCGACCTCTCCAGCATCTCCACCCTGGGCAGCGCGGGTTTTCTGGTGATCTTCGCGGCGGTGAACCTGGCCCACCAGCGGCTCTGCGGGCAGACCGGGGGCCGGCCCGGCCTGGCTTGGGCCGGAGCGGCGGCCTGCCTGGCGGCCCTGGCGGCCCTGGTCTGGCGCACCGCAGAGCAGGACGCCACCCGGCTCTGGTTCCTCTTGGTTCTCTTGGGGCTGCCCGCCCTGGTGGAGGCGGTGTACGGCCGCGTCCGGCAGCGCCGGTCCGGTTCGCGGGGCGGCGACGCCGCGGCGCGGAACCCGGCCGAGGGGCCGGACGGGTAACCAGGCGGGGTCTTCCCCGCCGTGGCAAGCTCGCCCCGGGGACAGGGGCCGGCGGGAGAGGCGGGTAGCCGTGGGGCAAGAAATGCGCTCCCGGCTCCCCACGGGGGAGAATGACGGTCCGGAATTGCATGATTTTCGGGATGATCCGGGGTAAAGGGTTCCGCACGCGCCGGCGAAAGTAAGGGGCATGCTCAAAGTTGCAAGATGGAAGCCGCGGTTATTCTGACGCATGTTCCATGCAATCGCAGACCGTCGCACAAGGCAGTAACCCTTGTGCGACGGTCTCCACCTGCCCCTTGTATCCAGCAAACCACCTTGCCCTTCTTGGTCCAGCGAGCGTCGTGGTCGTCGGAGCAGGTCGTTTCGACGCTGTGGCCGGCGGGGTTGTCGCCGCCATCATCATCGTCATCATCTTCATCCTCCTCCAGTTCATCGGGTATCACCTCCTCCACCTTGCGAGGGCGCCGGGTCGAGGGTATCGCGGAGCTTCTTTTTCAAGAAACTCTCGATGGGCTTCCAGTCGATGATCCGCTCCAAGTCATCCAAAAAGGTCTTGGGCTGCTAGCAGGCTGTTGAAAAACAGCCTGCTAGGCGCGCCAGGGACCACCCCAAACA
>JAHLLK010000177.1 GCA_020444165.1 Deltaproteobacteria bacterium | reverse complement strand
CTGGTATCGGTCGGTGTGGGCGTCGTAGTGGCCGTGTGGGTCGCTGTGCTGGTGGTTGTGGGGGTAACGGTATTGGTTAGCGTGGGTGTACTTGTGGCTGTGTGGGTGCTGGTGGGATCGGGCATGACAACATCGGCTATCTTGCGCCAGCCTAGCAGCAGGAGAAGGAGTATAAGTACGGATAGGATCAGGATCAGATACTTATTCATGGTATTGTTGGATCGCCATCGCCGCCGCCACTCCCTCCACCACCTGGGCCGCTGTCTCCACCACCGCTGTCATTATCATGCCTGGGTGCTTTAGTCGGTGTCCAGGTGGGCAGGGGTGTGTTCGTGGGTGTTGGCGTGCTTGTATCGGTCGGGGTGGGCGTCGTAGTGGCCGTGTGGGTCGCTGTGCTGGTGGCTGTGGCAGTAACAGTATTGGTTAGCGTGGGTGTACTGGTGATAGTTTGTGTTGCAGTCATTGTTGCGGTGCTGGTGGGTTCAGGCTTGACAACATCGGCTATCTTGCGCCAGCCCAGCAGCAGGAAGAGTATGAGCAGGGATAGGATCGGGATCAGTTTATTATTCATTGCTTATGATAACTTATTATCCACCGCCGCCGGCGTCACCATCCCCACCACTTGGGCCTCCGCCCCCGCCGATTCCACTATCATTTTTGTCCGCTTTAGTCGGCGTCCAGGTGGGTAGGGGCGTGTTCGTGGGTGTAGGCGTGCTGGTATCGGTGGGCGTGGGCGTTGTGGTAGCGGTATAGGTCGCGGTGCTGGTGGCTGTGGGGGTTTCCGTGGCTGTGGAGGTCACGGCAATCGTAGCCGTGCTGGTGGGATCAGGCGTAACAACATCAGCTATCCTGTGCCAGCCGAGCAGCAGCAAGAGGAGAAGTATGAGGAGGGATAGGATGAGGATCAGTTGCTTATTCATTGGCAAAATAATACTAGATTATCCTTCGTCTCCACCACCTGGTTTTTCATCACCGCCTCCACCACCACCGCTTCCTCCACCATTCCTTTCAGCTTTGGTCGGTGTCCAGGTGGGTAAATAGGTATTCGTGGGTGTAGGTGTGCTGGTATCGGTCGGTGTGGGTGTTGTGGTGGCTGTGCTGGTGGTTGTGGGGGTAACGGTATTGGTTAGTGTGGGTGTACTGGTGGTAGTTTGTGTTGCAGTCATTGTTGCGGTGCTGGTGGGTTCGGGCGCGAAAATATCATCCATCTTCCACAATGTAAACAGCAGAAAGAGAATAAGAAAAATGAGGATTAGTAAAAAGGTAAACTTTTTATTCATTGCATTGTAAAGTGGTTTTAATTAACCTTCATCCCCTGCATCACCATCGTCAGATCCACCACCACCACCGCTTCCTCCACCATTCCTGTCTGCTTTGGTCGGCGTCCAGGTGGGCACGTAAGTGTTCGTAGATGTCGGTGTGCTGGTATCGGTGGGCGTGGCTGTTGATGTAGCAGTGTGCGTTGCCGTGCTGGTGGTTGTGGGGGTATCCGTATTGGTTAGCGTGGGTGTAATGGTGGTTGTTTGTGTTGCAGTCATTGTTGCCGTGCTGGTGGGTTCAAGCATGACAACATCGGCTATCTTGCGCCAGCCCAGCAGCAGGAGTAGGATGAGTATGAAAAGGAAAAAAATAGTTATCACATAGTTATATTTCATTTTGTTAGTGTTCGATATCGGGTGGTTTTTCTTCTCCCCTACTCCCTTCATTATTCTTATCCGCTTTAGTCGGTGTCCAGGTGGGTAAATAGGTGCGTGTGGGTGTAGGGGTGCTGGTATCGGTCGGGGTGGGCGTCGTAGTGGCTGTGTGGGTCGCTGTGCTGGTGGCTGTGGCAGTAACAGTATTGGTTAGCGTGGGTGTACTGGTGATAGTTTGTGTTGCAGTCATTGTTGCGGTGCTGGTGGGTTCAGGCTTGACAACATCGGCTATCTTGCGCCAGCCCAGCAGCAGGAGGAGAATGAAAAGCAATAAAATTATTACTATTAATATCCTAATTTTGCCCATTTGAAAAACCCTCTAACAATTATAGAGGGTTTTGTGTAGAAACTAAAGGGAAATCGATAAACTGTTATTTGAAGGATAAATCAACGGTAAAAACAAACAATAATTGACGTGTTGAGTCTATGGCATCGAAGCCCCTTGTAAGATGTAAAACGGGTTGATTTCTTATAAACCCTACAGCCACATATTGCCGTAGGAGAATTCACCATCCAGCGTAGTGCCTTCTTGATAGCGGCTGAGGCGGAAGGGTGTGAGATCCACCGTTGTGGCTTTGCCATCCACGATCAATTCAGCCATACAGGCGCCGATAGCGGGGGCGATCTTGAAGCCGGTGCCGCTCATGCCGCACTGCAGGTAGAAACCGTCCGGCCCTGCCTGGTCCAGGATGGCGTGCTGGTCCGGGGTGATGCCGTCGTAGCCGCCGTGGGCGCTGTGGAAAGTAGCCTGCTCCATGAGCGGCACGCGCTGGCACAGGTAGTCGATGGCTCGCTCGACAAAGCCGGCTTTGGCGTGGTCCACGTTACCTTCCGGGTCTTCGCCAATGGGGTTGTTGTCTTCCAGCCCGACCAGTGTCAGGCCGCCGGTCTCCGGGCGGAAATAGCTGAATGTGGGGAAGTCGATCACGGTGGGGTAATACGGCCCCATCTGCGGCGGGTGTTTGATGAACATGGTGTCGTGACGCCAGGTGTCCACCGGGATATCCAGGCCGGCCATTTTGGCAACCGGCGCAGCCCACGGCCCGGCGCAGTCAACGATAACCGGCGCATCATAGTCGCCCTGCCTGGATTGTACGCCGGTGACCTTACCACCGCTGACGTTAATATCGGTCACGGCGCAGTCCTGCACCAGCGCAGCCCCCATTTCTTTGGCGGCATTCATAAAGCCCATAGCTGCAGCAGTGGCGTCGGCGTAACCGGAGTTGGGCTCGTAGGCAGCAACTTCGATGTCCTCGACCACGAACTGCGGCGCCAGGCGTTTGACGTCGTCCGGGCCGACCACCATGGTGGGGATACCGATCTCCTGCTGCATGGCTACGTTCTTCCTGAGCGCCTCGCTCATGTTGGGTTTGACGATCTGGATGAAGCCGGTGCGCTGGAAATCGCAGTTGCCGACTCCCACGCGCTCCTTCCAGTTGTTGAAGTATTGGAATGAAGCCCAGGTCAGTTCGGCTTCGGGGCGGTTGTCGTAGTGCATGCGCACCAGCCCGCTGGAGCGGCCGGTGCCGCCGGCCGCCACCACCTTACGCTCCAGTACCACGGATTTGACCCCTTTCTCCGCCAGGTGGAAGGCCAGACTGCAGCCGTGTATGCCGGCGCCGATGATGATCGCATCTGCTGTTTGTGCCATGATTACTCTCCTCGACCGTATGGATAATGGATTTTCCTACTTTAGCACAGGCGCGGGGTGATTTCAATAGAATGATATACAAAGGCAGCAAATAAAAAAGTATTATTTGGAAAGGTTGATTAAATAATGATCCTATTGGATATCCCCCTACCTTTGATCTCGGAACGATAATAAAAAGTCATTCCGAGTGAGCAAGCGTAGCTTTCGACCGAGGAATCCCTCAGCAGTAATTTATAAATCACCTGATGCATAATTTCAGGCTTATGTTGTACCGCTGCTTTGGGTTGGTTTCGCTTGGAAATAAGGCTTTACGGATTGTCCTATTGGGGATTCCTCGACCTTCGGTCTCGGAATGACATTTTATTATCATTTCGATGGTGTAGGAGCAGGTTTCAATTGAGGAATCTTTGAATGGACCATGACTTTCAGGTGGTCTCTATTAGGGGAGCAGATATATAGGTCATCCGCCCGGGCCGGCTTGCGGCCAGGTGAACTGCACCCATTGGGTGTAGCCGTGTTTTTCGGCGGTGTACAGGCGGGCGCCGGAAGGTTGGGCACAGCCGGCTTCATCTGTGATGCTGATGCTGGTCTCGGTGTAGGTGGTGGTGCCGATGGGGTTGAACACCAGTTGGTTGTCTCTGCATACCCAGGCTTCGATCAAATAACCGCGGTCGTCATCGGCCGTCATCCACACCGGGTCCCAGACCAGGTATACCTCGGTGCCTTCGCGCGTGGCGCGCGGGTTGGTGGGCGGTTTGTACAGCTCGGAGTACGGCAGACGCCCGTAAAAGGGCGGCAGCGGGTCGATCTCGCCATCAATGTCCAGCAATTCGGCTTTCACCCAGCAATACCCCGAATAGCTGCGCGGCTGCACGTACACCCAGGTGCTCAGCTCATTGCGGGCGGTCACCGTCACACGGTCTTCGGGGTACAGCCCCCATTCATACAGGTAGGGTGCGCCCGGCCCATAGCGGCAGTTGGACTGCTGCAGTACGGTGGCCTGCGGGTAGGCCAGTGTGGGCGTGAGCGTGGGCGTGCTGTTTGGGTCGTAGGTGGGCTGTGGTGTAGCGGTGGCTGTGACCGTGGCGGTTACTGTAGCCGTGGCGGTGTGTGTGGGTCGGGCGGCACTGGTGCTGGTGATTTCCGCCACCACGGTAGCACGCGCCAGGGACAAAGCCTGCTCACTCACGTTCGTCTGGCAGGCAGCCAATAGCAGCATGATGACTGAGATCATTATCAACTTTTTATGCAAACCGATCACCTGGATCCTGTTGGGCGAAATCTGGTAGGATTTTCTACCATAAGATTAGAAGCGCTACGGATATCAGGTATTACCCCCGCCTCAGCAACCTGTTACAGAATGCGGGGCATGAATTTAACTATTATAATAATTTCACCGGGCATATGTCTCGGAGAACGAGCAATTTCCGCAAGGAGGAGTTATGCCGATCGTTGGTGATTTCAAGGTGATCCATGATGGTGTGCAGCAGTTGGAAGCCGGTGATGAGGTCGTGTTCGCCTTTGACCTGCCGGAGCATCTTTACAATAAGGCCGCCCGGCCGCGCGGCTATGTGGTCTTTGATTATTACCTGAGCAAAGCCAGCCGGCTGGTGTTCTATTTGAACATCAACGGAAACGAGATCGATGCATTTACCGGCATGAACGGCACGCAGTTGGGCCATAATATGGAGTTGATCCATTCTGACTGGCTCAAACCGGGCCGTAATGAATTTAATATCAGCGTGGAACAGGGGGAGGGTGTGCTGCATCTTTATGAGACGGTGATCAACTTCCACGTCGAAATATAAACTGAGGTTTAGAAATATTGAGGTTAAGAAGTCTTAAGGTTACAGGGATGAAAATATGAAAATTGGCATCATCGGTCTGCCCAATGTGGGTAAAAGCACCACATTCAACGCACTGATCAAAGAGCAGAATGCCGAGGTGGCCAATTACCCCTTCTGCACCATCGAACCGAACAAAGCCATCGTGCCGGTACTCGATGCGCGCCTGGAACGCCTGGCCGAGCTGGTGGGGGTGGATAAGGTGATCCATGCCACCGTGCAGTTCATGGATGTGGCCGGCCTGGTAAAGGGCGCCAGCCAGGGTGAGGGACTGGGCAACCAGTTCCTGGGCAATATCCGCGATGTGGATGCCATCCTGCACGTGGTGCGCTGTTTCGATGACCCCAACGTGGTGCACGTGAGCGCACAGCCCGAGCCGCGCCAGGATATCGAGGTGATCAACACCGAGCTGGCGCTGGCTGACCTGCAGCAGTTGGAGCGTAAGATCGAAAAGCTGGAAAGCCAGGTAAAGGGCGACGCCAGGCTCAAGCCGGTGCTGGAGATGGCCATCGAGCTGAAGGAATACCTGGCCACCGGTCAGCCGCTGTGGTCCTACCCGCGGCGCGAGACGGCCGAGTTCAATGCCCTCAACGATGAGAACCGCTTCCTGACGTCCAAGCCGGTGATCTATGCCGCCAACGTGGACGAGGACGGCCTGGTGGCCGATAACCTCTATGTGGAGGAAGCGCGCGCCGTGGCTGCCGAACAGGGGGCGCAGATCTTCAAGCTGTGCGCCAAACTGGAAGAGGAGATCGTGCAGCTGCCGCCCGAGGAAGCCCGGGAGTACCTGGAGATCTCCGGTATCAGCGAGAGCGGGCTGGACCAGTTGATCCGCGCCGGCTACCAGCTGTTGGGCCTGATCAGTTACTTCACCTTCAACGAGCAGGAAGCCCGTGCCTGGACCATCCAGGTCGGCACCACCGCCCCGGGGGCTGCCGGCGTGATCCACACGGATTTCGAGCGCGGCTTCATCCAGGCGCAGGTGGCAAACTTCGAGGTCTTTGAGCAGCACGGGAGCTGGGCGGCGCTCAAGGCGGCCGGCCTGCTGCGGCTGGAGGGCAAGGAATACGTGGTGCAGGACGGCGAGGTGATCAAGTTCCGCTTCAACGTATAAATGATGAAAGAACCGGTTAGAAACAACCAGAAAAGAGAGTGGATGTTATGCAAGCGAAATATGTGGACAACGCCCCCAAAGCCATCGGCCCTTACTGCCATGCCATGCGCAGCGGCAACCTGGTGTTCTGCTCCGGGCAGACACCGCTGGACCCGGAGACCATGAAGCTGGTGGAGGGCGGCATCGAAGCGCAGACGGCACAGGCGCTGATGAACCTGGACATCGTGCTGGGCGGCTTTGGGCTGACGCTGGAGCAAGTGGTCAAGACCAACGTGTACCTCAAGAGCATGGACGACTTCCAGGGCATGAACAAGGTATACGCGCAGAAATTCGGCGAGCATAAGCCGGCCCGCACCACGGTGGCCGTGCGCCAGAACCCGCTGGATGCTTTGGTGGAGATCGAGTGCATCGCCGAGATCCCGGCGTGAGGTGATGGGGCGGGTAAATTTGAAGGCAATTATAAGTTGAAGCAACCAGTTTTAAAAACTATCCCCTGGGACTGGTTATCTTTTCATCTTAATATTTTAGAATTTGTGCGGTGGAATGATGATAAACGCATAAAATTCGGCTATAGTTACAGGTAATTATTGCAAACACCCATTGGGGGAGAAAAATACAAACTCCCTAAAAATTACTGATGATTTTCAGGAGGAAAATCGATGAACATAAAAGCACAAATAAAACGCTCTTGGCAGATCGTACGGAATTATCGGGCATTGTGGGTGCTTGGTATTGCTTTTTCACTGCTGACCACATCAACGGCAATGGCGTTTTGGAAGTCAATTGCCAATCTGTTCATGCCACAAATGATGTCAATGGTGCCTATGGAAGAAACCGAGAGGATGATTCAGGCATACCAGCACCTATTTGAAAGCATTGCCTATTCAAAGTATATGGATACATTGGTGGCAGGGATTTGTGTGTTTTCGGTTGTCATAATCTTATGGAGTATATTCTCGATCATATTGAAATATATATTTGAAGCATCTCTTATTTTCGTCGTGGATAACTATGAATCAGGCGATGCCAAGGTTTCAGCCCGTCAGGGGTTCCGTTTGGGGTGGTCAAAAACAGCGCTGCGCCTGGTCCTGATCGATCTGGCAATTTTCCTGCCACTAGGAATTCTTTACCTGATTATTATGATAATTGCCATGTTTAATAGCAGTGCGATGACCCTTAAATATTTAGGGGAAGGAACTCCACCGGTAATGTCACAATATTTTGGTCTTCAAATCCTTATAGTAATTTTTACAATAATTTCTACATTGATGTGGATACCCAGCCGGTTGAGTTATCGGGCCTGCGCATTGAGTGGGATGGGTGTGTTCGCTTCCATTAAGCAGGGCTTTCGCCTCACTTTCCAACAGATCAGGGAAACTCTGACCACGGCAATGAGCGTTTTGGTAATCAATGCCGGCTTGATTCTGCTGGTGGGTGGATTGTATTTCCTTCCCTCTTACTTGATGCGTATTGTGTTTGGCACAGATCAAAATATGAGTTGGTTAATTGATATCCTGGAAGGAAGGATAGATCCTTCGGCGCTGGTTGTCCCGGTAATTATTTATTTGACCATAACCCTAGTCCTATATTTTATACCTTTTAAAATTGCAGAAGGGGTGGTGCTGAGCACTTCCTCCAGCATCTGGACGCTGGCATATAAAGATATGGTTTCAAAAGAAAACCAGACTCTCGATTCTGAACCAGAGGAAATGTTGCCTTCCGGATAAAAAGTCGGATGTCATTCTGGTGGAGGGAGCAGAGCGACCGACTGAAGAATCCCTTAACAGTATTTTATAAAATGGTTAAATCGGTATAAACCATTTTCAGGCTTGTTGAATGGAATTGAAAACCTGATAATTGTCCAAATGGGGATTCTTCGCTGCGCTCAGAGTAACTGTGATAAATGTCAAGGGTAAAAGGGGATCAGATAGCGTATTGCCAGG
>JAHLLK010000183.1 GCA_020444165.1 Deltaproteobacteria bacterium | reverse complement strand
AAACTTGTATTGCTTGGCCATGGCAGACCTCCAAGAGAATGTTATGCTATCCTCTAGTATAGCATAACATTCTCCCGGTTGCCATGTTCCATGCGAATAGGCTCACAACATCATTCCTTTCATCCACAAGCCCGCGAGCCCGGACAAGCGCCTGGAAGAGAAACTGAAGGCCGAGTACCCGGTCATCCTGCGCTGGATGATCGAAGGCTGCCTGGACTGGCAGGAAAACGGACTCCTGCGGCCCGAGAGCGTGAAGGAGGCCACGGCCGCCTATTTCGACGAGCAGGACCTCTTCGGGCAGTGGATCGAGGAATGCTGCGAAATTGGGAGGGCATCGTGGGAGACCACGGCCCGCCTCTTCGAATCGTGGAAGAACTACGCGGATCGCAACGGAGAGCACGCCGGCAGTACCAAGGCATTCAGTGCGAATCTGGCCAAGCGTGAGTTCATCGCCGACAGAAGGACGGTGTTCGGCTCGACCCAGCGGATATTCCGGGGTATCGCCGTCAAGATCGAACACGATGGACGGTTGGACGGATTGGACAGATGAAACCGTTAATCGGCCACGCGCGCGTGCGCGCATGCGCGTAGGGCTTCAACCGGAAGATGCGTCCAATCCGTCCAATGCGTCCAAAAGGGATATTGAAGGGATCACTTCCCCCAGCGAGACGTACGTGCCATGAGGGCGCTCAAGCGTTTGTCCTGTTCAGGTGATCTCTCCAGAAATCTCTGGAACGCCTCGAACTGTTCGACTGGGACGGGAAGCAGCACCTGGTCGAGGATGGAGTCCTGCGCGGCCATGGTCGCCGCTTCGAGGATGAAATCGGTCTGGGTCTTGTTGTTGAGCAAGGCGGCCTGGTCGATCAGGTCCCGCTGCTCGGGAGTCACCCGGATAATGATATTCGTGCTGCGGCTCGACGGACGAGATTGCTGCATTGTCATGTCCTCCAGTCTGGCGTGTTAAGGAGTACATCTGCGCCCGTTAATATTCTATACGCACACGAGCGAGGACATGAAATCATCACCTTGATAAAAACCCAGACACTTATGAAAATGTGTAGGTATTTTTATCATGTGTGGCAATGAAGTCATAAATGCCCTCCAGGTCGCGAAACACATCCTCAGCCAGCAACGCCGTTGAAAGCTATCAACGATTCCCCACCCGCTCCCGCAGACGCTGGAGTGCTTCTCCGGCCGATTGGACCTTGCCTTCCTCGATCTGGCGGTTTCCGAGTGCCAGGATTTTGAGCAGCGCCAAGGTCTCCTGGGTCTGCTTGGAACTGGATAAATTTTGGATCACGGCCTTGGCCTCCCATTCTGAGCAATGACAACGACCCGTACGTTCCCAGCGGCATGAGCTTTGATCTCTGATGCCGTATGATAAGCGCAGTGTGCTATCTTCCCGCTTCACGCATGTCCTTGATGAGCAAAAACAGGTGGAAAGGATCTGTGGGGCTGGGTTCGAAATCCCAGGAGAGATACCACTGCCGGGCATGCTCGTCCTTGGCGTGCGCCAGTAGTGCACGAATTCCGGCGATATCCGCCGCCTGCATGGTGCGCAGGATGGCGTCTTTGAGCAGGGCCTGGCCCAACCCCTGGCGCTGAAACTTCTGATCCACGCCAAGGCGGGCCAGAAGCATGACGGGCACACGATGCCTGGCAAGCCCCTTTATCACCCGATGGGGCGCGTCATCAAAACCGACGCTGCTCACACAGAGGCTGTAGTAGCCGACGACAGCGTCGTCCACACAGGACACATACGTCTGAGCGCTGTTGGCTCTCTGATTGACAAGGGCATAGCGGTGCAAAAAAAGATTCAGTTCCTGCTGACCGCAATCGAAATCCCCTGCCTCGTCCGCTGCCGTAAGCTTGTGGACCGGACCAAACCGACCGCCCATCAGTCAAGAACGCCAGGCTCGCTCAGCAGTTTGCCCAGGCGAGGCTTCTTCTGGACCGGACGATCCAGTATCTCCTGAAACTCTTTCCACCGAGCTTCGTCCAGCAGGAACAGCCGTCGTTCAGCCAAGGCCTGATTGGCGGCGACAATCCCCGCCTCCAAAATGAACTCGCTGACGTTTTTATGCGTCGCCTTGGCCGCTTCCTGCAACAGCGCCTTCGATGAGGGACTGAGCCGGACGTCGATTCGTTCCGTCTTCGTCTGAGTGGTGGGCGACATTCGGAATCCTCCTTGTTTCTCCTCACTGAAGATAATGTACGGAAGATGTCCTGACAACCCAAAATCGTATCAATCGAAAAATTTTACCTCTCCGCCGACGTTTTCCGATTCGCCCCGGTATGTATGCAAGAGAGGGGAAAGCCCTCTGGGGATGCCCGGGGGCGGGTCGAATCTCTGTAGGTTCAGCCTGGAGACCGTGTGCCGCCCCCGAATTTTTTCACGTGCAAAATGACGGGTGGGGGTATGCCGCCAAGACCGCCGAGACCATGCCGCAAGCCGGGCTGCCGCAATCTGACGACAGACGCCGGCGGATATTGCCCGGAGCATGAGCATCTCGCGGATGAGGCCCTCGCCCGACGCCGAAAGGCACAAGACAAAGTCCGGGGGAGCGCGGCCAAACGCGGCTACGGCGCGCATTGGCAGCGGGTCCGGCATCGCAAGCTCAGACGGGACCCGCTCTGCGCCATCTGCGCCCGGGCGGCCGAAGTGGTCCACCATCGTGACGGCAATCCCCGCAACAATGCGAGCGGCAACCTCATGAGCCTGTGCCGCGAATGCCACGAGCGCCTGCACGGCAGACTGCGCACCCCACACCCAGGACCGAAACCATGCTGAAGACCGAATCCTGGCCCATCGAGCGGCTTGTTCCCTATGCCCGCAACCCACGCAAGAACGACGAGCAAGTCGAGCGCATGGTCGCGGCCATCCGGGAGTTCGGCTTCCGCATCCCGGTGGTGGCCAAATCCGACGGCACCGTGGTGGACGGGCACCTGCGGCTCAAGGCCGCCCGCAAGCTGGGCCTTACGGAAGTCCCCGTGGCCCTGGCCGACGAACTGACGGACGCGCAGGTGAAGGCCTTTCGCCTGCTGGCCAACCGTTCCGCCAATTGGGCCGCCTGGGACGAGGACCTCCTGGCCCTGGAACTGGAAGAACTCCAGGCCATGGCCTTTGACGTCAGTCTCACGGGCTTCGACGCCGGCGAGATCGACTCCCTGCTGGCCAAGCCTACCACCGATGGCCTGACCGACCCTGACGAGGTGCCCGAGACTCCTGCAGAGCCAGTAAGCAAACCGTTCCGCCAATTGGGCCGCCTGGGACGAGGACCTCCTGGCCCTGGAACTGGAAGAACTCCAGGCCATGGCCTTTGACGTCAGTCTCACGGGCTTCGACGCCGGCGAGATCGACTCCCTGCTGGCCAAGCCTACCACCGATGGCCTGACCGACCCTGACGAGGTGCCCGAGACTCCTGCAGAGCCAGTAAGCAAACCGGGTGATGTCTGGATTCTGGGCCGCCACCGTCTCATGTGCGGGGATAGCACCAGCACGAACGACGTGGACAAATTGCTGACCGGCGTCCGGCCGCACCTCATGGTCACCGACCCGCCTTATGGCGTCGAATACGATCCCGCCTGGCGCAACGAGGCGCTGTCCGGCCAGAAGACCAAGCGCACCGGCATGGTCCTGAACGACGACCGCGCCGACTGGCGCGAGGCCTGGGCGCTGTTCCCCGGCGATGTGGCCTATGTCTGGCACGGGGCGCTGCACGCGGCCACGGTCGCGGAAAGCCTTGTGGCCTGCGGCTTCGACATCCGCTCCCAGATCATCTGGGCCAAGGAACGTCTGGTTCTCTCCCGGGGGCATTACCACTGGATGCACGAGCCCTGCTGGTACGCGGTCAAGGGCAAGGCCCACTGGAGCGGAGACCGCAAGCAGGTCACGATCTGGAACATCCCGTCCAAGGGCCAGGACGCCGACACCACCCATGGCACCCAGAAGCCCGTCGAGTGCATGAAGCGGCCCATGGAGAACAACTCCAGCCCGGGCCAGGCCGTGTACGAACCTTTCTCCGGCTCCGGCACCAGCATTATCGCCGCCGAAATCACCGGCCGCGCCTGTCTGGCCATGGAACTGAACCCCGCATACGTCGATGTCGCCGTGAAGCGCTGGCAAGACTTCACGGGCGAGAAGGCGGTGCTGGAGGAAGGGCGATGAGGCGGGAAGGTATCCTTAGAGCAGCAGCTCGGCGTCAACTCGGAGCGCCACGGCCATCTTCTTCAGCAACTCCGTGGACATGGAACGCTTGCCTTTTTCGATCTGGGAGATGTGGGAGTTGGTCACGCCGCAGGCGTCAGCTACCTGCTGCAGGGTCATGCCCCGATGGGAACGCAGCACCCGGACAGGATGCTCTCCAGCCAACAGCCGGTCGGCGACTTCCGCCGGAAAGGTTTCTTCTTCCCCGGACACAAGTCGGCGGTAGAACTCCTCGATGGTCGCGGCGTCATGCGCATCCTCGAGGGCAGTCACAAGGCGTTCGTATTCCTCGATGGGCATCAACGCGAACGCCGGCTTTCCTTCGTGTTCAAGAATCTGGACGCTCATCGATACACCTCCTTGCGCTGTCCGATGTCCACCACCTGGATGACGACCTCTTCCTTTTGGATCAGGTAGATCACCCGCCAGTCGCCGACACGCAATCGATATCCCGGATGGCTGGTGAGCTTTTTGACGTTGGCGGCCGTGAAAGGGTCTCGCGCCAGCTCATCCAGCTTCGTTCGAACGCGCTCAGCCACATCGGCGGGCGCTTTTCTGAGAGCTTTCAATGCGGCCGTGGAAAATCGAAGCGTGTACATATCCATTTTCTAACTATCAGTTTGAACGCTGTCAACACCGAATCGCGAGAAAACCATGGCCGGCCGTAAGCCTCTCCCCACCAAGCTCAAGATGCTCAAGGGCACGGCGCAGAAGTGCCGCGTCAATCCCAACGAGCCCGAGCTTGGCCCGGCGCTGCCCGAGCCGCCTGATTTCCTTGGCGAGACCGCCCGGGAGGAATGGCTGCGCAAGGCTCCGGTGCTCGTCCGCATGGGCGTGCTCACCGAGGGGGACGATGCGGCCCTGGCGGCTTACTGCCAGGCCTTTGAGCGCTTTGTCGAGGCAGAACGCAAGATTCGTCAGTCCGGGCTGCTCATCAAGACCACCGGCGGCAACGTGATCCAGAACCCGCTGGTGGGGGTGGCCAACCGGGCCATGGAGATCATGCACAAATTTCTGACCGAGTTCGGCCTCACGCCATCGAGCCGCACACGGGTCGCGACGAATCCGGCCGGGAAGGAAGATGCTGAATGGGCGGGGTTCGGGAAAGCATGAGGGATCGCTTACACCTCAAGATATGCGGCGATGTCCCGCAGGTCGTTCAGAATCCGCCCAGCGTCTCCGGCATTGGCCCAGGTGATCCCTTCCGGCGCGACTCCGAGGTGATCGTCGAGTCGCTCTCCGATCTTGCGCAGCAGCTCTCTGGATTCCTGAATCTTGTTCATGAAGTCGGCAAGGGCTTGTTCCTGGTTGCTCATGGTCCTCTCCTTTCGCTGTTCGCTTGCAGACCACATGTCCATACATCCTGGCATATAGCAAGTTGTTCCAGGTAAATAGATGCCAAAGACCACCCATCCATATGCCACCGCCGCCAACCGCTACGCGCGGGACGTCGTGCGTGGAAAGATCGCGGCTTGCTCGTTCGTGCGGCAGGCCTGCGGGAGGCATCTGGGCGATCTGGAACGCTCTAAATCCAAGGAATGCCCCTTCCGCTGGAATCGGGAGGCGGCCGAGCGTATCTGCCGCTTCGCTTCCAACATGGTGCATGTGAAGGGCCGGGAATGGGCGGGCAAGAAGATCGCCCTCGAACCCTGGCAGTGCTTCATCCTGGCCGTGGCCTTCGGCTGGGTGCGCAAGGCGGACGGGCTGCGCCGCTTCCGTGAAATCTACGCCGAGATCCCGAGAAAATCCGGCAAGTCCGTGCTCGGGGCTTGCCTGGGCCTGTACATGTTCGCGGCCGATGGCGAGCCCGGAGCCGAGGTCTATTCCGGTGCCACCAGCGAGAAGCAGGCCTGGGAGGTCTTCGGTCCGGCCCGACAGATGTGCCTCAAGAACCCTTCCTTCGTCAGCCACTTCGGCATCCATGTCGGGGCCAAGAACCTGCACATCCTGGACAATGCCAGCAAGTTCGAGCCGGTCATCGGCAAGCCTGGCGACGGGGCCTCGCCCCACTGCGCCATCGTGGACGAGTACCACGAGCACCAGACGCCCGACCTCTACGACACCATGCTCACCGGCATGGGCGCTCGCTCCCAGCCCATGCTGGCGGTGATCACCACCGCCGGCGTGGACACCTCCGGCCCCTGCTACGCCAAACGCGACGAGGCCGTGAAGGTCCTCGAGGGCACCCTGGAAAACGACCAACTCTTCGCCATCGTGTTCACCATCGACGAAGACGACGATTGGACCGAGTGGCCGTCCTGGGAAAAGGCCAACCCGAACCTGGGCGTCTCGGTCTACCCCGATTTCCTCCAGGCCCGGCGCAAGGAGGCCCTGCAGATCGCTTCCCGCCAGAACATCCTCAAGTGCAAGCACCTGAACGTCTGGGCCAACGCCGGTTCGGCCTGGATCAACATGGTCAAGTGGAACGCTTGCCGGGCTGACGTTTCCCTGGACGACTTCGCGGGCGAGCCCTGCTGGGTCGGCGTGGACTTGGCCTCCAAGGTGGACCTCACGGCCATGGTGCTGCTCTTCAGGCGCGGCGACGAGTTTTATCTCTTCGGCCGGCACTATCTGCCGGAGGAGACGGTCACCCTTCCCGAAAACGCCCACTACCAGCGCTGGACGACCGAAAGGCATCTGGTGGCCACGCCGGGCGCGCGCACCGATTACCACTATCTCATGGATGACCTGCTGGCCTACGCCGGGCGCTTCTCCATCCGAGAACTGGCCTACGATCCGCGCGAGGCCGAGATGCTCATGCAGGAGATCCGCGAGCGGGTGTCCTTTCCCTGCATCGAGATCAACCAGTCTCCGGCCTTCATCTCCGAGCCCATGAAGGAATTCGAGGCCCTCTACCTTTCGGGCAAGCTGCACCATGACGGCGATCCGCTGCTGGCCTGGCAGGCCGCCAACGTGGTGCTGCGCTCCACCAGGACCAAGGCCTATTATCCGGGCAAGGAACGCGCCGAGAACAAGATCGACGGCATCGTGGCCGCCATCATGGCCCTTTCCCGCGCCATGTTCCATGCGGAAGAGCCGTTTGTCGGCATGGAGGTCTGGGACTGATGGGCGTCATCTCCTGGCTCAAGGGCCGCAAGTCGGCATCGCGGATGGCCCTGGAGGACCTCCTGGCCGGCGGCTTCTTCACCCAACCCGCCAAGAGCGGCGTGGCCGTGACCTGGAATACGGCCCTGCAGGCGACCACGGCCCTGGCCTGCGCCCGGGTCATTGCCGAGGGGCTGGCCCAGGTGCCGCTCAAGGTCTTTTGCTCACAAGGGGGCGTGCGCACCCCGGCCGACGACCACCCGCTGCACGGCCTGCTCGGGGACGCGCCCAACGACTGGCAGACCAGCTTCGAGTTCATCGAGCAGGTGGTCATGCACCTGGTGTTCTGCGGCAACGCCTTTGTGTTCGTGAATCGGGGGCTGGGCCGCGTTGTGGAGCTGCTCCCCTACGAGCCGCAGCAGGTGACCGTGAAGCGCGACGGCTACGTGATCTCCTACGAGGTGACCACCGACGACGGCCGCCGCATCGGACTTTCCTCCTCCGAGATGTGGCACCTGCGCGGACCGGCCGATTGCTTCCGATGGCGTGATAGATCTTTTCCGAGCTGCGGGCATTCCCGAACAAAACGTCGGCATCCTCTCGGATGACTTCCTCGACCGGCTGGCGGCATTGCCTCATAAGAACTTGGCGTTGGAAACCCTGCGCAAACTCCTCAATGATCAGATCCGCAGCAGGGAGCGTGTCAATATTGTCCAATCCAGGGGGTTCAGGGAATCCCTGGAAGCAACGCTCACCCGTTATAATAATAGAGCGCTCACGACGGCGCAGGTTATTGAAGAACTCATTGGACTTGCCCAGGCCATACGCAAGGCAGTGCAAAAAGGAGAAGAATCAGGCCTCAACGAAGATGAGGTGGCTTTTTACGACGCCCTTGCGGACAATGAGTCCGCGCGAGAGGTGCTGCAGGACGATACCCTGAAGCTCATCGCTCGTGAGCTTGCCGAACGGATCAATGAGCTTATCCGCATGGTGCATCGAGAGGTTTCATAAGGTTGACGCCTTTCACGATCTCAT
>JAHLLK010000016.1 GCA_020444165.1 Deltaproteobacteria bacterium | reverse complement strand
TTTGATAATTCCTAGTTATCACTGAATAGTTAATTTTGGTGACACAATATGAACATAATTGCTGCTCCATGCCTTTTATAAGCCGTAACTTCCAATGATATTATCAGGATAGATGGCAGCAGAGTGAATTACCTGATAATTTTGGTGATCGACAAATAATGGGAAATATTGCCTGCGGATTAATGGATAACAGTTTTCAACATAAATGGAGACCTAAGAGAAACTATATTGGTAATATAAAAAATTAAAGAAAAATTAACATGAAAGGCCTCCCATCCTCAACAATCATAGCAAAATGGTTATTTAGTTAGGCAAGTGGCATCTAGCCTGCCCCCCCCAAATGGTGATTCCGGGATAAAGATGCCCAGTAGGCTAGGCTGATAAAGGTTTGAAAAATTATATCACGGAGCCTATAAGAAAGCGTTTCCAAACACCACGGCGGAAGCCACCTCTTCATGACTTCCGCCGTAATTCCGCAAGCTTGGGCCGAGGCCCCCGGGCTGGCGGCTCAGTTCTCCAGGACGAAGATCACTTCCATGCGCACCCGGTACTCGTAGGCCTCGTTGTCGTTGACCGCCACCCGCTGCTCCACCACCCGGATGCCGGTGATACCCCGCAGGGTGGCGCTGGCCCGTTGGAAGCCCACCTTGATGGCGTCGTCGAAACTTACCGGCGAGCCGGCGATGATCTCCGTGACCCTGGCTACACGTTTTTCGGCCATGCTTGCCTCCTGTGGTAGAGATGAAATGAACCAATTCCGCCCGGGGGGCGGGAGCGGGGGCGCTTCCCCGCCCGGGGGTCGGAGAAGGTTCCATTTCCAAGCTAGCATAGGCCCGAGTCCCCGGGCAACCGCCTACCGAGAGCGCCAGTAGGCCTTTCTGCGCCGGGGCCGGAGTGAAAGGTTCGGGGCAGGGCGGCGGGCCGGCAGTTGCCGCCGGAAGGTTCAAGCCTCCAGCAAATGCTTTATGGTAAGCAGGAAGCGGCCCACCGGCCGGGCGTTGGCCAGTTGGTGGTTGAAGCAGAGGATCAGCTTGAGTCGCTCCTCCTCGGGCCACAGGGGGAACAGGGCCATGGAATGGGCCGGGGTGAAGGTGACCTCCTCAATGCCCCGCAGCGCCAGGAGCGAGAGGAACAACGGCCCGTTCAGCCGGCAGTAGTCCCGCACGAACACCCCGCTGGCCCGCTCGGCCAGGTAGGCGGGCAGCGGCAGATGCTCCCGCAGCCAGGCGCGGGCGGTGGGCCGGCGAACCATGCCCTCCCGGGCCCCGAGCTGCGCCATCACCTCCGCCTGGCCGGCCAAATGCGCCGCGGTCAGAGTCACCATGGCGCAGGACAGGTCCGGGTTCTCCATCACCACCCCGATGCGGGGCGGCAGGCCGGCCCACACCAGGCGGCCCCAAAAGGTGAAGTAGTTCAGGCGGGGGTGCAGGGTCAGGGCGGCCGAGGCGGCGCGGGTCACCGCCGCGGCCAGGTGCCGGGGCGAGTCGGCCGCTTGGGCCAGGCTGGGCCGCAGACGCGCGGTGGTGGCCAGGGTGACCCCGGGGGTCAACTCAAAGGCCCGCCACCAGGCCTTGCGGGCAAAGTTGCTGCCCTCGGAGTTGATGGGCAGCGGCGGAAAGGGCGGTGCCGGGCGGGCGGGGTTCATGCCGGGCCGCCGTCGCCGTCGCCGCCGGCCGGGGGCTCGGGCTCGCCCTTCTTGCGGTCGCTCTTGGCCAGGGAGGAAAGGGACTCCATGGCCGAGGGGAAAAGTTTGACCGCTTTCTTGAAGGCGGCCACGGTCATGTTGTCCTCCCGGCCGGGAACCAGGTGATAGCGCCCTTCCTCCAGCACCAGGCGCACCCGCTCCCCCACCGGCGCCAGGCCGTCGCCGGGGGCCAGGGCCAGGGTGCGCCAGCCCTCGCGGGCCTCCACCAAGAGGAGCCCCAGGGGCGAGGGGAAGCCCTCGGGCGGGGAGTGCAGCACCGTGGAGGAGAGCACCCGGCCGGCGACCTCCGGCGGCTCGGGCCGGGGCCGGGGCGGGGCCGGGGTGTCGGGCCGCGGCGAATAGGCGCTCCGCCAGGGTCCCACGGGATACATGGGCCGCTTGGCCGGCACCAGGATGGTCACCAGGTTGTTGTTGCCCAGGCCGCCGATGGAATGGGTCAGGGCCACCCGGGGCTGGCGGGGCAGCTTCTGCTCCGGCCGCACCTGGCCGGTCAAGAGCCAATAGGCCTCCACCACCTGGGCCAGGCCCGAGGCCCCCACGGGATGCCCCCGCGCCTTGAGCCCCCCCGAGGGGTTGATGGGCAGGCTGCCCTCCGGCCCGGTGCGGCCCTCCAGCACGGCCTGCCAGCCCTGGCCCGGGGCAAAGAGCCCCAGGTCCTCGCTGCCGATCACCTCGAACATGGTGAAGGCGTCGTGCACCTCGGCCACCTCCACCTCGGCCGGGGTGACCCGGGCCATTTGATAGGCCTGGGCCGCGGCCTGGCGGGTGGAATTGAAGCCCACCAGGCTGCCCCGCCGGCAGACCTCGGCCGAGTCGGTGGCGTGCCCGATGCCGGCCAGGCGCACCTGGCCCTTGCGGCCGCAAAGCACCACCGCCGCCGCGCCGTCCGTTATGGGCGCGCAGTCGAAAAGCCCCAGGGGATCGGCCACCAGGCGGGCCGCGTGATGCTTCTCCAAAGTGATGGCCCGCTGGAACTGGGCATAGGGGTTCAGCGCCCCCCGGGCGTGGTTCTTCACGGCCACCAGGCCCAAGACCCGGCGCAGGGTGTCGTGGTCCAGACGGTGGGCATGGGCATAGGCCCGGGACACCAGGGCGGCCAGGGCCGGCATGGAGGCCCCGTAACGGCGCTCGTCCGGCGCGATGACCTCGGCCAGAATCCGGGTGGTGCGGGCGGTGTCGTGGCCGGTCATCTTCTCGCCGGCCACCACCAACACGTTCTGGCGGTAGCCGCTGGCCACCGCGAAGAAAGCGCTCTCCAGCACCCCGGCCCCGGTGGAGCTGGCCGTCTCCACCCGGCTGGAAGGCACCCCCGACAGCCCCAGGCGGTCAGCCAACAGGGCGGCCAGGTTGCCCTCGCCGGTGAACTCCTCGGCGTTCATCACCCCCAGATACATCGCGTCCACCCCGGTCACTGCCGCCTCGGCCAGGGCGCGCGCGGCAGCCTCGGCCAGCAGGTCCACCAAGGGGACCTTGGCCTTGCCAAAGGGGGTCAGGGCGCCCCCGGCCAGATAAACCGGGTCAGGCATGGTAACTCCACGGGAAAAAGAGGCGCCTGGACGATGCCGCCCCGCTGGGCCGCGAGCCCGCGGCGTTGCCGGCTGGCAGGGCAGGCGACCAGGCGTTTCAAAAGTATCTCATGAACCGGGCGGTTGACAACCTTCCTTGACCGGACCCCTGCCGCGGGTCACACTGAAAGCCTAAACATGACCCAAGCAAGTCACGCGTGGGGTCGGTGCGGCCCCGGCCGCTGAGCGCCGCTCCCCCGCCGCCCGGGAGGTGCAACGTGCAACTCAGCGTCCTTATCAAGCAGGCCCAGACCCTTGCCGACCGCTTCATCGCCCAGGGGCATAAAAATGTCCGGCTGCCCGCCTATGACTTTGACGATTGGCGCGAAGTCTATGACCGGCCCGGGACCGGCGACACCCTGAATGAGTTCCGCTCCCAACAGAAAATGAATTGGTACCTCACCCGCCTCTTGCGCGCTTCCGGGGTGGCCGTGGACCCGGTCCCCGTGCGGACGGCCGCGTTCGCGGCCTGGTGCCAAGACACCGGGCACGAACTCACCGACGCCCACGCCCGGGGCCACGCGGTGGGCGAGTACGTGAACGACCCCGCCGTGGCCCCGGCCGACTGCGCCCACGCCTATCCCGAGCTGGAGGTCTCGCCGGGCGAGGCCCTGGCCACCATCACCGTGTTCGGCGAAAGCGAAGAGCAGCCCGAGGTGCTCACCGTCACCCTGCACCTGCCCGACGGCCAAGTGCTCACCGCCCTGGAGATCCTGGCCGTGGAACACACCCCCCAGGAGGCCTGGGACCTGGTGCGCCAGTTCCTGGACCACCACCATCCCCAAAACGTGTTTCACGATCAGAACGTGCGCCGGCCGGAATACTGCGCCGATTGCGGCGCGCTCCTGGCCAACGTGGCCAACCCCGCCGAGTGTATTCGGTTGAATATTTAAGAGTTTTCGGAGCGGAAGATGTGGGGGGAAGGACCCTTTTTTGAAAAAAAGGGGGCTGCACCCCAAAAAAGCTACGCTTTTTCGGGGACCCCGCGGTTTCCCCCCACACCCCCCATCTCCCCAAAAACTTTATAGTATTCACTTGGAGGTTGTTGGGGTAAGCGCCACGGTGGCCTTTTTACCCAGCAAACCTGCGGTTTGCTGGGGGGAAGGGCAGGCCCCCGATTCCTGGGGCGGAGATGTTGGCTGGCGCTTTAGTCCGGGCCCTCCGTCTCCCCGGTCCGCCAGGTCGCCAGGCGGCGGGCCAGCGGTCCCACCGCGCCGGCCCAATCCCCCGGGGCCGGGCAGCGGAACAGCTCGGCCCCGGGCAGCCAGGGGCTGTTCGCGCCGGGCTGCCAGCCCCACCACCAGGCTGGCGCCGTGCCCAACAACGCCAGGCAAGGCACGCCCAGGGCCACGGCCAACAGGGCGGCCCAGCCCTCGCTGGCCACCACCAGATCCAAGCCCGCCAAGCAACTGGCCAGCTCCGCCGGGGCAGGGGGCTGTTGCCAGGGTTGCAGCACTCCCTCGAAGGGGGGTTCGCCGGGCTGCAGGGCGATCCAGGCCAGGCCGGCCACCTGTCCCAGGGGAGCCAGGGCGGCCGGGGGCGGGTCGTGGTACACCCGGTCCGGGGTGGCGGGCGCCTCGTGCCAGGCCAGGCCCACCCGCAGCCCGGCGTCCGGAGGCGGGAGCGCCGCCCCGTCCGGGGCCGCGGCCGCCGGGGGGGCGAGCCACGGCCCGGGGGGCAGCTCGGCCGGGTCGGCGGCCAGGCGCGGAGCCAAGCCGCCCAAAAAAGCCAGCCGCGCCCCGGCCGGCCAGGGCCCCTCCCGCGGGGCCGGGGTCACGCCCGGCACCAGGGACGCCAGCCCGCCCAGAGCTGGATGCCGGGGCAAGATAACCTGGGCGCCCCGGCCGGCCAAGAGGCGGGCCAAGCGCAGGAAAACCAGGTTGGCGGCCAGTCGGCCGTCAGGCCACAGCACCAGGGGGCCGGCCGGCGGGATCTCCCCCTCCCACAAGGCCAGGGGCGGGGGGCCCGGCAGGGGCCGGAAGGGGGGCCGCCGTTGCCAGGCCGCCCAGGCCACGGGCCACTGGCCCGCGGCCAACAGATGCTGGGCCAGGGCCAAGCGGGCGGCCGGATGCTCCGGGGACACGGCCAGGGCCTCCTCCAGGCTCCGGCGGGCCGGCGCGAACTGGCCTTCCTGGGCCAGGGCCCAGGCCAGGTTGACCAGGGACTCGGGGTGCTCCGGCTGCCGGGTCAGGGCGGCCAGGAAGGTGGTGGTGGCCTCGGCGGCCCGACCCTGGCGCAATTGGGTCAGGCCCAGGCCGTGCACCGGTCCGGCCGCCTCGGGCCGCGCCGCCATCTCCTGGCGGAACAGGGCCTCGGCCCGGTCCAGCTCCCCGGTCTCCAGGTATACCGAGGCCAGGTTGTGGCAGATCACCGGGTTTTCAGGGTCCTGGAGCAGGGCTTCCTCCAGGGCCGCGGCCGCCTCGGCCGGGTGCCCGGCCCGCTTCAGGGCGCTGCCCAGGTTGTTCAGAAGCCGCCAGTCGCCGGGCCGCAAGAGGGCGGCCTGCCGGAAGCAACCGGCCGCCGCTTCCATGTCCGGCGGGTCCAGGCGGGCCAGGGCCAGGCCCAGGTTGTGCAACACGCTGGCCCGGCCCGGGGCCAATTCCAGGGAGCGGCGGTAAAGCTCCAGGGCCTCGGCCGCCTGGCCGCGACGCAGCCGGGCTCCCCCCAGGTTGTCCAGCGCTTCGGGGAAATCGGGCCGCAGGTCCAGGGCGCGGCGGTAGAATACCTCGGCCTCGGCGTGGCGCCCCTGGGCGTCCCGCACCAGCCCCAGGTTGTTCAACAAACCGGGATCTTCGGGATTTTGCTCCAGGGCCCGGCCAAAGAGCCGCCCGGCAGCCTCGGCCCGGCCGGCCCGCAACTCCAGGGCGCCCAGGCCGTTAAGGGCCTCGGGTTGGTCGGGGTCCATTTCCAACACCTGGCGGTAAAGTGAGGCGGCCTGGGGAAAGCGGCGGCCGGAGAGGTGCTTCAGGGCGGCGTCCAAGAGGCGGGAGAAATCGTCGGACAAAATAACTCCTGGGCTGAGGCTCCGGGGAGAGGTGGGAGCGGCGGTTGGGGCCGGCTCTCCCTTGCCCCGGAACCCCGCATTCGTGCTACAGTGGGATGCTGGCGGCGGGCCGGCCCCGGCGCCGCCCACCGGGGAAAACCATTGACATCATAATCGGTAAACTACATTTTTAGAAACAAATCCGCCCCCGGGGCGGAACCCTGCCACGGGAGACCCCAGCGCCATGAACGCTCACCGCCGTCAACCCCCTGGAAAACCCCGCCGATCCGGCGTGGGGCCGGGGACTTGGCGTCTGGTGGTCCTGGCGGTCCTGGTGTTGGGTCTGGGCACCGTGGCCCTGGGGGGCATCACCCGCAGCGGGGGAGTGGCCACCAGCGGCTTCAACATGTACCACCCGGACACCCCGGACCGGCCCCCCCTGAACCCGGTGATCATCGTCAACGGCGGCCAAGCCCAGACCGCCTCCCCTCAGATAATCGTGGCCCTCTCGGCCGAGAACATGACCCCCGGCGCCCAGGGCCACCAGATGCGGCTCACCGCCACCGGCGGGGTGGACAGCGGCTGGGTGCCCTATCAGACCTCCCATACCCTGGATCTCAAGGTCCGGGGCAAGAGCCTGGTCACCGCCACCTTCCGGAACTTGGCCGCCGGCGCGGCGGCCAGCGCCATCGTGATCTGGGAGGAAGGCACGCCCACCCCCCTCCGCCGGGACAACGTGGCTTCCAACGCGCCGGTCTGCCCCCCGGTGGGCCCGGGCGCCCCATCCCAGGCCGCCTACAATCCCTTCCAGGCCCCCAGCATGGCCGCGGCCCTGTCCCCGCCGCCGGCCACGCCCACCCCGGTGCCCACCCCGCCGCCGGCCACCGGCTGGACCCGCTGGTTCGCCGAGGCGCTACAGGGGCTGTGGGGCAAGAGCGGCATGATGATCGAGGCCGGGCCGGAGTACATCAACGACCAGATCGGGGTGCGTGTCGGCGGCTGGGCCCAGATCCTCACCAAGGACTACCGCCAGGGTGCCCGGGTGGACGCGGCCGTGGTGCAGACCGCCGACTTCCAGGACCTCACCCGCTACTCCTTCACCCTGGGCACCAAGCTGTTCGCCACGAGTCAGCTCACCTTCACCTATGGCAGCCTCACCCGGCGCATGATCTACCATTTCCCCAACGTCAATGACCAGGGCGGCGACGTGGACCAGCAGTCGGTGGGGTTGGAGTACATCTACCGCTTCGGCCCGGGCCTCACCGCCCCGGCCCCGGGCGTGTTCCTCCGGGGGGCCTGGTACAAGTCCGATTCCACCTACCTGGGGGCCCAGAACGTGGTGATCTGGGACGCCAACGAGTATCTGATGGAGTATGGCCTGGGCGGCGGCACCCAGAAGGAGCTGATGGCCGGGGTGCTCCTGCCCTCCAAGGCCATGAGCGCCCGGGTGGGGGCCGGCGTGTTGCAGCGGGAATACGAGGCCTTTTTGGGCGCGCCCTCCAAGGACGAACTGGACCCCAAGTTCACCCTGGACCTGGTGTTCGCCAAGCTCATGGGCGGCAAGGTGGGCCTGTGGACCTCCTGGGACCCGGATCTGTGGATCTACGGCTTTGATTACGAAGCGGCCATCTGGGGCCCCCTGGCCCTGTATCTGCGGGCCTCGCGCGACGAGCGGGCGGACATGGCCGCCGATGACCACATCTACCTGGGGCTCCGGGTGAACCTGGGCGAGGCGGGCCATCCCTCCGATGGGAAGCCCGCCCTGAAGCTGGCGGCCGGCAAGGTGGACCTCACCTGGCTGGAGCCGGTGGACGGAGTGGACACCGAGACCATCCAGGTGCTGCGGCCCATCTACCGCATGACCCTGGTGGGCCCGGCTCCGCCCATGCCCGACCGGGTGCCCCAATTCTCGACCATCCCCACTCAGACCGCGGTGCGGGGCCAGGATTTCTCCCTGGCCCTGTCCTCCTACGCCAACGACCGGGGCAGCCCCATCACCCTTTACTCCGCCAGCGAGCTGCCCAGCGGCCTGGGGCTCAACGTGACCAGCGGCCTGATCTCCGGCCAGCCTGCGGTGTCGGGCGGCTACACCGTGACCGTGCAGGCCCAGAACGCCTTTGGCTGGTCCCAAGCGGTGTCCTTCGGCATCATGATCGACATGAAGTCGCCCTTGGCCAAGCCCATCCCCGACCAGACCGGCACCGTGGGCACCGCGTTCATCCTGGATCTCAGCCAGTTCTTCAGCAGCCCCGATACCTCCGCGCCCATCACGACCTACCTGGCCAGCGGCCTGCCCACCGGTACGGCGGTGAACTCCCAGAATGGGCTCATCACCGGCACGCCCATCGTGGCCGGCGCCTACACCGCCACGGCCTCGGCCCAGAACCAGTACGGCTGGAGCGACGTGGTCACCTTCACCATCACCATCGCGGGGGTGCCCACGCCGGAGCCCACCAGCACGGCCACCGCCACCCCCACGGCCACCGCCACCGCCACCGCCACGGCCACCGCCACTCCCACGGCCACCGCCACCGCGACGGCCACCCCCACGGCCACCACCACCCCGAGTCCGCCCGGAGCGCTCTGAGCCCTGCCCTGGTAAAGCCTTTGTATGGCGATGCGTGATCAGGTCCAAATACCAGGGGACGGACCCCGTGAAAGGCCAAACCGCTGGGGAGAGGGGGGCGCGGTGCGTCCTGCCCCGGGCGATGCTCGCAATTTGCGGCTCGAATCCCGCGAGGTTTGGGCCCCGCCGGCCCGAGGCGGGAGAGGAAGCTGGGCTCCGTGATCTCCTTGGATAAGTTGACCAGGCCTCCCGCCCCGGAATCCCCGCCGGGGCTGGGCCCCCTGGGCTGCGCGGTGGCCGGCCGGCCGGACGCCGCCCCCGCCCTGGACGCCGCCCGGGAGATCCATCACCGCTTGGCCGCCCGGCGGCCCGAGGCGGCGGAGCTGTTCCTGACCCTGGCCGCGGCGGTGTA
Organism: Deltaproteobacteria bacterium; assembly: GCA_020444165.1. Next base: position 85,227 of record JAHLLK010000016.1, on the reverse strand, counting down.
CCGCGCCGGGGGGCTGGCCGCCCTCACCCGCTGGGGCGGGGCCGCGGCCGATTTCCTGGCGGCCCAGCCCGCGGCCTGGCGGGCGGCCATGCATTTCCTGACCCAGGCCGGCGACCCGGGCTCGCCGTTTCCCCTGGCTGACTGGCTCCTGGTGTTGGAGCTGGCCGGCCGGGTGGCCCCCCGCTCGCCCCTGGCGGCCGAGGCCCTGGTGGACCAGGGCTGCCTGGGGGCCTTGTGGCTGGGGCCCCAGGCCCTGGAGCGCTGGGTGGACCTGGGCCTGGGGCCGGGTTTCAGCGTGTCCGAGCGCCTGGCCTATTTCCGGGGCCGCTCCCAGCGGGCCGAAGAGGCGCTCACCAGCCTGGCCGGTGGGGTGCGCCTGGCCAGCCGGGCCGGGGTGCTGGCCCTGTTGGGCGAGGCCTATCTGGGGCGGCCGGTGTCCATCCGCCTCAATAGCGCCGCCTCCCAGGCCCGGGGTTTCCGGGGCGGGGCGGCCGGCGACGGCCACGCGGTGTACCTGCCGGCCGCGGTGCCCGATGCGTCCCTGTTCAAGCTCATGACCCTGCACCAAGTCGCCTTGTGGCAGGTCTGGGATCCGGAGCGCTCCGCCGAGGACAACCACCTGGCCGCCGACCGCCGCCTGGCCCAGGACCTGCCGGCCCTGGTCCGGGCCATGGCCCCTTGGGGCCGGGGTCGCCTGGGCCCGGAGTATCCCCAGGGCGACTGGGAGCCGGGCCGGGGGCTGCCCCTGTGGTGGGGCGACTATCTGCCCGGCCTGGGTGTGGAGCGGGAGCGCCAAAAGGCCGAGCTGATGCGCCGGGCCCAGGCCAAGGGCCGGGCCAACCCCGAGGAGGCCGAGGCCCTGGCCGAGTTGCTCCTGGCCCAGGGCGGCGACCTGGAGGACATGTGGCTCATGCTGGCCGAGATGCTTCGGGAGCTGGAGCCGCCGCCGGCCGAGGAGGACCCCGGCGAGGTGGCCACCTTTGTCTATCCGGAGTGGGACCACGACCGCCAGGAGTTGCGGCCGGACTGGTGCCTGGTGCGCCAGCGGGTGCCCGGGGCCCAGCCCAACGACTTCGTGGCCCGGGTGCGGGCCGGCCGGAGCGGCATCATCCGCCGGGTCAAGAACCAGTTCCTGCGGCTCAAACGCGAGAGCTTCCAGCGCCGCCGGGGCCAGACCAGCGGGGATCAGCTGGACCTGGACGCGGTGGTGCGGGCCTACGTGGAGGTGCGGGCCGGGGTGGGGGCCGACGAGGGCATCTACCTGCGGCGGGACAAAAAGGGCCGCGACGTGGCGGTGCTGCTCCTGGTGGACCTCTCGGGCTCCACTTCCGAGGAGGTGGAGGGCCGGCGCATCATCGACGTGCAGAAGGAGGCCATCACCGTGATGGGCGACGCCTTGGCCGCCCTGGGCGATCCCTTCGCCATCCTGGGCTTCTCCTCCCAGGGCCGCCTGGCCGTGGAAACCCTCTTGGTCAAGGATTTCACCGAGCCCTACGGTCCCCCGGTGTGGTGGCGGCTGGGGGGGCTGGAGCCCCTGGGTCTCACCCGCCTGGGCGCGGTGGTGCGCCACGGCGCCTTCTGGCTGAGCCGGGTGGCGGCCCAGGTGCGGCTCATGATCATCCTCACCGACGGCCGCCCCTTTGACCGGCAGTACGGCAGCCTCACCTATGCCTGCCACGACACCGGCAGGGCCATCCGCGAGGCCCACCGCCAAGGGGTGGAGTCGTTCATCATCACCAGCGACCAGGAAGGCGCCCACTACCTGGGCATCATCTCCCCCGCCACCCGCAGCGTCATCGTGCCCCGCGTGGACCTCTTGCCCACCGTGCTGCCCGCCATGTACCGCCGCCTTACGACCTGAGGCGGTGGGAGTTTTTGGGAGAATTGGGAATGTGGGGGAAAACCCCTTTCCCCAAAAAAACTTCATGGGTTTAACTATACGCAGCTACCTTATTTTCGAACATGGTCGCCACGGACATGCGAGCCAGGGGCCCACCCCTGGCTGTTTGTCAACAGCCTGAGCTACGCGTCCGGTTGCCGCTAGTCCGTCGCCTTGCCGGCCGCGATAGCTAGACAAAGCCTTTCGTAATGGTTTTTTCCGATGGCCTCTTGATGAAAACTATGAAGTTTTTTGGGGGGATGGGGGGTGTGGGGGGAAGGGGTCCTTTTTTTCAAAAAAGGACCCCTTCCCCCCACATCTTCCTCTCCCTCCCAAAACCTCCTACGACGCCGGGCCGGGGGGCGGGCTGCCGCGCATGAACAGGCGCACCTGTTCCGCGGGGCGCTGGCCCACCCGGGCCAGTTCCCGCCAGCCCAGGTTGGCCAGGGCTTCGGGCACGATGCCGGCCTGATCCAGCTCCCTTTCCCGGGGGCCGTAGACCAGATAGGCCACGCCCCGGGCGTCCAGGAAGCGCCCCGCCTCTTCCAGGTACATCTGGCCCGCGAAGAAGCGCCGCACCTCGTCCTGGCGGCGGAGCTGGCCGGAGTTTGCCGGGGGCAGGCCCTCCACCACGGGCAGGCCGGTGAAGCGGGGCACCCAACGGCCCAGGCCCGGGGCGGTCAACACCGCCCGGGGCTGGCCGGCCGGGGGGCGGGGCAGGGCGGCCAGGAGGTCCAGGGCCCGCACCTCCAGGGCCGGGGCAAAGCCGGCGCCCGGCGGGTGACCGGCCCGCCAAAAGGCCTCCGCCCCCAGGAGCAGGGGCGTGGCCGCGGCCAGGGCCAGGGCCAAGGCGCCAGCCACGGTGCGGAGCCAGCCCGGCCAGCCCCGGGGGGCCAGGAGCTGGTACAGGGCCGCGGCGGCGGTCAGGGCCACCGGCACGGCCAGGCCGTGGGACAGCCGCACCTGAAAGGGCAGGGGCGCATAGAGGAGCAGGGGGGCCAGGACCAGCCAGGCGGCCGCGAAGGACCACGGCGAGCGCCAGGAACGGGGATGGGCCAGGAACAGGACCAGCCAGCCCAGGGCCAACAACAGGGGCAGGCCCAGGCCGGCGGCAAAGGCCAGGGGCCCGGGCGAGATGGCCGGGGTGGCTTCCAGCCAGGCCCGCAGACCGGGGTTGGTCAGGAAGATATGGTGGTTGTAATAGACCACCGGTGCGGTGACCAACCAGAACAGGCCGATCTGCTTGGCCCAGGCCCAGACCAGGTGACGGTCCCAGATGTACCACAGGACCACGGCCACGGCCGGCACCGGCAACAGGGCCAGCACCAGATAGGGGTCCTGGCAGGAGGCCAGGGCCAGGGCCGCCGCGCCGGTCAGGGTGAGGCGGGAGCCGTCGATCAACAGCCCCAGGATGAGAAAGCGCAGGCCGGCCAGGGCCAGGGCCAGGGCCAAGCCCAGATCCGGCCGGGCCAACAGGTCGCCCCAGGGGAAGATACCCCACAGCCAGGTGTCCACCGGCGAGATGCCCCCGGGCCAGGGCAGCCAATGGACCAGGAACAGCCAGCCCAGGCCGCCGGAGAGCAGCACGGCGAGCCAAGCTCCCCAGCGCCGGAGCCCCGGCAGGAAAAACACCGCCACCAGGCCATAGGCGGCCAGGGCCAGGGCCAGGCCGGACACGGCCTGGGCCAGGAGCAGAGTCCCCCCCAGGGAGAGCCAGCCGGCCCGGAGCGGCAGGGCGAAAAGCCAGGCAAAGGGGGAGGCGAACTGCCCCGGGTGGGGCTGGGAGGTGAAGAGATTGGCCAGGGGCCAATCCCCCCGGGCGGCCTGCACCAGCCACATGGCGTTGGTGTCCGCGGCCAGGGAATCCAGGGCGGAGCCCAGAAACAACTGGTCCGGGGTCTGGGACCACTCGCCCATCAGCTGCGGCAAGAGGGCCAGACAGACCAGGAGCGCCGCGGCCAGGAAAACGCCGCGGGCCTCGCGGCGGGAAACTGCGGCCAGGTGCTGATCCCAGGGCAGGGGGGCAGTCATGGGGGTCGCGCGGCCTTTCCGCCTTCCAGGGGAAGGCTATCTTCTTCCTACCCGCTCCCCGGCCGGGGCCACGGGCGCCAGCCGGTCGGTTGGGGCAAACCTAGCGGGCAGGGGTGCGCCTGGCAAGGCCCCCCGCGCGGTCTCTCCCGCCGTCTTCTGCGGGCCGAGAACCGGGTTCGCCCGGCGCACCGCGGGGTTGTCCATCCTGCCGGGGCCAGGGGAATTTTCGCCCTGACCCCGTGTTCAGGCCGTTGCGTCCGCGCTCCAGAGCGGGGTTTGGCGGGCCAGGGCCAAATGGTCCAAGGTCTCTCCGGCCAGGTAGCCGGCCACCACCGCCCGGGCCAGGGGCAGGGCAAAATCCCGGAGATAGGCCGGCAAACCCTTCTCCTCCGGCGCGGCCCGGCCTTGGGCGTCCAGGTAGTTGCCGGACAGGGCGCAGCCCAACTGCTCGCCGCCTTCGGGCCAGGCCAGGTTCAAGATGGCGGTGATGTCCTCCCCCCGGCTCACCTGGCGCAAAGGCAACATAAGCTCCACCCCGAACTCCCCGGCCAGGGCGTGGTAGGCGTCCAGGGAGAAGGCCAACTGGTTCAACTTCAGCCGGCCGTCGTGGCTCTCCCGCTCGCCGCTGATGATGGGGATGCCGCCCAGGCGGCGGGCCAGGGGCAAACGCACCGCGTGGAAGTAGAGGTGGCAGCCCACGCACACCGGGCTGAAGCCCAGGCGCCGGGCCAAGAGCTGCAGGGGACGGCCGCACAAGGCCCGCCAGAAGTTGGGGGAGCCCAGGAGCACCAGCTCGGTGGTCTCCACCCCGGCCGGCAGGCGGGAGAGCAGCCGCTCCAGGGCCTGGGGCACCGCGGCCCAGGCGCCGTGCTCCGTGCCGGTGTAGGCCAGGGTGGGCACCAGGCCGGTGAAGCCCCGCTCGCGCACGGCGGCCAGGGCGGCGGCCACGCTGTCCCGCCCGGCCAGCTCCACCAGGGCCCAACCCGGCGAGGCCGCGATCTGGCGGGCCCGCTCCGGAGAGAGCATCCATGGCGGGAACTGGGTGACCAACTCCGGTTTGTTCAGAAAGATTTCCGCCAATCGGTCGAGCATGGGGGTCTCCGGGGCTCAGGTGAGGAAGAGTTGGCGCGCCGGACCGGGGTAAAAGGGCAGGTCCTGGGGATCGTCCCGCAGGCCCTGGAGCTTGGCCCGGTCCAGATAGTTGAGGATCAGGAGCATGAGTTCCGGGCCCCGCAACAGGTGCAGGGCTCCGCCCGCGGCGGCCACCTCGTCGAAGCGGCTCACTCCGTCCTGCCACACCCCTTGCCCGGCCAGGATCAGGGGCGAGGCCTCGCCGGAGTGGATCAGGGTGCCGGTGAGACCACCGCCGCCGCTCGAGGGGGTGGCGTGGTCGCCGGTGACCGCCACCACCAGCTCGGGCCGCTGGGCCAGGGCCCCGGCCAGCCCGGCCAGGCCCCGGTCCAGGGCCTCCAGGGCCCGGGCTTTGCCCCGGGGGTCGCCGGCGTGGCCCATCTCGTCGGGCAGCTTGGTGTGCAAATGGATCAGGTCCGAGTCCGCCGCCCGGGCCAGGGCCAGCTTCAGCTTGCCGGCCATGTCGGCGGCCGGGTCCGGGTCCTGGGGCAAGAGCTGGGCCTCGGCCCCCAGGGAGAGGAACACCCCCTGGTACAGGGCCGAGGAGGAAATGGACAGCACCCGGAGGCCCCAACGCTCGGCCAGGCTGGGGGCGCGGCCGGGCGCGCCGGGACGGTGGGTGAGCACCGCGTTCACCGGGGCCAGGCCGGCGGCCCGGCGGGCCTGGTTCAGGGGATGGCCGGCCAGCCGAGCGTGGCAGGCGGCCAGGTAGCCGCTTAAAAGCTCGAGGGTGCGGCCGGTGGCCGGGTCGTCTTCCCAGCCGGCCCAGGGCCCGGGGGCCAGCCAGGGGGCGTCTTCGCACAGGGGGTCCGAATCGGTGACCCAGGGGGTGAGCCCCGGGCCGGACAGCGCCAGCACTCCCTGGCCCCGTTTGGTGGGATGGAAGCGGGCCGTGCCCGCGGGGCTCTCAAAGGCGGCCACGGCCTGGTAGAACTCCGCCGCCTCGTCCGGGGCCAGGCGGGGGAAGCGCTCCCGCACCTGAAAACCGCCCGCGGCCAAAGGCTCGGCCGCGGCCAGGCGGGCCAGGATGAACACCTGGCCATCGGCCGGGGTGAGGCCCAGGCCCAGGGCCTCCAGCCAGCCCCGGCCGGGGAACTCCTCCAGACCGTAGCCCATCATCAGATAATGGGCCGTCTCGCTGGGCAGGGCCTGGCCCACCTGGGCGGCGTGCCAATGGCCGTTGGCCCCGCGGGCGGCCAGGGCGTCCAGATGGGGGGTGGCGGCGTACTGCAAGGGAGTCAGGCCCCCCAGGAGCGGCTGGGCCCGGTCGGCCAGGCCGTCCAGGAGGATCAGGAGGCAACATTTGCGCGGCGCCGGGGAGGGCATGCGGACTTCCTTGGGAGTGGTCGCCGGTGTAACCTAAGATGGAGAACCTAACCAGAACCCCCCGTCCCGGGGGGGGAAGGCCCCCCCGCAGGATCATAACATTGCGGCCCGCCATACGGCAAACAGGAGGGCGTGGATGAAGGAACCCCTCATCAGATCCCGCACCGTGGGGGAGTACCGGGTGCAGGTGTACCTGGTGTCCTGCCCCAAGACCGAGCGCGGCGTGATCATCGACCCGGCTGGTCAGCCGCGTCGGCTGGCCAGGTGGGCCCAGCAGGAAAACGTCACCGTGACCCACATTCTGTGCACCCACGGCCACCCGGACCACACCCTGGCCGCGGCCGAGCTGCGGCGGCTGTTGGGCGCGCCCCTGGCCCTGCACGCGGCGGATGACGATTTCTTCGCCAGCCCGGCAGGGGCGCGGGTGGCCCGGGGGGAACTGGGCCTGGTGCCGCCGCCCCGGGCCGACCTCCGCCTGGCCGACGGCGACGAGATCGTGGTGGGCGAGCTGACCATCAAGGTGCTGCACACCCCCGGCCACACCCCGGGCGGGGTCTGCTACCTGGCGGGCAAGAATTTGTTCACCGGCGACACCCTGTTCGTGGGCGCGGTGGGCCGCACCGACCTGGGCGGGGCCAGCCTGGACACCCTGCTCACCTCCCTGCGGGACAAGGTGCTGCCCCTGCCCGGCGACACGGTGATCTGGCCGGGGCACGACTACGGCGACACCCCCACCAGCACCCTGGCCCGCGAAAAGGAGGAAAATCCCTATATTACTGATTTTTTAATGGATTAGGGGCTCAGGCCGCGCAGCCGGGGCCGTCCTCCCCATCCCGGCCCAGCTTGCCGGCCGCGATTACGATGTCCGGGCCGGGCAACTGCCGCGTTTCGATCCCCGAAAAGCTGGCTTCGGTCTCGGCATACTTCAGGCCTTTGCGGCCGGCATAGATCAGGCGCAACAAACGATCATTGGAAGCCTCGATAGCTTGCTTGTCGTTTTCCCACCGGGAGATGGTCTCCGGGGCCACGGCCATGAGTTCAGCCAGCTCCTTGGCCAAAACGCCCATGTTCTTGCGCAAGAAGCGAATCTCCGGTCCGTTCAAGAGGAAAGGTTTGGTCAGGAGGTCTCGGCCGATGCGGCTGTTGAGCTGGGCGAGGCGGGGAATTCCCACCATTTCCTCGCCACAAACGCAACTATGCGTCTCCACGCCCTTCAGCCAGACGTTGGGCAGGCCGGACTCGATATAGTGATGCGTGCCGAGCCGGCTTGCCATTTCCCGGCCACAGGTGGGGCACAACATGTCTACTTCCTTCCTCTTTTCGGCTGGGCCATGAAAACCTCAATAGACGGTGATGAGGATGAGATCCTGCTGGGGTTTGATCAGAACATGCACCACCAATTCATCCCCGTCCAGATCGCCGCCTTGCACCTGGCATTTCCAGGAGTCGGGTTCGGGGCCGGGTTCGAGGCTCTGCAACGTCCCCCACGAGAGGACATGGCTAATGTCGTCGATGCTAACGCACCTTTGCACCATGCGCTGGCGACAATGGGCAGAGATGTGCACGCATCCCCACTTGACGGCATGGCGGATATTTTCCCTGGCTTTGACTCTGTCCATATTTATGGGGTCCGCACCGGCAAAATTCAAGAAAAATTGACGTGACGTCAAAAATGCCAGGGGAAAGGGGGCTGGTAAAGAGGGGCCCGCTTGCCCCGTTCCCCATAAACCCTGGGGAAACGCCTGCGGGTTGGGCTGGGGACATCATAACCCACGCTGCCCCAGTACGGGGTGGGAAGTGCCCGAAAATGCGGTTCCGGAGGGAGTTTCATAGCCAAAGGTCAATATTATAGTAATTGCTTTAATTGCGGAGCCTGGCTTTTCCGCCAGCCGAAGACCGCTATTTAATTACCAAATGGAATTTACGCGCCGCTGCAGAAAGCTTTCCTTTGCTCTCCGGAAAATGTTCTGCTAGGGCTCCCCAACGTAACCTGTCAAAATCATGATACAAAAATCATAATATCCGATTTGCTTCGCAAAGTCCCTGGCTTGGGCACCTTCCTTGCAAAAAAATTTGCGAACCTTTTTGTGCACCCTGCGCCGCTGCCCCGGCCATTCTTCTGGAGGCTGGCAAGATGCCCGGAAGCAAGGACTTTTCCCCTGGTCAACCCCCCGGTTCCGCCATGCGCCGCATCGTGGTGAGCCTGTTGAAGGGCGGGGTGGCCAAAAGCGAAACCGCCGTCCACCTGGCCCACGGCTTGGCCCTCAAGGGCTTCCGGGTGCTGTTGGTGGACACCGACGTACAGGCCCAATGCTCCGACATGCTGGGCTGTTACCCTGAGAAAGGCTTGGCCGAGGTCATCGCCGGCTGGTCGGACCCCCTGGGGGCCTTGGCCGAAACCCGCGAAAACCTGTGGCTTTTGGCCGGCGGCACCGACCTGGCCGGGGTGAAGATGGAGATCGCCCGGCGGGAGCTGGCCCCGGAAGCGGTGCTGGCCGAGACCTTGGCCAAGTATGACGGCAGTTTCCACGTGATGATCCTGGACACGGCGCCCGGCTGGGACACCCTGTTGGTCAACGCCCTGTATTGCTGCCAGGACGTGCTCTCGCCGGTGTCCATGGAGCCCATGGCCCTGAAGGGCCTCTCCCGCTTCGAGGAGCGGCTGGGGGTGATCCAGAAATACAACCCCGGCTTGAGCTTGCGCTGGGTGGTGCCCACCTTTGTGGACGGCCGGGTCAAGAAGAGCGGCGAGATCCTGGAGCAGCTCCGGGAGCGCTACGGCGACAAACTGGCGCCCCAGATAAAGTATTCGGTCAAACTTTCCGAGGCCACCGCCTTTGGCAAGACCATCTTTGAGCACGAGCCCAAAGGCGCCGGCGCCAAGTCCTATCAAAAGCTGGTGGACCGGGTGGCCGTTGATTGCCTGGCCGGGGTGGAGCCCCAGGCCACGGTCCAGCCCCCGCCCGCGCCTCGGAAGAAGTCGGGGCGGGCGGCGCTGGCCTCGCCCGCGCCCGCGGCTCCGGAGCCGGTAGCAGCGGAGCCTCCCGCCGCTGCGGCAGACGCGGCCGCCGCGCCCTTGCCCGCTCCCGCGACGGAGGAGAAGCCGGCCCTGGCGGTCGCGCCCTTGCCCGCCCCGGCGACGGAGGAGAAGCCGGCCCTGGCGGCCGCGCCGTGGGCGCCGGAGCCCCGGGAGGAGCCGGCGGAGCCGCCCGCCGAGTCCTCCCCGCGGGAAGCCGCGGCCCTGGATCGTCCCCCGGCGGCGGTGGCCGCCGCGCCGGAGGGGCCCTCCGCGTCGGTCACCCCGGAACCAACGGAACCCACGGTCGAAGTCGCGGCCGCGGCCGACGCCTCGCCGCTGTCCCCGACGTTCCCCGCGGCCCGGGGAACCTCCCCCGGCGCGCCGCTGTTGGCCGTGGTGCCGTTGCCTGAGAAGGCCCGTCCGGCCCCCGAGAGCAAGCTGGTGCGGCACAGCCTGAAGGAACGCCTCAACGCCCCGCCCGAGGAGCGCCAGCCCGCGCCGTTGCCGCCGGCCGCCGCGGCGGCGCCGCCGCCGCCGCCGGCCCGGGGCAGCCTCCGGGAGCGCCTGCTGAACCTGCCCGGGGAGGGCGGGTCGGCCCCGGCCGCTGGCGGCGCCGCGCCCCTGACCCGCAACGTGTTGCGGGAGCGTCTGCGCGCCGCGGCCGCAGTGTCCCCGGCCCATCTGGAGGCGACCATCCGCGAGGTGCGCGAGAGGTTGGTGAAGCATGGCAAAGCGTAGGCAACTACCCGACATCATGGGTGAAGCGCTGGGGCGTATCCGTCTGGCCCCCCAGGTGGCCGCCCTGGCCGCCGAGCTGCCCCCGCCGGAATCGCCAGAAACCCAGGCCCCTCCGCCCCCGCCGGCCGCCCCGGCTCCGGCCGTGGCCATCGCCCCCAAGGTGCGTCCCCTGGCTCCGGAGCCGGGCCCCGGCCCGGCCCGCGACGTGCTCCTGGAAAAGCTCACTTCGCTCCGCCTCAAGGGCATGGCCGCGGCCCTGGCCGAGCAGGAGGCCGCCGAAGGCGAGGGCCGCTTCGGCCAGCGCCTGGCCGAACTGCTGGACCGGGAGGCGCGGCATCGCCGGGAGTCCCAGCTCCGCAGCCGCCTCACCCGGGCCAAACTCCGCTATCCGGCCCGCCTGGCCGCCTGGGACTGGAGCCTGCCGCGGGGCCTCACCCCCTGCCGCCTGGCCGAGCTGACCGCCGGGGACTGGACCGCCGCGGGCCGCAACCTGGTCATCGTGGGCCCGGCCGGGGTGGGCAAGACCTATCTGGCCTGCGCCCTGGCCCATATGGTCTGTCTGAGCGGGGGCAGCGCCCTGTACCGCCGCATGGGCGACCTGAAGCGGGAGTGGGCCGCCGCCTGGGTGGCCGGCCAGCGCGAGCGCCTGGTGAAGAAGCACACCCGGCCGGCCCTGTTGATCCTGGACGACTGGGGGATGGAGACCTGGGAGGAGGAGGAAGCCGCCGGGCTTTTGGACATCCTGGAGGGACGATGCGGCCGGGCCGCCACCGTGGCCGTGTCCCAGACCCCCCTGGCCGCGGGCTCCGGCCCGGCCCGGGACCCCAGCCTCAGCGCGGCCCTGTTGGACCGCCTGATGGGGCCGGCCGTGACTCTGGAGTTGCTGGGCGAGTCCCAGCGCCCGCGGTTCTGTGGCCCGGAGCTGTGAGGCTGAAAGTTGATGCTGGAAAAGGCGGGCCGCCGCCGTGGCGCGCGCCCGCCGCTTTCCCTCTGCCAACGAGACCAGCCTTTCCCCGCCAGAGACCTTGGCAACGCGTAAACTGCCAGTCTCCGGGGCGCGGGGTCCCCGCGGCTAGAGCCAATTGTCGCGGAACCGTCCCTGCTTGCGCTTCTTCTCGTTTTGCCACACGAAGCGGTGGACCCGCTCGCGGTCCACTTCACTTATCTGCACGAACTCCCCGCCCACGCGGCCCCTTCCCCGCACGCCCCGGATTTTCAGGGTGACCGCCAAGTGGGGCCCTCCGTCACCCAGATCCAGGTAAGCGTTGACCAGCATGTTCTTTTTCAGGTGGCAACGCGCGAGCCCCACGCCGCCCGCACTGATATCCACCACCTGAAAACGGCCGTAATAGGTGGACAGGTAGATTTCCAGGCCCTCGCGGGTGTTGAGACGGTAGGACCGCCGGCGATCGTAGGGGCACTCTTGGGAAGGCTCGGTTTTGCGACGGAAGAACAACATAGCGTAGTCCTCCGCGCCCCGATAATTGGGCTCTCAACTGTGACCGGGGGGCAACCGGCCACTATCTCTTTTTAGCGCAAGACAAGACTGTTTTTCCACCGGCTAATGCGGGCCGGCCTGAAAATTTGGCGATTTGGGGCCGCAAAATGCAGTTTTCGACTTGGCTGTGCGCCAGGATGCCTGGCTGGGTGTTGCACAACAACCTGTCAGCCGGGTCAATCGGCGTGGCCGGAATCGATCGGGCTTTTTGAATTTGACCGCCGCACGTCCTCCCCGTCCCGCCGAGGCGGTGGAGAGGTTGGGCTACCGCGGCGGGCAGGGAGAGGGCGAGGCTCGGCGCGGCGTTTCCGGACCGCCTGCCGGGCCCGGCGGAGGCGGCGAAATCGGCCGGGGATTCCGTGCGTCAGCGGCTCCCCCCGCGGACCTTCTGAACATGCGAGTAAAAACTAAAAAGAGACAGGTGGACTCCGGCCGCGCCCGCCGCTTTCCATATGGAAATGCGTTTACCATCTGGTAATTGGGTGATGCGCCGGCCGACCGCGTGGTTTGGGCCGCCCCCCTGGCTCGCGGCCTCCTCTCGCCGCAACCTACAACCAGTCGTCGCGGAACTGCTCTTGCAAGCGCGTCTTTTCGTGCTTCTGCACGAAGCGGTGCACCCGCTCGCGGTCTTCCTCGCTGATCTGCACGAACTCACCGCCCACCCGGCCGCCTCCCCGCACCCCCCGCACCTTGACGGTGACCTTGGCGTGGGGCAGGCCGTCCTCCAGATCCAGGTAGGCGTTGACCATCATGCCTTTCTTGAGGTTGCACAGACTCAGGCCCACCCCGCCGGCGCTGAGGTCCACCACCCGGAAGCGGCCGTAATAGGTGGAGAGGTACAGCTCCAGGCCTTCGCCGGTGTTGAGGCGGAAGAAACCGCGGCGGTCATTGGGATGCAGGCGGGAGGCCCGGCTCTTGCGGCGGAAAAAGATCACGATGTCCGTCTCCGGGGCCCCGGGGAAAAGTCGGCTGGCCGGGGGGCAGCCGGCTTTTTCTACTTACCTCAAAACGCCGGCCAGAGGCCAGCGCATATTGGGGCGGGATGCTGCCCGGCCGGCCTCAGTCCCGCCAGAGCACCGCCCGGCACGGCGCGCCGTCCCCCCCCACGATCTTCAGCGGCAGACAGGCCAAATGGTAGTCGCCCGGCGGCACCTGGGACAGGTCCAGGCCTTCCACGATCACCACCCCGGCGGCCAGGAGGGCCTGGTGGGCCGGGGCGCCGGCGGCCTCCCAGGGGTCCACCGAGAGGTAGTCGACCCCCACCAGGGAGGCGCCTTCCGCCACCAGCCAGGCGGCGGCCCCGGGGGTGAGGGCGGTGAAGTCTGGGCGGAACTCCCCCTCGCCTGCGGCCCAGAAGCGGCTGTTGGGGGTTTTGAGGAGCACCCGCCCCAGCGGCGCGGCCAGGCCCGCCCCGGCCAGGAACTGGGCCGTGAGGTGGCCCGGCCCGGGGAACTCCACCACCCGGGCCGGCCCCACCAGGGAGGCCAGGGGGAGCTGGTCCACCGCCGGGCCGTCGGCCAGGTAGTGGCGCGGCGCGTCCACGTGGGTGCCGGCGTGGGCCGACAGGCAAAGGCTGGAGAGGTTGAGGCCGTCGCCCCCCTCCAGGCTGGCTTCCGGGGTCAGGGCAAAAGGAGGATCGCCGGGCCATACCGGCAGCCCGGAACCCAAGGGCAGGGTGAGATCGAAAAAACGCATGGCGGCCTCCCGGTTGGCGCACTCCCCAAGCCCGCCCCTGGACAGGGGCGGAGGCGAGAGGATTGTGACCGCCGGGAGGCGGGAATGTCAAGCCGGGGGCCTCGCCGGGCGGCTTCAGCTTTGCGGGTGCAGCTGCCGCCAATAAGCGGCCAACTCCCGGGCCTGGCTGAGGCCGGGCTGGGGCGGCAGTTGCCCGATGAGGCCCAGGCCCTCGTAGGTGTCGTGGAACTCCTCGGGCGGCAGCGGGCTCACCAGGGCCACGTCGATGCCCGCGTCCACGGCCATGATTTCCTGCACCAGCTCTTCCTGGGCCAGGTCCGGGAGCTTCTGGTCCACCACCACCAGGGCCGGGTGCTCCCCGGCCACCACGGCCAGGGCCGCCCGGCCGTCCGGGGCGAAGCTGATCCGCGCGTGGGCCTCGGTGGCCAGGGCCTGGCCAAAGGGAGCCAGGGCGGCCGGGGTGCGGCTGACCACCAGTATCTTGGTCGGACTAGCGTCCATGATATCTTCTCCGGTTGTCTTTTTTCGCCACCGCCGCCTCGGGGGGCGGCGGAGGGAAGCTTCAGCTAAAAGGGCCCCTTGCCGCAGCAGCTCCCCGGCCCGGCGCAGGAGGCCGCGGCCGGGCTTTGCCCGCAGCAGCCGTGGTCGCCGGGGCCGGGATGGGACATACCGGTGCGGCCGGTGAGGGAGCTGGGGCGCGAAGGCTCCTTCACCGTGTCCCGGCTGCCGCAGGCGGGGCAGGCCGGGGTGTCCTCGGGGCTCAGGGTCAAGACTTCGCCGCTGTGGCCGCATTGCCGGCAGCGGAGATCATAAAGGGGCATGGTTCCCTCCAGTTACGGCAGGGCTCGGGGGGCGCGCTCCCGCCGCAAATAGTCCTCGATGGCCTCGCCCAGAGTGTTCACGGCCAGGCGGGCGCAGTGCAGATGGTCCTCGGGCAGGCCGTCCAGCTCGCGGTCCAGGTCGCCGGCCTCCAGCTCCAGGGCGGCTTCCAGCTCGCGCCCCTGGGCCAGCACGGCCAGGGCGCTGCCGCAGGCCACGGTGAAGAAGCAGCCGTGCGGCTCCACCCCGATCTCCCGGATGCGGCCCTGGGCCACCTGGATGGTCACCTCCAGCGAGTCGCCGCAGGTGCCCACCCCCCGGGCCCGGCCTTGCTCTCCGGCCAACAGCCCCTGGCCGCGGGGGTTGAGCGCATGGTCCAGAAAGCGCTCTCCCACTTCTCCGGCCAGTTCCTCCAAACTTTCCGCGGACATTATAGACTCTCCGGTGCTGGGTGGTGGGGTAATTTCCCCTATAAATAGGGTGAATCAGCCGTTCTGGCAGCCCACCTGAATAGGCATGCCCTTGCTGCTTTCAGCCATTCCCCCTTTTTCAGCGGGAACCACGACTGGAAGGTTTTTGTTTCCCCACTCCATGAACAATATGAAGTTTTTTGGGAGGAGGGGGGTGTGGGGGGAACCCCCTTTTTTTTCAAAAAAAGGGGGTTCCCCCCACATCTTCCCCCTTCCCCGACAAACTCCTAGGGCAAATGCGGCACCACGCCGGTGGCACCCTGGCCGCCGCCGCCTCCGCCGCCGCAGGTGAACTCGCGGCTGAACTCGGGCAGCTGGCCGGACAAAAGGGCCGCCACCGCCTCGCCCACCGTGGCCGCGCCGCCGCCGTGGAACACCTGGATGCCCACCTGCTGGAAGCCCATGAGCGGCCGGAGGCCCATGCCCCCGGCGATGAGCACCCGCACCCCGTGGCCGGCCAGGTGCTGCACCGGAGCCAGGCAGCCGCCCTGCTGATGGGGGACGTTGGGCACGGTTTTCACCTCGGATACCCCGTCCTCGTTCACGGTGATGAGGGTGTAGAGATCGCAATGCCCGAAATGGGCTCCCAAAGGCGCTTCCAGGCCGCCCGGTTGGGCGGAAGGCACGGCCACCACCACTTCCATGGTCAGTCTCCTTTTTGGGCCAGGCGGCGCGCCTCGGCCCAGATGTCCCGCACCAGGCCGGCCAGCCGGCCCGCGGGGTCGTGTTCGATGAGGGTTTGCCCGGCCACCATGGCCGCGGGCACCCCGGGATCGTGGGGCAGACGCCCCAAAAGCGAGAGGCCCTGCTCGGCGCACCAGACGGCCAGGCGATCGGCGCCGGCGGGCCACAGGTCGGCCTTGTTGACCACCACGCCCACGGGCACGCGGAAATGCGCGGCCAACTCGGCCACCCGGGCCAGGTCGTGCAGGCCCGAGGGGGTGGGCTCGGTGACGGCCAGGGCCAGGCTCACCCCCGAGAGCGAACTGATCACCGGGCAGCCGATGCCCGGGGCGCCGTCGGAGATGATTAGCCCCAGGCCCCGCTCCCGGGCCAGCTCCCGGGCCCTTTGGCGCAACAGGGCCACCAAACGGCCGGAGTTCTCCTGGCCGGGGTCCAAGAGGGCGTGCACCAGGGGCCCGAAACGGGTCTCCGAGAGGTAGTGCTCGCCGTTCTTGCGCTCCGGGAAGGCGATGGCCCCCCGGGGGCAGAAATGCACGCACACCCCGCAGCCTTCGCACAAGAGGGGATTGATGGCGAGGCCCTCCGGTGCCTCCTGCACGGCCGAAAACCGGCAGCGCTCCCGGCACTCCCCGCAGCCGTCGCAAAGGGCCGGGTCGATGACCGCCTGGTGGCCGGAGATGAACTCCGTGATCGTGAGCCGGTGCGGGGCCAAGAGGAGGTGCAGGTCCGGGGCATCCACGTCCAGATCGGTGATCACCGCCTGGCCGGCGGCCAGGTTGGCCAGGGCCGCGGTCAGGGTGGTCTTGCCGGTGCCGCCCTTGCCGCTCAAAACCAGGATCTCAACCATGGGCCCGCTCCTCCCCGGCCGGGGCGGCCGACGCGGTGGCCAGATCCCGGACCCGGCCGGCCAGCGCCGTGAACAGCTCCCGGAACTCCGGCGCGGCCTCGGCCAGGACCTGGCCCTGGGCATAGGCGGCCGCGGCCTCCCGGCTGAAGGGAATCTCGGCCAGAATGGGCAGCCCCTCCCGGGCGCAGTAGTCGTAGACCCGGCCATCGCCCAGGCCGGCCCGGTTCACCACCACGGCCAGGGGCGCCCCCAGGGGGGCAAAGGCCCGGTGGGCCAGGCTGAGGTCGAACAGGCCAAAGGGGGTGGGCTCGGTGACCAACAGCACCAGATCAGCTCCGCCCACCGCGGTCATGGCCGGGCAGCTCACCCCGGGCGGGGCGTCCAAAAGGAGATCGCCGGCCGCGGCCCCGGGCAAGCGGGCCATCACCGCCCGCAACAAGGGCGGGGTCATGGCCTCGCCCACCCGGAGCCGGCCCATGACAAAGGCTGTATCGCCGCTGACGCCCCAGGACACCTCGCCCAGCTCGCGGCGGCCGGGGGTCAGCGCCCCGCTGGGGCACACCGCCAGGCAGCCGCCGCAGCCGTGGCACATCTCCGGGAACACCAGGAGCACCTCGCCCAGGAGATTCACCGCCTTGAATTGGCAGATTTCGGCGCACTGGCCGCAGGCGAGGCAGGCCGCCTCGTCGGCCACCGGCACCTCCATATAGGCCGTCTCGCGGCCGGTGATCTCCGGGTGCAAAAAGAGATGGAGGTTGGGCTCCTCCACGTCCAGGTCGGCCACGGTGAGCGCCGCGGGCCAGACCCGGGCCAGGGAGGCGGTCACCGTGGTCTTGCCGGTGCCGCCCTTGCCGCTGGCTACGGCCACGCGCATCCTAATGACCTCCCTCGCGGTTGGGGCCGGCCGCCAGGGGCACTTGGCCGGCTTGGTAGCGCGCCAATGCCTCGGCCACGGTGCAGCCCTCCAGGTCCTGGCCCACCCCGATGCCCACCGCCGCCAGGGCCTGGAAGGCTTTGGGCCCCACGTAGCCGGTGAGCACCACGGTGACCCCTTCCTGGGCCATGCGGGTCGCGGTCTGGATGCCGGCGCCCTGGGCCAAAACCTGGGAGGAGCCGTTGTCCAGCCAGCGGGTTTCCTGGGTGTCCGGATCGAAAAGGACAAAGCCGCCGGCCCGGCCGAAACGGGGGTCCAGGAGGTCTTGGGGCAGCGGCCCCTCGCTGCTCACGGCGATCCAGCCCATGCGCTCAGCTCCTTTCTCCCACCTTCGGGCGGAAGATTAATGGGATTATGCTCAAAAAGAACATACACCAAAAAGGAGCATAGTCAACAGGAGATTTTGGGGATAAACAGAGGCAACCTACTCATATATCAGCAAAAAGGGCTGAGATTAAATAGATTAAATTGGTAGGATTATGACCAGGGAGCCACCCCGGGCCGGGGCGGCTCCCGCGGGAAGGTCTCAGCGCAGGGTGTGGGCCATGGTGCGGCCCAACGACTCCAGGTTGCTTTCGTAATTGGGGGACAAGGGGTCCACGGTCACCACCCGCACTCCCAGGGCCTGGGCCAGGGTGGCCGCGCTCTTCTGGCTGAACTGGGGCTCCACGAAGATGGCGGTGACCCGCTCCTGGCGGGCCCGGTCCAGGATGGACGCCAGCTCCCGGGCGGTGGGCTCCTTGCCCTCCACCTCCATGGCCAACTGCCGGAGCCCGTAAGCCTGGGCAAAGTAGCCAAAGGCCGGGTGGAACACCAGGAAGGCCCGGCCCTTGTAGGGGGCCAGGAGGCGGGTCAGGGTGGCGTCCAATTGCGAGAGCCGGGCGGTGAGCTTGGCCAGGTTGGCCTGGTACTCCGCGGCGTGGACCGGGTCGGCCTGCTCCAGGGCCTGGGCCATGGTGGCGGCCTGGCGGGCGGCCAGGCGGGGGCTCAGCCACACGTGGAAGTCCCGCATCTCGCCGGGGTGCTCCCCAGCGGCCTCGCCCTCGTGGTGCTCGCCCGTGGCCTCGCTCTCGTGGCGCGCCTCGCCGGGGTGGGCCGCTTCCCCGTGGTGGTGCTCCGGCGCGGCCAAGAGCTTGATCCCGGCCAGGGTGTCCACCACCACCATCTGGGGGTTCTGCTGCTGGAGCTTGGGCAGGATGAAATCCTCCAGGGGCGCGCCGGAACGGAAGTAGAGCCGGGCTTGGGACAGGGTGGCCACCTGGCGGGGCGAGGCCTGGTACTGGTGGGGGTCTTGTCCACTGCCCACCAAGACCTGCACCTGCACCAGATCACCGCCCACCTGGCGGGCCAGCCAGGCTTGGGGCAAAAGGGTCACGCCCACGGGCAGGCCCTGGGCCGGAGCGAGGGTGGGGGCCGCGAGGAACCCCGAGATCAAAAGAAGAGCCAGAATACGCGGCATGAGGGAGCCTCCAAGGGGACCATCCGGCCGGGGCCGGGGAAATCGCATGATTACCTCAGGGATATGATACCAGAGCGGCCGGCGCGGCGCGAGACGGGCCCCGCGCCGTGCCGGCAGGCTTACTTCTGCTTCCCGAACAAGCGCTGCTCGCTCGCGGGATACAACTTCCAACCGCGGCTTTCCAGCTCCTTGGCAGCCCGGGGGCTGAAGCGGCCGGTGATCCAGAACTCCTTGGGGGCCTGGGGCCCCATTTTCTCTTCCAGCCCCTGCACCAGCCCGGCCAAGCGGGCGGACCAGATCACGTAGTCCAGGGGCAGGTTCACCACCAGCGCGCCCTTTTTGCTGGTGGCGTAGTACACCCGGGCCACCGGCGCGAAATCCTTGAGGGGCGTGACGTTCTGGTGGTAACCGGTTTGCAGCAGCGAGGCCTGGGCCATGAGGCCGGCCATGAGCGGGGTGTGGGCCGTGTTGCCCACCTTGATCAGGAGGGGCCGGTCGGCCACCCCGGACAGGTTCTCCAGGGCGGCCACCACCCCGGTCTGCTGGCGGGGGGTGAAGACGCTGTTGTTGATGAACAGCTCGGTGGTGTCCGGGTCCACCCCCATCTGCAAAAGATGCTGCCGGTTGGCGATGCGCAACTCGGCCGGCGGGGTGGTGTCGATCACGTCGTTCAACAGCCGGGTGCTGCCCGACACGGTAATGGTCAGCCCGGCCATGCCCGGCACCACGCTGGTGGCCGCGGCCAAGCCGATGCCGCCGCCGTAGTCGGCCCAGGCCAGGCGCTCCAACTGCTCCTGCAACACCGGGTTGGAGCTGTACACGTCCACCCCGAACTTGGCCGCGATGCGTCGCTTGCTGTTGGAGAAGCCGGAGATCTGCTTGCCCCGGCTGTCCTCGTACTGGCTGGGCTGGCTCCGCTGCATCTCCTCGCCGCGGTCGAACAGGCGGCCCAGCCCCTCCCCGGCCCCTTCCATGGTCCCCTTGGGATCCTTGAACAGGTTCTTGACCCCCTTCACCATCTTCTCCCCGGAATCACCCACGGATTTGGCGAAGGTGTCGCCGGCATCCACCTTTTCCATGGCCGCGATGGCCGGGAACTCGGCCACCAGGATCTTGAGCGCCGGGTTGCTCACCACCTGGTAGTTCCGCCACTTGGAGCGCACCTGGTAGTAGTTGAGGAACCCGTCGTTGGTCACCTTTTCGTTCACCGTGTGATACGGTCCCTTGACCACACTGGCCGGCAATATCTGGGAAGCCTGGAGCACCGGCGGATTTTCGAACTCGGCGGACCGGGCGGCGGGCGACGCTCCGGCCGCCAGGGCCAGCGCCAAAGTTATCGTCAAACTAATCGCTAGCTTATGCATGGTTGATCCCCGGGAAGATGGTTTGGGGGGCGGGCACGGCGGGCGAACGGCCCTTTGGCACCCATTAAACGCGCCCGGCCGGCGATTTACAACGCCTTTCGCGCCCGGGGGCCAAGCCCGTTGTCCGGGCCGGGCAGGGGGGTTATGCTGACGGTTGGGAAAGGGCCGGAGCCCCTTGCTCCGCCCGGTTCCCGCCTTTCTCCGCCCAGGAGGACATGCCGTGCCGGAGGCCATCCGTTTTTCCCTCAGGACCAAACTCATCTGCGGCATCCTGATCCCCGCCGCCCTGCTTCTGGTGGTGAGCTATCTGGACCAGGCCAACCTGGCGGCCCTGGGCCGGGCGGCCGGGAACATCCTCTCCCAGAACTACCGCACCATCAAGGCCACCTACCAGATCAACCGCCTCCTCAGGGACCGCCAGGACCAGGCCCTGGCCGCCCTGGCCGGCGGCCCGGCGGCCCGGCCGCCCGCCCCGGACCAGGACCGCCGCCTGGACGAGTTGGTGGCCGTGTGCCGCCGCAACCTCACCGAGGAGGGCGAGGAGGCCATCGTGGCCCACCTGGAAGAGCTGGTCCCGGCCTACCAAAAGGCCTATGCCGCCCTGGCCCGGGCCTGGTCCGCGGGGCCGGCCCCGGCTCCCCGGGCCTGGCAAGACCTGGCCGGCCAGGCCGACCGCCTGGGAGCCCTGTTGGACCGCTTGGTGGCCATCAATGAGAAGGCCATGGAAAAGGCCGACCAGGACACCCGGAGCCTGGCCGGCACGGCCCGGGGCTACTCCCTGACCCTGTTGGCCGCGGTGTTCCTCATGGTGGTGGCTTTCAGCCTGGTCTACTCCCGCCAGCTATCCCGCCCCCTCACCGCCCTGGCCCAGAGCCTGGCCGCGGTGCGCCAGCAGGAGCGGGAGTACCCCCATTTCCCGGTGGAGAGCAGGGACGAAATCGGCCTGGTCACGGCCGAGTTCAACCGCCTGGTGGACCGGCTGCGGGAATACGACCGCCTGAGCCTGGCCAAGCTCTCGGCCGCCCGGGCCAAGGTGGCCGCCGCCCAGGAGGCCAAGGCCCGCTTCATGGCCGACCTCTCCCACCAGCTCAAGACCCCCCTCACCTCCCTCACCATGGCCGTGGGCATCCTGGCCGCCCGGGCCCAGGGCCGGGTGGAGGAAAAATACCAGCGCCTCTTGGACACCGCGGTGGACGACTGCGCCCGGCTCTCGGCCCTGATCAACGAGCTGTTGGACCTCTCCCGCCTGGACGACCTGGCCAAACCGCGGCCCAAGGAGCTGTTGGAGGTGGGGGACATGATCCACAAGTGCCTGAAACCCCTTTGCCTCCAGGCTGAGGAAAAGGGGGTGGAGCTGGCCATAAGCTTCGAGGACCGCCTGCCCCCGGCCCCCATGGATTCCTTCCGCTTTCCCTGGGTCATCACCAACCTGGTGGGCAACGCGCTGCGTTACACCCCGGCCGGCGGCCGGGTGAGCCTGGCCGTGGCCCGGTCGGGCGGCCGGCTGGTGTTCCAGTGCCAGGACACCGGGGTGGGCATGGACCCGGCCTATCTGCCCCACATCTTTGACCGCTACGCCCAGTTCTCCGAGCGCGAGGCCCAGGGGGCCATCGGCCTGGGCCTGGCCATCGTGAAAGAGATCATCGAGGAGCACCGGGGCGACATCTCGGTGGAGAGCCGCCCGGGCCAGGGCACCGGGTTCACCTTCTGGATCCCCCTGGGGGAAGGGACGGGCCATGGACCGGGCGCTGATAGTTGACGATGACCAGAACATCCTGACCACCCTGGAGTTCTATCTGGAGGAGCAGGGCTTTCAGGTGACCACCGCGGCCAGCGGCAAGGAGGCCCTGGCCAAGCTGGCCGCGGCCAGGCCCCAGGTGGTGCTCCTGGACCTGAAGCTGCCGGACATGGACGGCCTGGAGGTACTCCGGCGCATCAAGGCCACGGGCCACCCGGCCCGGGTGGTGATGGTAACGGCCCACGCCACCATCGAGACCGCCGTGCAGGCCGTGAAGGAAGGCGCCTTCGATTACCTGGCCAAGCCCTTCACTCCCGCCCAGCTGGAGCACCTTTTGCGCCTCATGGGCCGGATGGACAGCCTGGAGGCCCAGGTGGCCAGCCTGGAGGAGCAGCTCCAGGGCATAGCGCGGGAGGGCGATTTCGTCACCAGGAGCCGCCAGGTCCGCGCCCTTTTGAAGGTGGCCCGCCAGGCGGCCGACTCCGCGGCCGGCATCCTCCTCACCGGGGAAAGCGGCACCGGCAAGGGGGTGTTGGCCCAGCTGATCCACGACTGGAGCCCCCGGCGGGCCGGCCCCTTCATCCGGGTGGACTGCACGGTCTTGCAGGAGAACCTCTTGGAGAGCGATCTCTTCGGCCACCTCAAGGGCTCCTTCACCGGAGCCCTGGCCGACAAGACCGGCAAGCTGGCCCAGGCCGAGGGCGGCACCGTGTTCCTGGACGAGGTGACCGAGATGTCCGCGGCCATGCAAGCCAAGCTCCTGCATTTCTTGCAGAGCCGCGAGTTCACCCCCGTGGGCGGCACCCAGGCCCGCCGGGTGGACGCCCGCATCGTGGCCGCCACCAACCGGAACCTGGAGCGGGCGGTGGAAGAGGGGGTGTTCCGGGAAGACCTCTACTACCGCCTGAACGTGGTGGAACTGGCCCTGCCGCCGCTGCGGGAGCGGCCCGAGGATATCCCCCTCCTGGCCGGGCTTTACCTGAAGCGCCTGAACCGCGAGCACGGCAAGGCCCTGGGCGAGCTCAGCCCCGCGGCCCTGGAACTCCTCACCGCCTATCCCTGGCCCGGCAACGTGCGGGAGCTGATCAACGCCCTGCAACGGGCGGTGATCGTGGCCCCGGGGCCCCGCCTGGAACCCGGGGACCTGCCGCCCCAAGTGGCGGGCTTCCGCCCCGGCGAAGCCGCGGCCGCGGGCCTGAAAAGCCTGGAAACCCTGGAGCGGGAACACATCGCCTACGTGCTGGCCCGCACCCGCACCATGGAGGAAGCCGCCCAGGTCCTGGGCATCGATCCGGCCACCCTCTGGCGCAAACGCAAAAAATACGGTTTGGCTTGAGGGGGAAGGGGAAGAATGTGGGGGGAAACCCCTTTTTGTGAACAAAAAGGGGTTTCCCCCCACACCCCGTTTCCTCAAAAAAACTTTAGTGGGTTGGTTGGGATTTTTCGTCATGGGCTGGGCGCCGGTTTTACTGGTGACGTTTTATATCCAGGACCGGCACAGCCAGATGTTTGCCGGCAAGGCGACGGACAAGTGATAACCGGAGGCGTAGCCAAAGCCACGTCGTGGTTGGAGCGAAGGCCGTGGGCGCAGTCAGCCGGCATCTGGCGCAGCCGGGCGGTCTTGCATTATGCAGGGCCGATTCCTTGCGCCTTGCAAGCCTGGGCCGCCCGGCCGCCTGGTCCCGGGGGACCGCCAAGGGGCCTTTCGGGAATAACCTGAGTCATAAGACATAATTGGAGGTGGTTGGCCCGCCTGATGCATTCCGCCGGGAAGGCCGGCGGTGTTCCGCCGGTGTTTGCCAGCGGGAGGAAGGCCATGTACCCAGATGCCGCAGGCGGGAGTCCCTGCCTCTACTTCAACCCCCGGGGAAGCCTCAACCACCCCGGGGTGCGCGGGCTGGAGGAGTTTCAGAGCCCCTTGTCCTTCCTGGCCCGGACCGTGGAGACCCGCCCCGCCCAGATCCTGTTGGCCATGGACTGGCGGGGTGAGCGGGAACTGACATCACTATTCGATCTGGCGGCGGCGCTCCGCCGCCGGCCGGAGCTGGCGGCCACCCCCCTGGTTTGCATTTTGCGGGATATCCACCGGGGGGTGTTGGCCGGTTTGGCCCGGGCGGCGGTGGAGTGGGTGGGCCTGGTGGTCGGGCCGGCCTTTTCACCGCTGCCCTTTTTGGCCGGGGAGGAGGGCCTGCCCCCCACCTGCCGGCCCCTGGAAGGGGTGCTGGCCGAGGTCTGTCCCTGCCTGAACCACGCCGCGGCCGGCGCCGGCAAGGAGATGGCGGTGTGTGGGGGCTACGGGAACCGGCTGGTCCTGGGGGCTCTGCGCCGCCGGCATTTTTGCCACGGTCCGGCGCACCGCCAATGCCCGTTTTTCACCGGCCCCTCTCCTGTGGCGCCGGGCGCCGCTTTTTAGCAGGGAGTTGAAAAAGTCCCTCCGGGGCCTTATGCAATTTCAAAACCACGCAATTTGGTGCGCCTTTTTTGACGCGCCTCGCAGGCTGTTTTCCCCAGCCTGCTCGGGATGAACATGACCCCGCGTCCCCTGGCCAAAATGAGTCCGGCCATGCTCCTGGTGCTGAGCTATGCCCTCTTGATCCTGGTGGGGGCGTTTCTGTTGTGGCTGCCCTGGTCCAGCCGGGGGGCCGGCGTTTCCCCCCTGGACGCCCTGTTCACCTCCACCAGCGCGGTGTGCGTCACCGGGCTGACCGTGGTGGACACCGGCGGGCAGTTCTCCTTTTGGGGGCAATTGGTGATCCTGGCCCTGATGCAGCTGGGCGGGCTGGGCATCATGACCGTGTCCGTGGCCCTCTTTGCCTTCCTGGGCCGGCGGGTGCCTTTCCGCCAGCGTTTGGCCATGCAGGACGTCTTCGCCCACACCCCCCGCCGGGACATCTACAGCCTGGTGTATTCGGTGGTGATCTTCACCTTTGTCACCGAGGGCTTGGGCGCGGCGCTTTTGTTCGTGCATTTCCACCGCACCTTTCCCTGGGCCGAGGCCCTGTACCAGGCGGTGTTCCACGCGGTAAGCGCCTTTTGCAACGCGGGCTTCAGCCTGTTCGCCCAGAGCTTCATGGCCGACCGCTCCAGCCTGCTGCTGAACTTCACCATCTGCGGGCTCATCGTCCTGGGCGGCATCGGCTTTCCGGTGGTGTTCGAGCTGTACCAGCGCCTCCGGAACCGCCAGACGCACCGCCGCCTCTCCCTGCAGACCAAGGTGGTGGGGCTCACCACCCTGGTCCTGATCCTCTCCGGGTCGGCCCTATTCTACCTGTTGGAGGGCTTCGGGATGGGCAAGACGCCCGAGGGCCCGGACCTCTGGCTGGTGTCCCTGTTCCAGTCGGTGACCTGCCGCACCGCCGGGTTCAACACCGTGGACCTCACCACGCTCGGCACCACCACCCTGAGCTTCATGGTGTTCCTGATGTTCTTCGGGGCCTCGCCCGGCTCCTGCGGCGGCGGCATCAAGACCACCACCCTGGCCATCCTGGGGATGTACAGCCTCTCCCGGCTGCGGGGCCGCCAGCGAGTGAACCTGTACAAGAAGACCCTGCCCCGGGAGGTGGTCAGCAAAAGCATCTCCCTGTTCGTCCTGTCGGTGGGCATCGTGGGGGTGGGGGTGTTCCTGATCCTGTTGGCCCAGGAATTCTCGGCCAATCCCCTGGGGCCTCCCCGGCCCTTTTTGGCCTACCTCTTCGAGGTGGTCAGCGCCTTCGGCACGGTGGGGCTTTCCCTGGGGGTCACCCCCACCCTGGACGGCGGGGCCAAGATACTCGTCATCGCGCTCATGCTCATCGGCCGCATGGGCGTGCCCACGTTCTCCTACCTGCTCCTGGGCGGCGACCGCAACCAGGACATCGAATACGCCGAAGAAAGAATGATGGTAGGCTGATCATGAAGAAGAAGAAGAGATTCGTGGTGATCGGGCTGGGCAAGTTCGGCTATCACGTGGCCCGCACCCTCTACGAGGACGGCCATGAGGTGGTGGCCATCGACCGGGACCAGGAGCGGGTGCAGCGCATGGACGCTTACGCCACCGAGGCCATCGTCCTGGACGCCACGGACAAGGACAAACTGGCGGTCTTGGGCCTGAAGGAGGTGGACGCCGCCGTGGTCAGCACCGGTTCGGACACCAGCCGCAGCATCCTCATCACCCTGTACCTGAACGAGCTGGGGGTCAAGCATATCCTGGCCAAGGCCCTGAACGAGGACCACGGCAAGATCCTCTCCCGGGTGGGGGCCCGCGAGATCATCGAGCCGGAAAAGGCCATGGCCCTGCGCATCGCAAAGGGGCTTTCGGCCCCCAACATGATCGATTTCCTGCCCTTGGAAAAGGGCTACAGCCTCTTGCAGATCGCCCCGCCCAAGAGCTTCGTGGGCAAGACCCTGGCCGAGCTGAACCTGCGGGCCCGCTTCAAGATCTACGTCATCGCCATCAAGGAGCTGGTGCCCGACAATTTCGTGATCGTGCCCCCGGCCAGCTTTGTCATCAAGGACAGCGATGTCCTGGTGATGGTGGGCCGGGAAGAGGACATCAAGAAAATCAACGAGGTTTCCTGAGGACCTGCCGGCGGCGGAAAAACCATCTGCTTGGCGCGCCAGGGCTGGCTCTTTCCCGCACCCCGAAAGCCCGGCCACGCTCCAAGGAGGACGCTTGTGTCGTTGCGCATGAAGATCCTGGGAGGCTTCGGGGTTTCCCTGGGCTTGACTTTCCTGGTCTGCTTGTGGGCGGTGGGGAACCTCGCCGACCTGGGCAGCGCCTCGGAAAAGATTCTCCGGGAGAACTACCGCAGCATTGAGGCCGCCCACCAAATGTCCGAGGCCCTGGAGCGCCAGGACAAGGCGGTGCTGGGGGCCCTCTGGAGTCGGAAGGCGGCCGCGGCCGACTCCCGGGAGGCCGAGAGCCAGTTCCTGCAATGGCTGGGCCGGGCCAAGGCCAACGTGACCCTGCCCGGGGAGGCCCGCGTCCTGGAAGGGTTGAGCCAGGCCTACGCCGCCTACCGGACCGCCACAGCCGAGTTGGCCCAGGCTCCGGACCATGCTCCCGCGGTGGGGATCCAGGCTTATGACCAGCGGATCGTGCCCCTTTACCGCCAGGTCCGCGACCTGGTGGCCCAGCTCGGCCGGCTCAACCGGAACAGCATGTTCGCCCTGGCCGACCAGGCCCGGAGCCTGGCCCACCGCGCGGTGTGGTCCACCCTGGGGGTGGGTGGCGCGGCGATCCTCCTGGGGCTCTTGTTCAGCCTGGCCCTGTCGCTGCGGCTCACCCGCCCCCTGCAACGCCTCATCGCCGCCACCGCCGAGATCGGCGCGGGCCGCTACGACCTGGACCTGCCCAAGGAGGCGGGGGACGAACTGGGGCGCTTGACCCGGGGCTTCGCGGTCATGGCCAAGAAGCTCGCCGCCTTTCACGAGCTGAACGTGGGCCGTCTGTTGGCCGAGAAACTCACCAGCGAGGCCATTATCCACAGCGTGCACGACGGGTTGTTGGTGGTGGACCCGGAGCTGAAGGTGGTGGGCCTGAACCCGGCCGCGGCCCGGGCCCTGTCCCTGGAGCCCGGCCGGGCCCTGGGCCGCCACGTGCTGGAGGCGGTGGGGGACCGGGGGCTCATGGAGCGCATCCGCCGGGCCGTGGAGGGCGAGGGCGGCGAGGCTGGTGGGGAACTGGGCGAACTCACTTCGGGCCCGCCGGAAGAGGCGCACCACTACAACCTCATGGTCACCCCGGCTCGCACCGAAAAGGGCCGCCTGGTGGGCGCGGTCGTGTTGTTCCAGGACGTGACCAAGCTCCGGGCCCTGGACCGGTTGAAGAGCCAGTTCGTGATGAACGCCTCCCACGAGCTGCGCACCCCGGTCACCGGGTTGCTGCTCAGCCTGGACAGCCTCCTGGAAAGCACGGGCGACCGCCTGCCGTCCGCGGACCGCGAGCTTTTGGCCGCAGCCCGGGAGGAGGCCCAGCGCCTGCGGGAGCTGGTGGATGAGCTGTTGAACCTGTCCCTGTTGGAGTCGGGCCGCCTGGAGATGCACCCCGCGCCGGTGACCGCCGCCGGCCTGGCGGCCGAGGCTTTGGCCATCCTGACCCCCCAGGCCCGGGAAAAGGGGGTGGAGCTGGTGAACGAGGTGCCGGCCGACCTGCCCCCGGCCTGGGCCGATCACCACAAAATGGTCTGGGTCTTCACCAACCTCCTGGCCAACGCGCTGCGCTACTCCCCGCCGGCCAGCCGCATAGAGGTGGGCGGCCGGGGGGCCGGCGACCACCTGGAGCTGTGGGTGGCCGACCAGGGTCCGGGCATCCCCGTGGCCCAGCAAGCCCACATTTTCGACAAGTTCGTGCAGATCGGCCAACCTTCCCGGCAGGGGGGCGCCGGCCTGGGCCTGGCCCTGTGCCGGGAACTGGTCAACGCCAATCACGGGGCCATTTGGCTCCACTCCCAGCCCGGCCAGGGGGCGAGGTTCACTTTCAGCCTGCCCCTGGCCCCGGGCCGCGGCAGAGAAGAGGAGTCCTGACATGGACGAGCTGAAGATCCTCATCGTGGACGACGAGAAGAATATCCGCCTTTCCCTGGGCCGGGCCCTGGAGCCCCTGGGCCATCCGGTGGACACGGCGGTGAACGGCCACGACGCCCTGGAGAAGCTGGCGGACCCGGACGTGGGCCTGATGCTCCTGGACCTGCATATGCCGGACCTGGACGGCCTGGAAGTCCTCCGCCGGGCCAGCCAGAGCCGCCCCGACGTGCGGGTGATCATCATCACCGCCTACGGCACCGTGGAGGGGGCGGTGGAGGCCATGCGCCTGGGGGCCGTGGACTTTTTGCCCAAGCCCTTCTCCTCCCAGGAGGTCCGCGAGCTGGTGCGGCGGGTCCTGGACCGCGGCGGCCTGCCGGAAAGCCCGGCCCAGTCCTATCAGGACCGGCTGGAGCTGGCCAAGAAAGCCATGCAGGAGCGCCAGTTCCGGGCCGCCTTGGAGCACGCCCGCCTGGCGGTGAGCCTGGACCCCTACCGGGCCGAGGGCTTCAACCTCCTGGGGGCGCTGCACGAGATCCTGGGGGAGCGGGCCGAGGCCATCACCAACTATCGCATGGCCATCGAGGCCGACCCCACCTACCGGCCTTCCCAGGAGAACCTGGAGCGGCTGGTGGCCCATGCCGGCCACGGGTCCATAACCTGGGAGGACGACGGTGCCGCCAAGAAGAAGCCCTGACGGGCCCGGGCGCGCCCCCGGCCGGGCCTGGGCCGGCGGGGAGGTGCCCCGTGAAAGATAGCCGTTACTTCGTGGTGGTGGGCTGCGGCCGCCTGGGCTCGCTTCTGGCCAACCACCTGAGCCGCCGGGGGCACGACGTGGTGGTCATCGACCGCCGCCCCGCGGCTTTTGCCAACCTCTCGGCCGAGTTCAGCGGTTTTCAGGTGCTGGGCGACGCCGTGGAGCCCGGGACCTTGCGCCAGGCCGGCACGGAAAAAGCGGATTGCCTGCTGGCCGTGGCCGAGGAGGACAACGTGAACCTCATGGTGGCCCAGGTGGCGGAGCAGGTCTTCGGGGTGCGGACCATCCTGGCCCGGGTCAACGATCCCGCCCGGGAGAGCGCCTTCCGCCACCTGGGCGTGGCCACGGTGAACCCCACCCTGCTCACCGCGGAGGCCCTGTTGTCCCAGGTGGCGGCCGAGAACCCCGGGGGTGAGTCATGAAGGTGATCATCGTGGGGCAGGGCAAGGTGGTGTACTTCCTGGCCCGAGCCTTTGCCAGCCGGGGCCGCGCTTCGGTGATCATCGATCCCGACCCGGCCGAGTGCGAAACCCTGTCCCGCCGTCTGAAGGCCCTGGTGCTCCACGGCGACGGCACCCGGCCCGAGATGCTGGAAGTGGCCGGGGCCCGGGAGGCCCTGGCCCTGTTGGCCGTGACTCCCCGGGACCAGGACAACCTGGTGGCCTGTCAGTTGGCCGCCCGCATCTTCGGGGTGCCCCGCACCGTGGCCCTGGTCAACGATCCCGAGAACCGGGAGATCTTCCAGAAGCTGGGGGTGGGGGTGCCCTTCTCCATCAGCCACCTCATGGCCAGCCTCATCGAGCAGCAGGTGGGCCTGGAGGACATCGTCAACCTGGAGCCCGTGGCCGAGGGCAAGCTGTTGGTCAGCGAGGTGGTGTTGCAGGTCGGCCAGCCCGGCGAGGGCAAGAGCCTGGAGGAACTGAACCTGCCCTCCGGCTCGCTGTTGGGGGCCATCCTCCGCCAGGGGGAGGTGGTGGTGCCCCGGGGCGGCGACCGCCTGCGGGCCGGGGACCGCCTGGTGTTGCTCTCCACTCCCCAGAGCCAGGGCCAGGCCCTGAAAATGTTGGTGGGAAAGGACCTCTGAGATGCCGCTTTCCCGCCAGGCCCGCCACCTCCTGGTCCGTTACCGGGCCATCGCCGCCTATCTGGGCCTGATCGCCTGCCTCCTGGGCCTGTTGCTCCTGGCGCCGCTGGTGGCCCTCCTGGCCTGGCCCGGGGAGGCGGCCCAGGCCTGGCCCTTCGTCCTTACCGGCCTGATCCTGGCCGCCGGGGGCGGGGGCTTGTGGCGCTGGTTCCGCCCGGCCGCGCCCCTGGCCCTCACCCTGCCCGAAGGCGCGGTGATCGTGCTGGGGGCCTGGCTCCTGGCCGTGGGCATGGGGGCCTTGCCGTTGATGCCCACGGCGGGCCTCAATTTCACCCAGGCGGCCTTTGAGGCGGCCAGCGGCTGGACCACCACCGGCCTGTCGGTGGTGGACGTGGAAAAGGCCAGCCATTTGCTGCTCTTGTACCGCAGCGTCATGCAACTGGCCGGCGGCGCGGGCCTGGCCATCCTCCTCTTGGCCGCTTTCGGCGGCCCCCTGGGGGTGGGGCTCAGCTCGGCCGAGGGCCGCGACCTGCAACTGGTGCCCCAGGTGCGCCGCTCCACCCGCCTGGTGGTGGGCATCTACAGCGCCTTGAACCTCCTGGGGGTGGCGGCCCTGAAACTCGCCGGCATGGGCTGGTTCGACGCGGTGAATCACGCCTTCTGCGCCCTGTCCACCGGCGGTTTTTCCACCCGGGCCGCCTCCCTGGGGGCCTGGGACCAGCCCGGGGTGGAGGCGGTGATCATCGCCCTGATGCTCCTGGGCAACCTGAACTTCCTCACCCTGTACGCCCTGGGCCGGGGCAAGTGGCGGAACCTCCACCGCAACGCGGAACTGCGGCTCCTGGCCTTCCTTTTGCCCCTGGCCGCGGTGGTCCTGTATTTGGGGGCGGTGCGGTACTTGTTCCCCTCCCTGCCCAAGGCGGCGCGCACCGCGGTGTTCGAGACGGTGAGCGCCCTGACCACCACCGGCTTCTCCACCCTGGACTACTCCCGCTGGAACTCCCTGGGCCTGTTGCTCCTCACCCTCCTGATGCTCGTGGGCGGCGGGGTGTGCAGCACGGCCGGGGGCCTGAAACAGCTCCGGGTCTATGCCCTGTACCGGGTGGTGGTCTGGGAGCTCCGCCGGCTCTTGCAGCCCGCGGCCATGGTGGGGCAGCCCAGCCTGTGGGTGGGGGAGGCCCGGGAATTTCTGGACGACACCAAAATTCGCCGCCTGGGCTTGTTCCTGTTCGCCTACCTCACCCTGTTGTTCCTGGGCACCTTGCTGCTCACCGCCCATGGCTACGACGTGGGCCGGAGCTTCTTCGAGTTCGCCAGCGCCCTGGGCACGGTGGGGCTCTCGGTGGGGGTCACCGCCCCGGACGCTCCGCCCGCGGTCTTGTGGGCCGAGACCGTGGCCATGGTGCTGGGCCGTCTGGAGATCCTGGTGGTGGGCGTGGCCCTGGGCAAGCTGGGGCGGGACGCCAAGTCTTTCCTGAGCTAAGCGCCCCCATGCCGTGTTCGGCTCTGCCGTGCTAAAGTAGTACCTGCCGGGCTCGGCCTTGGCCGGGCCTTACCCCTTCCCGCACGGAGTGAGCCGCATGCCGCCCTTGGTGCCCCGGGCCGACGACTACCAAGAAAGAGTGCGCATCGCCCTTTCCTGCCGCGACGCCGACGCCCTGCCCCGGGTGGAGGGGGCCGGCGGGCTGTTCCGCGAAGGGGAATCGCAATACCAGCTCATGCACCAGGGGGTGAAGGTCTGGGCCCACCGCTACTGCGGGGAGTGGATGACCGACCTCATCCGCTACCTGGGCGGGGTGCACGAGCCCCAGGAAGAGGTGGTGTTCCACCGGGTGCTGGAGCACATTCCCCCCGGGGGGGTGATGCTGGAGTTGGGCGCCTACTGGGGCTACTACTCCCTGTGGTTCGCCCGCCGGGTGCCCGGGGCGGTGACCCACCTCATCGAGGCCTCGCCCGAGCACCTGGAAGTGGGGGTGGCCAACTTCCGCCTGAACGGGGCCACGGGCACCTTCACCCTGGCCCAGGTGGGCGAGTCCCCCGGCCTGGTGACCCGCCAGGAGGAGGACGGGGTGAGCCGCAACCTGCCCCGCCTCACGGTGGACGACTACCTGGCCTGGTTCCGCATCCCTTTCCTGCACATCCTGCACTGCGACGTGGACGGGGCGGAAAAGGGAGTGCTTCTGGGCTGCCGCCGCACCCTGGAGGAGGCCCGGGCGGCCTACGTGTTCGTCTCCACCCATAACGACCGGGAGCTGCACGGCTGGTGCCGCGAGTTCCTCCGCGAGCGGGGCTACAGCCTCCTGGCCGCCCACACCATGGCCCAGAGTTATTCCTACGACGGCCTCCTGGCGGCCCGCTCGCCCCGGGTCAGCCGTCCGGGGCCGGTGACCCTCAGCTTGCGGGGCGTGAACCCCGCCGGGGGTTAGCCCAAGCCCGGGCGGCCGCCATCTGGCTGTGCCGGTTAGGGGAGCAAACGTGGCTTGGAATTCAGGAGGCATTCACTGAAGAATCAATCCAAATCGGAGCTTAGTTTATACAACCACTCGGCCCTCATGAAATATCCGGATTGGGAGAATGTCGGAGTTTTCGTGCCATGGGTGATGATTTGTCAACCAGCTTAAAAATATGAAGTTTTTTGGGGGAAGGGGGGTGTGGGGGGGAACCCCATTTTTTTCAAAAAAAGGGGTTCCCCCCCACATCTTCCCCTCCCTCCGATAGGCTCCTGAATATGCATATCGTCCTGACCATCTTGCCCTTGTTCCTGGTGATCGGCCTGGGGGCGGTGGGCGCGCGGCTGGGGCTGTTGCCCCCGGCTTTTGTGGGCCCGGCCAACCGCCTGGCCTTTTACCTGGCCATCCCGGCCTTGTTGTTCCGGGCCCTGGCCCACGCCCCGGCCGGGGCCGCCTTCCAGCCCCTGCCCGCGGTGATCACCGTGACCGCCATGCTCCTGGGCTGGGCCGCGGCCCTGGGCCTCAGCCGGCTCTTCTTCCCGCCGGGCCGGAGCGCGGCGCGGGCCAGTTGGCTGCACGTGACCTTCCACGGCAACCAGGGCCTCATGGCCCTGGCCGTGATCTACTACGCCCTGGGTCAGGCGGGGCTCTCGGCCGGCGGCCTGGTCATCGCGGTAGTGATCATCGTGCAGAACCTCATGGCCGTGGTGACCCTGACCCGCTGGGGCAGCCGGGAGGAGACCCCCTCGGGCCACGGGGCCTGGTTCTCCTTTGTCAAGAACCCCATCATCGTGTCCTCGGCCCTGGGCCTGGGCGTTTCCCTGGCCGGCTGGCCGCTGCCCGCTTTTGTGGACCAGACGCTGAAGATCATGGCCGATCTGGGCATGCCCCTGGCCCTGTTGATCATCGGGGCCACCTTGCAGGAAAAGAAGCCCGGCGGGGCCGGGGCCTGGCGGCTGGTGCCCGCGGTGGGGCTGAAGCTCCTGGTCCTGCCCCTGGTGGGCTACGGACTGCTCAGGCTGGCCGGGGTGCCCCACCTGCCCCTGACCGTGGCGGTGATCCTTTTGGCCGCGCCCACCGCCACCCTCACGGTGATCCTGGCCGACCAGCTGGGCGGGGACCGGCGCCAGGCTTCGGCCGCGGTGACCCTGAGCCACGGCCTGGCCATGTTCACCTACACCGCCTGGCTGTGGTTCCTGCATGCGTGACCAGGCTGGGGGCGCAGCGGGGGCCCGGGGGGGAGCCATGGCCTTGCCCCCGGGTTTCGTGCTAGATTCGGAAATATATGACTCCGCCACCCCGAGGTAATGCCTGGTTTCTGTCCAGACCGACCCAACCATTTAGGAGTTGACCATGGCCAAGCTGGACTCGCGCCTGCCCCTGTTGCAGGAGGCTGATCTACAGGGCAAGGTGGTTCTGGTGCGTTTTGACCACAATGTGGTCAAAAAGGGCCAGATCGCTGACCCTTTCCGCATCGACCGCACCCTGGGCACCCTGTTCGACATCGTGGTGCGGGGGGGCCGGCCCATCCTCATGACCCACGTGGGGCGCACCCGGGACAAGAAGACCGGCCAGATCAAGGTGAGCCCCGACACCGGGGTGGAGCCGATCGTGGGCTACCTGGAGAGCAAGCTGCACAGCCGCTTCCTGGTGCCCGCGTTCCCGGCCGGCGAGATGGGCATCACGGCCATTGACACCAGCATCAACCTGGCCGTGAAAAAGCTCCGGGCCGGGGAGGTGGCCGGCATCTACCTGCCCAACACACGCTGGTTCCAGGGCGAGGAGGCGGGGGGCGAGACCCGGGAGGCCTTTGCCCTGCAATTGGCCGGGCTGGCCGACATCTACGTGAACGACGCTTTTGGCTCCTGGCAGCCCCACGCCTCCACCTTTGACGTGGCCCAGCACCTGCCCTCCTACGCCGGCTGGCTGTTGCAGGCCGAGATCGCCAACCTGGACCAGGTGCTGAACCCCACCCGGCCCTTCTTGGCCGTGGTGGCCGGGTCCAAGTACGACACCAAGATCGGGCCCCTGTCGGCCATTTATGAAAAGGTGGACCGGCTGATCCTGGGCGGAGTGATCTACAACACCTATCTGGCCGCCAAGTACGGGGTGAAGGTCAAGGGGGTGGAGGACAGCGACGTGGCCGCGGCCCGGGAGCTGGTGGCCAAGGACGAAAAGGCCCACAAGATCGTGGAATTGCCCCTGGTGGTGGAGAGCGAGGTGTTGGGCCGCGAGGAGGGCCGCTACCGCACCGTGGCCGTGGCCGACCTGAAGGCAGGGATGGAACTGGGCTATCTGTTGGACATCGACGCCCAGAGCTTCGCCGACCCGGCCGTGGCCGCGGCCATCGCCGGGGCGCGCACCATCTTCGTCAACGCGGTCATGGGCTTCACCCCCCACTTCACCGACGGCTCCCAGGCCCTGGACACCACCATCGACCACAACCGCACGGCCGTGAAGCTCTACGGCGGCGGTGACACCTTGCAGGAATTCAAGGACCTCTGCCCCGGCCTGTACCTCTCGGTGCTGGACAATGCCCAGTACTATTTCTTCACCGGCGGGGGCAGCGTGCTCAAAGCCATCGAGGAGGGGAGCGCCTACGGCCTGGCCCCGGTGGCGGCGCTCATGGAGAACAAGGCCCGCTTCGCGCCTTGAACTGACCGGGCGGCGGCCTCGCCGCCGCCCCCCGGACCGGGCCAGCCAGCAAAAGAAGCCGCGCCGCCGGCCGCCGGCCCCCCCGCCCCCGGGGCCGGGGAGGCGGCGTCCGCGGCCGGCCCGGCCGAACCCCCGGGCTCGGCGCTCAAAGCCCGCGAGGCGGAAGCCCCGGAGGAGGCCCTCCCGGATGCGGCAGGGGAACCCCCGTCCCCGGCCGCCAAGGCCGGGGAGGCGGAGTCCGCCGAAGAAGCGGCCGTGGCCCAGGAGGCGGAGTTCGCGGCGCTGGCCGCCGCCACGCCCGCGGCCGGGTCCGCGGCGGAGCTTTCCCCGGACTGGACCCCGCCGCCGGACGCCCCCCTGGAGCCCTGGCCGGCCGATGAGCCCCCCGAGCTGCCAGACGCGGAGGCGGGCGCGGGCCCGCCGCCGGAGGAGATCGACCTGGCCGAGCTGGGCTTCGGCGACCTCACCGCCCGCAGCCCCAAGGACAACCGGAACCTCCGGATCATCCGGACGGTGCTGGTGATCCTGGGCCTGGGCATGCTCCTGGCCGGCATCGCCATGACCACGGCCTCGGCCCGGGACAGCGTGCTGCTGGTGGCCTTGGCCGTATGCCTGGGCCTCCTGGTGCGCCTGGTGGGGCGGATGATCGTGCGGGCCCGGCGGAAGAAATAGGCCGCCGGGCCGCGCTGACCAGGCCTACAGGTCCTGGTCGGTCACCGTCACCGTCCGGAAGCCGGCCGGCTCCTGGTCCGCGATGATGAATTTGCGCTTCACCTGTCCCGCCTTGATCTTGGTGATCTTCAGGTAAAACAGCGGCTTGTCATAGCGTCCGGGCAGCGCCAGCTTCACCTCCAGGGGGCGTTCGCCCGCGCCGGTCTTCTGGAACTCCACGGTGATGGTGTTCTCACCCTCCTTGAGGCAGAACAGATAGGCATGGTCGGCCGGGGCCTGGCCCTTCATGGGATGGTTCGCGCCAAAGAGCCGGCTCGCCTGCTGGCCGCCGCCCTTGATGAGCGGGAGGGGCGTGCCGTTGAGGCTCACCGAGACCTGGTAGCCGTAGCCGAAACAGTCCAACAGGGCTTTGAGTGGTTCCGCCGCCGCCGCGGCGGCCGGCCCGGCCGAGGCCAGACCCAGGGCCAAAACGCAGCTCAGACCGAGCGCCCGCAGACTGGCCGGGAGGAAGGCGGGTTTTTTCTGGGCCATATGCAATTTTCCCCTCATTATGGGTGGGGAGCAGGGGGGACAGGTTGGAGGCAGTATAGAATTTTCCGCGGGTTCAATGGCTGATATTGTTGGAAAGCATGGCTTGAAATTTGGTTGCCGCTTATACCTGGGGCACGGGCTGATTGAAGTGGGAAAGAAGGGAGTATTAGATTTTGGATCATTCTCCTTCGGAAATCTCGGAGATGATCTCTTTTATCTTCGCCTTGATAGCTTCCTTGATCCTGAACTCTTTGTTCTGGTAGTCTCCCTTTTTGTAAATAAGTATGGGTACTATCTGTCGCTTTTCCGGTGCTACCAGATATATCAATCTGGCCCCGTTGCGCTTTGAAAGACGGTAGGATTTTAGTTGGACCCGTAGTTTTCTCAGCTGGAGCTGACCGAAGCCAGGATAGGGCTCTCCCTGGGCCGGTGAGGTGCAGAGACCTGTCACCGACGCGTTTATTTCCTGACTTGATATGGGAAATCGGGAAATCATGGTGTCCAGTTGCGAGCGAAAAACTTTGGTTTCACGGAGCTGGTAGGGCATGCTAGCTAGAGTGCTTGAGCTAACTGCTGGACGAGATCCCGTAGTTCCGTGTCTGCACTTACCTCGCAATCCTCTATCAGTTCCTCCCATTCCGCGATCTCTCTCCGCAGGGGAGGGAACACGAGGCGGGAGAACTTCAATACTTCAAAGCCAGCTTCCAGACGCTGCATGGCGGCAAGATTTCGTGTGGCATCATGCAAAAGGGTGGTAAGGCAAGTTGGATTGTCGCAGCCACACTGTACACAGGAAGCGAATATCTTCCGAAACAACGCCCGGCTTTGTTTGGAGCGACGGCACATCAGGTACACCAGAAATAATAGGGCTGGTGTGGCCAACAGACTGGCGCTCAGAAGCCTGACGAGGCGCTGCAAGGTGGCAGGCAGTCTCCAGGCTTCCGAAATCCTCTGGGCGGCTTGACACAGATCGCTGGTGGCGACGGTACTCATGATCATGCTCTCTTTGACACGAAGTATCCCATTTGGCCACGCAAAAGGCAAGATTGATGGATAGAGGCCAGGTATCGCCCCGGGCTCCCTTCATTTTGACCAGTAGGAGACGGGATCGAGCACGGAAGGACTTCGCAAATTCTTCCTCCACCGCCCTATCCCCCGGCCGCGCCGCCCGCGGGCCGGCCACCTTTCCCGGCGGCTTGACTTTGCCAAGAGCCCGGGGTAGATTGACTATTCTCCCTAGTCCTGCTGAGCAAATGGGTGTTAACCATGCAGTTTGAAACGGTTATCGGGCTGGAGGTCCACGCCCAGCTCCTCACCGAAACTAAGATATTCTGTGGCTGCCCCACCACCTTCGGAATGCCGCCCAACACCAACGTCTGCCCGGTGTGCCTGGGCATGCCCGGGGTGTTGCCGGTGCTGAACCAAAAGGTGGTGGAGTTCGCGATGAAGACCGGCCTGGCCACCCACTGCCAGGTGCGGGAGCATTCGGTCTGGGCCCGCAAGCACTACTTCTACCCCGACCTGCCCAAGAACTACCAGATCAGCCAGTACGAGCTGCCCATCTGCGAGGGCGGCCACCTGGACATCGAGGTGGAGGGGGAGGTCAAGCGCATCGGTATCACCCGCATCCACATGGAGGAGGACGCGGGGAAATTGGTGCACGATCCGGACCGGCCGGTGTCCTACGTGGACTTCAACCGCACCGGGGTGCCCTTGATGGAGATCGTGTCCGAGCCGGACATGCGCACCGCGGCCGAGGCCGCCGCCTATCTGAAGGCGCTCCGGGACATCGTGGTGTATTTGGAAGTTTGCGACGGCAACATGGAGGAGGGCTCGTTCCGCTGTGACGCCAACATCAGCCTGCGGCCCCTGGGCCAGGCCGAGCTGGGGGTCAAGACCGAGCTCAAGAACATGAACTCCTTCCGCAACGTGGCCCGGGCCCTGGAGTATGAGGTGCGCCGCCAGCGCGCCGTGCTGGAAGAGGGCGGCGCCATCGTGCAGGAGACCCGGTTGTGGGACGCGGTGGCTGGCAAGACCGTGTCCATGCGGGGCAAGGAGTACGCCCACGATTACCGCTACTTCCCGGACCCGGATCTCCAACCCCTGCTTTTGGAACCGGCCTGGATTGGTGAGCTGCGGGACGCGCTGCCCGAGTTGCCCGAGGCCAAGCGCGAACGCTTCGCCCGGGACTACGGCCTGGCCGATTACGACGCCGGGGTGCTCACGGCCTCCCGGCCCCTGGCCGCCTATTACGAAGCCGTGGTAGCGGCCGGGGCTCCGGCCAAGGCGGCCTGCTCCTGGGTGACCAGCGAGCTGTTGGGCGCCCTGAACGCCGAGGGCCGGGAGATCACGGCGAGCCCGCTCAACCCCCGGGGCCTGGCCGAGCTGATCGGCCTGGTGGAGGAGGGGGTCATCAGCGGCCGCACGGCCAAGGACATCTTCCCCGAGGTGTTGGCGGGCGAAAAGTCCGCCCGGGAGATCGTGGAGGCCCAGGGCCTGAAGCAGGTGTCGGACACCGGCGAGCTGGAGGCCCGGCTCGCGGCCATTATTGCCGCCAACCCCAAGGAGGTGGCGGATTATCAGGCCGGCAAGAAGAAGCTCATGGGCTTCTTCGTGGGCCAGATGATGAAAGCCACCAAAGGCCAGGCCAACCCGCAAATGGTCAACCAGCTGGTGGTGAAGCTTTTGGGAGAATGACCCGTGGCCACGCCCCGCCCCCTATACTGGCAGGACGAGGTGGTGATGATCCTGGATCAGCGCCGCCTGCCCTGGGCAGAGACCTACCTGACCTGCCGCCGGCTGGACCAGGTGGGGCGGGCCATCTGCACGCTCGCCGTGCGGGGCGCCCCGGCCATCGGCATCGCCGCGGCCATGGGGCTGGTGTTGGGGGCCCGGACCATCCGGGTGAAGCACGCGGGGCTCTTCCGGGAGCGCCTGGCCGCCAAGGCGGAGATCCTGCGGGCGGCCCGGCCCACGGCGGTGAACCTTTCCTGGGCCCTGGACCGCCTCCTGGCCCTGGCCGCGGCAGGCCCGGACCACGTGGACACGCTTCTGGCCATGCTCCGCCGGGAGAGCGAGATCATGCTGGCCGAGGACGTGGCCGTGAACCGGGCCTTGGGCCGGCACGGGGCGGTCCTGGTGCCGGACGGCGCCCGGGTCATCACCCACTGCCACACCGGGGCCATCGCCACCGGCGGCCACGGCACGGCGCTCGGCATCTTGCACTCCGCCCGGGAAGCCGGCAAGGAGGTCTCGGTCATCGCCGACGAGACCCGGCCCCTGTTGCAGGGGGCCAGGCTCACCGCCTGGGAGTGCGTGGCCGCCGGCATCCCGGTGCAGGTCTGCCCGGACGGGGCCAGCGGGGTGATCCTCTCCCGCGGCCTGGCGGACCTGGCCATCGTGGGGGCCGACCGCATCGCCATGAACGGCGACACGGCCAACAAGGTGGGGACCTACAACCTGGCGGTGATGTGCGCCCGCCACGGCGTGCCTTTTTACGTGGCCGCGCCCCTGTCCACCGTGGACCAGGCTGCGGCTTCGGGCGAGGATATTCCCTTGGAACAGCGTGACCCCGAGGAGGTGACTCACCTGGCCGGACGGCGGATCGTAGCCCCCGGCGCGGGGGCAATTAATTATGCATTCGACATAACCACGCATGATCTGATTACGGCTATAATCACCGAGGCCGGTGTGCTGTCGCCGCCGTATGGTGAGTCCCTGGCCCGGGCCAAGCTGGCCGGGCCGACCCTGGGAGATTGAAATGGATATCAAACTGGATCTGCTGCCCTCCACCGAGTGCAAGATGAAACCCGCCGACGAATCGGCCCTGGGTTTCGGGCGCTTGTTCACTGATCACATGTTCATGATGGACTACGACGCGGGCCAGGGTTGGCACAGCCCGCGCATCGCCTGCTACCAGCCCATCGTGTTGGACCCGGCCGCCCTGATCTTCCACTATGGCCAGGAGGTTTTCGAGGGCCTGAAGGCCTATCTGGCCCCGGACGGCTGCATCTACATGTTCCGTCCCCGGGACAACATGCTCCGGATGAACCGCTCCAACGCCCGGGTCTGCATCCCGGAGTTGCCCGTGGACTTCTGCGTGCAGGCCATGATGGAGCTGGTGCGGGTGGAGCGGGACTGGGTGCCGGCCAGCGCCGGGACCAGCCTCTACATCCGGCCCACGGTCATCGCCACCGAGGCTTGCCTGGGGGTGAAGGTCAGCTCCAAATACCTGTTCTACGTGATCATGGGCCCGGTGGGCGCCTATTACCCCGAGGGCTTCAACCCGGTGAAGATCTACGTGGAGGAAAAATACGTGCGGGCCGCGATCGGCGGCACCGGCGAAGCCAAGACCATGGGCAACTATGCCTGCAGCCTGTTGGCCGCCGAGGAGGCCCACGCCAAGGGCTTCACCCAGGTCTTGTGGCTGGATGCCTGCGACCGCAAGAGCATCGAGGAAGTGGGCACCATGAACATGTTCTTCAAGATCGACGACGAGGTGATCACGAGCCCCCTCACCGGTTCGATCCTGCCG
Source organism: Deltaproteobacteria bacterium (assembly GCA_020444165.1). The sequence continues at coordinate 44,411 of JAHLLK010000016.1, read as the reverse complement.
GGCATCACCCGCGACTCGGTGCTGACCCTGTGCCGGCACTGGGGCTTGAAGGTCTCGGAGAGGAAACTTACCATCGACGAGGTGCTGGAGGCCCAGAAGAGCGGCAAGCTGCAAGAGGCGTTCGGCACCGGCACCGCCGCCGTGGTGAGCCCGGTGGGCCTGATCCACTACCGGGGCACCGACTACCAGGTGGCCGACGGGGGCACCGGCCCCTTGGCCCACAAGCTCTACGACGAGATCACCGGCATCCAGCTGGGCGCCAAGCCCGATCCCTTTGGCTGGGTGGTGAAGGTCTGCTGAGGCGGACCCGGGCCGGGCAGGGGGTAATACCCGCCCGGTTGGCTGAATGAAATGAAAAACCCCGGCTGCGGTCAATCCGCGGCCGGGGTTTTTGGGTTGGTCGGGGGCGGCCCGCACCCGGGAGGGCGAAGATTGGTCTAAGCCGGGGTCTGGCGGGCGAAGAAGTCGATGACAAAGCCGATGTGCAGGCGCATGGCTTCGAAGGCGGCTTGCGTATCGTGGGCCTCGATAGCCTGCAGCACCCGGTAGTGCTGGTCCAGGACGGCCTGGATGTTGGCCGGGTCCTCATAGAGGTGGGCCAGGTTCTCCTTGATGCCGAAGTGCAGCAGGTCGTAAAGGTTCTTCATGATGTGGATCTGCACGGGGTTCTTGCTGGCGTAGGCCACGCACATGTGGAAATGGGTGTCCTCGGAGAACCCCAGCTCGCCGCTCTCGATTTGGACCTTCATCTGCTCGAAGGCCTTCAGCATGAGGTTGATGTCCTCGGTGGTGGCCCGGCGGGCGGCCAGCACCGCGGCGTTGCACTCCAGGCCCAGCCGCACCTCCAACAGCTCCAAGAGGGAGGCGTCGTGCCCGTCGATCACGTTTTTCAGGGGGTTGTGGGCCTGGCCCGGCTCGGGGGAGCAGATAAAGGTGCCCTGGCCCTGGTGCTGTTCCACCAGCCCGCGCACCACCAGCATGTTGATGGCCTCGCGCACCGTGGGGCGGCTTACCCCCAGGGCCTCGGCCAAGTCCCGCTCGGGCAAGAGCCTTTCGCCGGCCTTCAACTGGCCCCGGAAGATCAGGTCGCGGACCTGTTCGAATACTTGCTCCGAAATCCGCTTGGGTTTTACGGCCTTGTAAAGAGTCATCCCTAATCCGGCAGACCTTCCGCGTAAAGCTCCAAATAATGCCGCACCCTCAGCGCTTGGCCCTCTTGGGAAAGGACATCGCTGATTTGCAGCATGCAGGCCGGGCAGCCGGTGGCCACCGTGGAGCACCCGGTGGCCAGGATCTGGGCTGATTTGCGCCGGCCGATGGAGCGGGAAAGCTCATAGTGCGCCAAGTTGAAGCTGCCCCCCATGCCACAGCACCAGTCGGCCTCGGCCATTTCCCGCAAGTTATATGCCGGGTTGGCCCGGATCAATTCCCGGGGCTCCCGGAACACGCCCAGGGCTTTTTTCAGGTGGCAGGGGTCGTGATAGGTGACCTCCCGCGACGATTGCCCTGGCTGGGGCGCCAATGCGCGCACAAGTTGCATATCCCCGAGAAACTGGCCGATGTCAAGAGTCTTGCGGCTGATTTCCGCCACCCGGGTCCGCTCGGCGGGGGAGAGATCCTGGGTGAGAAGCGGCCAGACTTTCTTGATGGTGGAGGTGCAGGTGGCGCAGGCAGTGACCAGGTAATCAAAGCCGGCCGGGTCGAAGCGGGCCAGGTTGTGGGCCAACAGGCTGGTGAAGGCGGGGCGGTCGCCGCTGGCCAGGGCCGGGATGCCGCAGCAGGCCTGGCCGGCCGGCAGCGACACCCCCACGCCGTGGTGGGCCAGCACCTTGAGGGCGGCTTGGCCCACCGCGGGGAAGATCTTGTCCACCAGGCAGCCCACGAAAAAGGCCACCCGGGGCCGGTCCGGGCCGGGGGTGGTGTGCCGGCTGGGCACCAGGGTGTGCAAGGGCAGGGGGGCCAGGCGGCGGAAATGCCGCTCCCCCAGGGGGCCGGCCACCCGGGCGCAGGATGTCCCCAGGGTCTCGCTCACCGGCTTGGCCAGGGCGCCCTGGAGCTTGGAGCCCCAGGCCAGCACCTGGTCGAAGAGCCCGGGATGGGCCAACAGCCGGCGGAACACCAGGCGCTTGGCCGGGGAGAGGCCCAGATAGCCGGCCAGGATGGCCCGGGCCTTCAGGAAGATGTCCAGCACCGGCACCCCGCTGGGGCAGTTGGCCTGGCAGGAGCCGCACAACAGGCAGCGCTCCAGCCGCTCCCGGGCCTCGGCCGGGTTCTCCAGAAGCGAGCCAGCCAGGCCGTCCAGCAGGGCCAGCTTGCCGCGGGCCACGTCGGCCTCGCGGCCGGTCTCGGCGTACAAGGGGCACACCGACTGGCACAGGCCGCAGCGCATGCAGGTGACGAACTGGTCCTCCAGCTCCTTCATCATACGGGCCAAAACCGCGACCCGGGACATACTCAACCTCCGATGACTTTGCCGGGGTTCAAGATGCCCTTGGGGTCCAGGGCCGCCTTCAAGCGGCGGGACCAGAGGATGGTGCCCCGGGTGGTCTCCTTTTCCAGGAAGCGCGACTTGGCCAGGCCGATGCCGTGCTCGCCGGAGAGGGTGCCGCCCAGGTCCAGGGCCACGGCAAAGATGTCGTCCACCGCCTGCTCCACCCGGGCCCATTCGGCCCGGTCGCGCCGGTCGGTGAGGATGGTGGGGTGCAGGTTGCCGTCGCCGGCGTGGCCAAAGGTGCCGATGGTGACGCGGTGGCGGCGGGCGATGTCGCCCAGGGCCGTCATCATGGCCGGGATCTTGCTCCGGGGCACGGTGGCGTCCTCCAGCACCGTGGTGGGCTTCAGCTTGGCCAGGGCCGACAGCGCGATGCGTCGGGCCTCCCAGATGCGCGCCTTGTGGGCCGCGTCGGTGGCCACCTCCACCCGCCCCGCGCCGAGGCGGCGGCAGATCTCGGCCACCTGGGCCGCCTCGTCCGCCACCTGGGCCGGGTGGCCGTCCACCTCGATCAAGAGCAGGGCCGCGGCTTCCACGGGCAGGCCGGCGTGGGCGTGGTCCTCCACGGCGCGGATGGTGAAGTTGTCCATGAACTCCAGGGTGGCCGGCACGATGCGGGCCGCGATGATGGCGGCCACGGTCTCCGAGGCGGCGGCCACGCTGTCGAACACCGCCACCATGGCCTGGCTGGCCGCCGGGGGCGGGACGAGCTTCAGGGTGATCTGGGAGATCACCCCCAGGGTGCCCTCGGAGCCCACCAGGAGCCCGGCCAAGTTGTAGCCGGACACGCATTTCACGGTGCGGGCCCCGGTCTTCACCAGGTTGCCCTCCACGTCATAGAAGGAAAGGCCCAGCACGTAGTCCCGGGTGACCCCGTACTTGAGGCCCCGGAGTCCGCCGGAGTTCTCGGCCACGTTGCCGCCCAGGGTGGACACGGCCTGGCTGCCCGGGTCCGGGGGGTAGAACAGGCCCCGGGCGGCCACCTGGGCCACGAACCCCGCCGTGATCACCCCCGGCTCCACCACGGCCAACAGGTCCGCCTCGTTGATCTCCAACACCCGGTTAAGCCCGCCGGTGAGGGCCACCACCCCGCCGGGGTGGGGGATGGTGCCGCCGGAGAGGTTGGTGCCGGCCCCGCGCACGGTCAGCGCCAAGCCTTCCTGGTGGCACAGGGCCACCACGGCGCCCAGGTCCGCGGGACGGCGGGGGCGGACCACCAGGGCGGGCATCTGGGGCTCCAAGACGGCGGCGTCATAGGAGTAGGTCAGGAGGTCGGCCTGCTGGTGGAGGACCTGATCATTCCCCAACAGCTCCTGGAACTTTTTCACGAGGGTGGTCTCGGGCATTTATCCAATCCTTCGCCGCGGTGGTGGCCACCGGTCAAACAGCGTGACCAGGGGTGGGGTCCGGCGCCGTGGGGGCTGACCGGCGGGGTTATTGGTAAGTTGTTAAATCCAAAAGACCAAATCAAACCCCGCGGGCCTTGGGGCCCATTTTCCAGCTTGATTTCTTAATTATTTAATGAATTTTGCCGGGCGGGGTCAAGAAAAATATGCTTGACACAACGCCACAAGATTAATTAGGTTCATTGGTAATACCAAATGACCCCACGTCGCCCCGGGACCTCCGTCTCCCCATCCTCCCGCTCAAACCCCGGCGCGTGCACCCCCGGAAACGGTCGCCCGCCCCGCGGGCCGCCGCTCCATAGGCCAGCACTTACGGGGCCCCGCAGACGCGGCCCGGCCCCCATAAACAGCCGCCTTGCCCTCCGGCAAGGCCCACGTAAAAAAAAGGGAGGAAGCAATGCGACGCACCATTACCATGCTCATAATTTTGGCGGTCTGCCTCACCCTGGGCCTGGGCTCCGCCCTGGCCGCCAGCAAACGCGGCAAGTTCGGGGAAGACCCCCGCCACCAGGTCGCCAAGAAGGTGGACTTCAAACCCTCCACCGAAAAATTCCGCTGGAAGATGGTCATGCCCTGGTCCAAGGGCCTGTTGTTCTACGACATCGCCACCCACTTCGCCGACAGCGTACGCCTGGCCTCGGCCGGCCGCCTGGACATCAAGCCCTTCTCCGCCGGCGAGCTGGTGGGGGCCATGGAGACCTTTGACGCCGTGAGCCAAGGCACCGCCGAGGTGGGCCATGACTGGTGCGGCTAATGGAAGGGCAAGAACGAGGCCTTCGTGGCCCTGGGCTCGGTGCCCTTCGGCCTGGACGCCGAGGGCTACAACATCTGGCTCTACGAGCGCGGCGGCCTGCAGATGATGCAGGACCTCTACGGCCAGTTCAATCTCCACGCCCTGCCCTGCGGCCAGCTGGGCCAGGAGCTGGGCCTGTTCTCCAACAAGCGCGCCACCAAGCAGGCTGACTTCGCCGGCATGCGGGTGCGCACCGTGGGCTGGTACATGGACATCCTGAACCAGCTCGGCGCCTCGGTCACCCCGCTGCCCGGCGGCGAGGTCTACCTGGCCCTGGAGCGCGGCGTCATCGACGCGGCCGAGTTCAGCTCCCCGGCCATGAACTACCCCATGGGCTTTGACGAGATCACCAAGTACTGCATCCAGCCCGGCGTGCACCAGCCCGGCATCCAGTGCGCCATCTTCTTCAACCAGGACGCCTGGAAAAAGCTGCCCGACGACCTCAAGTGGATCGTGGCCCTGGCCGCGGCCGAGACCCAGGCCTGGAGCTACAACTGGATCAACAACCTGAACTCCGAGGCCATGCGCCGCTTTGCCGAAAAGATCGAGATCGTGGAGATGGACAAGGACACCCTCGTCAGCTTCCGCAAGAAGACCCACGATTACATCGAGTCCCTGAAGGCCAAGTATCCCGACGTCAAGAAGATCATGGACAGCCAGGAAGCCTGGGAAAAGGACTTCGTGGACTGGCGCAAGGCCCGCATCGGCGTGACCCCCTGGCCCTATGAAATGTACATCGAGGGCCGCACCAGCGAATAACCACCCCCTCATCCCGCGGGGGCCGCTCCCTCCCTCCAGGGGGCGGCCCCCCTTCCCCTCACCGGGAGTCATGCCATGTTGGAAGCCGTCATCCGGGTGATAGACCGGATCAACGAGAAGCAGGGCGCCATCGCGGCCCTCTTGAGCCTGCCTTTGGTGGCGGTGGTCATTTTCGAGGTGGTTATGCGCTACGTCTTTGACCGCCCCACCATCTGGGCCTTTGAAACCACCTCCTTTCTCTATGGGGTCCACTACATGATGGGCCTGTCCTACATGGAGCTGGCCCAGGGCCACGTGAAGGTGGACGTCCTGGTCAACCGCCTGTCCCAGAGGGTCCGCATAATTGTCAACATTCTGGGATTTTTGGTGTTTTTCCTGCCCGTGTTCACCCTGCTCGCTTGGGCCACCTTCGATTTCGCCGCCATCAGCGTGCGCGCCTCCGAACTGGCTTCCACCAGTTGGGCCCCCCCGGTGTGGCCCTTCAAGATCCTCATGGCCCTGGGCGTGGTCTTCCTCTGGCTGCAAGGTCTGGCCAACCTCTTCAAGCAGGTCGTGGAGCTGAAAAAGGAGAGGGCCCAGTCATGAGCTACGAAGAGATTCTGACCATCACCATGTTCGGGGGGCTGATCCTGGCCATCACCGCCGGTCATCCCCTGGCCTACACCCTGGCCTTCATCGCCACCGTGTTCGGCCTCATCGACAACGGTTTCAACCTGCACATGTTGTTCAACATGTACGCCAACAACATGTGGGGCCTCATGCAGAACTACGTGTTGGTGGCCATACCCCTGTTCATTCTCATGGCCCAGCTTTTGGACCGCTCCAAGGTGGCCGAGAAACTGTTCGAAAGCCTCTACGTGGTCCTGGGCAGCGTGAAGGGCGGCCTGGGCCTGGCCGTGGTGGTGGTGTGCACCGTGTTCGCGGCCACCACCGGCATCATCGGGGCCAGCGTGGTGGCCATGGGCCTGTTGGCCACCCCGGCGCTGATCTCCCGGGGCTACCAGAAGGAGCTGACCTCCGGCATCATCTGCGCCGCCGGGACCTTGGGCATCCTGATCCCGCCCAGCATCATGCTGGTGATCTACGGCGGCCTCACCGGGCTCAAGGAAACCAGCGTGGGCAACCTCTTTGCCGGCGCCGTGCTGCCCGGCCTGGTGCTCTCCGCCCTCTACTTCGTCTATATCGCCATCCGCTGCCGCCTGAACCCCTCGCTGGGCCCGGCCATCGATCAGGCCGAGGCCAACAAGTACACCCGGGCCCAGAAGACCCGCATGGTCCTGTTTTCCATGCTACCTCCCCTGGCCTTGATCCTCATGGTCATGGGCACCATTCTCATGGGCATCGCCACCCCCACCGAGGCCGCCGGCCTGGGCGTGCTGGGCGCCTTCCTCCTGGCCCTGTTCAACGGCGCCCTCAACTGGTCCGTGATCAAGGATTCCTCCGTGGCCACCTTGAAGACCACGGCCATGGTCATGATGCTGTTCATCGGCGGCAAGTTCTTCAGCACCGTGTTCCTGTCCTTTGGCGGCGGCGACGTGGTGGCCGAGTTGCTCACCGGCGGCGGCATGAGCCCCTGGGTCTCCCTCACCATCATGATGGCCATCGTGTTCCTCATGGGCATGTTCATCGACTGGGCCGCCATCCTGCTGGTGACCGTGCCCATCTTCATGCCCATCGCCCTGGACCTGGGTTTCAACCCCTTGTGGTTCGCCATGCTCATGTGTGTTAACCTGCAGACCAGCTTCCTCACGCCGCCCTTTGGCTACGCCTTGTTCTACTTCGCGGGCGTGGCGCCCCAAGGCTACACCATGACCCACATCTACCGGGGCATCATCCCTTTCGTAGGCTTGCAGGTGCTTAGCCTGGTGCTCCTCAGCATCTTCCCGGAGCTGGTCACCTGGTTGCCGGATTTGGTGTTCGGACGATGAACCAGCACGCAGACATCTGGCGGGAACAATTCACCCAGGCCGCCCAGGCCGTGGCGGCCCGGGTCACCCCGGCGGCCGATCTGGCCGGGGCCTTTGATCTGGCCCTGGCCCGGGTCCGGGAGGGGGAGGGCTCCCTCCTGGCCGCCCCGGGCTGGGGCGCGGCCCAGCCGCTCTTGGCCGAGAAATGCCGGGCGGCCGGGGTGGAGCTCCTCACCCAGGGCCTGGCCGCCCGGGCGGCGGAACTCCGCTTCACCCTCACCCCGGCCACCTGGGGGGTGGCCGAGACCGGCACCCTGGTGCTGGACTCCCGGGACGAGGAGTTCCGCCTGGCCACCATGCTGGCCGATTGCCACCTGGCCGTGCTGCCGGCCCTCCGCCTGGCCCCGGACCTCGGCGCCCTGGCCCCCGAGTTGGAGCGCCTCCTGGCCGACGCCCCGGGCTACCTGGCCTTCATCACCGGCCCCAGCCGCACCGCCGACATCGAGCGAGTGCTCACCATCGGGGTGCACGGCCCCGGCGAACTGGAAATCCTCTTGACCGCCGCCCCCCCCCCGCCGCCGTCCCCCTGGGAGCCGGCGGCCGCCGGCCTGGGAGGCCGGGCATGATTAACACCCCCAAGGACCTGAAAAGCTACCGCGACCAACTGGCCCGGGCCCTGGCGGACCCCTTCCTGGGCCAAGCCCTGGCCAATTTCGCCGCCGCCTATCCCGGCTCCCGGGCCCACGCCCTGGCCGGTCTGGACTTCCCCGCCCTGTCCCGCGAGATCGCCGCGGGCAAGGACGCGGCCCTCTCGCAGTTGGAGGAGCTGTATCAGGCCTTCAAAACCCGGGCCGAGGCGGCCGGGGCCCACGTCCACCTGGCGTCCAACGCGGCCGAGGCCAACCGCCTCATCGCGGCCATCGCCCAGGAGGCCGGGGCCGAACTGGTGGTCAAGTCCAAGTCCATGACCGCCGAGGAGACCCACCTCAACGATTACCTGGAGAGCCGGGGCCTCACCGTGCGGGAGACCGACCTGGGCGAGTGGATCATCCAACTCCGCCACGAAGGCCCCTCCCACATGGTCATGCCGGCCATCCACCTCTCCCGGGCCCAGGTGGCCGACCTGTTCCGCGAGGTCACCGGCCAGGACCTGGACCCCGACGACATCGCGGGCATGGTCAAGGTGGCCCGCCGCGAGCTGCGCCGCGCCTTCCTGGCCGCCGACGTGGGCATCAGCGGCGCCAACTTCGCCATCGCCGCCACCGGCACCCTGGGCCTGGTCACCAACGAAGGCAACGCCCGCCTGGTGACCACGCTTCCCCGGGTGCACATCGCCCTGGTGGGCCTCGACAAGCTGGTCCCCGACCTGGCCACCGCCCTCCGGGTCCTGCGCCTGTTGCCCAAGAACGCCACCGGCCAGGCCATCTCCTCCTACGTCACCTGGATCACCGGCGCCAACGCCTGCGCCGCCGCCCCGGACGGCAAGAAGGAAATGCACATCGTGTTCCTGGACAACGGCCGCCTGGCCCTGGCCCGGGACCCGGTCTTCTCCCAGGCGCTGCGCTGCGTGCGCTGCGGCGCCTGCGCCAACGTCTGCCCGGTCTACGGCCTGGTGGGCGGCCACAACTACGGCCACGTCTACATCGGGGCCATCGGCCTCATCCTGACCTACTTCTATCACGGCCGGGACAACGCCCGGGCCATCGTGCAGAATTGCCTCAACTGCCAGGCCTGCAAGTCCGTCTGCCCCGCCGGCATCGACCTGCCGGCCCTGATCAAAAAGGTCCACGGCCTCATCCTGGCCGACGACCGCCACCGCCCGGCCAAGAACCGCCTCCTGGCCCGGGTGTTGAAGGACCGCCGCCTGTTCCATTTCCTCCTCCGGCGGGCCCGCCTGGCCCAGAAGCCCCTGGCCGGCAAAAAGGACGTGATCCGCCATCTGCCCTTCTTCTTCGACCCGCGGCACAGCTTCCGCTCCCTGCCGGTCCTGGCCGCCTCGCCCCTGCGCGACCGCTGGTCCCGCCTGCGGCCCGTCGTCAAGGAGCCCAAACTCCGCATCGCCCTGTTTGCCGGCTGCCTGGTGGATTTCGTCTACCCCGGCCAAGCCCAGGCCTTCCTGGAGCTCTTGCGCGGCCGGGACATCGCCGTGGACTTCCCCCCGGACCAGACCTGCTGCGGCCTGCCGGCCCAGATGCTGGCCGAGGAGGACACCGCCCGCGACGTGGCCCGGCAAAACCTGGCGGCCCTGGACCCGGCCGCCTACGACTACGTGGTCACCCTCTGCGCCTCCTGCGCCTCGCACCTGAAGGAGAACTACCCCCGCCTTCTGGCCGGCGACCCCGGCCATGGGGTCAAGGCCGCCCAAATGGCCGGCAAGATCCTGGACGCCAGCTCCTTCCTGCGTGACGTGGTCGGCCTGGAGCCCCCCGCCGAAGTCAGCGGCCAGAAAACCGCCTACCACGCCCCCTGTCACCTCTGCCGGGGCCTGGGCGTGCACGAGGCCCCCCGCCAGCTCCTGGCCGAACACACCGGCCAGTACCTGCCGCTGGCCAACGAGGAAGTCTGCTGCGGCTTCGGCGGCTCCTTCTCCGTGGCCTTCCCCGAACTCTCCGCCCGCATCCTGGAGAACAAGCTCCGCCAAGTCGCCGAAAGCGGCGCCGAAGTCCTGGTCACCGATTGCCCCGGCTGCGTGCTGCAACTGGCCGGCGGCCTGGACCAACAGGGCTCCGCCGTACGCGCCGAGCACCTCGTGGAAACCCTGGTCCGGGCCCGCCGCCCTAAACCCGCGCCCCCCCGGCCGGAACCCGTCCCCTCGCCGGAGAACTGAACATGGAAACCTGCAAGGTCAATCTGAACCGGGTCCTGGCCTGCCTGGACCTCTCCTCCTATTCCGAAATCACCTTCGCCCACGCCCTCACCCTGGCCCGGGCCCTGGGCGCGGAACTCATCATCCTGAATGTCATCAACTCCCGCAGCCTCGAAGCCATCGACACCCTCGCCGCCCAAGGCTACTCCATCAGCCGCGAACACATCGTGAATAACCTCCAGGAAGAACGCCAAACCCAAATCGCCCAACAATTCCTCCCCCTCGTCGGCGACGTCCCCACCCGCGTCATCTTCCGCCAAGGCCTGCCCTGGGAAGAAATCATCAAAACCGCGCGGGCCGAAAACGCCTCCTGCCTCGTCATGGGCACCAAAGGCCGCTCCAACCTCGATAATGTCCTCTTCGGCCACGCCGCCGAAAAAGTCTTCCGCCACGCCCCTTGCCCCGTCTTCTCCGTCCGCGGTCCGGAACACTGCCGGTTAACTTAGGAATCTATTAAGAGATGCCGGGGGGCCCCCTTTTTTGGGAAAAAGGGGGCCCCCCGGACCCCCCACCCAAAAAACTTCACGGGAAACGGCTGCGCCGTTTCCCGGTGTTCGGGTGCCAGAAGGGCCCCCTTGGCAAGCCAGGGATGGCTTGCCAAATCGCGAGCCCTCGGGCGAGCGATTTGCAAGGCCGGGTCAAAACTTGTTTTGCCCGGCCGCGCTTTGGCCTGGCCAGGGACGGCCAGGGCCAAGCTCTGGTAATAAATACGCCCCCCGGACCCCCAACCAAGAAAACTTTACGGGAAACGGCTGCGCCGTTTCCCGGTGGGTGTTTGGGGGTGAGACTGCCTAAAACTCCACCTGGCTCCCGGTCAGCAGCCGGTCCTCGTCCGGCCCCTCCGGGCCCGGCAGCGCACCGGTTTCCGTTCCCTCCTTCTCGTCCGGGCCTGCTTCCACGGGCTCCAGGCGGAAGCGCTCCAGCACCAGCAAGAGGTCGTCGGCCTGGCCGGTGAGCTTCTGCGCCGCCGCTGCGGTCTCCTCGGTGGTGGCCGTGTTGTGCTGGGTCACCAGGTCGATCTGCTCCAGGCCCGCGTTGATCTGCAACACCGCCTCGGCCTGCTGGCGGGAGGCGTCCGCGATGTCCCCGGCCAGGGCGCTCACCTGGCCGATGCTCTGGGCCGCGTTCCCCAGGGCCCGGGCCGTGGCCTCGGCCATCTCCTTGCCCCGGGAAGTCTTCTTCAAGGCCCCCTCGATCAGCTCCGCCGTGCGCTGCGCCGCCTCGGCGCTCTTGTTGGCCAGGTTCCTGACCTCCGAGGCCACCACCGCGAATCCCTTGCCGTGAGAGCCCGCCCGCGCCGCCTCCACCGCCGCGTTCAGCGACAACAAATTGGTCTGGAAGGCGATGTCGTCGATGACCTTGATGATGCCCGCGATGTCCCGGCTGGAGGTGGTGATCTCGTTCATGGCCGCCGACATCTGGGCCATGTGCTGGTCGCTGGCCGAAACAGCCTGGCTGGCCTGGCTCGAAATGGCGTCCGCCTGGTCGGCGTGATCGGCGTTGGTCTGCCCTTGGGCCCCCACCTGCGCCAGCGAGCTGACGATCTGCTCCAAAGCCGCGGCCTGCTCGCTGGCCCCGGCCGAAATGGCCTGGCTGGCCTGGCTGATCTCCCGCGACCCCAGCACCACCTCCCGGCTGCTCTGCTTTATGGCGCCTACGATCTCCTGCAAACCCTGGGTCATGGTCAACAGCGCCCGGCCCAACACGTCCTCCTCCGAAGCCAGCTCCACCGGGTGGTACAACTCGCCCCGGGCGATGGCCTCGGCCAGGCGGGCCCGCTCCTCCAGATGGTCGGCCATGGCGTCCAGGGCCCGCGAAAGCCGGCCCACCTCGTCGCCCTGGTCGCTCTTGATCCGCCGGCTCAAATCACCCCGCCGGATGGCCTCGGCCAGGTGCATGGCCCGGCGCACCGGCTTGGCCAGGCTGCGGGTGATGAGCCAACCCAAAAGCAGCCCCAGGAGCACCGCGGCCAGGGTGTACCCCGCCATGTACCACAGAGCCGAGGTGCGCTCCGCGTCCAACACCGCTTCCTGGCTCGCCAGGGCCTCCCGGCAGGCCGCCTCGGCCGTCTCCGCCGCCTGTTCCATGGCCTGGGCCGCCAGGTTCTGGCGCAGGGACAGCTCCATCACCTGGCCGAATTCCTGCAAGTAGCTGCTCAAAGAAGTCAGGAGTTGGTTCAGATCCTTCTGGTCCCGCTCCAACTTGGTCGTCGCCAACAGCTTCTCCGCCCGCGCCTTCAATTTGGGGCCCAGGCGGAGCACCTTGCGGCCCTCCTTCATGTCCCCCGCGGCCAGAAACAGCTTCTCGCTCTGGCGGATCAGGAGCATGTCCCGGCCCATCTCCCCGGCTTCGCGGGCCGCCGCGGTCTTGGCCTTCAAGATGTCCCGCAAATACCCCTGGGTCACGGTCAGCTTGATGCCCTCGGCCACCCGGATCCCATCCAGGATGTCCACCAACTCCCGGCCCAACTCCTGGACTTGCGCCTCCTGGGCAGGATTTTTGGCTTCGGCAAGGCTCTCGGCCAGCTTTTTGTATTCCTGGAACTTGCCTTGGAGCAGGGCGATCTTCTCCTGGCTGGAGGCGTCGCTGAGCTTGCGCGTCAGCATGCCCAGCATCACCTCCAGGGCCGCGATCTCGTCCAGCCAGTTGCCGGCCTGGCCGGTACGGCCGGCCACCAGGTAAAGATCGCCGCGACTCAGCACCTCCATGGTGCGCTGCACCATGCGGAAGGTATATTCCGCCACCTTGGCCACGCCCTCGGCGTCCTGGGCGATCCGCTGGCTTTCCTCGGCCAGCTCCTTGTCCTGGTTGGTGGCGATGGCCTGGGCCTGGGCCAGCACCCCGTCGCCGGCCGAAAGGAGGGTCTTTGCCCGGGAGGCCTTTTCCTCCTCCATGCCCGCATAGGAGTCAAAAGCCGTGAGGTAGGCCTGGGCCTCCTGGGCCACCTTTTGCATCTGCTGGCCGGCCGGTCCGCCGCCCAGCCGCTCGTGGGCCTCCTGGGCCACTCTCTCTATCTCCGCCACCTGGGCGCTCACCTTCTTTCGCGTGGCCGCCTGGTGGCTCAACATGAAGTCCTTCTCCGCCAGACGAGCCGCCCCCAGGCTGGCCACCAAGCCGCTGACCTCCCGGCCCAGCCTGGCCCCCTGGGCCACCCGGTTCATGCTGCGATAGCCCACCCCGGCCACCAGGACCATCAACAACAAAAGCGCCGAAAAACCGCCGAACATCTTCCAGCCCAGGCTCAGGTTCTTCCCCAGCTTGCTACTCATCCTGGCTTCCCCCTTCCAGCGGGCGGTGAGGCGCCCTGATGTTGGCGGCAGATCGGCGGCTCCGGCTTCCCCCCACGGAAAATCGGGCCGAAAAAGCACAAGCCAGCCCCGGCGAAGGGGCATACTCCGCTGGGCTGGCTTGGCGTCGGCCCCCGGACGGCCGCGGCCAAAGCCGCCCGCCGCCCGTTTCGGGGCCAGACCAGGCTTGGGTGTTGCGGCCTTCCCTTATCCTGGCAAGGGCACGTCAAACTCCAGCTCAAAGTTCTTGCCGTGGATGCGGGCGCTGGGCTTGTGCAGCACGTGCAGCGCGCCGTCCTCCGGCGTCACGGCCATCTCCCCCTGCCCCAGGGGCCCCAGTTCCCCGCTGAGGCGTTGTTGCAGTTGGGCCGCGGCCTCGGCCGGGGCCAAGCCGGCCATTTCCGGCGCCAAGGACAGGGCCAGGTTGCTGGCCCGGCCCAAGGACAGGGCGTAGGCCAGGGTGGCGTAAACCAAAAGGAGCCCCGGCCGCGCCTGGGTCGGGTCGGTGAACTGGCGCAGGTTGGCGGCCAGGTGCAGGTACACCGCGTCCGGCGTCTGGGCCCCGCCCAGCTCGCCCGGGAGCTGGGTGATGGGCGAGAGGCCGAAATAGGGCAGCATCTCGGTCAGATCCAAGGGGAACACCGCCTCCAAAGGCGTCTTGACCGTCTCCTTGCGGGAGATGGGCAGATCCCGGAGCGCCAGGCCCCGCTGCTCCCCGCCCAGGCCCATGCCGCTGATGCCGATGGGCATGCCGTCCCGGGCCCAGGCCCGTACCAAATTGGCCCCCAACAGCCACACCGCCCGGCCCCAGAGATAGCTCTCCGGCTCGCCGGCGCTGGCCGGCTCGGTGTAGGCCAGGCCCTCGAACGGCGGGCGCAGCAGGAAACGGTTCACCATCAGGGACAGCCAGGTGGCCTCCTCCTTCTGGCGGAAAGCCGTGAAGGAGGTGTAATCCGGTCCGGCCAGGCGCTTGTCCAGGCCGCCCAGGGCCGGCAAGTGCAACAGGGTCTTGACCCCGAAGAAGGAGGCCGGGGCCTGGGCCGCCAGGGGCACGGACATAGCCTGGCCCATCTTGGCCAGATCGGCCAACACGGCGAGCGACGCCGGCTTGTGGTCAAAGTCGAAGTCCAGGAGCACCGCCCCCGAAGGATTGGCCACCCCGTCGTACTCCGGCTTGAACACCCGGTCATAGAAGCGGCTCCGCACCTCGTCCCGCGAGGTGGGCAGCACCCACAGCTCCACCCCCTCGGGCGGCAAGGCCCGGGCCAGGTAATCCAGCCCCCGCCAGGCCGATTCCAAGGCCTGGAACAAGGGGTGATGCAACACCGCGGTCAGCTTGGCCGGGTTGGCGGCCAGCTCCTGGCGGCCCTTTTGCACCGACGGCGGGGTGAAATCCTCCAGCGAGGTGAATTTCAGCTCCACCTGGGGATCGCCGAGCCGCATCTCCGGGGCCAGCTTGGCCAACAGGTCGCCGGCTCCCCCCGGCGCCACCTGGTGAGGCCCGGCCGGAGGCTGTCCAGGGACCAGGTCGGCCAGCACCATGAGCTTGAAGGGCGTGGGCATGGGACGCTCCTTTCAGTAAGGTTCGCGCAGGGCCGGGTTCAAGGGCTCCAGGCTCTGGGCGTGGACCAGGATGGTCTCCTCGCTGTTGGCGCTGGCGTCCAGCACCACCTGCTGGGGGGAGGGATTGGTCACGTTTTTATAATTGGTAAACACCAAAAGATAGGAAGTGCGGTCCAGGAGCACGGGGTTCAAATCCACCCGCACCGTCTCACCGCCGGTGATGCCAAAGGACTCCCGCGCCGGCCATTCGGCCCGCTCCGGCGACTGAAACCATTGATCCGGGCCCAGGCTGGTGAATTTGCGCAGGTCTTGGAGGTAGGTCACGTAGATCACGTCCACCGGCAAAAGCTGGCCGCCGTTGATCACCGGGTCGGCCTGGAACACCAACGACTGCACCGAGACCTCGGAGTAGGGGCTGGAGGCGCAGGCGGAAACCACCAGGAGGAGCGCCGCCACCCCGAGCAGCCCAGCCGCCCGGGACAACGCCGCCCGCCGGGAGCGGTTAGCGGAAAAGGCCTTTTCCCGTGACAAAAACCACCTCCTCGGGTTTGGATTTGGCGTCGAAAACCGCCATCTGTCCCCGGGGACCCACCAGGCCCAGGTAGTTGGCGAACACCACCATGGCGTTGCAATGCGGGGGCGCGTTCAGGGTCACCGGCCAAGGAGACGAGGTCCCCTGGTTCAGCATCAGCCCCTGCTTGTAGGGCCATTCGTCACGCTTCTTGCCCTCGAACCACTGCTGGGGGCCGTAGCCGGTGAGCAGCTGCACCGGTTGCTCCTTGGTGGCATAGGCAATGTCCACCGGCAGCTCCTGACCCTGGTTGAACAGCCGGTCCAGGTAGATGTTGAGGACCTTGGTCTCCAGCACCGGTTCCGGCGGCACCGAGGAGCCGAACAGGCCGCAACCCGCCCCCCAAGCCGGTCCCAGCAACAACAGCCCCGCCACCCACCAGCCGGTGGAGAGAAAGCGGCGGCGGTCGGGCTGCGGGGCGCCAGAGGCCGCCCGATGGGGGGCGCGCGATATCTTCATGGCAGCCTATTGTTTCCCTTTTTGGCCCCTTTAGTCAAGCTGCACCACCTGCCGCCCCTCTCTCGGGCCAAAGGCGCAGAAAGTGAAATTTGTAACTTGGCAGGACCCTCCATTTGCGATATATAAAAATCACCTTGCGGACCGGCCGCGCGAGTGGAGTGGTTATAGCGGCGCTGGGCTCACGCCGGCCGCAAGGCTTACCCCCCCCGGGGCCATATAAAATGGCGCCCGACCCTCTGTGACTAAAACGCCAGCCGTTCCCCCCGGGGCCAGGCTGGCTTGCGCCCGGCCCTCTGTGACTAAAACGCCCGCCGTTCCCCCCGGGGCCATATAAAATTGCGACCGATCCTTTGTGACTGAAACACCAGCCGTCCCCCCCGGGGCCAGGCGGGCTTGCGCCCGGCTCTCGGCGGTCAACCCGCCCGCCGTTCCCCACCTCAATACCTGGCAGGGTCCCTCAGGACGGGCTACCAGATTTTTTCAGGCGGCGGCCAAGCCTTCCCGGCCCAGGAGGACCACCCACCTTTTCCCATGAGCTTTCCGGCCAGTCGCAGTCGGTCCGGGTCCGACGGAGGGTCCTCTTCGTCGCCGGGTCAGTCCTCCCTGGCCGATGCCCGGCTCATCTCCCGCAAGGTCAGGCCCTCCCAGGTCTGCCAAGCGTCCAGGCCCGGCGGCGACGGCGGGGGCTCGTCCGGCCCGCCCAAAGCCCGGGATACCGTGGCCGGGGCCACGGTGCGGCCGTCGGCCTCCTTGAACACCCACTTCACCAGACCCTGGGCGCAAACCTCGCCCTGGCGCTCGAAGAGGCTCTCCAGGTAGAGCCATTTGGCGTCCCAATAGCGGGCCCGGGTCCGCAGCTCAAAAGCCTCGAAGGCCTCCAGGGAGCGGCGGTAGCGGATGGTGGCCGAGGCCAGGCGGGGCCACCACTTGTTCCGGTACAAAAGCCGCAGCATGCCCGTGCGGCCCAGCAGATCCAGGCGCCCCACGTCCATCAGGGTCAAATAGCGGCCGTTGTTCAAATGAAAGTTCACGTCCAGATCGCCCAGGCCCACCCGGAGGCGGAGCACTGAGTCGTCCAGCATGCCCAGGGAAGGGGCCCTGCGGGAGCGGGCGAGCGCCCGGGCCGCTCGAAGCCATACGTACATCGCAGCTCTTTCTTTGCGCGGGCGTCCCGGCCAAGAGCCGGAGCCCCGTTTCTTGGCGGATAGGGCAGGGGACCGCCCTGCCGGGACTCATATCCGGCCGGGGGGTAAAGATCAATCTTTTTCCCTTTGCCCCCTCTCCGGTCCGGCCGCTACCGCCCGGCAGGCTTGCGCCGCCACCGGGATTCTTGCCGCCGGAGTCCGTCTGGGATATGGTGAAGGAGGGATTTCTCGTTCTATTTTGCGCGGGTTCCCCTGGGGAGCGCGCGGGGAGCGGCAATCCCCGGACCTGCCCCCAAAACCCGCCTGAGCCCCCGCTCCGGGGGAGGAGCGGACGGAAGCCCCTTCCGGCCGGCTCTGGGGTAAGCTATCCTCTAGTGGACTGGACCATTCCCAAGATAGTGGCCGGCCTCACGGCTTCCTTTGTGCTGTACATGGTGTACGTGGTGCTCCTGGTGCGGCGGCGGGAAGGCTTTCTGGCCTGGTGGACCGGGGCCTGGACCGCCTATCTCCTGCGCTATCCCCTCATGTTGCTCATGATCAACATCTCCCGGCTGTCCTGGGCCTCGGGCCTCTACGCCAGCCTGGCCGTGGTGGGGGCTCTGTGCCTCTTGACCGGCACGCGGGAGTTCGCGGGCAAGCCCCGGCTGCGCTGGCCCCTTTGGGTCATGGCCGTCTCCTATGTCTGGGTCTTCGTAGGCGACCGCCTGCAATTGGGCCTGGCCGTGACCACCCTGCCTTGCGCCTGGATGGTGGCCTACTGTTACGGCCGCTCCGGCGTGGAACTTTTGCTCCGCCGCCGGCCGGGCCAGTGGGAGAGCTTCGTGGCCGGGCCGGCCCTGGTGGCTTGGGCCCTGTTGCAGGCCACCTTCCCCTTTGCGGCCGGGGAGACCCCCTTTTGGAACCTGGCCTTTTTGCTGGCCGCCACCTTCGAGGTCTGGACCGCCCTGGGCCTGTTGCTCCTCTATTTCCAACGGAACCAGGAAAGCCTGCGGCAGGCCCGGGAAGTGGCGGCCGCCCGGGAACAGGGCATGCGCGGCACCCTGGAGAACCTGCCGGTGATGCTCTACGCCTGCGGGGAGGACGGCCGGCTCCTGGTGTGGAACCACGAGTGCGAGCGGGTCAGCGGCTACAGCGCGGCGCGCATGAAGTCCCTGGCCGATCCCGCCGCTCTCCTGTTCCCCTGGTGGGCGGCCCAGGGCCGCGACCCCCGGTCGTGGTGGAGCCCCGCGGAGGATTACCGCGATCGGGAGTGGGAGTTGGCCACCGCCGGGGGGGAGCGGCGGCTTATCTCCTGGTCCAACCTGGGGGCCGGCGCCCGGGTGCCCGGCTGGGCCGGCTGGGGGGTGGGGGTGGACGTGACCCTGCTCCGGCAGGGCGAGGAAAGCCTCCGCCAACTGGCCGCCGGGGTGGCCCACAATTTCAACAATGTGCTCATGGCCGTGGCCGGCGCCCTGGAGGCGGCCCAGCCCCTGTTGCAGGGAGGGCCGCGCCAACGGGAGGAGGCGGCCCGGCTCATGATCTCGGCCGGGGACAGCGCCGCCGCCGGCGGCGAGATGGTCCGCCGCCTGTTGGCCTATGTGGGGCGGCAGAGCGCCGCGGCCGGGGAGCTGGAGACCCTGGCCGCCGGCGACCTGGTGCGGGTGGCCGTGGACCTGGTGCGGGCCGGCTGGGGCCGCCTGGGGGCCGAACGGGTGGAGTTCAGACTCCAGTTGGAGGACCATCTCCTGGTGCGGGTGCGGCGGGGCGAGCTGATGGAGGTGTTCCTGAACCTGATCAAGAACGCCTTGGAGGCCATGCCCCGGGGCGGCCGGCTCAGTGTGCGGGGCCGGCGCCGCGGCGGCCAGGTGCTCCTCACCTTTTTGGACGAGGGGCCGGGCGTGGCCCCGGAACTGGCCCGCCGGGTGTTCGAGCCGTTCTACACCACCAAGGGCCCCCGGGGCCAGGGCCTGGGCCTGTCCAGCAGCCTGGGGGTGGTGCGGGATCACGGGGGGGACATCACGGTGCAGAGCCAGGCTCACGGCGGGGCGGCCTTCACGGTGCGGCTGCCCGCCGCCCCGGCCGAGCCGGCCCGCCCGCCCGCGGGACCGGAAGCTCCCCCGGCCTTGGGCGGTCTGGAGGTGCTCCTGGTGGAGGATGAGGCCGGGGTGGCCCTGGGCCTGGAGGCGCTGCTCTCCCACGCCGGCTGCCGGGTGCGCCTGGCCGCCAGCCTGGGCCAGGCCCGCCTCCTGGCGGCCGAGGAACCCCCCCAGGCACTGGTTTGCGACCTGTACCTGCCCGACGGCTGGGGCGCTTCCCTGTGGGGCGAACTGAACCCCCCGGGCAGCCCGGTCACCCCCTTCTTGTTCCTCACCGGCTGGGGAGCGGAGCTGGTGGACCTGCCCCTGGAGTCCACCGGCGGGTGGGAGCTCCTGCACAAGCCCCTGGACCGCCACCAACTTCTGGAAGCCCTCTCCCGACTCACCGGGCGGCGGTTGTCCCTCACGGCTTAGGATCTTGTTGGAGGAAGAGGAAGATGTGGGGGGAGACCCCTTTTTGTTCACAAAAAGGGGTCTCCCCCCACATCTTCCTACGCCTTCTGGGCGGCCTTTTCCTTCCAGAAGGGGGCGAACTTGGCCAGCATGAGCATGCCCGGGATGGCCATGAGGGTGCAGAAGATAAAGAATTCCTGCCAGCCCAGGGCCTGGGCCAGGTAGCCGGTGGGGGCCGAGGCCAGGGAGCGGGGCACGCCGATGAGGCTGGACAAGAGGGCGTACTGGGTCGCCGTGAAGCGTTTGTTGGTGAGGGCGGCCATGAAGGCCATGAAGGCGGCCGAGCCCAGGCCGGCCGAGAGGTTCTCGAACCCGATGACCGCGGCCAGCCAGGGCAGGCTGGGGCCCATCTGGGCCAGCACGGCGAAGCCGGCCGTGGACACGGCTTGCAGGAAGCCGAAGACCCACAGGCTCAGGCTGATGCCCATCTTGAGGATCAGCACCCCGCCGGCCAGGGCTCCGGCGATGGTGGCCCAGAAGCCGAACAGCTTCACCACCGTGCCGATCTGGGCCTTGGTGAAGCCCAGCTCCAGGTAGAAGGGGGTGGTCATGGCCGAGGCCATGGAGTCGCCGATCTTGTAGAGCAGGATGAAGGCCAGCACCAGGAGCCCCCAGCGCACCCCGCTGCGGCTGAAGAACTCCACGAAAGGCTCCACCACCGCTTCCCGCAGGGTGGCCGGCGCGCCGGCCACCGTGGGCGGCTCCGGGGTGAACAGGGTGGTGACCACCCCCACCAGGAGGCTGGCCGCCATGATGAGGTAGACCACGGTGAAGGAGAGAAAGTCGGCCATGATCATGCCGCCGCCCGAGGCCAGGAGCATGCCCAGGCGGTAGCCGTTGACGTAGAGGGAGGAGCCCAGGCCCAGTTCCTCGTCGGCCAGGTCCTCGCGGCGGTAGGCGTCCACCACGATGTCCTGGCTGGCGCTGGCAAAGGCTACGGCCACCGCGGCCAGGCTGGCCAGGAGGGGGCTTTGGCCCGGGTTGCTGAAGGCCAGCCAGCACACCGCGGCGATGAGGGCGAACTGGATGATGAGGAGCCAGCCCCGCCGCCGGCCCAAGAACGGCAGGGTGAAGCGGTCCAGCACGGGGGCCCACACGAATTTCAAGGTGTAGGGGATCTGCACCAGGGTGATGAGCCCGATGGTGGCCAGATCCACCCCCTCCTGCTGCATCCAGGCCTGCAACAGCCCCATGGTCAAGAGCAGCGGCAGGCCGCAACTGAAGCCCATCAACAGGGACACCAGCATGCGCCGGCTCAGCACGACTGCGAGGATTTTGGGCATGGACGCCGCTTTCTGAGGAGGGTGGAGCCCGGTGCGCCCGGCGCCAGGCAACCCGGGCGGTCCGCCACCGCCCGGGGCGGGCCCGGAGGTCCGCCTACGGCCAAACGTAAAGTACCAGCCGCCTGGCGGCGATCCAACCTTAATATTACCCAGCTGTTCTGGCGGCGGCCTCCCGGGGCGGGGACGACCAAGGGAAGCCCCCCGCCAGGGAGGCTCCCCGGGGCAGGGGAGCCAACGGCGGAGGGGGAGGGATCAGCCCGTTAGTTGGCCGCGCAGCTCACGCTGACCACTTCCAGGGTGCGGATGCCCCCGGGGGTCTTTACCCGGATCTCGTCGCCCTCTTCCTTGCCCAACAGGGCCTGGCCGATGGGCGAGGTGATGGAGATGCGGCCGTTGGTGGCGTCGGCCTCGGGCGAGCCCACGATCTGGTAGACGCACTCTTCTTCGTTGTCGGTGTCGAACACGGTGACCGTGACCCCGAACACCACCCGGCCTCCGGTGTCGGCGGGCGGGGCCACCACCTCGGCCGTGGCAAGGACCTCGTCGAGCTCGTTGATCTTGCCCATGATCATGGCGTTTCTCTCTTTGGCCGCGTGATATTCGGCGTTTTCAGAGAGGTCGCCGTGGGCGCGGGCCTCCTCGATAGCCTTGACCGAACTGGGCAGCTCGACCTGGCGGAGACGTTTCAGATCCTGCAGGAGTTTGGCGTGGCCTTCGCGAGTCAGAAGATTCCTCTCCATGGTCCCTCGTTTTGGTGCGGCGGCCGGCTTCCGCCCCGCCGGGGGGCAGAACGCGAAACCGGCGGCGTAATTAAAAAAACAGCCGGCCTCGAAAGCGATCCGTCCGGCGGAAAGCTTCCAAGGAAGGCCACTTCTACAAAGGTTACGGGCCCGGCCCGCGCTATTATTATAGCAGTGGTCCGGGGAGGGGCAAGGGGCTACCCCCCTGGAGAGGGTGGGCGGCCCCTTCTCTGAATGAAATTCATTTGGCGCCGTGTGCGCTTGTCCAGTGGCCGGGGCGATGATATACTACCGCTTCGTCGGGGTCAGCGGTCAAGGACGGACTGCTCCGGCCGGCCGCGGGCCGGGGGAGCCAAGGTTTTCGGCCCGTCCGAGCGGGGCCAGGGCTCCGGGAGACAAGGATACCCGGCCTTGGCCGGGCCCAGAGAGGAAGCCGGCGCCGGCTATTGACAAGGCCGGCGTTTTCTCTATCATCAGTCCTTTCACCCTGGAGCGGTTTTGAAGATCCTCCTGGAGGACATACCCCCCGAGGGCCTGGAGGTCGAGTTTCTGGACCTGGAGGCCCTGCCGGCCGATTTCGGCCCCGAGGTGGCCCGGATTCTGGAGCCCCCGGAGGTCCGGCTGGCCTTGGTGCGCGACCGCGACATGGTGGTGGCCCGGGGGGAGGCGCGGTTCGGCCTGGAGCTGACCTGCAGCCGTTGCCTGGCTCCGGCGGCGCACCGGCAGAAGCTGCCCCTGGAGATGGTTTTCCGTCCCCCGGATCAGACCCGGGAGGACGAGGTCCAGCTGGGGGGCGACGAGCTGGAAGTGATTTTCTACCAGGGCGAAGAGATCGACCTGGGCGAGGCGGTCCGCGCCGAGATCAGCCTGGCCCTGCCCATGGCCCCCCTGTGCCGCGAGGATTGCCCGGGGGTTTGTCCCCGTTGCGGCCAGGCCATAGAGGGGCCGGACCACGCTTGCGGGGGGCCCGAGTCGGACCCCCGCTGGGTCAAGCTCGGCGAGTTCAAACCTGCCAAGTGATTCCCAGGCCGCGCGCGGCGCGGGCCTGGCGGTGGAGTAAGTTGTCATGGCCGTTCCCAAGAGACGTCAGTCCCACACCCGCGGCGCCAAACGCCGGTCCCACGACGCCATCACCCTGCCCAACGTGGTGCTCTGCCCGCAATGCGGCGAGCCCAAGCTGCCCCACAAGGTGTGCCCCTCCTGCGGCACCTACAAGAGCCGGCAGCTTCTGGAGCCCAAAGAGTAGGCGCAAATCATGCGCCTGGCTTTGGACGCGATGGGCGGTGACCGCGGTCCCGCCGCCATGGTAGAGGGAGCCGCCCTGGCTCTGGCAGAGGGTCCCGCTGACTTGGAGATCGTCCTGGTGGGGCGGCCCGAGGAGCTGGAACCCCTGATGGAGCGCGCCGGCGCCCCAGCGGGAAGGCTCACCCTGCATCCGGCCACTGAGGTGGCCGGCATGGACCAGGCCCCCAGCCATATCCTGCGCCGCCTGAAGGACTCCTCCATCCGGGTGGCCTTCGACCTCATGAAGGCCGGAGAGGCCGCGGCGGTGGTTTCGGCCGGCAACAGCGGGGCCACCATGGCCGTGGGCATGGTGGTTTTGGGCCGCCTGCCCGAGGTGGAGCGCCCCGCCCTGGCCTCGGTGTTCCCCGGTCTGCACGGCCCCATCGTGGTCCTGGACGTGGGGGCCAACGTGGACTGCACCCCCTCCATGCTGCTGCAATTCGCCTACATGGGCTCGGCCTACGCCGAGCGCGTCCTGGGCCAGGCCAACCCCACGGTGGGGCTTTTGTCCATTGGCGAGGAAGACAGCAAAGGCAACCACGTGGTCAAGGAAGCCCACGAAAACCTGAAGGCCAGCGGGCTGAACTTCATCGGCAACGTGGAAGGCCGCGACTTGTTCGACGGTCCGGCCCGGGTGGTGGTCTGCGACGGCTTCGTGGGCAACGTCTGCCTCAAACTTTCGGAGGGCCTGGCCCAGGCCCTGGAGCATCTGTTCCGCGAACGGATCAAGACCTCGGTCCTGGGCCAGATGGGCGCCCTGCTCCTGAAGCCCCTGTTGAAAGATCTGGCCCTGCAGATGGACTACGCTACTTACGGCGGCGCGCCGCTCCTGGGCATCAACGGCGCCGCCTTCATCTGCCACGGCGCTTCCTCGTCCCGGGCCATCGCCAGCGCGCTCAAGACCGCGGCCCACAGCGTGGAAGGCGAGCTTACTCGCCATCTGCGGGAGGGCATGGCCCAATATCGCGACCTTATGCTGGGTGAAGCCGACTGAGCCCGGCCGGCGGCCCAGGCCCCCTTCGCCCCTGGCGGCCGGGCCGGTCCGTCCGGGCTAAACCCGGTTTGCCCAGGGTTTTTAGAGGAGACCAAGGCTATGAATTATTTCCTCACCGAAGAACAGGAAATGATCCGGGACCTGTGCCGCCAGATCGCCGAGGAGCGCATCAAACCGGTGCGGGCCGAGCTGGACGAGAACGAGGAGTTCCCCCACGCCCTCATGAAGGCCCTGGCCCAGGCTGATTTGTTCGGCATCATCATCCCCGAGGAGTTCGGCGGGCTGGGCGGCGGTTGCCTGGAAAACTGCGTGGCCGTGGAGGAGCTTTCCCGGGCCTGCGTGGGCGTGTCCACCACCTTTGCCGCCTCCTTCCTGGGGGCCTATCCCATCCTGTTGTTCGGTAACCAGGCCCAGAAGGAAAAGTACCTGACCAAGATCGCCACCGGCGAGAGCCTGGCCGCCTTTGCCCTCACCGAGTCGGCCTCGGGCTCCGACGCCGGCTCCATCCGCACCGAGGCCAGGAAAGAGGGCGACGAGTACGTGTTGAACGGCTCCAAGCAGTGGATCACCAATGGCGGGGAGGCCGGCATCTACTCGGTCATCGCCATCACCGACCGCTCCAAGGGGGCCCGCGGCGCCACCGCCTTTGTGGTGGAGGAGAGCGACCCCGGCTTCACGGTGGGCAAGAAGGAAAAGAAGCTGGGCATCCGGGCCTCGGCCACGGCCGAGCTGATTTTCAACAACTGCCGCATCCCGGCCGACCGGGTCCTGGGCAAGGAAGGCATGGGCTTCGTGGTGGCCATGCGCACCTTTGACAAATCGCGCCCCGGAGTGGGGGCCCAGGCCGTGGGCCTGGCCCAGGGCGCCCTGGACGAGGCCGCAGCCTTCGCCCGGGTCCGCCGGCAGTTCGACAAGCCCATCATCAACTTCCAGGCCGTGGCCCACATGCTGGCCGACATGGCCACCAAAGTCGAAGCCTCCCGGGCCCTGGTCTACAGCGTGGCCCGCTACATCGACAGCGGGGCCAAGGACATCAGCAAGGCCGGGGCCATGGCCAAGCTCTTCCCCACCGACGTGGCCATGGAAGTGACCACCAACGCGGTGCAGGTCCTGGGCGGCCACGGCTACATGCGCGACTACCCGGTGGAAAAGATGATGCGCGACGCCAAGATCCTGCAGATCTACGAAGGCACCAACCAAATCCAGCGCAACGTCATCGGCCAGGAGCTGAACAAGGAGTACGGCCGCCACCAATAGGCCGGACGGGAGTTCCCAGCCATGAAGATCGTGGTTTGCGTCAAGCAGGTCCCGCAGACCGACAAGGTCAAGCTCGATCCCGAGACCCACACCCTGAAGCGGGAAGGGGTGGAGAGCATCATCAACCCCTTTGACCTCTTTGCCCTGGAGGCGGCGCTGGCCGTGCGCGAGGCGGCCGGCGGCGAGGTGGCGGTGTTGTCCATGGGCCCGCCCCAGGCCGCGGCGGTGATCAAGGAGGCCATCGGCTACGGGGCCGACCAGGGGCTCCTCATGGCGGACCGCGCCTTTGCCGGCTCGGACACCTGGGCCACCACCCGGGTGCTGGCCGCCGGGGTGGAGAAGCTGGGCGGGGCCGACCTGATCATCTGCGGCAAGCAGGCCATTGACGGCGACACCGCCCAGGTGGGGCCGGGCCTGGCCCAGCGCCTGGGCCTGCCCCAGGTGGCCTTTGTCAAGAAGATCAAGGAAGTCACCGAGGATCACCTGGTGGTGGAGCGCCAGACCGACGAGGGTTGGGATGTGGTGAAACTCCCCCTGCCCGGGCTCATCACCGTGGTGCGGGAGGTGGGCGAACCCCGGCCGCCGTCCTTGAAGGGCAAGATGCGGGCCAAAACCTATCAAGTGCCCCTGGTGGGCGCGGAGGAGGCCGCCATCCCCGCGGACGAGGCCGGGCTGGCCGGCAGCTTCACCCAGGTGAAAAAGGTTTTCGCGCCCCAGGCCACCGGCGACCGGGAGATCATCCCCGGTACGGCCGAGGAGGCCGGGGCCGCCCTCATGGACCGCCTGGCGGCCCAGGGCGTCATCGTGACGGGGAACTGACATGGGCCTCAAGATAGATCGCGAACTTTGCACGGGCTGCGGGACCTGCGTGGACGCCTGCCCCTTTGAGGCCCTTATCCCGGGCGCGGACGACGTTCCGGAGGTCAACGACTCCTGCACCCTGTGCGGCGCCTGCGTGGAGACCTGCCCCGTTGAAGCCATCAGCCTCACCGGCGGGCCCCGGGCCGACGACCGCGCCCTGGCCGCCCGGGGGGTCTGGGTATTTGCCGAGGCCCGGGGAGGCGAGCTGGCCCCGGTGGCCGCGGAGCTCTTGGGCCAGGGCGGCCGCCTGGCGGCCGAACTGGGGGTGGAGCTTGCCGCCGTGCTGTTGGGCCACGGGGTGGAGCCCCTGGCGGCCGAGCTGTTCGCCTGGGGGGCGGATACGGTCTACCTGGCCGACGACCCCCGCCTGGCCGCGGCCGACGAGGGGCTTTTCTGCCGCCTGCTGGCCCGCCTGCTGAGCCGGCATCAGCCGGAGATCCTCCTGGCCGGAGCCACCCACCTGGGCCGCGCCCTGATCCCCCGCCTGGCCACCGCGGTGGCCACCGGGCTCACGGCCGACTGCACCGGGCTCAGCATCGAGCCGGCCTCCCGGTTGTTGTTGCAGACCCGCCCCGCCTTTGGCGGCAACATCATGGCCACCATCGTCTGCCCGGCCGCCCGGCCCCAGATGGCCACGGTGCGTCCCCGGGTCATGAAACCCGGCGAGTACCGGGCCGGCCGGGCCGGCAACCTGGTGCTGGTGGAGCTGGAGCCTGCGGACACCCCCACGGTGGAGGTGCTGGAAGTGGTGCGGGCCCTGGACGAACAGGCCAACCTCACCGGCGCCTCGGTGGTGGTCACCGGCGGCCGCGGCCTGGGCGATCCCCAGGGCTTCGAGTTGGTGCGGGAATTGGCCCGGGCCCTGAACGGGGTGGTGGGCGCCACCCGCGGCGCGGTGGACCTGGGCTGGATCGGCCACGACCATCAGGTGGGCCAGACCGGCACCACCGTGGCCCCCAAGCTTTACGTGGCTCTGGGGGTTTCCGGCGCGGTGCAGCACGTGGTGGGCATGCAGGGTTCCGAGACCATCGTGGCGGTAAACTCCGATCCCCATGCCCCCATTTTTCAGGTGGCCAACTATGGTATAGTTGGTGACTTGTATCAGGTGGTCCCGGCCATGCTGGGCCGGCTGCGGGAATTGCGGGGGCAGCGCCATGATGGCTGAGCACGGCCTTCCTGGCCCTGCTCAGCCGCCGCCTGGCAAAAGCGTGGTTTTGCCAGGCGGCACGATTTGCGTCGATTTTGGGAAACCTCCGCAAATCGGCGGGCCCTCCCTGGCCCGCACCAGGTTGTCTGGCGACAACCTGGGTATAGTTGGTGACTTGTATCAGGTGGTCCCGGCCATGCTGGGCCGGCTGCAACAGCTGCGCGGCGAGCGCGGCAACTAAGCCGGCCCGGCCGAGCCGCGGCTCCGGTGCCGCGGCGGAGCCTTGGTGCGGCGGCGCCCGGCCCCGGGGAGTTGACACCCGGCGGCCGGAGGTGAAAGGTGAAGGACATGTCTGATGAGCGGCGAGTATCCTTGGTCACCGGCGGATCGCGGGGCATCGGGCGGGCGGTTTGCCTGACCCTGGCCCGGCCCGGGGACGTGGTGGCCTTCAATCACTACGATCCCGACGAGTCGGCGGCCGAGGAGACCGTGGCGCTCCTGGCGGAGCGGGGCGTCACCGCGGTGGGCCAAAAGTTCGACGTCTCCGACCAGGCCGCGGTCACGGGTTTCATCGAGGGCGTGGTGAGCGAGTACGGCCGCCTGGACAACCTGGTGAACAACGCCGGCATCACCATGGACAATCTCCTGATCCGCATGACCCCCGAAGCCTTCCTGAAGGTCATCAACATCAATCTATTCGGCACCTTCCTCTGTCTCCAGGCGGCGGCCAAGGTGATGATCAAGCAGCGCGGCGGCTCCATCGTCAACGTGGCCAGCGTGGTGGGCCAGATCGGCAACGTGGGCCAGGCCAACTACTCCGCCAGCAAGGCCGGGGTGCTGGGCCTCACCAAGACCGCGGCCAAGGAGCTGGCCGGCCGGGGAGTCCGGGTCAACGCCGTGGCCCCGGGTTTCATCGAAACCGACATGACCGCCAGCCTCCCCCCCAAGGTGATGGAGGCCATGAAGGCCACCATTCCGCTGGGCCGCACCGGTCAGGCCGCGGACGTGGCCGACGTGGTGGCGTTTTTGTGTTCCGAGGCGGCCCGGTACCTCACCGGCCAAGTGCTGCACGTCAGCGGCGGCATGTATATGTGATTTCTCCCGCCCGGTCCCCCCAGGACCGGGCGGGTTTTATTACCGTGAATATGACGGGGTTAGCCCCTGCATGATTTGGGAGAGCCAAGCATGAGCAAAGTGGACGAGATCAAAGCCAAAGTCATAAAGATCATCAGCGAGCAGCTTTCGGTGGCCGAGGACGACGTGGTGGCCGAGGCCAGCTTCGTGGATGACCTGGGCGCCGATTCCCTGGACCTGGTGGAAATGATCATGGCCATGGAGGAAGCGTTCGACATCTCCATCGCCGATGAAGACGCCGAGAAGATCAAGACCGTCAAGGACGCCTTCGATTTCATCGCCCAGCAGGTGGGTTGAGACGCGCCGCCGGACCGCCGGCGCTCCGGCTTCCCCGGCCTGCCCGGGGGAGCCGGCGGGCGGCGGACCGCCGCGGCCCGCCGGGTGGCCCGGCTCCGGCTGGGATGCCCCGGGTTAATATGTCGTAATGCCTGGCCTTGCGGGGCCAGGCCCTCGCGGCGGACCCTCGCTGGTCCCCCGGGGTCCCTTTTTTGGCACGGCCTTCACGGGCGGTGCGCCCCGGTCAGCCCGCGCTGAAAAGGCGATTTGCCTTTCCCGCCGACGCCGGGGTTGGTTTATCATAGCCCAACTCCCCGTGAACCGCCGCCGGAGGAGCCGGAGCCGGAACCTGCCGGCTGCCCTTCGGCGGGCCCCCAGGCGGCACGCCGGCCAGCAAGAGGCCGGCGAGCGCTAGAGGAAAGGAGACATGGCGAAAGAACGGGTCGTAGTGACAGGCATGGGGCTGGTTACGTCCCTGGCCACCGGGGTGGAGCAAACCTGGCAGAAGCTTCTGGCCGGGGAATGCGGCATCCGCACCATCCAGAAGTTCGACGCCACGGGCCTGAAATCCCGGATAGCCGGCGAAGTCCTGGATTTCAACCCTGACGACTGGATGGCCCCCAAGCTTTCCAGACGCCTGGATGTCTTCACCCACTATGCGGTGGCCGCCTCGCGCATGGCCTGGACCTTGGCCGGCCTGCCCGATCCCCTGGACGAGGAGCGGTCCCCCCGGGCCGGCTGCGTGGTGGGGGTGGGCCTGGGCGGTTTGCTGACCCTCACCGAGGGGGTGGCCCAGCTCCTGCAAAAGGGGCCGGCCGCCCGCATCAGCCCGTTTTTCATCCCCAAGATCATCGGCAACATGGCTCCGGGCATCGTGAGCATGGAGCTGAACCTGAAGGGCCCCAACCTCTGCATCACCACGGCCTGCGCGGCCGGCACTCACGCCATCGGCGAGGCGGCCAAGTTCGTGGCCCACGGGGGCTGCGACCTGATCCTGGCCGGTGGCGCCGAGTCGGTGATCAGCCCCACCACCCTGGCCGGCTTTGCCGCGGCCAAGGCCCTGTCCACCAACAACGACGACCCCTGCGGGGCCAGCCGGCCCTTTGACGCCAAGCGCGACGGCTTCATCATGGCCGAGGGTGCGGGCATGTTGGTCTTGGAGAGCCTGACCTCGGCCCGGGCCCGCGGGGCCACGATCTACGCCGAGCTGGTGGGCTACGGCATCACCGCCGACGCCTACCACATGACCGCTCCGGACCCCGAGGCCAAGGGCTTCATCGGCTCCATGCAGATGGCCCTGGACATGGCCGGCCTGGCGCCCGAGGACGTGGACTACATCAACGCCCACGGCACCTCCACCGACCTGAACGACGCGGCCGAGTCCATGGCCATCCGCCGGGTCTTTGGCGCGCACGCCGACCGGCTCATGGTCTCCAGCACCAAGTCCATGCTGGGCCACTCCCTGGGAGCCACCGGCGGGGTGGAGGCGGTGGTCAGCGTTTTGACCATCCGGGACGGCAAGGTGGCGCCCACCATCAACTACCATAACCCCGATCCGGCCTGCGACCTGGACTACGTGCCCAACCAGATGCGGGTGGCCCCGGTCCGGACGGTGTTGTCCAACTCCTTCGGCTTCGGGGGCACCAACGGTACGGTGATCTTCCGGGCCCTGGCCCCGGAGGCCTAGCGCCATGACCATCGCGGTGGGCAGCGACCACGCGGGATACAACTTGAAGGCCGCGGTGGCCCGGCGGCTGGCCGAGCTGGGGCACCGGGTGGAAGACCTGGGCACCCATTCCCTGGATTCGGTGGACTACCCCGAGCTGGCCGCCCGGGTGGCCCGGGCCGTGGCCCAGGGCCGGGCCGACCGCGGCGTGCTGGTCTGCGGCAGCGGGGTGGGCATGAGCATGTGCGCCAACCGTTTCCCCGGGGTGCGGGCCGTCTTGGCCCCCTCGGCCGACCACGCCCGCCTGGGCCGCCAGCACAACGACGCCAACGTGTTGTGCCTGGGCGAGCGGCTCACCCCCGAGGGCGAGGCCCTGGCCATCCTGGAAGCGTTTCTGAACGCCTCCTTCGAGGGCGGCCGGCATCAGCGGCGGGTGGACCAGATCGATCAAATCAACGGGGAATCTGTGTGAACGGCCGTCCCAGCAAGGACGAATACTATCTGGCCATAGCCCGGGAGGTGTGCCGCCGGGGCACCTGCCTGCGCCGGCAGTACGGCGCGGTGATCGTCAATGACGACCAGATCGTCAGCACCGGCTACGCCGGGGCTCCCCGGGGAGTGGCCAACTGCGTGGACCTGGGCCGCTGCCTGCGGGAGGAAATGGCCATCCCCGCCGGAGAGCGCTACGAGCTGTGCCGCTCGGTGCACGCCGAGATGAACGCGGTGATCCACGCCTCCCGCGCCCAGACCACCGGCGCCGTCATGTACCTCTACGGGCTGGAGGTGCAGACCGGCCTGCCCACCGCCCACCCCGAGCCCTGCCTCCTCTGCCGCCGGGTGATCATCAACGCCGGCATCGATACCGTGGTGGTCCAGCCCGGGGGCGGGGATATCGTGCATCTGAAGGTGCAAGACTGGATCGCGCAGGAGAACCGCGAAGCCCAGGCGGAGCTGCTGCCGTCCCTGGAACCCACGCCCCCCCCGCGGGGCTGAGCGGGCCGGGGCTCCCCGCCCCGGCGGCCTTGGGAGGTGAACGGCCATGAAGTGCCCCTTTTGCGGCAAGGTGGAAAACAAGGTCGTGGATTCCCGGGTCAGCAAGGATTCCAGCGTCATCCGCCGCCGCCGCCAATGCCTGGAGTGCAACCAGCGCTTCACCACCTATGAGCGGGTGGAAGAGCTGGAGACCTACGTCATCAAAAAGGACGGCTCCCGCGAGGTCTACGACCGCAACAAGGTCAAGAGCGGCATGCTGAAGGCCTTGCACAAACGGCCGGTGTCCATCACCCGGGTGGAGGAGTTCCTGGACCAATTGGAGACCATGTTCCAGGAGAGGAGCCTCCGGGAGATTCCGGTGGGCGAACTGGGCGAATTGGTCATTGCCCGCCTCAAGGAACTGGACGACGTGGCCTACGTGCGCTTTGCCAGCGTCTACCGCGAGTTCCGCGACGTGGAAGAGTTCATGCGCGAGCTGGAAGACCTGGTGGCCACCCGCAAGCTGGTCAAACACCGCCCGGGCGGCCCTGAAGCCGCTTCGTGAGCGCCGCCGACCCCTCCGCCGACCCCGCAGCTCCCCCGGCCGACCCCACGCCCCGGCCTCCCGGGGAGTTTCCCGACCCTCGTTTCATGCGCCGGGCCCTGGCGTTGACCCGCCGGGGCCTGGGCCGTTCCTCGCCCAACCCCGCGGTGGGCGCGGTGGTGGTCCGGGACGGCCGCATCATCGCGCGAGGCTGGCACGAGCGCTACGGCGGCCCCCACGGCGAGGCGGCGGCCCTGGCCGCGGCCGGGGAGGCCGCCCGGGGCGCGGACCTCTACGTCACCCTGGAGCCCTGCAACCACCAGGGCCGGACCCCCCCCTGCACCCGGGCCATCCTGGCCTCCGGCGTGGCCCGGGTGGCCTTTGGCGCCTCCGACCCCAACCCCCTGGTGGACGGCGGCGGCGGGGCCTTCCTGGCCGCCCACGGGCTCACCGTGGTCGGCGGGGTCCTGGGCCGGGAATGCGCCCACGAGCACCGCTTCTTCTTCACCCACATCACCCAGGGCCGCCCCCACGTGCTGCTGAAAACCGCGGCCACCCTGGACGGCAAGACCGCCACGGCCAGGGGCGACAGCCGCTGGATCACCGGGCCCGCGGCCCGCCGCCAGGTGCACCGCCTGCGGGCCTGGCTGGACGCCATCTGCGTGGGCGCCGGCACCGTGGTGGCCGACGACCCCGAGCTGACCTGCCGCCTGCCCGGCCGGCGGAACCCCCTCCGGGTGGTGGTGGACCACCGCCTGGCCACCCCGCCCACCGCCCGGGTGCTGGACCCGACCGCGCCGGGGGGCTGCCTCCTGGCCTGCGGCCAGGACCCGGACCCGGCCCGGGCCCGGGCCCTGGAGCGGGCCGGCGCCGAACTGCTGCCCCTCCCCCCGGGGCCGGACGGGCGCCTGGACCTCCACGCCCTGGTGGCCGAGCTGGGCCGCCGCCGGCTCACCAGCCTCCTCCTGGAAGGCGGTGCCGGCCTGGCCTGGAGCTTCCTGGCCGCCGGCCTGGTGGACGAGATCATGTATTTCTTCGCGCCCAAACTCCTGGGCGGCCGCACCGCCCACCCCATGCTCGGCGGAGAAGGCGCCCCCCTGATGAGCCAGGCCTTGGACCTGGAACCGCCCCTCATCCGCCGCTACGGCCCGGACCTCATGCTCTGGACCCGGCCCCGGCGGGGGTAAGAAGTTGTCGAAGGAAGAGGAAGATGTGGGGGGAAACCCCCTTTTTGTGAACAAAAAGGGGGTTTCCCCCCACACCCCCCTTCCCCCAAAAAAACTTTATTGTTTTTCACAGGGAAGTTGCCGGAGAAACCCTCGCGACAGGTTCCGTGCGGGCCAGGGGCCCGCCCCCAACAAGCTTGCAGCTTGTTGGGGGACCGGGGACGGTCTTTTTCAACACCGTGCTAGGTCGTGCCCTAGCTGTCAGCTTCCGAAGAGGCTGGGCTGACGGCCTCGCCTTCCAGAGGACTTGGTCGCCGCCCGCGACCGCCTGCCACAGCCCCCCGCCTTTGTGCTATGGTGAAATGTCGTCTTTAATGGATTTCAGAGGCGCCTGAGCCGTCTGCCGTGGGGCGGCCGGGGCTCCGGCGGGAGGATGCAAACCTTGCCCAAGCGGGTGCTCTCCCTGATCCTGGGCTGGGCGCTTTTGCTCGGCCTGGCCGCCTGTCAGGCGGAGCAGTCCGCCCAGGAGCCCCCGCCGGCGCACACCGGCATCACCGGCGACACCATCCTCCTGGGCTCCTCCTGCGCGCTCACCGGCCACGCTTCCTCCCTGGGGCGGGAGACCATCCACGGGGCCTTGTCCTACCTGAACTTCATCAACCAGTCCGGCGGAGTCAACGGCCGCCGCCTCAAGCTCATCTCCTACGACGACGCCTACGATCCCCCCCGCTGCGTGGCCAACACCCAGAAGCTCATCAACCAGGACCAGGTCTTTGCCCTGTTCTGTTACGTGGGCACCCCCACGGCCATGAAGATCATCCCCATGGTGGAGGAGGCCCGGGTGCCCCTGGTCGGAGCCTTCACCGGGGCCAACGCCCTGCGCCACCCCTTCCGGCGCTATATCATCAATATCCGCGCCTCCTATTACCAGGAGACCGGCAACGCCATCCGCCATCTGGTGGAGGGGCTGGGCATCAAGCGGATCGCTGTGTTCTACCAGTACGACGACTACGGCTTCGACGGGCTCACCGGCACGGAGATGGCCCTGCAGAAATACCGCCTGGCCCCGGTGGCCAAGGGCACCTACCTCCGGGGCTCCCTGGACGTGGAGGAGGCCCTGAACAAGATCACCGTGTCCAAGGCCGAGGCGGTGGTGATGGTAGGCACCTACGACCCCTGCGCCAAGTTCATCAAGCTGGCCCGGGAGCGGGATTTCAACCCGGTGTTCTACAGCGTCTCCTTTGTGGGGGCCAACCAGCTCTTCAACCGCCTGGGCGGGGCCGGGGAGAGGGTCATCATCTCCCAGGTGGTGCCGCCGCCCTGGGAAAAGGCCCTGTTGCCGGCGGCCGAGGAGTACAGCCGGCTCCTGGCCCAGTCCTACCCGGAAGACCAGCCCAATTTCGTGAGCTTCGAGGGCTTCATCAACGCCAAGGTGCTGGTGGAGGGGCTCCGCCGGGCCGGCCGGCACCTGAACCGGGAGAAGCTGATCACGGCCTTGGAGTCCATCCACCAGTTCTCCCTGGGCATCGCCAACCCGCTGTCGTTTTCCCCGGAGAACCACCAGGGCCTGGAGAACGTGTACTTCACCCGCATCGAGAACGGCCGCTTCAACCTGTTGACCAACTGGGAGAGGATCCGGGCCGAGTTGCAGGTGCCGGGGGTCACCCCGGGGATCATCCGGGTGGGGGTGACCAGCCCCTTGTCCGGCGACGCGGCTTTTTTGGGCCGCCAGACCATCGCCGGGGCCCAGGCCTACCTGAACCACATCAACGAGAAGGGCGGGGTGCACGGGCGGCGGATTCACCTGATCTCCCTGGACGACGGGGGAGACCCGGCCCGCTGCCGGGAAGACACGGCCAAGCTCATCAACGAGGAGCAGGTGTTCCTCCTGTTCAACTACGTGGGCGGCCCGGCCACCCTGGCCGCCGCGCCCCTGGTGGCCGAGCACAAGGTGCCGCTGATCGGGGTGATGAGCGGGATAGCCGCGCTGAGGAAGCCCTCGCAGCGCTACATCTTCAATATCCGCGCCTCCTACGCCATGGAGATCGACCAGGCGGTGCGCCACCTGGTGGAAGACCTGGGGCACCAGCGGGTGGCCGTGTTCTACCAGGACGATGACCCGGGCCGGGACGGGCTGAAGGCCACCGAGCGGGCCCTGACCCGTTACGGGCTGGAGCCGGTGGCCGAGGGCGCCTTCCGCCAGAGCACCCCCACGGTGGACGAGGCGGTGCAGAAGATCGCCGCGGCCCAGCCCGAGGTGGTGGTGCTGGCGGCCAGCTTCGAGCCGGTGGCCCTGTTCCTCCGGGCCTTCGGCCAGACAGACCAGCACCCCCTGTTCTACGGCATCTCCCTGGTAGGGGCCGACGCCATGCCGGAGCGGCTGGACCAGACCTGGGATGGGGTGATCGTGTCCCAGGTGGTGCCCCCGCCCCTGGAAAAGGCGTTGTTGCCCGCGGCCGACGAGTTCAGCCGGCTGTTGGGCAAGTACTTCCCCTACGACGACCCCAACTTCGTGAACTTCGAGGGGTTCGTCAACGCCAAGGTCATGGTGGAGGCGCTCCGGCGCGCCGGCCGGGAGCTGAACCGCGCGCGCCTCATCGAGGTGCTGCAGAAGATGGAGGAGTATTCACCGGGCATCGGCTCCAACCTCACCTTTGGGCCCCGCCGCCGCCAGGGCCTGGACATGGTCTATTTCACCCGGATCGAAAAGGGCCGGCTCCAGCTGGTGACCGACTGGGTGCGGTGAACTCATGGAAGTCTACTCCCCCACCGCCGAGTCCGTGCCGGCCATCCCCGGGCCCACTCGGGTGTTTTTCCAGAACCTGAGCTATCGGAACAAGCTGTTTTTGGCCGTGGTGGCCCTGGTGCTTTTGATCAGCGGCATGCTGGCCTTTTCGGTGTGGGTGATGATCCTGCCCTATTTGCAGTGGCAGATCACCGACCGGGGCAGCCAACTGGCCCAGCGGGTGGCTTGGGAGGCCCGGGCGCCCTTGTTGAACGGCGACACGGTGCGCCTGACCGAGCTGGTCTTTGACGAGAAATACCACGAGAAGTTCGTGGCCTTCATCATCGTGTTGGGCGCGGACCACCGGGTCTTGGCCCACACCTTCCTGGGCCCGGGAGCCGCCGCCCTGAACCGCCAGGCCAACCAGGCCGCGGCCCTGAAGCTGGCCGCCCAGCTCACCCCGGAGGAGACCATCAACGTCAGCCGGGAGGTCACCGAAGGCCTGAACCAGGTGGGCGTGGTGCTGTTGGGCCTCAAGAGGTCCTACATCAGCGCCTTCATCCGGGGGCTCAACATCTTCAACGTGGCGCTCATCACCGGCCTGACCATCGTGGGCCTGGCCTTTGCCTTTTACCTCTCGCGTTACATCACCCGGCCCCTGGCCTCCCTCACCGGCCTGGCCGAGCGGGTGAGCCAGGGAGACCTGGAGGCGGCCCGGCACCTGCGCCGCGGGCCCCAATGCTGGACCATCATGGGCTGCAGCAAACCCGACTGCCCGGCCTACGGGGCCACCCATCTGCGCTGCTGGTTCATCGAGAACACCAAATGCGGCCCCCGGGGCAGCGGCCGCTGCTCCGACCCTTTTCCCCTGAAACTGAACGCCTGCCGGGAATGCCGGGTCTACCGCCTCTTGGCTGGCGACGAGACGGACAAACTCCTGGACGCCTTCGGCCACATGACCCACAACCTCTCGGGCTCCCAGAACGCGCTCAGGCTTTCGGAAATGAAGTACCGCGATCTGTTTGACCAGAGCCCGGTGGCCATTTTCGTGCTGGCCCAGGACACCCTGGCCATCCTGGACGCCAACAAGTGGGCCTTGGGGCAGTACGGCCTCACCCTGGACGAGTTCCAGGACCAGACTTTCCTGAACCTGGTGGAGCCGGACCAGGCCGCCCGGGTGGCGGCCAGCCTCAGCGCCCTGGACGCGGAGAGTGGGCCGGTGCTCCTGGACCAGCTCCGCCAGCGCAAGAAAAACGGGGAATGGTTCTACAGTACGGTGTTGGCTTCGCATTTCACGGCCACCGACCCCGGCACCCTCATCGTCACCTCCTCGGACATCACGGCCATGGTGGAGGCCCAGAGCCAGACCATCCAGGCGGCCAAGCTGGCCACCCTGGGGGAAATGTCCACCGGGGTGGCCCACGAGCTGAACCAGCCCCTGAACGCCATCCGGGTGGGCAGCGACTACCTGGGCCTGTTGGCCTCCCGGGGCGAGGCCCCGGGCCCGGCCGAGCTGGCCGAAGTGAACGAGGTGATCCGGGAGCAGGTGGAGCGGGCCGCGGGCATCATCCGCCACCTGCGGGAGTTCGGCCGCCAGTCCAAGGTGGACAAGCAACTGGTGGACGTGAACCAGCCCATCCGGGGGGTCTTCGCCCTGGTGGGGCAGCAGACCCTTTTGCGTGGCCTCAGGGTGGAGCTGGACCTGGCCGGGGGCCTGCCCCCCATCTGGGCCGACGCCAACCGGCTGGAGCAGGTGTTCATGAACTTGGTGCTGAACGCCCGGGACGCCCTGGCCGAGGGGGCCGCGGCCGGGGACCCCCGCCCCGGGATCATCCGGGTCACCTCCGGCCTGACGGACGGGCTGGTGACCGTGTCCGTGGCCGACAACGGCCCCGGGGTGCCGGAGCACCACCGCGAGAAGCTGTTCCAGCCCTTCTTCACCACCAAGCCGGTGGGCAAGGGCACCGGCCTGGGGCTCTCCATCTCCTATGGCATCGTGCGGGAGCACGGGGGCGCCATCAGCCTGGTGAGCCCGCCCGAGGGCGGCGCGGTGTTCCGGCTCACCTTTCCCCCGGCGGAGGAATCATGAGCGAGATCCCTCCCCCCACCACGGTGCTGGTCATCGACGACGAGGAGAGCACCCGGCGCATGCTGCGGCTCCTCTTGACCGGCCTGGGCTATCAGGTGAGCCTGGCCCCCGATGGGGAGGCCGGCCTGGAGGTCTTTGCCCGGGAGCGTCCCCGTCTGGTGGTGACTGACCTGAAGATGCCGGGCCTGGACGGCCTGGAGGTGCTCAGGCGCATCAAGGAGGCCTCGCCGGCCACCGAAGTGGTGGTGATCACCGGGCACGGGGATCTGGAGCTGGCCGTGGAGGCCCTGAAGCTGGACGCTTCGGACTTCCTCACCAAGCCCATCATGGCCGAGGCCCTGGCCGTGGCCCTGGAGCGGGCCGCCCACAAGGCCCAGGTGCAGGAACTCTTGGCCGCCCACACCCGGAACCTGGAGTGCCGGGTGCGGGAGGCCACCAGCGAGCTGGAGCGCACCTGCCGCCAGCTCCAGAGCCTGGGCGAGATCACCCTGGCCCTGGGCGGGCTGTCCGGGGTGGCGGAGATCGGGGAGTACCTCCTGGCCCAGGCCTCGGCCCTGGCCCGCTTCACCCCGGGGGGGCTCGTCCTGTTCGACGCCCGGCGCAGCCGGCTCGCCCTGTGGGGCCGGGGCCGGCTGAAGAAGCTGGACTCCGGCTGGAGCGAGGTGGTGGCCGCCCTCCGGGAGCCCCAGAGCCTGGCCG
Source organism: Deltaproteobacteria bacterium (assembly GCA_020444165.1). The sequence goes on along the minus strand of JAHLLK010000016.1, from coordinate 5,799 downwards.
CCCTGGGGCTGAACCCCCGGGACCTGGCCCCGGACGAGGCCGGCGGGGAGAATTTCCTCCTGGCGCCCATGCTCCTGGAGGGCCGCGAGGCCGTGGGGGCCCTCATCCTGGACCCGGGTGGCGCGGAGCCCAGCGAGGAGGATCTCCACGTGGTGCTCCTCCTCCTGGCCCAGGCGGCCGGGGCGGTGAGCCGGGCGGTGCGTCAGGAAGAGGAGATGGCCTTTTTGCAGTCCCAACTGGACCGGGCCACCGAGGGCAATGAGATGGTGGGCTCCCACCCCAAATGGCTGGCCGTCATGAAGCTGGTGGCCGCGGTGGCCGACACCGACAGCACGGTCCTGATCACCGGCGAGTCGGGCACCGGCAAGGAGCTGGTGGCCCGGCGGCTGCACCGGCTCTCCTCCCGGCGGGACGCGCCCTTTGAGGTGATCCACTGCGCGGCCTATCCCCAGACCCTCTTGGAAAGCGAACTGTTCGGTCACGAAAAGGGCGCCTTCACCGGGGCGGTGAAGGTCAAGCGGGGCAGCTTCGAGCGGGCCGACGGCGGCACGGTTTTCCTGGACGAGCTGGGCGAGATACCCCAGACCGCCCAGGTCAAGCTCCTCCGGGTGTTGCAGTTCCGGGAGTTCCAGCGCCTGGGCGGCGAGAAGCTGTTGTCGGTGAACGTGCGGGTGGTGGCGGCCACCTCCCGGGACCTGCCTTCGGAGATCGCCACCGGCAACTTCCGCGAGGACCTCTACTACCGCTTGAACGTGGTGCCCTGTACCCTGCCGCCCCTGCGGGAGCGGCTCTCGGACGTGCCGGCCCTGGCCGCCCATTTCCTGCGGCGGCTGGCCGAGCGCACCGGGCGGGAGCCGGCCCGCCTCTCCCCCGGGGCCCTGGCCGCCCTGGAGCGCTATACCTGGCCCGGCAACGTGCGGGAGCTGGAAAACGCCTTGGAGCACGCCTTTGTGGTGTGCCGGGGCCAGGTGTTGGAGCCCGGGGACCTGCCGCCGGCCCTGCAGACCAGCGTGGCGCGGCCCCGGGAGGCGGGGCTCAGCCTCAAGGAGCAGGAGGCGCGCCACCTGGCCCAGGCCCTGGCCCGGGCCGGGGGCAACCGGCAGGCCGCGGCGCGGGCCTTGGGCATCAGCCGCAGCACCCTCTACCGTAAGCTGGAGGAACACGACCTGAAATAGGCCCTGGGCCAAGTGTCCGGCCCAAAAAACCTGTCCCAAATTGGGACATACAACCATCCGTAAATACACATCAATATCTTGTGTCCTACTGCGGGACACCCACCCCTTGGGCACCCCTCCGCATAGTGCAAAAAAACAACAGTAAAAGCAGGTACCTGCAAAACCGCACAACTGGTATTTTCTTTGCACAAAAAATGGGCGAACCCGCAATGACCCCGCCAGCTCGAGGATGGCCGGCGGGTCAACCAAAGAGTCTCATAGTCCGGAAAAGGAGCAATACCATGAGAGCCGCCGCCATCAAGATTCTGGGCCTGGCCGTTGGCCTGGCTGTCCTGCAAGTCGTTCCCGCCATGGCTGGCGACCCCGGTCAGGTTCCCGATTGGGTCATCGCCCAGGTCAAGCGCACCTGCGTGGAGACCAACGTGCCTTCCGGGCGGCTGACCAGCCTGGGTGACGTAGCCTCCCTGATGAAGTCGCCGGAGGTCCGGGTGCGGGCCGTATCCGCCTATGCCCTGGGCGAGAGCCGCAGCCGCGCCGCCGTGCAGCCCTTGACCGCCATGCTGCAGGACTCCGATCTGCACGTGCGCCGCATCGCCGCCAGCGCCTTGGGCAAGATCGGCGACCCCGGCGCGGCCGACGCCTTGATCGCCCTGTTGCAAAAGAGCGACCAGGTCCATCTCCAGATGGCCGTGCTGGAGTCCCTGGGCCGCATCGGTGGCAAGCAGAGCTTGATCGTGGTGACCGAGTACCTCAACCATGACTCCCCGGCCGTGCGCCACGCGGCCATCGAGGCCAAGGAGTCCCTGGCCCCGACCCAGGCTCCGGTGGCCAGCCGCTAAGCCAGCCCGATCCCCCCTTTTGGGGCCCGCCCGCCCCAAAAAAACCAAGGCCCCGGTGGAGGCACCTCCACCGGGGCCTTGTCCCTTGCTCCCGCGGTCCCGCCGCCAGGGGAGCGGACCCTTTGGCTTTGGTCGGGAATGGTTACCAGATTTTCACTGTCACCCCGGGCGTTCTCCTTTATCCTGAAAGTAACCGCCAACCGGCCACCCCCGGGCGGCGCCGGCCGGCCCCGCGCAATGATCTCAAGTCAGGAGGCCCCATGGGCAATCCGTTTTGTTACCTGGAGCTCACCACCGCCGACCTGGAGCAGGCCAAGCAATTTTACGGCCAGCTTTTCGACTGGAAACTCAGCCAGATGCCGGGCCTGAACCTGCCTTACGCCATGGTGGACCCCGGCCGGGAACCCTTTGGCGGCATGATGAAATCCCCCCTGCCGGAGATCCCCAACGCCTGGACCATTTACGTGGAGGTGGCTGACGTGGCCCAGGCCTGCCAACAGGTGCGGGAATTGGGGGGCAAGCTCCTGGTGGAAAAGCGCGAGGTGCCGGGTTACGGCTTCTTCGCCATCGCCCAGGATCCCCAGGGCGCCACCTTCGGCCTGTGGGAGAACCTGCAAAAGTAGGGTCTCCCGCCTTCCCGCCGCTTTTTTTCGCCAAATCAGCCGCCCCTGGTGGGCGGAGCGCCAGAGTTTTGCTACAACAACGCTAGCGCGTCCTGGTGGCCGCGTCGGGCGGCTGCGCCTGCCCCCAACCTCCGAGCGCGAGGAGGCGGTATGTTCACGGGATTGGTGGAAGGCACCGGGGTGATCCGGCGGCTGGCCCCCCAGGGGCCGGACCTGGTCATGACCATCCGGCCGCCCTGGGACCTGGCCCAGGTGGTGTTGGGCGAGTCCGTGGCCGTGTCCGGGGCCTGCCTCACGGCCACGGGCCAGAACGGCGAGGGCTTCACCGTGGACGTGTCGGCCGAGTCGCTCCGGGTCACCCGCCTGGGCCGGCTGGCCGCCGGGGACCTGGTGAACCTGGAGCGGCCCCTGCGCCTGGGCGGGCGCCTGGACGGCCATCTGGTCACCGGCCACGTGGATTGCCTGGGCCGCGTTGCCAGGATCACCCGGGTGGGCGGCTCCCTCCGCCTGGCCCTGGCTATCCCCCCGGAGCACCTGGCCCTGGTGGTGCCCAAGGGCTCTCTCGCGGTGGACGGCATCAGCCTCACCGTGAACCGCGTGACTCCCACGGGCTGCGAGTTGAACATCATTCCGCACACCTGGGAGGGCACCACCCTCCGCCTTGCCAAGGAGGGGGATTCTGTTAATATTGAGACCGACCTCATCGGCAAGTATGTGGCCAGGCTACTGAATCGCGAACCGGGCTCCGCGGGCGAAGCGGCGGGGGGCGTTGCGGACCAGGGGGCCTCGGGCGGCCTGGACCAGGCGGCCCTCCGGCGCATGGGATTTTGACGTCGGCCGAGCGGCCGGGAGGCTCAGAGCCCGGGGCCGCGTCTGGTCGCCAGGGGAGCCCCCGAGTCCCGGGGCGCGCTTTCTCCTGCCCGCCGGAGCAAGGTTCCGGCCGGCCGGAGAAAACGCGGACCACCAAGGTAGGCCCGCAAACCTCTTGCCCCGGAGGTAGTGTTGGCGCCTGAATTCCGTTTGGCCGGCCACCGACCCGGCGCGGCGGCCGAGGTCGCCCGGCTGCACGCGGTGTACTATCACCGGAACTGGGGCCTGGACCAGAGCTTCGAAGCCGAGGTCATGCACCAACTGGGCGAGTTCCTCGGCCGCCTGGCTCCGGACCGCGATCTCTTTCTGGCCGCCTACGCCACCCCGCCCGCGGGCGGGGACGAACGCCTGGCCGGCGCGGTGGCGGTGGACGGCCGGGCCGAGCCGGGCCGGGCGCGGCTGCGCTGGTTCATCGTGGACCCCTGCTGGCACGGGGCCGGGTTGGGAAAGCGTCTTTTGCACGGGGCCGTGGATTTTGCCCGGGAGGCAGGCCACGGCTGTTTGTATCTCTGGACCTTTGAGGGCCTCACCCAGGCCCGCAAACTCTACGAAGGGGCCGGTTTCCGCCTGGTGGAGGAACACCGGGCGCCGCGCTGGGGCCAGGAAGTCAACGAACAGAAGTTCGAGCTGGACCTCGCCACCCCCTGAGCGGCCGCACCCCGGCCCAAGGAGCCCAAAATGCCATTGGCCACCATCGAAGAGGCCATCGAGGACATCCGCCAAGGCCGCATGGTCATCCTGGTGGACGACGAAGACCGGGAGAACGAAGGCGACCTGACCATGGCCGCCGAGATGTGCACCCCGGAAGCCATCAATTTCATGGCCAAATACGGCCGCGGCCTCATCTGCCTCTCCCTCACCCCGGAGCGGGTGGAGCAGCTGGACCTGAAGCTCATGGTCAGCTCCAACGAGTCGCCGTTCCACACCGCTTTCACCGTATCCGTGGAGGCCCGCCACGGGGTCACCACCGGCATCAGCGCCCATGACCGGGCGCACACCGTGCTCACCGCGGTGAAGCCCGACGCCAAACCCGCCGACCTGGTGAGCCCGGGGCACATCTTCCCCCTCAGGGCCCGCCGCGGCGGGGTTCTGGTGCGCACCGGCCAGACCGAGGGCTCGGTGGACCTGGCCCGCCTGGCCGGCCTGACCCCGGCCGGGGTCATCTGCGAGGTCATGAACGACGACGGCACCATGGCCCGCCTGCCCGACCTGGAAAAGGTCGCCGCCCAGCATGACCTGAAGATCGTCACCATCGCCGACCTGATCTCCCACCGCATGCGCAACGAGTCCTTTGTGCACCGCGAGGCCGAGGTGCGCCTGCCCACCGCCTTTGGTGATTTCCGGGCCGTGGCCTATACCAACGACGTGGACCACCTGGAGCACGTGGCCCTGGTCAAGGGCGAGATCCGGCCCGAGGAGCCGGTCCTGGTGCGGGTGCATTCCGAATGCCTCACCGGCGACGTGTTCCACTCCCGCCGCTGCGACTGCGGGGACCAGTTGGCCGAGGCGCTCCGGATGATCGACGCCGAGGGCACGGGCGTGTTGTTGTACATGCACCAGGAAGGCCGCGGCATCGGCCTGGTGAACAAGCTCAAGGCCTATCAGCTCCAGGATCAGGGGGCCGACACCGTGGAGGCCAACGAGGCCCTGGGCTTCCCGGCCGACCTCCGGGACTACGGCATCGGGGCCCAGATCCTGGCCGACCTGGGGATCAGGCGCATGCGGTTGATGACCAACAACCCCAAGAAGATGGTGGGCCTGGAGGGCTACGGCCTCTCCGTGGAGGAACGGGTGCCCCTGGAGATTCCCTCCTGCCCGGACAATGCCGATTACCTGCGCACCAAGTGCGTGAAAATGGGTCACCTTTTGACCCTGCAATCCAGTTAGGGGAGGGGCTTACATGGCCGCGAAAGTTCTGGAAGGTTTACTCAAAGCGGACGGCCTCCGGGTGGCCCTGGTGGTGAGCCGTTTCAACGAGTTCATCACCGGAAAGCTCCTGGAGGGGGCCATGGACGCCCTGGTGCGCCACGGGGCCAACGCCGACCTGCAGACCATCGTCTGGGCTCCGGGGGCCTTTGAGATTCCCCTGGTGGCCAAGCGCCTGGCCGCCTCGGGCAAGTACGACGCGGTGCTGGCCCTGGGCGCGGTGATCCGGGGCGCCACCTCGCACTACGAGTACGTGGCCGCCGAGGTGAGCAAGGGCGTGGCCCAGGTGGGCCTGGAGACGGGAGTGCCCATCATCTTCGGGGTGCTGACCACCGACACCATCGAGCAGGCCATCGAGCGGGCCGG
>JAHLLK010000182.1 GCA_020444165.1 Deltaproteobacteria bacterium | reverse complement strand
CGATCCCTTGCAGCCTACCTTCGGGAGCGCGCGAGCTAGGTCTGAATGACAGCCTCGCCCGACACGCAATGCCAGCAGCGGCACGCTGCCGACCCGCTACGCCAGCCGCGGCACGCGGCTCAGCGCATATGGTTGACCAGTTCCCGGGCTGCTTGGGCCGGGCCGGGTTGTCCGGACCGGGGGTTGGCATAGCCGGGCACGTAGCCCCAGCCCAGGGAGGAGTGCTGCTCCCAGCCGGGGATATTGGCCAGCACGTATCGCACCTCGGACGCGTTGGCGGTGTAGAGGTGGACTCCGACGACGGTGTGGTAGAGCTTGTAGATTTCGTAGGTATTTGGCGTGGCTGTCCGGTAGAGGTAGCCCTCCCCGTGTTCGTAGTTCCAGCCCAGGCTCACCAGGACATCCCGCTCCTGGGTGAAGAAGGTGTAATAGTGACGGCCGCTGTAGGCGTTGTAAAGCCGGAACACCTGGGCCGCGCCGGGGCCGGGTTCCGCCAGGACCTGGAATAGATAGGGATTGTTGGTGGATTCGTCCTGATAACCGCCGTTGTTCACCGCGTTCAGGAACTCCGCCCGGCTCTTGGTGAAGAAATGATAGGTCTGGGTGGGATTGTAGGCCCGGTACCAGTAGGCGCGCCGCAGGGGCGACCAGGCCACGCCGTCCAGCCAGGCGAAATCCAGGTTGGCCGGCGAGCCGGCTCCCCGCTGGTAGGTCCAGCGGATGGTGCGCCAGCCGGCCCCCAGGGCCAGCACCTGGGACTGCCAGCCGCTGTCGCCGGTCAGGTAATTCTGTTCCAAGTCATCCACGTACAGCTTCAGGAAGTCCTGGCGGTCCCGGCAGGAGACCCGCCACCAGAAGGACAGGACGCCCGGGCCTTGCACCTGGGTCTCGATCCAGGTGGTTTCGTTCTCGCTGATCTGGTTGCTCTGGGCCGCGCTGGCGCCCACCTGGGTATAGGTGGATTGCACGAACCAGGGCGCCCAGGAGCTGGTGACGAACCACAGGCCCGTGGTGTCCAAAGCCGTGGCCAGCGCAGGGTCGTCCATCACCGGGCTGGTGGCGAAGGTGTCCCAGAATCCGTTGGTGTCGCCGGCCACCAGATTGGTGGCGTTGGATTGGAAGCCCACGTGGGCTCCGCCGGCGCTGATGCCCAGGCCGCCGGCCCCGCCGTTGGCCTGGCCACCGCCTGGGGCCAGGTTGACCCGTTCGATAGCGTCGGTGAAGATGTTCTTCACGAAAACGTCCCAGGTGCCGTTGGTGTCGCCGGGCACCAGGTTGGTGAAACTGGAATAGAAGGTCACCAAGAGGCTGTCGGCGCTGATGGCCGGGCGCTGGCAGGCCGGAAAGGCTCCGCCTCCCGTGCCCTGATTGCCGGAGGCGTCGGTGCTGGCCCGGTAGGTCTGGTCCCAGACGAAGTCGCGCACAAAGATGTCCCGCAGACCGTTGGTGTCACCGGTCACCAGATTGTCGGCTTCGGATTGGTAAGCCACGTACTGGCCATCGCCGGAGATGGAGGAGTAGCGGCTGATGGCGTTGCCCGCGACCCCGCCGGTGGATTGCGAAACCAGGTCGGTGACCCCGGCCACCAGGTCGCGGCGGTAGATATGGTCCACCGAGGTGTCCGGCACCAGGGGGGAGAGGTTGGAGGAATAGGAGTTGAAGGACACGTAGCGGCCGTCGTGGCTGATGGAGGGGTAGGTGGCCTGGTGGTCGGCGGCCACTCCGGCCGTGTTGACGCTGGCCCGCACGATAACGCCGGTGGCCACCTCGTAGACGAACACGTCGGCCATGGTCACGTTCACGTCCACGTCGCTGGTCAAATTGGTGGCGTGGGACTGGAAAGCTACGTACCGGCCGTCGCCGGAGATGGCCGCGGAAACGCTATCCCCGTTGCCGCCGGCCCCGGCCGGGGTCTGGCTCACCCGGAGGGTGCTGCCGGTGACCCGGTCATGCAGGAACACATCGGACTTGGCGTTGACATCCCCAGTGATCAAGTTGGTGGCGTTGGAGGCGAAGACCACATAGCGGCCGTCGCGGCTGATGGAGGGGTTCCAGCTTTCCTGGTCGGCTTCCCCGCCGCTGCTGGACACGCTTACCCGGGTGGTGATCCCGGTGAGGCGGTCGCGCACGAACACGTCAAAAGCGCCGTTGGTGTCGCCGGACACCAGGTTGGAGGCCAGGGAGTTGAAGGCCACGTGGCGGCCGTCGCCGCTGACCGCGGTGCGCTCGTATTCCAGAAGGTTGCGCGCCCCGCTGTTGGCGTTGCCCAGCACCCCGGCGCTGGATTGGCTCATCAGCTCACAGGTCTGGGCCAAGGCCGCGGAAGGCAGGGACAGCCCCCCCAACAGGGCCAGCGCCAGACCACCCACGGCCAGGAGAATATTATGCAAAGCGTTCGAACGCATGCCACCGCTCCTTTGAGCTACGGGTGAACAGTGCCCGGAACGCTGGCAGGAGGTGTGGCGGTGGCAGGCAGATCATGAGGGCGTACCTGGGCACGAGGGCTCGTGAATCTAGTTCATTATGGCATAGGCAGTAGTTATTTGGGGGAAAAAGGCGGCGGCGGCCCTTTCCGCCGGAGAAACCCCGCCATGGTAGACCTATGAAGAGATTTTTTCATGAATGAAAAACAAATGATGGTGGAAGATTATTTATATGAGGCCATTGCATGGTGAAACACATAAAACGTGTTGATATTATGTTAAAAAGGTCTGTGAAACATGATTACGGCAGGCAATGGCCGATGCGGGCCAAGGATGGCCCGCCAAATTGCAAGCTTAAAAAAGCTTGCAATTTGTGAGGCTTGGCAAAACCGCGTTTTTGCCAAGCCGACATTGCACGGGGCAGGACGCCCCGTGCAATGCTCTCTATATGGCAGTCGGTTGCTTCTCACCTGAAGTCTTCATCCCAATATTGCAGGTGCTCAGGACCGCTGTATTTCACTTTCAGGGCTTTCCCCTCGTGATAATCAGAGAAAATTTCGTAAAGGCTGAGGGTGGTGTTTTCGCTGCTGGAGCCGCTCAGGCAACTCTTGAAGCGCTGTGACAGGTTGCGGTTAAGCTTCTTGCCGCCGGGTGGATCGTTGGCGCGATCCAGACTGGCGACCAGTCCTTTGTTTATGATGGCCACTTCCCGCAGTTTGGTTTTGTCGATGTTGCGCAAAAGCCACTGCACGTAAAAATCCGTGGGGGGCAAACTATAGCCCCAGATCACCAGCCTGCTGGCCAGAGAAATTTCTGAAGTGGCGATATTCCAGGCTTTGCGTATAGGTGGCGAGGTGCGGTAGTTTTTGTTCAATACCGGCGGTACGATGAGCAATTTCATCTGTTCGCTGCATTCCGAGCAGCGATAATCCGTTTGTGAGGAGTCCAAGACCGGAAACATCTTCTGGCAGGCGCGGCACCCCTCGTTGCTGCAATAAAACTGATCAATCGAGCCGTGCAGCTTCAAATAAAAACCTTTTTGGTTGGACCAGTCTAGATAGGGAGGGCGATAACCTATGTTGTCAACAGTTGATTCGCCTATGCCGGACAATTTTATCAAGGAATGGAGATACTGATTATCTGGGAGAGGTTTGGCGTCAGCCAAATGTTCGTAGTAATGTCGCAGGATGTCTTCCCGCTGGAGCAGGTTGTCGAGCAGTGTGTCCCAATTAAAGCTTATTATTGTGTCGCGCGGTTTGAGGGCGGCGCAAAGCAGATCGTATTCGTTTGGTAATTTGTTGTCTTTGTGCTCCATTCTGTCGTAAAAATCCAATTGTAGCCTGTTCAACAGTTGCCGTATAAGCTCCAAGGCCTGGGCGCTGGTAGCTTCAATGGGTAAACTTGATCTAAGTTCTTTTTCTATCTCGATGGTTGTCAGTAGATCTTCTAAATTAATTTTACAGTCTTCGCCAAAAATATCCTTGCCGGTTTGTTTTGAAGCAAATTCGCGCAGCTCGTTTTGTTGGCCCAGAATCCGCAGTTTCCGCGCCTTCGCGAAGAAATCCATGATCGAGGGGAAAAGGCCGCCCGTGTGCCCGATAGAAGCTCCGGCCCCCAGCACATATACCGTGAAATCTTCAGAGTTTTGCACTGGTTCCCCCCCAGTTCCTCACTCAAGTCGTATCGGTGTTGTCGGTGATTATGGCCATAGCTTCCCGTGCGTCCCGCGCTTGGTGCACCCCCGGGATGTCCCAGGAGTCCAGGCTGACCACCAGGCGGCCCATTTTGAGGGCGTGGCCGATCTCCGACAGGGTGCCCGTGCTGCCGCCCACGGCCACGGCGGCCAGGCCGGTGGCCACCACCAGCACGTTGCGGGCCTGGCCCAGGCCGCTGGGCACCACGGTCTGGCAATAGGGGTTGGCCGCGGCCGGGTCGCTGCCCGGGATGATGCCCAGGGTGACCCCGCCGGCTTCGGAAGCGCCCCGGCAGGCGGCTTCCATCACCCCGCCCAGGCCGCCGGTGACCACGGCAAAGCCGGCCTGGGCCAGGAGCCCGCCCAGTTCCCGAGCCATTTCATATTGCGCGCGCGTGGGCGAGCCGGCGCCGATCACCGAGATGTAGCGGTGGCGGGCAGGCGGGGAGGGGGTCGCAGGGTTCTGTGGCATGGCTTACCACCCATGCTCGCCGATGAGTTGCACGAAACGGCAACCGCCCAGGTCTTCCTCCACGAACTCCTCGCCCCGGCGGGTGACTCGCCACAGGGTCTGCACGTAGCGGTCGCCCACCGGCACCACCAGGCGGCCGCCCTCGGCCAACTGCTCCAACAAGGGGCGGGGCAGGTGCGGCGCGCCGGCGGTGACCATGATGGCGTCATAGGGCGCGTGCTCGGGCCAGCCCAGGGTGCCGTCGTCGATCTTCAGGTTCACGTTGAATATCTTGAGCTGTTCCAACACTTTCATGGCGCGGCGGGACAGGACGCCGATGCGCTCCACGCTGTAGACCCAATCGGCCAGCTTGGCCAGGATGGCGGTCTGGTAGCCGCTGCCGGTGCCGATCTCCAGCACCTTCTCCCGGCCGGTGAGCCCCATGGCCTCGCTCATCAGGGCCACCATGTAGGGCTGGCTGATGGTCTGGCTCTCTCCGATGGGCATGGGGTTGTCTTGATAGGCCTGGTTTTGCAGGGCCTCGTCCAGGAACAAGTGACGGGGCAGCTCGGACATGATCTTCAAGAGCCGCTCGTCCCGGATGCCCCGGGCGCGGATCTGTTCTTCCACCATGCGGCGGCGGAGCACGGGAAAATCTGGGTAACTAGGCAAGGATATTCACCTCCTCAGGAAACTCTACGGCCCCGGGACCAGCTGGCGCAAGGGCTTTTCGGGCCGCGGGGGGCAGCGCCGGAGGTAGGGGCCGCGGCCGCCGGAGCCGGAGAAAGCGGGGGAGCGCTAGGCGGATTCCTCGGGCGCGGCCGGCGGCGGAGTGGCCGGGGCCGAGCTGGAGCGGGTCAGCGCCACGAGCCCCAGGCTGCCGGCCATGGCCGCCCCGCCGGCCAGCCAAAAGCTGGCGGCCACCCCGGAGACGTCAACCAGCCAGCCGCCCAACACCGGCCCCACCAGGATGCCCAGGGACATGGCCATGGTGAAGTCGGCCATGACCCGGCCCATGCCGTGACCCAGCGCCCGGCCGCGGCTCACGGCCAGGGCGGTGAGGGCCGGCAGGGCCAGGCCGGCGAAAAAGCCCTCGCTGACGCTGAGCACCAACAGCCCCGGCAGGCCGCCGGCCCAGGGCAGGAGGAACTTGCACACTCCGCTGCCGAACACCCCCACAAAGGCCAGGGGCACCCGGGGCAGGCGGTCGGCCAGGCGGCCCGAGGGTATCTGCATGGCCACCATCACCAGCACGTTGACCCCGAAGAAGAGCCCCACGGCCGAGTTGGACAGGGTGTAGCGCTGGAACAAGAGCGGCACAAAGGCCATGAAGCAGCCCATGGCCGCGGCGGCGCCGAAGCGGGCCAGGAAGATGCCCAGGAAGTCGCGGTCGGCCAGGAGCGAGAAATCCAGGCCCCGGCCCCGGTGGGAGCGCTTCAGGGCCGGGGGCTCCCGCACCCAGACGAGCACCGCCAACAGGCTCAGGAAGCTCAGTCCGGCCTGCAGATAGAAGTTGGCGTCCAGGCCCAGGTGATCATAGACAAAACCGCCCAAGGGCGGCCCCAGGCCGAAGCCCAGGAGGAGGGCCATGTTGAAGAAGCCCATGACGCGGCCTTCGCGGCCTTTGGGGATCACGTCGGCCACCAGGGCCAGGCTCACGGGCAGGACCATGGCCCCGAAGAGCCCCTGGAAGGCGCGGTTCATGATCAGGCCCAAGGGGCTGCTCACGGTCAGGAGGAGCAGGGCGGTGGCGGAGTACCCCAACAGCCCCGTCCAGATGAAGGGCTTGCGGCCGTGCCGGTCGGACAGGGGCCCGACCACGGGCATGGTGATGGAGCGGACCAGGCTGAACACACTGAAGATGAAGCCCATGACCACCCCGGAGGCTCCCAGGGATTGGGCGAACAGGGGCAGGAAGGGCACGATGATGGACACGCCCACCATGGCCACGAAGGTGGTGGAGGCCAGGACCCACATGAGCCGGCGTTCGGCCGGCCCCAGGGGGCCCAGGGCGGACTGGTCCTCGGGGACGACGTGTTCGCTCAGGCCCAGGGCGGGCTGCACGGGGGGCAAGGCGGGTCCGCCGGCTGGGGAGCGGAGCTTAGTTATCGGCAGCGGCCTTGTTGGGGGTGGGGACTTCGATCACCGTGATGACCGGGCCGTGGCTGTGCTCATGGGTGTGGCCGTGGTCATGCTCGTGGTCATGGTCGTGATGGTGGTGGTGGCCGTGACCGTGCTCATGGTCATGATCGTGCTCATGGTCGTGCTCGTGGTCATGATCGTGGTGGTGGGTATGCTTGCCGCAACACTCGCACATGGGAGTCCTCCGGAGGTCAGTGTGATCTCACAGTTTATGACGGCGGCCAGGGGTTGTCAAACCGGGGGGACGGGGCTTGCGTGCCGAATGTGGCATGCTATACTATTGTTGTGTAACGGGGTGTGGGTATTCCAATGTCATCTTCTGCACCACGACCGGTAGTATGATTATTCTCGAAGAACCACAAGTGTTGGTTGACCTGAGTAAGTGGTGTGGAGTAACCTCCACCTGGCAGGAGTAGAACCCTATGCCGCCTCCTCCTGAACGGTTGGCCCAATGGATACCCTCTTAAAGCAACTCGGGGCAAGTATTCGCTTGCGTGACCCTATCTATGGATTCATTAGGCTCACACCTCACGAGATGAGAATTGTCGACTCGCCCTTGTTTCAGCGATTGCGACGAGTTCATCAATTAGCTTTAACCAAATTCGTTTATCCCTCTGCGGAAAATTCCAGATTTGTGCACTCGCTGGGAGTGGTTCATTCGGCCACCGCAATGTTTGCAGCAGTTGTTAACAATGAAAAAACCGACAATAAGGTAATAAAGGCGCTGACAGAACGGGAAAAGATAACTTACGCTACGATACTTAGATTCGCAGCCTTGTTGCACGACATAGGTCACATTCCATTCTCGCATGCGGCAGAAGAAGTTTACCTGGATGATTTTGGGCATGAAGAGATAAGTTGTTGTATTATTGAAAATTATCCACCCATAAAAGATGTTCTCGAGAGTATCGAGATAAGGCCTAAAACGGTTGCGTCGTTGTTGACGTCTGAATTTAGGCCTAAATATCGTCTGCTTCACGAAATTATTTCGGGCCAATTGGATGCAGATCGTGCAGATTATTTGTTACGGGACTCTCATTGTTGTGGAGTGAAATATGGAGAATACGATGCCGCGCGATATGCTTCAATGTTTGCTGCCACCGGGGATCAAGATTCGTTTCGGCTGGTCATAGACGAGAAAGATGTTTATGTCGCTGAATCTTTTCTTATTGCTCGGTATCATTATAATATGCAGGTGCCATTTCACCGAACACGTATGGGATACGACATTGCCTTGGAAATGTTTCTGAAAAATTATGAACAAAGAAAAATATCACTATGGTTCTCGAAGGATGCTAATAATAAATTGGTAGATTTGGATTTTAATGAATTCGAATATTTCGATGACAATTATTTAATTGAAAGGTTTAAGGCCCAGGTCAGAAATGGCGATTTTTGGAGTGAGTGTTTGTTGCGTAGAAATCATCTTAAATTGATTGTAGACGAGACGAATAATCATGAAAATGGAGAAGATGTATTCAATTATTATTTCGAAAGACTGCAAAAGGCTGGTTACCGAGAAGGGGTAGATTTTTTTAAGAAAACCGTGCAGGTAGATATATTGAAGAGTCTTCGCTTGTCAGAGAATGAGGTTCAGAATTGTAGCATAGATGCTGATCTCGATGATCCTAATTCTATTTTGGTTAGAAGACACACCTACGGGATTTATCAAGCTTTAACCACCGACATTAGGAGAGTCTCCTGGATTTTTAAGCATTTTGTGGAAAAACCACCCATGATTTATCGCATTTATGTTGCACCCGAAGGGATTCAGGAGATTGTAAAAGACTGTTTCAGCGCTAATCAAGGGGTACAAAATGTCTAGAAGAGCGGGAAAGCCATTTCTGGCAAGCATACTACTAAAATTGGCCGACCAAAAGGTCCCTCTTTACAAGATAGTCATTCAAAAATTTACTTATTTTGTTGATTCTTTATATTTTAGGTCTGGGTTTAGGTTTAAACCGTTCACCTATGGACCATTTTCGTTTGGTCTAGCTGAAGCCTTGGACGAAATGGAGTTTGCTGGTGTTGTTAAATGCAGGGGTATTCAATATGAGGTTTTAGATGAATCTTCGCTGAACCTTGAAATATCTGACGATCTTTCTAGAAAATTGGAAGATGCTATAAGTCAGTTTTGTGAAATAGTGGACGGGAAATTCGATTTTCCCCATATGGAAATACTGGGTACTGCTTTGTATTGTGCCAGGGCCCTAAAGGCGTCTGGCGAAGACGTCACTTTAGACGCGATTATTAAAGATTTCAAGGCGTGGAAAGGCCAAAAATATCCCGATCAAGATATCATAACTATCGTTGATAGAATGTTACCCTATTTTTTAGCTAGCTAACCCAACTGAGAGCATTGCACGGGGCATCCTGCCCCGTGCAATGTCGGCTTGGCAAAAACGCGGTTTTGCCAAGCCTCACA
>JAHLLK010000131.1 GCA_020444165.1 Deltaproteobacteria bacterium | reverse complement strand
TCGACATCCGGGCCATGGACCGCAACGAGGACTTCTACACCAAGGTCAAGGCCGATGAGGGTGTGAAGTTCGTCAAATCCAAGATCGCCATGATCGAGGGAGCCGCCGGCGGCAACCTCATGCTGGAAGGCGAAAACACCGCCACCGGTGAGCGTTTCAAGGCTGAGCACGATCTGGTGGTTCTGGCCACCGGCATGCAGCCCAACACCGCTCTGCACAAGATCCCGGCCGAGGTCACCTATGACGACTACGGCTTCGTACAGGCTCACCCAGGCGTGATCGGCGCCGGCACGGTGCGCAACGCCCGGGAGGTGGTGGCCTGCGTCCAAGACGGCACGGCCGCGGCTTTGAAGGCCATTCAAATGGTGGCGGGGAGGTAAGGACCATGGAACTTAAGTACAGCTGCTATCTCTGCAAGGGCTGCGAGATGGGCGAGGCTTTCGACTACGATGCCTTGGCCAGCACAGTCAAGTCCGACGGCGGCATCCCCGAGGTCAAGATGGCCGACGTCCTGTGCTCCCCCGAGGGCCTGGAGATGATCAAGGCCGACCTGGCCGAAGGCGTCAACGCCATCGTGATCGGCGCTTGCTCCAGCCGGGTGAAGACCGACGAGTTCGCCTTTGGCCCCGACGTGATCGTGGAGCGGGCCAGCCTGCGGGAGCAGGCCCTGTGGTGCAGCGCCGCCGGCGACGACACCGAGGTGGAAGACCGCCAGATGCTGGCGGAGGACTATCTTCGGCTGAGCTGCATCAAGCTGAAAAAATGCAAGCCCCTCGAAGCCTTCCATTTGGAGGGCGAGGTGGCCAAGGGCATCCTGGTGGTGGGCGCCGGCCCGGCCGGCATGAATGCCGCCCTACAGGCCGCCAAGACCGGCTACGAGGTCTTCCTGGTGGAAAAGGAAGCGCAGATCGGCGGCTTCCTGGGCAAGATGGCCAAGCTGGCTCCGGAGAGCGCTCCCTACCAGGAGCTGGAGGACACCGGCCTGGACAAGCTCGTGGCCGAGATCGAGGCCAGCGACAAGATCAAGGTCTTCACCGGCACCACCGTGGTGAAGACCGAGGGCGCCCCCGGCAACTACACCATCACCCTGGCCAACGACGAAACCTTCCGGGCCGGCGCTGTTGTGCAGGCCACGGGTTGGGTGCCCTACGAGGCCGAGAAACTGGCCGACGACCTGGCTTACGGCTCCAACCCCGATATCATCACCAACGTGATGATGGAGGAGATGGCCAAGGCCGGCAAGATCGTGCGCAAATCCGATGGCTCGCCGGTGAGCGCCGTGGCGTTCATCCAGTGCGCCGGCTCCCGCGATCAGAACCATCTGCCTTACTGCTCGGCCTTCTGCTGCAGCGTCAGCCTGAAGCAGGCCATCTACGTCAAGGCCCAGAACCCCGAGGCCTCCGTTTACGTCATCTATAAAGACGTGCGCACCCCCGGCGTGTCCGAGGAGGTATACCGCGAGGCCCAGCGCCAGGGCGTGATCTTCATCCGCCGTCCCGAGGACGAGTACCCCAAGATCACCGCTGCCGGCGACAAGCTGAACATTGAGACCACCGACGTGCTCCTGGATGACACCTTGTCCATCGAAGAGCTGGATCTGGTGGTGCTGGCCACCGGCATGAAGCCCAACAACCCCCGGGTGGTGGAGGCGCCTCTGGTGGCCTTCGGCATGGACCAGGAAGAGGCCAAGCGGATGACCGCCCAGGCCAAGGCCGATAGCGAGGCCTGGAGCGTCTTGGGCCTGGACTATCGTCAGGGCCTGAACCTGCCCACCTTGAAATACGCCATGCCCGACAGCCACTTCATCTGTTTCCCCTATGAGACCCGCCGCACCGGGGTGTACTCCGCCGGTTGCGTGCGCCGTCCCATGCGGCAGAGCCAGGCCAAGGAAGACGCCTGCGGCGCTGTGCTGAAGGCCATGCAGGCCATCCGGGGGGCAGAGGTCGGTTGCGCGGTGCATCCCCGCTCGGGCGACATGAGCTTCCCCGAGTTCGCCATGCAGCGCTGCACCCAGTGCAAGCGCTGCACCGAGGAATGCCCCTTCGGCGCCATCAACGAGGACGAGAAGGCCAACCCCCTGCCCAACATCACCCGCTGCCGCCGTTGCGGCACCTGCATGGGGGCCTGCCCGGAGCGTATCATCAGCTTCAAGAACTACTCGGTGGACCAGATCGGTAGCATGATCAAAGGCATCGAGGTTCCGGAAGAGGACGAGGAGAAGCCTCGCGTCATCTGCTTGGTGTGCGAGAACGACGCCCTGCCGGCCATCGACATGGCCGCCAAGAAGGGCCACAAATGGAGCCCCTACATTAGGTTCATCCCCGTGCGCTGCCTGGGCTCGGTGAACCTGGTGTGGATCGCCGACGCCCTGTCCTCGGGCATTGACGGCGTGATGCTGATGGGTTGCCGCCGCGGCGACGACTACCAGTGCCACTTTGTCAAGGGCTCGGAGCTGGCCAACGTGCGTATGTCCAAGATCGCTGAGACCCTGGACCGGCTGGCCTTGGAAAGCTCCCGGGTGCGCGTGGAAGAGATTTCCATCACCGATGGGGACAAGATCCCCGGAGTGATCGCTGAGTTCATGGAGAACATCGAGGAAGTCGGACCTAACCCCTACAAGGGTTTCTAAAAAAAGCGCGGGGCCAACCCCGGCCCCGCCTTATGGCCATAACGCCGGCCCTCCCCTCCCCTTGGGGGAGTGGGAGGGCTTGGTTTGCCCGGGCGGTGCTTGCCAGTTGGGTCAGGATGCTTATATTACTTGGTGTCAAGCATTAATAAGATCCCATACGGCCGACGCGAGACTCCAAACGCCGGATATGGGACAATCTGGAGGTTCCGATGACTCAGCAAGACAAGACCGTTTGCCCCCATTGCGGACAGAAGATGTCGCGTTGGGCTGCCCCCGAGGAAATGAACTGGGGCGAGGAAAATCTTTGGGTCTGCTTCAATGACGAATGCGGATATTACCAAAGAGGCTGGGACCATACCTACAAGTCCGTGGGTATACGGGCCAGCTATCGCCATCGCTATGACCCCAACACGGGGACCTGCGGTCCTTTCCCGGTGAATTCCCCCAATGCGGGCAAGTCCTGCATTCTGCCCGAATAGGCGCGGACGGGCGGCCCCGGCGCTAAAAGCGAGGCGAAATGGATCTGAGTAAGGTGGGACGCAACGATCCCTGTCCCTGCGGCAGCGGCAAGAAGTTCAAGCGCTGCCATTTGGGGCGGGAAAATGAGCTGGTGGATCAGACCGTGAGTCCCGACCCGGTAGAGGCCGCCCAGCGCATAACCAACCTTCCCCCCGCCCGACATCCGCGCGCCGCCGATTTGGCCGGCATGCTTAGCGTGGCCTCGGCGGGCGGGAAGGAATACACCATCAAATTGGTGGACCTGGATGCCTACCTGGCCACGAAGCTGCACGGCCTGTACGACGAGAACCCGGCCGTGGGCGGGCTTTTGATCAACCCCAACAAGACCCGGGCCAAGGACGAACGGGCCATCTACATCGCCCTGTCGCCCCAGGCCAACGACTCCACCGTGGTGCACCAATTGGCCCACGCCAAGGATTTGGTGGCCGGTTCCTGCCTGCCCGTGGGCAAGGCCCGAGATGTGGCCTTGGATACCGGCGTGCCGCTGGAGTTGCTGGAGCACAGCCAGGAGTACGGCAACATCTTCTTGAGCCTGGCCGAAGAGCTGGGGGTGGACCCTGATGCCGAGGACGAGATAGTGTGTTTCCTGGCCCGGCGCCAGATGCTCCTGCCGGCGCTTCTCATCTCCAAGGGCGAGAAGGAACCCCTGGTGGCCGCGGCGGAGAAGACCATGCGCTTCCTCATGGACAGCAAGGCGGAGATCGACGCCCGCATCCGGGACCGGGAAGGCTACACCGGCAAGACTTTGCCCAAAAAAGCAGGCAAATAGCTCCGGGGAGGCGCGGCCTGGCGCCTGCTGGCTGCTGATTTCGGGGCCCTCCGGGGCCCCGTTTTTTTTATCCGCCGAGCCCCGCTGGGGGCGCTCCGCGGGGCCAGGCAGGGGGAAGCGTCGCCTGGTTAAGGGGCAAATGAGAGCGATGCCCGAGCGCGGCGAAAAATTGAATTGTAACCATTTAAGTTGAACCATATGGTACCTGCCGGTGGGGGGCAATCGGCCTCAGGCGGACCCAGGATCCAACTCAAGCGAGCCTCGCTTGCCTGGCAGGCCCAGGGCGGTCCTGCCGGATCACGATACATAAAACCAATTTATTTCTGCTGCTTGACCTGCCATGGACCTGGAAAGTCCGGTTTGGTGGAGCGTAAGCATGCTTTTGTCAAACCTCTAAGACGCGCAGGGCAAGACGCGCTGCGCACCACCTATCAGGTGCTTAAAAGCATTGACACCCGGCGCAGAGGTGGGCAAAGCTGGGAAAAAAGGCACAGAGACCGGCCCGCTCCGCGGCGGGCCGGGAGAGAGGGCGGTCAACGGTTGAACGAAATTCTCCAAATATTTGTCATCTTGGGTATTCTGGCCCTGGCCTTCGTGGGGGGCCGCCGGCTGGCCATGTTCATGATGCGCCGGGCCGGCAACCGCATCCTGGCGGACCTGAAGGCCCGCGGGGCCTTGAAACCGGAAAGCGCCGTGGAAGCCTCCTATGCCACCCGCAACTGGCTGCACCTGGGGCTCCGGGACTACCGCCCCCAGATGCTGGAAGCCTTGCTGGCCCAGGGGGTGGTGGGGCGCACCAAAGGCGGCAAGTTCTATCTCTTGAACCCTGATTTCAAGCTGTAAACGGGCTGGGCCGCCGGGCAGGGGTTCCCTGGGGGCCTAAGGGAAAAGGAGTTTTGGCGATGGCGGTTCTGACCATTTCGCGGCAAGTGGGCAGCTGGGGCGATGACATCGCGGCTATGGTGGCGGAAAAGATGGATTACCGCCTGATCAGCCGGCAGGGCATCAGTCAGCTGGCCCAGGAATGCGATCCCGAGTTCAAGGATGCCTGTGCCCTGTACGAGAGGGAAATGGCCGAGGGGTTCCGGGATCGCGTGTTCTACCGGGAGCCTTCCTACCACAGCCTTTTCGAGTCCCTCAATTACGAGCTGGCCGCCCAGGACCGGGTGGTGCTGGTGGGGCGTGGGGCCCAGATCGTCCTGGCCGATCTGCCGGGGGTGCTGAAGGTCCGGATCGTGGCGCCCACCAAGATCCGGGTGGCCCGGCTACAGGAATCCAAGGGGATCAGCGCCGAGGAAGCCGCCAAGTTCGTGCGGCATTACGACAAGCAGCGCCGGGCCATGGTCGAGACCATGTTCGACAAGAACCTGGCGGACTGGAGCCTTTACGATCTGGTGGTGAACACCACCGCCCTGTCCAAGGAACTGGCCCGGGACCTCATCTGCCGGGGTCTGGAGGAGATCGCCAGCCATCCCGACTGGGAGGGCCTGAAGGTTGACCTGGCTCGCCGCTCCTTTGGCAAGCGGGTGGAGAGCGCCATCAAGAAGGAGGTGTTCACCACGCCGTTCCACGACATCCAGGTGACCGCCGACGCCGGCGGGAACCTGGTGCTGGAGGGCCAAGTGCAGGACCGCATGGCCCAGGGCCAGGCGGCCAAGATCGCCTCCGCCTATCCGGGCGTGGGCACCGTGCAGAACAACCTGCGGACCACGGATCTGGTTTTCTAACAAGGTATTGAAAAAGACCATCCATGGCCTTTTCCAACCCATCTTGGCAAAAGCGTCGTTTTGCCAAGATGGACAAATTGCTTGCCTTTTCAAGGACGTGCAATTTGGCGCGCCCCGCAGGCTGTTTTTAACAGCCTGCTAAACAAGAGTTCGCTCCTGGTGAGGTCCTGCGCGGCCTGCCAGGCAAACTCCGCCCAAAACCCGGCCGGGGCTCTGGCCCCGCCGGGTTTCTCCGCCCAGGCTCTCCGGCCGGCGAGGCCGGGGGCCGCGGTTTCAAGCCTCATTTTCTCCTCCCAAACTAGCTGAAAAGACGATGGTTACTGCGATCTGGCGGAAACACGGCCAGCAGAAGGCTCCGAAGGGCCTGCGCCTAACTTGAGACTGTTGCACAAGGCTCCATGCCTTGTGCAACGATCGGCTTGGCAAAAGCGTGACTCCACCCCAGCAAGCAGAGCTTGCTGGGGGCCCGGCTTTTGCCAAGACTCACAAATCACCCGCCTTGTAGGATCGTGATTTGGCGGGCCATCCCCGGGGTCCCCAAGCAAGTGGAACTTGCTTGGGGTGGATGCGTGGCCCGCTTGAGGCCGATGGCGCACAACCAACCGGCTAAATATGACGTAAGTTAGTGTTTTAAAAACAATATATTTACATTTGCCGTGCATCGGCCTCAACTTGTTGACAAAACAACGTTGTCATGACAACATAAAAACAAAGTTGAAAGGGCTGTACCAAATGCCGCTCAAATTCAAAGTCTTTCCCCTGGAAAATTCTCCGGGCTTCGTCGTCCACCAGCTGGACTTGCACATGAAGTTGACCCTCCAAAAGGCTTTCCAGGCGGAAGGAGTAAATATAACGGCGGAACAATGGGGGATCCTGAATTGCCTGTGGGAAGAAGAGGGAATTCATCAGAGCGCCATCGCGGAAAGAATCGGTAAAGATAGACACACCATCACCAGAATGTTGAATATTCTCGATAGCAACGGCTTTATCCGGCGAGCTCCTACGCAGGAGGACAAACGGCGCCTGCATGTTTATCTCACGGATAGCGGGAGGGACGTGAAAGGTAAACTGGTGCCCATAGCGCTGGGTTGCTTGGAAAGAGCGTTTGCCGGATTGACCCCAGAAGAAGCTGCGGAACTGATAAGAATCATGAAACACATAACAGGAAACCTTAAATCGTTAAAGGCGTGATTAGCCTGAGCCATGACCAAGGATGGCAAATCCAAGCAGGGCAAAAATGCAGCCAAGAAACAGGAAGGATTACCCATGACCGTGTCGTCAGTTCTGGAGGAAACCAAGGTTTTGCTGGGCCATCTCGGCTTGCGCGAAGAGCCGTTCGGTGTGTATTACGACAACATCAAACCGGAAAAGGCCTTCGGCCCCAAACCCGGCATTCCCATCTCGCGTGAGCTGGAAGAACAGGGCCAGCTGAATATGCAGGAGATTTTCAAACAGTTTT
Organism: Deltaproteobacteria bacterium; assembly: GCA_020444165.1. The sequence goes on along the minus strand of JAHLLK010000131.1, from coordinate 2,045 downwards.
CCTGCGTCATGGGTAACGTTTGGCTGGCTCGGAAAAAACATGCCGCGGCCTACATCTCCACGGAAGAGTATGGCTGCGTGGGTGGCGCCTTCTACTGTTCCATGATGAAGCCCAACCTCAGATTCATCGAGAAATATGTGACCACGGGTTTCCCGGGCACGCCCATCCATGGCGAGCGGTATTTGCCTTCGCCCGAAGCCATGCAAAAATTTCTGGCTCAGGTCAACCCGCGGGAAGCTCCGGGGAAATACTGCATCTTCCAGCCGCTGTCCTTGTTTGAAAGTGGTGAAGAGCCGGAATTTATCATCTTTTTCACGCGGCCCGAGGTGTTATGCGGCCTTTTCACCCACACCACTTTTACCACCGGCGAGGTGGATTGTGTGGCCGTACCCTTTGGCGCGGCATGCACCAACCTGATCGCCTGGCCGCTTTATTACCAGGAAAAAGGGTTGGAGAAAGCCGTGATCGGCGGGTTTGACCCTTCGGCCCGCAAATTCATGAAAACCGACGAGCTGACCTTCACGGTACCCTGGTCGCTCTACAAGAAGATGTTGGCCGCCCTGCCGGATTCCATGTTCAACGTGGACGGGGCCTGGAGGGAAGTGCGCAAAAAGGTGGCCCGCAGCGCCAAGGCCTGGGGCGAAGAGGGGTAAACCGCGGGCAATAGACCGAAATGAACCCGGAGTCTGACTTGGGGCCGATGCACGGCAAATACAAATATATTGTATTTAAAACAGTCGCTTTCGTCATATTTCGACGGTTAGTCGTGCGCCATCGGCCTCAAGCGGGCCACGCATCCACCCCAAGCAAGTTCCACTTGCTTGGGGACCCCGGGGATGGCCCGCCAAATCATGAGCCTGAAAGGTTAGTGATTTGTGCTGTTTGGAGAGCATTGCACGGGGCAGGACGCCCCGTGCAATGCTCTCAGATTGAGATTGTCCAGGAAGCTGCTCAACCGATTGCCATTCAACCGTAAAAAGATCAACTGCGCCCTTTGCGCTTCCTCCCCCAAATCACATTGAGCAGTGTGTGGCAAGACCGAGCAATGTTTCTATTGACCGCGTGCGGGACATTGGCGCATCATACCTCCAAAATTATGAGATGAACTGCCTGCCCATGGCGCAAACTCCAGGAAAAACCTAAAAGTTTGCTTCCAATCGCTGCGCAAGGAAGTTGTCGCCAGCATTTTGGAGTGGCGGAAGGCTTGATCGCGGTTAACGCGGAGACTGCCGCAATATTTGGGCCAAGCATGCAGAATGTTGGCTCATATTCGGCAGGAAACAGGCTTAATGCCGCGGAGGAGAAACGAAAATGAAAAGAAATCTTCCTCGCTTGACCCCTGTTTTCGTCATCCTGGCCTTTTGTCTCGTGCCGACCATGGCCCTCGCCGGTGATGCCCACCGCCAGTTGGCGCAGCTTCAGCAGCCGTTCCCGGCGCAGCAAGGAACTATGCCGCAACAACAACCGCAGCAGTTCCCGGCGCAACAAGGCAATGTCCAGCAACAACAACCGCCGCAGTTTCCCGCGCAACAGGGAAATCTTCAGCAGCAACCACAAGTGCCGCCGCAAAGGGTTTCGCCTGATCTGCGGGGTTATTGGTCGCAACAGGGTGGACTGTATTACCTGATGGTAGTCAAGCCCGGTCAATGGCCGGTGCCCCATACTCACGAGATGGTCCTGGTCAGAAAAGATTCGGCTTGGTTGGTGCCCATGAACGAGGGCACGGTTTGTTGTGTGTTCAACCTCCAGCCCGGAGCGACCAGCGCGCAAGGTATGATGTTGGCTATCAACCCTGGGCAGGGGGTTCACTGGACCAAGGCCCGGGTGAATGTGTTGGGACCAAGCCAGCTTTCCATGCAACCCACCGACCTGCCGGTGCCCCCTATTGATCTCACGCGGATCCAGTCTTTGGACTAGCAGGATGTTGAAAAAGTCCCTCCTTGGCCTTTTTCAACCAAACTTGACAAAAGCGTGGTTTTGTCAAGTTTACCAAATTGCTTGCTTTTTCAAAGACGCGCAATTTGGCGCGCCATCCCCGGGGTCCC
>JAHLLK010000015.1 GCA_020444165.1 Deltaproteobacteria bacterium | reverse complement strand
GTTGGAGCGCAGGCCCGGGACGCCGCCGGCGGGCATCTGGCGCAGCCGCCCCCGTTGCCGGCTTATGCCCGCACCGGATACACCGAGGTGTGGCAAATCATGTCGTGCAGGGTCAGCCGGTCGGCCCGGAGCACCAGGAAGCAGCCCAGGAAGATGACGAAGCCGGCCAGGTTGCCCACGGTTTCCAGAAAGCCGAGGCCCAGGATGGCCGCGGCCAGGCGCAAGAGGGAGGAGATGTTCTTCACCGCGTAGCGGTAGAACAGGGTGCCCAGGTCGGCCGGGCTGCCGTCCTGGTTGCGGATGATGATGCCCAGGATCATGCCGCCCGGCGACTGGCCCCGGAAGGCCTCGATGAGGTTGTAGAGCGAGCCGATCAGGATGAAAATGGTGACCCCGGCCAGGACGCCCAGGCCGGCGCTGGCCTCGGGCGGCGCGCCGGCCCGGCTGGCCATGCCTCCCATGAGACCGCCGGTCAGGAAGCTCACCACGGTCCCCCCCACCATCACGATCACCAAGTCGATCAAGAACGCCAAGAACCGTTTGCCAAAGCCGACTCTCTCCATGGGAGCTCTCCCGTTAAAAATGGTCTGGGGCGGGGCAGCGGCCGGTACGCCGGCCCGGCCGGTCCGCGGGGCCGCCGCGGGGTCGGGCCGATTTTGGCGGCTGGCTAAGAGCATACAAAACCCGCGTCGCCGGGGGCAAGGGCCGGGTGATACCCCAGTGACCTGGAGGTGAAAAACCCTTGACAAGTTCCCGGCGTTTATCCTAACCTATGACTGACTGGACGGTCAGTCATAGGTTAGGATAAGCCGTCAACCCCCGCAGGTAAACCAAGTGCCCAAGGAAACCTTCAACCTGATTCCCGAGGAAAAACAGGAGCGGGTGCTCCAGGAAGCCACCCGCCTCTTTGCCGGCCTGGGTTTCGCCCAAACCGACATGGCCCGCCTGGCCAAGGCGGCCGGGGTGGCCAAGGGCTCCCTGTACAACTACTTCGAGAGCAAGGAAGACCTCTACCACCACGTGTGCCGCCGGGCCCTGGAGGCCTCCCGCGCCGCGGTGTACGGCGGCCTGGACCCGGCCTGGGACATCTACCGCCAGGTGGAGCACATCTTCCGGGCCGGGGTGCGTTTCGCCCTGGAGAACCCCGACTACATCGCGCTGTACGCCAACGGCACCACGGCCGGGGCGGAGCGCCTGCCCGCGGACCTCTCCCGGGAGGTGGAGCGCCACACCGCCGGCCACCTGAAGGATCTGGTCCGGCGGGGCCAAGCCGCGGGTCTGGTGAACCCGGCCCTGGACGTGAACCTCACCGCCTTCCTCATCAACACCGTCTACATCATGTTCCTGCTCTCCCTGGTCTCGCCCCATTTCCGCATCCGCCTGCAAGAGTATCTGGAGCTGGCGGACGGCATCACCGGCCAGAACCTGGAGGAGAGCCTCGAGCGAACCGTGGCCCTGATTCACAACGTGCTCCGCCCTCCCCAAGACCCGGGGGAGGCCCCGCGCCAGGAGAATGGAAAATGAACGACTCCGTGACCGGCGGCGGCATCATCGCCGCCATGCTCCGCGCCGAGGGCGTCAAGAAGTACTTCGGCATCGTGGACGGCACCTACCTGGGCCTTGTCTCCGGCTGCCGCCAGGAGGGCATCTCGTTGGTCACCCCCCGCCACGAGTCCATAGCCGCCCACATGGCCGGGGCCTACGCCCGCCTAACGGGGGGCCTGGGGGTGTGCATCGCCAGCAACGGCCCCGGGGTGGCCAACATGCTGCCCGGGGTGGCGGTGGAGAACGGCGAGGGCAACCGGGTGCTTTTGATCACCAGCTCGCGGCGCACCCCCATCAGCTACCCCGACCGCGGCGGGGCCTACCAGTACCTGAACCAGGTGGGGGTGATCAAGCCCATGGCCAAGTGGTCGGGCTGCGCCGACAGCTTCGAGCGGGTGGCCGAGCTGACCCGGCGGGCGCTCCGCAAATGCTGGACCGGCCGGCCCGGGGTGGTGCACTTGGACGTGCCCGAGAACATCATGAACGGCAAGACCAAGCCCCTGAACCTGCCCGGGCCCACCAGCTACCGCAACCATGCGCCGCTCTTTCCCGCCCCGGACCTGGTGGAGCGGGCGGCGGACCTGCTGGCCGGAGCCAAACTGCCCCTGATCCACTGCGGCGGCGGGGTGATCCACGCCCAGGCCTTTGAGGAGCTGGCCCGCCTGGCCGAGCTGCTGCAAGCCCCGGTCACCACTTCCTGGGGGGCCCGGGGGGTTCTGCCCGAAACCTCGCCCCTGGCCTGGCCCATGATGCTCATCAAGGCCGTGAACCAGCTCCGCAACGCGGCCGACGTGTCCCTGGTCCTGGGCTCCCGCCTGGGCGAGACCGACTGGTGGGGCAAGCCCCCCTACTGGGCGCCGCCCTCGGCCCAGAAGATGATCCAGGTGGACCTCGACGGCGACATCCTGGGCCTGAACCGCCCGGCCGATTTGATGATCCAGGCGGACCTCAAGCTGTTTTTGCAGCAGGTCATCGCCCGCCTGGAGGAGATGAAGGAGCGCCTGCCCCTGGCCGAGCGGCGGGAAGCCCTGGTGAAGCTCACCCTGGAGAAGAACAAGATCCGGGCCAAGCTGGACGAGGCCCTGGCCGACACCGCCACGCCGTTGAACACAGCCCACGTGGCCCACGTCTGCCGCCAGGTCTTCGACCCCGACGCGGTGGTGGTGTTCGACGGCGGCAACACCGCCGTGTGGGGCAACTTCTATCACACCTGCCTCACCCCCAACACCCAGCTCAGCACCCACCATTTCGGCCATCTGGGCGCCGGGGTGGGCCAGGCCCTGGGCGCGGCCGTGGCCCGGCCCCACAGCGAGGTCTACTGCATCATCGGCGACGGGGCCATGGGCTTCCATCCCCAGGAGATCGAGACCGCGGTGCGCAACAAGCTGAAGGTGATCTTCCTGGTCTGCTGCGACCGGCAGTGGGGCATGGTCAAGATGAACCAGAGCTTCGCCCTGAAGCCCCTGACCACCATGGTCAAGAAGTCCCTGCCGGCCGGCGACACCATCAACACCGACCTGGGCGAGATCGCCTTTGACAAGCTGGCCCAGGCCATGGGCGGCCACGGCGAGCGGGTCACCCGCCTGGAGGAGCTGCGGCCGGCCATCGAGCGGGCCCGCCAGGCGCCGGTGGCCACGGTGATCCACATCGAAGTGGACCCGGTGAAGCATATGTGGGCCCCGGGGCTCATCCATTTCAAGGCAATGCACCAAGAACCCAAAGGGAGGTGAGCATGGACGCGGCAGCGGTGGACCAGATTCGTCTGAACTTCGATCCCCACAGCCTGTTGGCCCTAAACGCGCTCATCGGCCTGATGATGTTCGGCATGGCCCTGGATCTGAAACTGGAGGATTTCAAGCGTATCGTGGTGGCCCCCAAGGGCCCGGCCATCGGGCTCATGGCCCAGTTCATCCTGCTGCCCGTGTTCAGCTTCCTGTTGTGCCTGGTGATGAAACCCCAGCCCTCCCTGGCCCTGGGCATGATGCTGGTGGCCGCCTGCCCCGGGGGCAACGTCTCCAACCTCATGACCTATCTGGCCGGGGGCAACGCGGCCTTGAGCGTGTCCATGACCGCGGTCTCCACCGCGGTGGCCGTGTTCATGACCCCCTTCAACCTCTCGCTGTGGGGCGGGCTCAACCCCTACACCGCGCCGATCCTCAAGCAGGTGAGCCTCTCGCCCCTGGACGTGTTCACCACCATCACCCTGATCCTGGGGATTCCCCTGGTGGCCGGCATCACCGTGTCGCGCTTCTTCCCCGGCCTGGTGGACAAGGTGCGCACCCCTTTCAAGATCTTCTCGGTGATCGTGTTCCTCTTGTTCCTCACCCTGGCCCTGGCCAACAACTGGTCCATCTTCCTCCACATCATCGGCCTGGTGGCCCTGGCGGTGCTCATCCAGAACGCCATGGCCTTCACCATCGGCTACACCTCGGGCCGGCTGTTCCGCCTGGACCCCCACGACACCCGGGCGGTGACCATCGAGGTGGGCATCCAGAACTCGGCCCTGGCCCTGGTGCTCATCTTCGATTTCTTCGACGGTCTGGGCGGCATGGCCATCATCGCGGCCTGGTGGGGCATCTGGCACATCGTGGCCGGGCTCTGCGTGGCCTTGTACTGGAACCGCCACAAGCTTCTGCCGATCATGGGAGGCGCCAAATGAATCCCCGGCCCAGCGGGTACCACTCCATCCTGGTCACCGGCTCCGAGGGCTACATCGGCCGCCTGGTGCTGGAGGCCCTGGCCGCCGACCCCGGCGAACTGACCACCATCGTGGCCCTGGACCTGCGGGAGACCACCCGCCCCCTGCCCGGGGTGATCCACGTGGCCCTGGACATCCGCTCCCCGGAGCTGGCCCGGGTCATGGCCGAGCACGGGGTGCAGGCCGCCGTGCATCTGGCCGCGGTGGTGAACCCCGGCAAGAAGCCCGACCGGGAGCTCTTGCACAGCGTGGAGGTGGGCGGCACGGAGAACCTCCTCCAGGCGGCTCTTGCCGCGGGGGTGGACAAGGTGATCTACACCTCCTCCGGCGCGGCCTATGGCTACTATGCGGACAACGCCGCCTGGCTGGACGAGAACGACCCCATCCGGGGCAACCCCGAATTCATCTATTCCGACCACAAGCGCCAGGTGGAGGAGCTTCTGGCCGCCTGGCGGCAAGAGCACCCCGAGCTGAAGCAGCTCATTCTGCGGCCCGGCACCATCCTGGGGGCCACGGCCCACAACCAGATCACCGCGCTCTTTGACGGCCGGGCCGTGGTGGGCCTGGCCGGGGCCGAGAGCCCCTTTGTGCTCATCTGGGATCAGGACGTGGTGGGGGCCATTCTCCGGGGCATCGCCCATGACCAGAGCGGCATCTACAACCTGGCCGGCGACGGGATTCTGACCATGCGCCAGATGGCGGCGCTCTTGGGCAAGCCCTACCTGTCCCTGCCGGTGGGCCTGGTCAAAGCCGCGCTGGCCCTGCTGAAAAAGCTCTCCCTCACCCCCTACGGCCCGGAGCAGGTCAACTTCCTGCGCTACCGCCCGGTGTTGGCCAACCGCCGCCTCAAGGAGGAGTTCGGCTATGTCCCCCAGAAGACCACCCGCCAGGTCTTCGACTATTTCCGGGAGACCCGCCATGGCGCCTGAGCGCAAATACCTGGGCAAGGTGGTGGTGATCAGCGGGGCGGCCGGCGGCCTGGGCCAAGCCTTTGCCCGGCGCTGGCACCAGGCCGGGGCCACCCTGGCTCTCCTGGACCTGGACGGCGCGGCGGCCCGGCGCCTGGCCGCCGATTTGGGCGCGGACCAGGGCCGGGCCCTGGGCCTGACCTGCGACGTGACCCGGGAGGCCGACTGCCTGGCCGCGGTGCTGGAGGTGGTGGAGCGGCTGGGCGGGGTGGACGTTTTGATAAACAACGCGGGCATCACCCAGCGCAGCGCCTTTGCCGCCACCCAGAGCCGGGTGTTCCGCCGGGTCATGGACGTGAACTTTTTCGGCTCCCTGTACCTGACCCAGGCGGCCCTGCCCAGCCTGACCGCCCGCCGGGGCCAGATCGTGGTCATCACCTCGGTGGCCGGCTTCGCGCCGCTGTTGGGCCGCTCGGGCTACGCGGCCAGCAAGCACGCCCTGCACGGGCTCTTCGGCTCCCTCAGGGCCGAACTGGCCGGCAGCGGGGTGACCGTGACCCTGGCCTGCCCCGGTTTCACCCAGACCGGCATCGCCACCGCCGCCCTGGACGGCGACGGCACGGTCACCAGCCATCCCCAGTCCACGGTGGGCCGGGTCAGCACCCCCACCGAAGTGGCCGAGGCGGTGTTCCACGCCGCCCAGAAGGACCGGCCCCTGGCCGTGTTCTCGGCGGTGGGCAAGCTCACCTGGTGGGTCAGCCGCCTGGCCCCCAACCTCTATGAAAAACTCATGACCCGTAAATTAAAGCACGAACTTCAACGCTAAAGACGGCCGCCGGCCCGGCCCTGACAGAGGGTTGAAAAAGTCCATCCATGGCCTTTTTCAACCAAACTCGGCAAAAGCGTGGTTTTGCCGAGTTTGACAAATTGCTTGCTTTTTCAAAGCCACGCAATTTGGTGCGCCATCCTTGGCGCACCCAGCAGGCTGTTTTTCCACAGCCTGCTAGGGAGCACGACATCATGCCCAAAATGACCCCCTCCGAAGCCCTGGTGGAGACCCTGGCCGCCGAAGGCGTGCAGAACGTTTTCGGCATCGTGGGCAGCGCCTACATGGACGCCCTGGACCTGTTCCCGGCCGCGGGCATCCGCTTCATCTCCGTGGCCCACGAGCAGGCCGCGGCCCACGCCGCCGACGGCCTGGCCCGGGTCACCGGCCGGCCCCAGGTCTGCATCGCCCAGAACGGCCCCGGCGCGGCCAACTTCGTCTCGGCCGTCACCGCGGCCTATTGGGCCCACTCGCCCATGGTGGCCATCACCCCGGAGACCGGCAGCCTGGGGCTGGGCACCGGCGGCTTCCAGGAGCTGGACCAGATGCCCTGGTTCGCGGCCTGCACCAAGTTCCAGGTGCGGGTGAACCGGCCGGAGCGCATGGCCGAGCTGGCCCGCCGCTGCTTCTACCTGGCCAAGGCCGAAATGGGCCCCACCCAGCTCAACATCCCCCGGGACTATTTCTACGGCGACATCGACACCGAGATCTTCCCCACCCAGACCCCCAGCCGGGGGGCCGGGGCGCCCGCCGAGGTGGCCCGGGCGGCCGAGCTGTTGGCCGGGGCGGCCTACCCCGTGATCCTGGCCGGCGGCGGGGTGTGCATGGCCGGGGCCGGGGAGGAGACCCAAGCCCTGGCGGAATACCTCACCGCCCCCGTGGTGAACTCCTACCTGCACAACGACAGCTTCCCGGCCCACCACCCCCTGGCCGCCGGCCCCCTGGGCTACTGCGGCTCCAAGGCCGCCATGCGGCTCATCGCCCGGGCCGACGTGATCCTGGCCCTGGGCACCCGGCTGGGGCCCTTCGGCACCCTGCCGCAGTACGACATGACCTACTGGCCGGCCGGCGCCAAAATTATCCAGGTGGACGCCGACGCCCGCCAGTTGGGCCTGGGCCGCCGGGTGGACCTGCCGGTCATGGCCGACGCCAAGGAGTTCGCCGCGGCGCTCCTCACCGAACTATCCCGCCGCGAGCCGGACCGCGCCCCGGCCGAAGAGCGCCTGGCCGAGGTGGCCGTGGAGAGGGGCACCTGGCGCGCCGAGCTGGACGCCTGGGCCGAGGCCCCCAGCCAGGCCATGCACCCCCGGGCCTTCCTGCGCGAGCTGACCCGGGCCATGCCCGCCGGCTCCCTGGTGGCCACCGACGTGGGCAACACCTGCTCCATGTCCAACAGCTACCTGGGCTTCAACGGCCCCCGCCAGTTCCTGCCGGCCCTGTCCTGGGGCAACTGCGGCATCGCCTACGGCGTCGCCCTGGGGGCCAAGATGGGCCGGCCCGAGGCCCCCGTGTTCGCCCTGCAAGGCGACGGCGCCTGGGGCATCAGCGGCCTCTCCGAGGTGATGACCGCGGTGCGCGAAGAAATCCCCGTCATCGCCGTGGTCTTCAACAACAACCAGTGGGGCGCGGAAAAGAAGAACCAGATCGACTACTACGACAACCGCTTCGTGGGTGTGAACCTGGCCAACCCCGACTTCGCCCGCCTGGCCCGCGACATGGGCGCCCAGGGCTACCGCGTGGATCACCCCGACCAAGTGGCCGGCGCGGTCGAAGAAGCCGTGGCCGCCGGCGGCCCGGCCGTCATCGACGCCATCATCGACGGCGCCGCCGAAGTCCTGGCCGAACCCTTCCGCCGCGACGCCCTCAAAACCCCCGTGCGCCACCTGGCCAAGTACGCGCATTTGAACGGATGAGAGTGATTCGGAGAATTGGGGATATGTGGGGGGAAGGACCCTTTTTTGAAAAAAAGGGTCCTTCCCCCCACACCCCCCATCCCCCAAAAAACTTCATAGTGGGTAGCAGTCAGCTTTGGTCACCGGCGCCTGTCGGGGGTCGGGGAGCGGTTTCCGGGTGGAGAGCCAGGGCGGAGGAGACAGGGCAGTGAAGATCCTGGTGTTCAATAGCGGCTCCTCTTCCTTGAAGTACAAGCTTTATGACATGCCCGGGGAAGAGGAACTGGCCGGGGGGCTGGTGGAGCGGATCGGCGGGGGCAACGGCCCCGCCCGTCAGCACCACCGGGTGGGCAAGGGAGAATCCTGGACCCGCGCCGTGGCCTGCGCGGATCAGCCGGCCGCCTTGGAGTACGCACTGGAAGCCCTGGCCGATCCCCGCCACCCGGCCCTGGCCGACCCGGCCGAGGTCGCTGTCTGCGGCCACCGCATGGTGCACGGCCGGGACATCTTCCTGGGCCCGGTGCTGGTGGGGCCGGAGGTGCGGGCCCGCCTGGGCGAGCTGGCCGACATCGCCCCCTTGCACATGCCCCACAGCATCGCCTGCCTGGAGGCCGCCACCCGGCGGCTGCCCGCTGCCGCCCAGGTGGCCCACTTCGACACCTGCTTTCACCAGTCCATGCCGCCCCACGCCCACCTCTACGCCGTGCCCTGGGAGTGGCGGGAGCGCTATCACGTGCGGCGCTACGGCTTCCACGGCATCAGCCACGAGTACGTGACCCGGGAGGCGGCCCGGCTCCTGGGCCGGGAGCCGGCGGAACTGCGGCTCATCACCGCCCACCTGGGCAACGGTTCCTCCGTCACCGCCTTCAACCGGGGCCGGGTGGAAGACACCAGCATGGGCTTCACCCCCCTGGAAGGCCTGATGATGGGCACCCGGCCGGGCTACCTGGACCCGGCGGTGATCCCCCACCTCTGCCGCCACGCCGGGCTCTCGGTGGAAGAGATCCTGGACAGCCTGAACAAGGAGAGCGGGCTGTTGGCCATCAGCGGCTTCAGCCGGGACATGCGGGCCATCGTGCAGGCCATGGAGGACGGCCACGCCCGGGCCCGCCTGGCCTTCGACATGTTCATCCACAACCTCAAGAAGTACCTGGGGGGCTACTTCTTCCTCCTGGGCGGGGCCGACGCCGTGGTCCTCACCGGAGGCATCGGCGAGAACTCGCCCCAGGTGCGGGAGGCCGCTTTCGCCGACCTGGGCCCCTGGGGCCTGGAGCTGGACCCGGAGCGCAATCAAAACCTGGCCCCGGGCTCGGCCGGAGAGATCAGCCGGCCCGGCAGCCGGGTGGCCATCTGGGTCATCCCCACCAACGAAGAACTCCTGATCGCCCGGGCCGCGGCGGAAGTGGTTGGAGAAGCTTGAGGAGAAGATGTGGGGAGAAGGACCTTTTTATGAAAAAAAGGTCCTTGCACCCCAGAAAAGCTGCGCTTTTCTGGGGACCCCGCGTCCTTGCACCCCAGAAAAGCTGCGCTTTTCTGGGGACCCCGCGTCCTTCCCCCCACACCCCCAAAAAAACTTCATAGTTGCATTCAGGTTGTGCCTGGTCATCCGCCATCATGAATTCCCGCCGATGGGGGGAATTGGCTGATAAATCAGAGCACGATTATTCCGGCTGGCTATTGGCGCGGAAATTGGTTTTTATTCTTGCGCTTTGCGCGGGGAATGGGCAAGCTCGGGCCAAATCCTTTGGCTGGAGCCAATGCCATGAGAAAGACCGCCAACTTCCTGTTGGTCCTGGTGTTTGCCACCCTGGGCGTCCTGGCCCTGGCCGGCCCGGCCCGGGCCGCGGCGGATGACGACTACCTGGAGCGCTGGTGGCACACCGAGCGCTATCAATTGGTGGAGGCCAAGAGCCTGGTGTTCGAGGCTCCCCGCACCTGGCAGGTGGATGCCAACCGCGAGGGCGAGATCGTGCGGGGCGACAAGGTCACCGGCCTGCCGGACCACCAGCTCCTGTACCAACTGGACCTGAACAAGGACGATTCGGCCAGCGAGATCATCGTGGCGGCCATCAGGAAGCAGCCCGACCTCACCTTGGACATGCTGCTCAAGGCGGTCCGCGACCCTAAACAGAACTATCTGGATCTGAAAAACGGCTCGCTGGACCTGGCCGGCCACAAGACGTCCTACCTCAAGTGCCTCTACGAACTGGACGTGGAAGGGGAGAAAGGCGTGAAGCGCAAGGTGAAGATCGGGGCGGTGGCCGCGGGCCTGGAGCACGCCGATTCCCTGATCATCCTCATCTTCCACGGCCAGGACCAGGATTTCACCCAGGACCTGGTGGACTTCGAGCACGTGGTCAAAACGCTTCGGCTCAAGGACTTCACGCCCACCATCTTCAAATAACTTCAGCTTTTTTGTTGGCCGCGATTTTTGGGGGGCGCCTGGCTGGGCGCGGAAACCCGGGGCGGGCGGCGCTAAGCCGGCGGGGGCGAAAGCTGCGCTAGCAGGCTGTTGAAAAACAGCCTGCTAGGCGCACCAGGAACGGTGCGCCAAATTGCGCGGCCTTGAAAAGGCAAGCAATTTGGAAAACTTGACAAAACCACGCTTTTGTCAAGTTTGGTTGAAAAAGGCCATGGAGGGACTTTTTCAACATCCTGCTAGATGATCCTGTCCACCACGGTGCCCATGTACTCGGCCAGGCCCACCACGGACGGCGGGGGGTCGGCCGGGGCGTCCATGGGCGGCGGGGGAGTGTAATCCACCGAGGGATAAGCGGAAGTGGTGTACAGGGGCGCCTCGGCCCAGACCTTTTCCGGCGGTTGGGTATAGGGGTCGCCACCCGAGTAGGTCACGGGATAGTAGGTGGCGGTTTCGGGATCGAACTGGACCGGCATGGTTCCCCTGGGCTTTCCCCCCGGGCCCGGGCCCCGGTTTGAGGGCGCACAATCCTCTAATTTCAGCATAGGTGGCCGTCACCGGTTTGTCAAGTTGGAGGCCCGGCGGCGGGAGCAGGAGAGGCGACCGGGCCTCGTCCCGGCGCGAGTGGTACTAGATAAGAGATTTTAAATAAAGGATATATCCTGCCGTAAGCTCGGGATGGCGTTTCTGGGGCCCCGGGAAAAACCGGCGGGAGGCCGGAAAAATGTCCTCCGGAGCTTGCTTTCAGTTTTCCTTGAACATACCAATGGTTAACCTGGTAAATTTCGTAAACCTGCCGTGCGCGGTGATTTTTTTTGACTGCCCGGCTGGCCTAGGCTAAATTTTAGTCTTTAACCCTTCGGGGAAAGGACGGGAGCAGCTTGGACTCGGAGCCACGACGAGGGTTCTTGGGCCGCCTGCGGTTGATGCTGGGCGGTCCCCGCACCAGCACTTCCGCTGAGCTTGAAAGGGAAATCTCCGGCCTGGTTGATCAGGGCGAGGCCCAAGGGTTCATCACGCCGCGCGAAGGCAAGATGATCGAGGCGGTGCTCGATCTCGGAGAGACCATGACCTGGCAGATCATGGTGCCCCGCACCGAGATGGCCACGGTCTCCATAAACGCCGACTTCGCCGACATAATCAAGGTGATCGTGGAGTCGGGCCACTCCCGCATTCCCCTGTACGAAGACGATCTGGACCACATCCGGGGGGTTCTGCACGCCAAGGACCTCCTGCCCTATTGGAGCCGCCCCACCGAGGGCATATCCCTGGCTGACATCGCCCGGGACCCCTTGTTCGTGCCGCAATCCATGCCCATCAACCTCTTGCTCACGGAACTGAAGCGCAAACGGGTGCATCTGGCCGTGGTGGTGGATGAGTATGGCGGCACCGCCGGCATCGTGACCCTGGAGGACGTCTTGGAGGAGATCGTGGGTGAGATTGCCGACGAGTACGACCAGGACGAGAACATGCTGATGGAGCAGCCCGACGGCTCGGTCCTGGTGGACGGCCGGTTGGACGTGGGGGACTTGGCCGAGTTTCTGGGGGTGGAGCTGCCCGAGGAGTTGCCCGAGGGGCGCTTCGAGACGGTGGGCGGTTTCATCACCACGATTCTGGGCCGGGTGCCGCCGCCCCAGGAGGAGGTTTCCTACGGCCCGGTGCGCATGGTGGTGGTGGGCGCGGACAAGCGGCGGGTGACCCAGGTGCAGGTATTCGCGACGGAGTCCCGGGCGGCGGAAGTCGGAGACTGAATCCCTTGGCAGAATCATCCAGTTGGCGGCCGCCGTGGCGCACGGCGGGCGCGGCGCTCCTCTCCGGGCTGGCCGCGGTGCTGGCCTATCCCCCTACAGATTGGTGGTGGCTGACCCCCTGGGTATTGACCCCGCTGTTGGTGCTGACCGCCCGCCTGACCCCCCGCCAGGCCGGGGTGACCGGGTTTCTCTGGGGGCTGGGCCTTTACACGGGCCAGCTCTATTGGATCATGGTGGTGATGACCGTGTACGGCGGCATGGTCTGGCCCCTGGCCCTGGGGGTGCTGCTCCTGTTCGCCGCGGTGCTGGCCATGTTCCCCCTGTTCTTCGCCTGGTTGGCCGCCCAGGCGGCGGGCCGCAAGCTGTGGCTCATCGCCGCGCCGGCGGCTTGGGTGGGGCTGGAGTGGGTGCGGAGCTTCTTCCTCACCGGCTTCCCCTGGCTGCCCTTGGGCGGGGGGCTGGCCGCCCGGCCGGAGCTGGTGCAGACGGCGGAGTGGTGGGGGGTGCACGGGGTGAGCTTCCTCATGGCGCTGACCGCCACCCTGACCGCCTGGCCCCTGACCCGGCCCCGGGCAGAGAGCGAAGGCTGGGCCGCGCGGTTGGCCGGGCCGGCCGCGGCCTTGGCCCTCTTGGGCGTCTTGTTCGGCTGGGGCGCCTGGCGCATGCAAGCCACCCAGGCCCTGGCCGCGGCGGCGCCGCATATGCCGGTGAGCGTGATCCAGGCCAACAACGAGCAACTCATGCTGTGGAACCCCCAGCACCGGGACGCGGTGCTGAAAAAGCACTTGCAGCTCACCCGCCAGGCGGCGGCCGGGGTGAAGAACCGGCCCTGGCTGGCGGTGTGGCCCGAATCGGCCGCGCCGTTCTATTTGATGATCGACGGGGAGCCCAGCCGGCCGGTGGTGGACCTGGCCAATCAGTTGGACTGCTACCTGTGCGTGGGCTCCTTGGGCGCGGTGAGCCGGGACGACAAGGTGATGACCACCAACCGCTCCTGGCTGTTGTCTCCCCGGGGCGCGTTGGGCTACTACGACAAGGTGCACCTGGTGCCCTTTGGGGAATATGTGCCCCTGGGCTCGCTGCTGTTCTTTGTGCGGGCCGTGGCCCAGGTGGGCGAGGACCAGGCCCGGGGCGAATTGGGCCGGGTTCTGCCGGCCGGGCCGGCCCGCCTGGGGCCGCTGATCTGCTATGAATCGATTTTCAGCTATCTGGCCCGGGAAATGGTTTTAAGAGGCGCCAATCTTCTGGTAAATCAGACCAACGACGCCTGGTTCGGGCGTACCGGGGCCTCTAGGCAGCATATGTCGCATCTGGTGTTCCGGGCGGTGGAGAACCGCCGGGCGGTGGCCCGGGCGGCCAATACCGGAGTCAGCGGTTTTGTGTGGCCCGACGGCCGGATCACCGACACCACCGAGCTTTACACCCCTGCCTTTCGGACCAGGGAGTTGCCCCTCCTGAACAGCATCACCCTCTTTACCCGCTTGGGGGACTGGGCGGGACCGGGGGCTTTCCTGTTTTCCCTCATCTTCGCCGCCGGGCTGCGCTGGCGAGGCGGGCCCCGGCAAGGAGTTTAGATATGTACGAAGAAGCCGTAACCAAGCTGGAAGACTTGAAGCGCCGCCTGACCCTGCTCGAGGAGTATCTTTGACCCGGCCAGCAAAAAAGCGCGCATAACCGAACTGGACAAGCTTTCCGCCCAGGCCGGCTTCTGGGATGACCAGGAAAAAGCCACCGAGGTGATGCGGGAGCGCACCGAACTGGCCCAGGCCCTGGAGGGCGTGGGCCAGGTGGCGGCCGAGCTGGACGACGCCGAAGTGCTCCTGGAACTGGGCCAGGAAGAGGGCGACCGGGGCACGGTGAAGGAGGCCATCGGCTCCCTGGAGGAGCTGGAGCGCAAGGTGGGACGGCTGGAATCGGCCCGCCTGCTCTCAGGCCCGGACGACCACCGCCACGCCATCGTGGCCATCAACTCCGGGGCCGGCGGCACCGACGCCCAGGACTGGGCCGAGATGCTGATGCGCATGTACTCCCGCTGGGCCGAGCGCCAGGGCTTCGAAGCCCGGCTCCTGGATTACCAGGAGGGTGAGGAAGCGGGCATCAAGGGCGCGACCCTGGAGATCAACGGGTCCGGGGCCTACGGCCGGCTGAAAGGCGAAAGCGGCATCCACCGCCTGGTGCGCATCAGCCCCTTTGACGGCTCGCACCGCCGGCACACGGCGTTCGCCAGCGTGTTCGTGTCGCCCCAGGTGGATGACGACATCGAGATCGATATCCGCGAGGCCGATCTGCGCATCGACACCTACCGGGCCTCGGGCGCCGGCGGCCAGCACGTGAACAAGACCTCCTCGGCCGTGCGCATAACCCACCTGCCCACCGGGACCGTGGTCCAGTGCCAGAACGAAAAAAGCCAGCACCGCAACAAGGACCTGGCCATGAAAGTCCTCCGCGCCCGGCTCTATGAGATGGAGATCGCCAAGCGCGAAGAGGAAAAGCGCAAACAGCACGAAAGCCACGCGGATATCGCCTGGGGCAGCCAGATCCGCTCCTACGTCCTGGCCCCCTACCGCCTGGTGAAAGACCACCGCACCGGAGTGGACATCGGCAACGTGGACGCCGTGCTGGACGGCGACCTGGACGAGTTCATCCAAGGCTACCTCCTCTGGCGGGCCGCCCGCGAAAGCTGACTTTCTTTTAGGGAAGATTTTGTGGGGGGAAACCTTTCCTTTTGAAGCCAAAAGGAAAGGTTTCCCCCCCCACCCCCCTTCCCAAGGAAAAGCATAGTGGGTGGATAGGGGAGTGGGGTGCGTTGCGGGTTGACCTCCGCTTCGCGCCGGCGCCGGTGTTTCGGTTAAATCCAACAAAATCCAATACAGCCTATATCCAGTAGCGCGCGAGCTTGGTGCGGAGGTGTACCTCGCACGACCCGCTACGCGAGCGGCGGCGACGCCGCCGGGGAACAGGGTGGGCAACAGCCTCGCTACGGGAGCTGACAAGCCTGGTGCGGAGGTGAGCCTCGCACGACCCGCATTGGGAGCCCCAGCATGGGGCAATTTCTTGTAAGATGTTCCTACCGTCCCCATCTAAAGATGTGTTAGGTTTGGGCAAGTCCTTCACAGGCCGGGGTGGGGGAGTGCGCACACCTGGCCGGACAGGGTGGAGGGCGGGATTATCCCTCCATTTTTAATCGAGTTCGCCTGCCAAGCCAAACCAAGGGGGAGAGGTGCGGGCCATGGCCAAACTGATCTTTACTTCCGCCGACAGCAAGGGGAAGACTCTCGATCTGGAACAGAAAGAGGTTCTGGTGGTGGGTCGGGATCCCAGTTGCGACCTCACTTTGGACCACCCGGACGTGTCGCGTCGTCATGCAGAGCTGCGGCGGACTCCCCAGGGGTATCTGATCAAGGATTTGGGTTCCACCAACGGCACCACGGTGAACGGCACCAAGGTGGCGGAGAAGCTCTTGGCCAATGGGGACAAGGTGGCCTTTGGGGCGGTGACGTCCCAGGTGGAGATTCCGGCCGCGGACAAGACGCGGGTGCGTTCCACGCGGGTGCACCAGGCCGCGCCGCCGCGGTTGGTGGATGAGAAGGGCCAGGAGGTGGTCCTGGACAAGGAAGTCACCCTGGTGGGCCGGGAGAAGAGTTGCGACCTGGTGCTGGGAGTCGAGTCCGTCTCGGCGCGGCATGCGGAGCTGCGGCTGACTCCCCAGGGGGTGATGCTGAAGGACCTGGGCTCCACCAACGGGACCTTTGTCAACGGCCAGAAGGTGACGGAAAAGCTGTTGGCCGAGGGCGACAAGCTCGCTTTCGACGTGGTGAAGTTCCGCTTCTCCCAGCCGGGGGGGCCGCAGGCCACCCGGGTGCGGGGGGCGGGGGCGATACCGGTGCCGCCGGGGATGGCCGAGCATCCGGCGGCCAAGGCTCCCCGGTCCCCTTGGGGCCTGATCGCGGCTCTGGTGGTGGTGGTGGCGTTGGCCGGCGCGGGAGTGTGGTGGTTCCAGAAGCGGCAGGCGGTCCCGGTGCCGGTGGTGGAGCCCACGGTGGCGGCGCCCCCGGCGACCACGGCCCCGCCGGAGGCCCTGGCGCCCACGGCGGCCCCGGTGGCGATGGCGCCCACGGCGGCTCTGCCCACGGCGGCCCCGATGATCACGGCGCCCCCGGCGGCTCCGGTGGCGATGGCGCCGGCCGCGGGCGCCGGCTCGTCCATGGCGGGCAAGGGGGAAGCCAAGCGTCCCCGGCAGGTGATCGAGCGGTTGGTGTTCAACCACGTGTGGTCGTTCACCACCAAGGACAAGGTGCTCAGCTCGCCCACGGTGGGCGATGTGAACGGCGACGGGGTGATAAACGTGGTGGTGGGCAGCAATGACGCCGGGGTCTACAACCTCGACGGCAAGGACGGCCGCCGCTACTGGAGCTATCGCACGGACGGCCCGGTGATGAGTTCGCCCTTGCTGGTGGACCTGACCAAGGACGGGCTTTTGGACGTGGTGGTGGGCAGTGACGACGGCCACGTCTATGCCCTGAACGGCAAGGGGCAAAAGATCTGGGTGGCTCCGGAGGATGCCCAGACCGGGGCGGGCAATGAGTTCCAGAGTTCGCCCGCGGCCTCCGATCTGAACGGCGACGGGGTGCCGGACCTGGTGGTCGGCAACAAGAACGGCAAGTTGTTCGCGCTGGCCGGCGACCGGGGCTGGACGCTCTGGAACACGGGCACCATCATGAAGGCGGGCGTGTTCGCCACGCCGGCCATGATGGACGTGAACGGCGACGGCACGGCCGACGCCCTGGTGGGCTCGCTGGACAACAGGTTCTACTGCATCGACGGCAAGAACGGCTGGAAGATGTGGGAGTTCCCCACCAAGGGGCCCATCAAGGCCTCGGCGGCGCTGGGGGATCTGGACGGCGACAAGCGGCCCGAGGTGGTGGTGGGCTCCACGGACGGCGCGTTGTACGCCTTGCACGCGGCCGACGGGGTGGAGTTGTGGCGCTACGAATCGGGGCAGCCCATCGAGTCCTCGCCGGAGTTGGCCGATGTGAACGGCGACGGCGTGCCAGACGTGTTGGCGGCCTTGAGCCAGGGCAAGCTGGTGGCCATCAACGGCAAGAACGGGCTCCGGATCTGGGAGTTCGACATGGGGGGGGCCAAGGTGCTCTCGAGCCCGGTGGTGTATGACCTTAACGGCGACGGCACGGCGGACGCCATCATCTGCGACGGCAACCGGATCGTGCACGCGGTCAACGGGGTCACCGGTTGGGAGCTGGCCAACTTCACCTTGAACGGCGGGGTGGTTTCCTCGCCGGCCCTGGCCGACGTGAACGGCGACGGGCTGTTGGACTTGATCGTGGGGGCGGAGGACAACAACGTGGTGGTCCTGACCCTGAACGTGCCGGTGCCCAAGAAGACCATGGTGTGGCCCAACTACCGGAAGAACCACGCGCGCACCGGGAACTGACCGGGCGGCTGGGGGCGGCCTGGGGGACAGCGGTTCCCCCGGGCGCGGCCGGTGGGGGCCAGGCCCCGGGCCGGCCGGCGGGAGGGACGGGGGGGAGATGATCCCCCCGGTCTCCGTCATAGTGGGCCAGGGGACGGGGTGGCGGAGCGCCCCCGGGAGCCGGGGGCTGGCCCGCGGGCCGGGAGCGGCCGGAGGCCGGCGCCTGGTCATAAACAGCAGCCTGACGGTTTGGCCGGGTAACCTG
Source organism: Deltaproteobacteria bacterium (assembly GCA_020444165.1). Next base: position 80,228 of record JAHLLK010000015.1, on the reverse strand, counting down.
AACCAAAGCCGGGTAATTATGGCCAAGGCCGGGGCGGCCCTTTTTCAAAACTTGTTGGGCTCGGGGAGAACCGGCGCCGGCGGCAGGGCGACCGACAGGGCCGACCAGGCGGGAGCGGGAGCAGTTTTGCAGAGCGGCGGTAGGATAGACCCGCGTTTTCCCACCCGGGGGGGCTGGGCGGCAGTTTGGACGGCCTGGTGGCTGGCCGGGGTGGCGCTGTGGCTCCTGGCGGCCGGGCCGGCCTGGGCCGGGCTGGAAAGGGGCGACGAGGCGCGGCCGGCCGCCGTGTTGGTGGCGGGCGGCCCGGGCGGGCAGAAAGAGCTGGCTCCCCTGGCCACGGCCTTGGAGGTGGGGGGGTACCAGGTGTTGAGCCTGGCCCCGGACACCGCCCAGGGCGGCTTGGCCGGTCTGGCCCGCCGGGTGGGGCGGGCGGTTCACGATATCCTGAAAACCCAGCGGCCGCCCGAGGTGGCTCTGGTGGCCCACGGTGCGGGCTGCCTGGCCGCCTTGTCCTATTTGGCCCAGGGGCACCCTCCGGAGTTGAAGCGGGCCTTGTTCGTGGCCACCCCGGTGGAGGGCCTCACCCTGCCCGAGGGCGCCACCCCCTGCCGCCAGGAGTGGCGGGACAAGGTCGCCTTTTTCTACGGCAAGGACATCTTGGCCGAGGCCTCGCCGGGCGCGGGCCTGGTGAAGCTGGTGGCGAAAAAGGGCCTGCCCCTGGACATCCTGGCCGGCTCGGTGTCCGGGCATCTGAACGCGGTGGTGGCCAAGAACATGCTGGTGCGGGCCGGCTGCGCCAAGGACCTGGCCGGGCTGCCGGGTGACGGGGTGGTGACCCAGGCTTCCCTGGCCGGCCTGCCGGGCTTTGGCCGCGATGACCGGGAATACCGCGTGCTGGGAGACCATCTGAGCCTGCCGGGCGCCCGTGAGGTGAAGGATCTGGCCCTGGGTTTTTTCAAGCTTCCTCTGACCCCGGCCACGGTGGCGGTGGTGATGGTGCTGGACGGCTCGGGCTCGGTGCGCTCGGTGGATGCCCAGGGGCTCCGCACCGAGGCGGCCAAGCTCCTCATCTCGCGCCTGGCCCCGGGGGACCAGGTGGGGGTGGTTTCCTTCAACACCACGGCGTCTACGGTGCTGCCCCTGACCCAGGTGCGTTCGCGGGCCGAGGCCCAGGGCTTGGCCGCGGGGCTGGGCAAGCTGCCGGCCCGGGGTGACACGGACATCGGGGCGGGCCTGGCCCGGGCCGGGGAGCTGTTGGCCGGCACGCCGGCCGGGGTGGACAAGGTGGTGGTGGTGCTCACCGACGGCAAGAACGACCCGGAGACCGCCAACCTGCCCACCCTGGAGACCGCGCGGCAATTGGCGGCCCAGGGGGTGAAGCTCCACGTGGTGGGTCTCACCGATCAGGTGGATCAGCTTTTCCTTTCGGGCCTGGCGGCTCAGGCCAAGGGCTTGTACCTCTACGCCGGGCAGGCCGGCGAGTTGGTGGCGGCCTTTGACCGCCTGGCCGCGGAGATCGACCGCCGGGTGCTGTTGTTGACCCGGGAGGGCCGCGCCCCGGCCGAGTTCCCGTTGCTGGTGGACGCGAGCCTGTCGCGCCTGGACCTTTCCCTTTTGGGAGAGACCTCGAAACTATCCCTTGAACTGGTGGGCCCGGCCGGCAGGCTGGTGAAGCCCGAAGCGGCCCGGGGAACCTCCTATTCCTTTTACGGCCTGACCGTACCGGTTTCGGGGGAGTGGAAGATCCGGGTGCGGGGAGTGGCGGGGACCCCGTTCCATTTGCAGGCCAGCGGCGCCACCGGGCTCACGGCCGGGCTGGCCCAGCCCCAGGGCCCACCCCTGGTGGGCAAGCCCTGGCTGTTCTCCCTGGCGGTGCGCCAGGACGACCTGCCGGTGGAGAAGTGCCGGGCCCGGGTGGAGGTGTGGCAGAACGGCTCGCGGGTGGCCAATTTGCAGCTCATTCCCGCTCCCCTGGGCGGCTTCTCCACGGGCCTCAGCTCGGCCGGGGTGCTCACCGGCCAAGTGCCCCTGTTTGGCCAGCCGGGCGACGTCCAGCTCCGGGCGGTGGTCACCGGCCAGAACCGGACCGGCGAGCCGTTCGCGCGTTTGGTGACCGCCACGGTGCACGTCAGCGACGAGGCTGAGCGCCGCGCCCTGGGGAAGACCCTGCCCGGGGTAGGCCCGGGGTGGGGAGGGCAGCCGTGAGAGTGGAGGCCTTTGGCCAGAGCCAGCAAGGGCTTGCCCGGGCCGAGAACCAGGACTCCGTGGGCCTGGATCACGCCCGCCGTCTCTTTGTGGTGAGCGACGGCATGGGCGGGCACGCCGAGGGGGCGCGGGCCTCCCGCGAGGTGGTGGCGGCCATGCTGGCCCCCCGGGACCTTACCCTGACCCGCCCCATCTCCGACCTGGCCCGCCTGAAGCAGCAGGTGCACGACAGCCACCAGCGGGTCTTGGCCGTGGCCCGGGAGCTGGGCCACGAGGGCGACATGGGGGCCACCCTGGTGGTCCTGTGGCTGAACGGAGAGAATTACCGCCTGGCCGCGGTGGGGGACAGCCGGATCTACCTCTGGCGGGAAGGGCGGCTGTTGCAGTTGAACGAGGATCACACCCTGGCCCGGCACTATCTGCGCACCGGGGTGCTGAACCAGGAGGAAGCGGCCAACCACCCCCAGCGCCACGTGCTGACCCAGGCCATGGGAGTGGGCCAGGTGGAGCCGGACCTCTTCGAGGGCGCGGCGCGTCCCGGCGACCGCTTCCTCTTGTGCAGCGATGGGGTGCACGGGGTGCTGCCCGAGGGCGAGATCACCGCTCTTTTGGGCAAGGCGCCCAGCGCCAAGGTGGCGGTGGAGGCCCTGTTGGCCCGGGTGCGGCAGCTCGCCGGTGGGGACGACGCCACCGCCCTGGTGGCCGAGGTGGGCCAGGTGGCCGAGCCGGAGACCAAGCCGGAACCCCAGGAGCCGCCCAAGAGCCAGGGGGGCTTGAAGGCCACCCGCCTGCGCAAGGTCTGAGGGAGGTCCGGGCGGGGGCGAGGGGGCGAGACCTTCGCCGGCGGAGTTGGGGGGCGCGAAAAGGCGCTGGCCGGCGGGGATTCATCCCATGGGGTCCGGGCGGGGGCGAGGGGGCGAGACCTTCGCCGGTGGAGTTGGGGGGCGCGAAAAGGCGCCGGCCGGCGGGGATTCATCCCGTGGGGCCTGGGGGGGCGAGGGGGCGAGACCTTCGCCGGCGGAGTTGGGGGGGCCACGGGCAGGGATGGGGCCTGGCCGCGGAGTCCGGCAAGGGCCGGGACGTCCGGGGGGGCTGACTGTAAAGAGGGGAGGCAGGGCTTTTGAGCGGCGATTTGTGCGGCACCAAGCTCGGTAAGTACCGCCTGGAACGGCTTTTGGGCCGCGGCGGCATGGGCATGGTGTATTTGGCCCGGCACGAGCTTCTGGAGAACGAGGCCGCGGTCAAGATCCTACCGCCGGAGCTCTCCCGCGATGAGGAGATGAAGAGCCGCTTCCTGCGGGAAGCCCGCTCGGCCGCGGGTCTCCGTCACCCCAACATCATCCGCATCCACGACGTAGGCGAGGAGGCGGGGCTCAACTACTTCTCCATGGACTATGTGGCGGGCCAAAGCCTCACCGAGTTGATCGCGGCGCGGGGAGGCCTGGCCGAGGAAGAGATCATCCGGCTGAGCCGCCAGGTGCTCTCGGCCCTGACCGACGCCCACGCGGCCGGCATCGTGCACCGGGACCTGAAGCCGGACAACGTGCTCATCGACCAGCGGGGCGACGCCATTGTCATGGACTTCGGCATCGCCAAGGCCCTGAAGGGGACCAGGTTCACCCAGATGGGCGCCTTTGTGGGCACGGTGCACTACGCCAGCCCCGAGCAGGCCCGGGGGCTGGACGTGGACGCCCGCAGCGACCTCTACTCCTGGGGCGTGGTCATGTACGAAATGGCCACCGGGCGAGTGCCGTTCGCCGGGGTGGACACGGCGGCGGTGTTTTACCAGCACGTGCACGAGGTGCCGACGCCGCCCAACCGCGCGGTGCCCCACATCTCGCCCGGGCTTTCCGCCTTTATCCTGCGGCTGTTGGAGAAAAACCCGGCCGACCGGCCGGCCGGGGCCACCGAGGCCCTGAGCGAGCTGAACCGGCTGACCGCGCCGGCGGGGCCGGCGGGCAAGACCCGGGTGCAGTCCCTCAGCCGGCCTGCCCGGGGGCCCAGTCCGGCCACCCGGGCCCACGCGCTTTTGAAGGAAGCCGAGACGCTGTTGGACAAGGGCGGTTTTGCCGCGGCCCAGGCCTTGGCGGAAAAGGCCCTGACCCTGCACCCCGAGTCCACCCAGGGCCGCGACCTCAAGGACCGGGCCGCGGCCGAGATGAGCCGGGACCAGCGCATCAGCGAGCTTACGGCCGAGGCCGAGGCCTATCTGGGCGATGGGCTTTTCGAGGACGCGGCGCGGATGATCGTGGAACTGGCCGCCATCAGCCGGGACAAGGCGGCGGCCCTGGACTGGCTGGCCAGGGTGCAGACCCGGGCCGATTCCTCGGCCCGCCTGGGCTCGGCCCTCACCCGGGGCCGGGCCCTGGAAGCGGCCGGGCAGCTGGCCGAGGCCCAGGCCCTGTACCAGGACTTGGCCGCGGAGCACGGCGAGGATCCGGCCCTGAGCGAGGCCCTGCAACGGGTGACCCGCCTCGCCGAAGTGGCCGCCCTGGTGGACGAAGCCCAAGGGCTCCAGGAGTCCGGCGACCTGCCCGGAGCCCAGGAGCTTTACCAAAAGGCCCTCCTGCTGCACGCGGCCGACTCCCGGGCCCGCCAGGGCCTGGAGCAGGTGAAGCTGCGCCAGAGCCGGGGACAGCGGGCCCTGGCCCTGATGGAGCAGGGCCGCCTGCTCTTGGGCCAGGGCCGGGCGAACGAGGCTGTGACCCTGGCGGAGGAGGCCCTGGACCTGGCTCCGGACCTGGGCGCGGCCCAGGAGCTGCGGGAGCAGGCCGAGGCCGCGGCGGCCGCCGCCCCGGCCGCCCCTGAAGTGACCATGATGGCCTCCCCGGCGGCGAGCGACTTCACCCGGGTGGCCACCCCGCCGCCCCTGCCACCCCTGCCCCCAGAGCCGCCGGCCGCCCCGCCGGAGGACGCCGCCCCACCCCCTCCGGCCCCAGAGACTCCGGCTCCAGAGCCTCCGGCCGCGGAAGTGCCGCCGGCCGCGACCGCCCCCGAGGAGCAGGGCCCCGCGGAAACCCCGGCCGCGACCGGCCCGCCGGCCGAGCCCCCAGCCCCGGAGCCCCCCGTGGTTTCGAGCGCGCCGCCGAAGGCTCCGCCGCCCACCCCCCCGGGGCCGCCCGCGGCCGCCAAGCCGGAGGCCCCGCCGCCGCCCGCGGCTCCGGCCAGGAAATCCCCCGTGGGGCTGGTGGCTGCCGCCGTGGTGGTGGTGGCGCTGTTGGCCGTGGGCGGCTGGTGGTTCCTGGGCCGAAAGGGCCCGGAGCCGGTGGTGCCTCCCGGCCCGGCCCCCACCCCGGCGGCCCAGGCCTCTTTGGAGACGGCCACCCCCGCGCCGCCGGCCGGGGCCACGGCCACCCCCCAGGAGAGCCCTACCCCGGACACTCGGGCCCAGGAATTGAGCCGCTTGGTGCAGGAGGGGCGGGCGGATTTGGAGGCCGGCAAGCTGGACCAGGCGTCGGCCGCCTTCCGCGGGGCCCTGGCCCTGGATCCCAACCACACCCCGGCCTTGGATGGCCTGGCCGCGCTGGAGAAGCGGCGCCACGAGGCTGCCCGCAAAGAGGCGGCGGAGTTGGTCCGCCAGGCTGCGGCCAAGGCCGCGGCCGACGATCTGGACCGCGCGGCCCTGCTGTATGAAAAGGCCCTGGCCCTGGACGGCAGCTCCCGCGAGGCCCAACAGGGCTTGGCCCAGGTGCGCCGCCGGCAACAGACCCTGGCGGACATGGCCCAGGCCCAAACGGTGCGGGACCAGGTGCAGGTGATCCTGAACCGGGCCCAATTGCACCTCTCGGCCGGGCGGCTGGCCGAGGCTCGTCAGGCCTATGAGGAGGCGCTGGCCCTGGATCGCAACGCGATGGAGGCGCGGGAAGGCCTGGACCGGGTGCGGGCCCGGGAGGAGGCGGCCCAGCGCGAGCAACAGGCCGCCCAGGCGGCGGAACTGGTGAGCCAGGGTCAGAAGCTGTTGGCCGCCGGCGACTTGGCCGGGGCGCGGAGGGCCTTTGCCCGGGCCTTGGAAGTGTATCCCCACACCGAGGGCGCCCGCCAGGGCCTGGCCGCGGTGGAGGAGCGGGAGACGGCCGAGGCCAAGGCGCGGCGGGCGGGAGAACTGGCCGACCTGAACGCCAAGGGCCGGAGCCGGTTGGGGCAGGATGACCTGGACGGGGCGGCGGCTTCCTTTGAGCAGGCCCTGGCCCTGGACCCCCGGAACCAGGCGGCCCGGGAGGGCTTGGCCCGGGTGGCCCAGGCGCGGGAAGCCCGGGAGGCCGCCCGGCGGCAGGAGGAGGCCCGGTCCCAGGCCGCGGCAGCGGCGGCGGAGGGCCGACGGAAGTTGGCGGACGGCGATTTGGACGGCGCGGCGGCCGAGTTTGCGCGGGCCCTGTCCCTGGACGCCAACCAGGCCGCGGCCCGCCAGGGCCAGAAGGACCTGGCTCGGCGCCGGGCCGAGCTGGCCCGGGCCGCGGCGCCCACGGCCGCCCCGCCCACGGCCGCCCCGCCCGCCCGGCCCACTCCCCGGCCCCTGGCCCGGCCCACGGCAGCGCCGGCGCGTCCGCACCCGGTGGACCAGGCTTCGCGGGACCAGGCCCAGGCCATGGTGGACGAGGCCCGCACCCTGTTGGCCCTGGATGACCTGGAGCAGGCCCAGAACCTGTTCCGCCGGGCCCAGGAATTGGACCCGGCCAACCGCGGGGCCGAGAAGGGCCTGGAGGCGGTGCGGCAGCGGCGGGAGCGGCTGGGCGGGGGCACCGGCCGGACCTCCAGCGGCGGGAACACCGGCAGCAACACCGGCGCCGGGCAGGGCGGACAGGTTTCGGACGAGAGCCGCCGCCAAGCTCAACGGGCCTTTGCCCGGGCGGTGAAGGATTACAACCAGGGCCGCTTCGCCGAGGCGGTCAAGCAGTTCGAGGCCTATTTGGCCGTGTTCCCCAATGACGCCACCGGCCGCCAGAACCTGGAGTTGGCCCAGAAGCAGCTGAGCGAGGGCAGCCAAGGCCGCCTGGAGATCACCTCTGCCCCCGACGGCGAGGTGTTCGTGGACGGTCAGCCCCGGGGACGCACCCCGGCCCACCTGGACGACGTGGCTCCGGGCCGGCGCAAGGTGGAGGTGCGGGCCTTTGGGGGCCGCCAGGAACAGGTGGTGTCGGTGAAGGCCCGGGCCACCACCAACGTCAAGTTCCGGTTGAAAAGCGGCGAACTGGCCGTCAACGCGGTGCCCTGGGCCTATATCTACCTGGACGGAAAAAAGGTGGGCACCACCCCGGCCCGGCTGGACGGGCTGCTCCTGGGCGAGCACGAGGTGGGCCTGCAGCGGGAAGGTTACGCCACGTTCAAGCAGCGGGTGGTGCTGGAGGCCGGCACGGTCATCCGGGTAAAGGCTGATTTAAAGGCGCAATGATGCAGAGAGTGAAAAAAATCAGAGGGGGGGCGGCGTGGTTCCTGCTGCTGGTCCTGGCCTGGTGGGCCGGGGGAGCGGTGGCCCAGGCCGCTGGTTTGGTGGCCCAGGGCGTGGCCAAGTACGAGGAAGCCGAGTTCGCCCAGGCCGAAGACCTGTTGAAGCAGGCCCTGGACCAGCCGGAATTGGCCCCGGCCGAGCGGGCCGAGGCCCACGCCTATCTGGGCCTGGTATACCTGGCCCAGGGCAAGGAAAAGAGCTGCAAGAAGGAGTTCTCCCTGGCCAAGGGAGCGGATGCCACCTACGTGCCCGATCCCCGGCAGTTCCCGCCCCTGGCCCTGAAGTTCTGGGCCAGGGCCAAGGCGGTGAAGGAACAGGCCCCAGCCCCGGTCAAGGCCCAAGCCGCCAGCTCTCCCCCCATCTACGTGGTCTACGTGGGCCAGGACGGGGTGGTGGTGGATCTGGGCGGCAAACGGGGGGCCAAACCCGGCCAACGCCTGGAGGTGGTGCGGGAGCAGAAGCTGGTGCACCCGGTGACCAAGAAGGAGCTGGTGAAGAAGGACCGCGTGGCCCTGCTGGAGATCACCCAGGTGCAGCCCGAGCTTTCCACCACCAAGGTGCTGGAGCGCCACGGAGACCTGAAACCCGGCGAGGTGGCGACCTTGCTGGAGAAGAGGGCCGGCGCCCACCCGCCGGCCGCCGCCAAGGCGCCGGCCGGCGCGTTCCGGCTGGGGGTGTTCCCGCCCCTGGCCCCCAACTACTTCGTGCCCCGCTCGATAAACGCGGAGAACTTGGTGGCCTCCTTGAAGGGGGCCAAGCTGCCGGGCCTTTACCCCAAGGCCATCTCCCAGGAACAGGTGAACCGCCTGGAGAGCGACGAGGGCTTTGTGCTCAGCAAGTACCTCGTGGCCGCCGGGGTGAACCTGCGCTCCATCACCAGCCTGTTCACCTCCAAGGAGGGCTTCCGGGACATGGTGGATCCCGAGCTGAAGGCAGAGGAGGTGAAAAAGCTGGCCGAGATCATGAAAAAGCTGGGGGTGGACGCGGTGCTCTTGTGGTCCTTTGAACAGGGCACCATGGACCGCAGCATTCTCATGAAGTTGAACCTGGACCAGATCGGCGAGAGCAAGCCCCTGTCCCGGGCCGAGCTGAACCTGGACGCCGACCGCCTGACCTCGGAGTACCCGGACGCCGTGTTGAGCGTGGTGCGGGAGGGTCTGGCCAATCGCAAGTAGCGGCTTCCGCCGCCGGGCGGCAGGGCGCAGCCGGCCGCCCCGCGCCGCTCCCGGATAGCCGGGTTGTTCCCCGGCCGGCCGGTTGACCGGAGCCGCATGGCGGCGGGGGGCAGCCGGCCGCCCCGCGCTGGTCCCGGATAGCCGGGTTGTTCCCCGGCCGGCCGGTTGACCGGAGCCGCAATTTGGTGGTGAAGGAGCGCAGCCGGCCGCCCCGCACCGGAAACTTTGCCTGCCTGCCTCCCGGCTGCGTCTGCCGCGCCCTCCCGCGGTCCGGGCCGCCCCGCGCCGGAGCCGGACAATTTGCAGTTTGAACTACCGGGCCGCCCACCCGGGTCTCCCTGCCCCTGCCATTCACCAGAACCAAGGGGGTCCCATGCCCTGGTCCAGCCCGCATCGTCCTGCCGTCGCCGTCCTGATAACCGTTTGTCTCTGGTGGGGAGCCGGTCTCCTGCCCGGGTTCACCCCACCGGTCTCGGCCGATCCGCCCCCCGGCGGAGGGACGCTCTCCCAACTGGAGCAGCAGGTCGCCCAGGAGCCCAACCCGGAGAAAAGGGAAAAGCTAAACGGCCTCCTGCGGATGCTGAAGGGCGACAACGTCAAGACCAACATCGCCCGGAACCTGCTCCTGGTCAAAGAGGGTCAGATCACCCCGCAGGAATTCTACAAGCGCCTGGCCAACGACGGCGGCCGCATGTTCGACGTGATGGCCGTGAAGAAGGCCATGTCCAACGCCGGCGGCGACGTCGTGCTGGGCTATTTCCTGGGCCAGCGTTATAGCCAGGGCGGCTCCCAGGTGGAGGCGACCCTCTTGACTTGGCGGCGCAAGGTGGTCATGGATCTCATCACCAAGGTCATCGCCAAGAACCGGATGAGCAATCCCGATTTCCGCATGTTCTATTCGCCGGTGGGGAGCTGGCCCGGGGAATCCATGGAGGCCATGAAGTTCGCCGGCGACATCGACTTTTCCTGGGTGTGCGGCGACCCGGCCCTGCCCTGGCAGTTCAAGCAGGACTTCGATGTGGAGCTGAGGGACTTTTTCCGGGGGCTGACCGGGCGCGCGGACCTCGATTTCGGGCCCATCGATTTCGACACCGTGGCCACGGCCCACGGCAAGGCCACCCCGGATGTGTACATCAGCCAGCACGGCAAGATCTACGGCGACCAGAGCATGATGAACGCCAATATGGAGGAGATCGACCTGGCCCAGGGCCAGTTGAAGCCGGGCACGGTGAAGGGCGAGGACGCGCTCAAGATCGTGGCTGTGGAGGGCAAACTGAAGGCCGCCAAGCTGCCGGACACCGGCGTGTTCAAGCAACACACCGAGCCGGGGCTTTCCATGGAAATGGCCCGGCACCTGGACCACGACATCATCCGGCCCAACCTCTTTGACCCCATCGACTCGTTCCTGAAGGCCTCCAAGTATGTGGAGCGCTCCAACGCGGCCCTGTTCGGGGATTTGGGCCTGCCGCCCGCCGACCCGGCCCTGGCTGATTTCGTCAACGAGATGTTGAAGCTGAAAAAGGCGTCGCCGGCCGAGCAGGCCAAGGCCATCGAGAAGTTCTTCGGCTCCCTGGACCTCTTCGGCACCAAGCTGATCCCCGGGGCCTTCGGCCCCAACAAGCTGCAGATCTTCTTCAACGAGCAGATCATCAGCCGCTTCTGGAAGCGCTGCATCACCACCATCTGGAACAACGCGGCCAAGGGTCTGGAATTCAAGATGAAGACCTTGAACGACCAGATTCGGGACCTGGACTCCCTGACCCCCGACGCCAAGGTGGCCAAGGCCGTCGAGATCTATGCCCAAATGGCCTACCTGGAAAAGATGCTGCTGGAGGAGATGGTGGAGTTGGAAAAGGGCGGCCACGGCACCGACGTGCCCGGCGCCATCCGCCAGCTCATCAAGGATCTCCAATTGGACTTCAAAGCCTTCAAGAAGAAGTTCGGCCCGCTGATCGTGGGGCAGGAGGGCCTCAAGGACCTGGAGTACGTGAAGCAGTCGGTGGAGGGCGGGGCCAAGAACTCCGTGGAGATGGCGGTTTCCTTCCTGGCCCGGCGCTCCATGGACCTCATGGAGATGGGCGCCGAGGGGGCCATGAAGGTCAACGCCATGCTGGACCTCCTGGACGACACCATCATGGGCGAACTCCGGGGGGACAAGGACTTCAGCGAGTTCATGACCATGGCCAAGAACCAGGCATTCATGAGCCCGGACGGCAAAAAGATCCTGGGGCCCAACCCCGGGACGGTGACGAAGATCCGCTTCCAGGCCAACCGGGTGGTGGCCACGGTGGAGTTGAAGCTCAACAACCTGATCCTGAACAACTGTGTCTCCCGGAAGCTCCGGGACGTGAACATGGGGGCCAACAAGATCATCATGGCCACCTCGGCCGGGCGCGGCGCGGTGAAGGCCATGGTGGCCTTCAACCTTTACAACGAGTCCCTGGCCTATCGCGACGCCTGGAACAAGGGCGGTTGGAACGAGCTGGCCACCGAGTTCTTCCGGCGGCGGGTGCCCTTTGGCTCGGCGGTGGAAAACGCCATCATGGGCAACGTGGGCCTGGCCCTGTGGGACGTCACCACCACCCTGCTGCCGCCCCTGGCCCTGGGCCAGGCGGCCGTCACCCTCTGCGGCCAAGCGCTGACCTGGGGCAACAAGCTCTATTACTCCACCGAATTGACCCTGTTCATAGACAATCTCTACGAGCACGCGGTGTTCCAACTCACCGAAGTGAAAAACGTGGAGAACTTCAAGCTGGGGGTGTGGCGGTTGGTGGAGATCAAGAACACCGATCCGCCGGTGAACGTCAAGGCCTTTGTCAAGAAGTCCCGCGAGGCCATCAAGGAATGGGAAAAGGCCCTGGAACAGGGGCAAGACAAGCGCGAGTATCCCCTCACCGAGTGGGGCATCTCCGGCAACTGGGACGAGCGCTGGCTGTTGAAGAAAAACCTGGAGGAGACCGATCCCATCCTGATGATGATCGCCGAGATGATGAAGGAGCCCCTGGTGGGCGACCGGCTGAAAAGCCATTACAAGGATACCTATGAGGCCCGCTGGCAGCGGGTGAAGCTGGCCTTCATGCTGAAGACCATCGCCGACCTGGAGGACCGCCGGGCGGCGGAACAGGCCCTGTACGCCGGCATGATGACCGAGATGTACGCCAAGCTCATGGAGATCGCGGGGAAGCTGGAGATCACCGACGCCATCAGCAAGAACATGGACAAGGAGGTGGACACCAGCTACATGACCCGCTTCTTCGAGTGGATGCGGGACATGAAGCGGGATTACTACTCCCAGGGCAGCATCGAGGACAGTTATGAGCGGGCGGCCAAGGTGGTCAAACGCTACCTGGAGGTGTACTCGGCCATCCTGCAGTCCCGCACCGACGCCGAGGACGCCTTTGCCCTGGGCCAGCCGGTGGAGGACGGACTCCGCATCCTCACCGGAGCCATGTTCCTGGAGGGCAAGGACACGGTGGACGGACCCGGCCATGTGCGCTGGGCCCAGTTGCCGGCCAAGTCCTGGGCCGAGCTGCGGGAGGAGCTCCTGGCCCTCAAGAAGAAATGCGTGAAGGACGCCGCCCTGGACTCCGCCTACGACAAGGAGATGCTGGACAAGACCGTCAGCGAGACGGTGTGGATCGCCCTGTGGCGGCACGTGTATAGCGAGGCCCAGGGGAAAGCCCTGGCCATCACTTCGGCCGGTTACATCCGGGAAGGGGCCCTGGCCCGCGACCTGGCCGAGCCGGAAAAGCTGATGGAAAAGGCCAAGAACCACCACCGGGAGCATTTCGAAAAGAAGAAGAAGCTCCTGGCCGACTACGAGGCCCATTGGTGCCAGGTGGCGGGGCTCACGGTCCTGGTCAAGCGGATCGTGGACGGCAAGAAGACCGAGGACCCGGTGCCCGGGGCCCAGGTGAGCGCCACGGGCCCGGAGAGCAAGCAGTTCGTGTTGGAGGAGCGGGAAGCCGGCAAATACGTGCTGCCCGAGGCTCCGGTGGGGACTTACCAGATCAAGGCCAAGGCCAAGGACCACAAGTCCGAGGGCGGCCAGGACGAGGCCACGGCCGCCGCGGAGATCAAGGCCGGCCCGGACGGCAAGATCGTCCCGGTGACCGTGACCATCTACCTGGTGGCCCAGGGCGCGCCCAAGCTCACGGTGGAGTTCACCCCGGCCACCGAAAGCGAGCCCCCGATACTGAAGTTCTCCCTGACCACCGAGGGCGAGCCCCTGGACCCGGCCACCTTGAAGCTCGCTTGGAACAACGAGGACCTGGCCCTGACCGTGACCCCGGGGGCCGACGGCAAGAGCCTGACGGCCAGCCACCGCCTCACCAAGCCCGGGCCCCTGGGCCCCCAGAAGGTGACCGGCAGCGTGGCTGACGTGAAGAAGGCGGCCTTCCCGCTCACGGGCGATTTCACCTACACCCTGCCGCTCGTGGTGGAGGGCGTGGGGGTGGACGACACCGGCGGCGCGCCGGCCGACGGCCGGGCCACGGCCGGGGAGAAATTGAAGCTGGCCCTCAAAGTCAAGAACCTGGAGCCCTGGCCCCGGGGCGCGGCCACCTTGGCGCTCACCGCCGAGGACCCCCGTCTGAAGGCTCTGGGCGAGAAGCAGTGGAAGCTGGCCCCCCTGCCGGGGCGGGCCGCCACGCCCACGGACTTCCTGCCCTTTGAGGTGGGCGAGGTCAAGGGCGCTTCGGAGACCGTGACCCTGCCCCTGGCCGTCACGGTGGACGGGGTGGCCCTGCCGGGCGCCCTGGACACCAACCTCACCCTGTACCCCGCCCTGGCCCTGGTGGCCGAGCTGGTGCCGCCGGCGGACGACGCCAAACGCCAGGGCACGCCCAACAACGGTGACGGCAAGCCCGGCCAGGGCGAGGAGGTCGGCCTCACCGTGCGGGTGACCAACCAGGGCCAGGACCCCGGCCCAGCCTATGAGCTGAAGCTCACCTCGGGCTCTCCGCTCCTCACCCTGGCGCAGGGGAGTTTCCCGGGCCAGGTGCTGGCCCCCGGGGCCAGCCAGGACTTCAAGGCGCCGGCCACCGTGGGCACGGCCTACAAAACGGCCACCCCGGTGGAGATCACCGCCGAGATGATCCCCCAGGGCCAGCCCACGGGCAAGGTGATGACCCTCACCCTGACCCTGGAGCTGGCGCCCCTGGACATCACCCTGGCCGGGGTGAAGGTGGAGGACCCGAAAAGCGGGCAGCTCACCAACGTCAATGACGGCAACGGCAAGCTGGGCGGGGGGGAGTACGGCTACCTCACCCTCACCCTGGTGAACAACGGCCCGGACATCGCCGAAGCCTACATCGACCTCAATGCGCCCCAGATCGGGGGGCTCACAATCCACAAGCCCCAGTCCCAGGTGGGCAGCCGGGAGATGAAGACCGGGGTGCCGGTGGAGGCCAAGTTCGAGATCGAGGTGCCCCAGGATTACCAGGGCGGCGACCTGCCCCTGACCATCACCGTGAAGGACGGCGGCTCCGGCCGGAGCTGGCAGACCGTGTACAACCTGCCCATCGAGGACAAGAGCCAGTTCACCTCCAAGCTGACCCTCCTGGGGGCCCAGGGCCCGGCCCAGCCCGAGGACATCAACCCCGGGGCCACCCTGGCCTACAAGCTGGAGGTGGCCTCCAGCGGCACGGCGCCGCTCACGGGCCTCACCGTGGCCCTGGAGTACGCCGACGTGAGCATCGTGCCCAACCAATGGACCGCCCAGGACTTCGCCCCCGGCCAGACCCGGGAGTACACCGGCGAGCTGAAGATCCCGCCCACCTTCACCGGCGCCGGCTTCTGGGTGCGCCTGGTGGTGCGGGACGACGCCCTGCAAAAGAACCTGCACAAGAACAAGTTCGAGTTCCAATTGGGCCAACTGGCCACCACCACCACCCTGACCCCCACGCCGCCGGCGGCCGGGGCCAAGGAGTGGCAACTGGCCGTGGCGGTGAAGGACGCCAAGGGCCAGCCCGTGACCGAAGGGGTGGTGAAAATGACCGCCACCCAGGGGACGCTGTCCACGGACCGGGTGGAGCTGGCCGCGGGCCCGGGCCAGCTTACCTGGACCCCGCCGGACCAGCTCTCCGGCCAGGCCGATATAGAAGCCGCCTACCAGGGCGACGTGGAGGACCCGTCCCTGCCGGACCGCAAGTACCAGCCCTCCGCGGCCAAGATCCAGTTGCCGCCCGGGGCCGAGCCCACCAAGGTGGTGGTCAAGGCCACGCCCACCCAGCGCAAGGGTGAATTCTCCCTGCAAGTCCGGGTGGAGAGCCAGAGCGGCGCCCCGGTGAACAAGGGCGTGATGGACATCACGGCCAGCCTCGGCAAGTTCTCGGGCGCGGGCCTGGGGGACAGCGGCGGCCAGGTGAAGATCACCGGCCAGGAACTGGTCCTCCGGTGGCAGGCCCCGGACGACGAGCAGGCCAAGGGCACGGCCACCTTTGCCTACAGCGGCGACCAGGTGGACCCGGCCCAGACCGACACCGAGTTCGGCCCCAGCCAGGCCACTCTGGACCTGCCGCCCTCGTCCTTGATCACCCCCAATCTCACCATCGATCCGTCCCTGATCGACAAGGACAAGAAGATCTGGCGCTTGGAGGTGAAGCTCACCGACGAGAACAACCGGCCCATCGCGCCGGCCCAGGTGAAGTTCACGGCCACCGGCGGCTCCTTTGGCGCGGGCGGGGCGGTCTTGGAGGCCGTGGTGGACCTGACCGGCGGCAAGTATGAAAAGGGCTGGCGGCAGACCGACGATACGGAGCAGACCATCACCGTGGCCTACCCCGGCGACCAAAAGGGCCCGGGGCAGACCAATCTCCGCTACGGCGAGGCCACGGCCAGCCTCAAGCTGCCGCCGGAGCAGCTCGCGCGTTCCACCGTGTTCGTGGTGGACGCCTCGGGCTCCATGCGGGGCGGCAAGCTGACCTCGGCCAAGGCGGCCGTGCGCGGCGCCCTGGCCAGTTACGCCGGCGGCCAGAACCAGGAGGAGTGGGCGCTGTACGTGTTCTTCGGCTGCGGGAGCATCAGCCTGATGCAGCCTTTTACCACCAACCCCGGCGACATCACCTCCAAGCTGGACTTCAATGCCGCGGGCAGTACGCCGCTCATCGCTGCCATGGGCACGGCGGCCGCCTATGCCCGGCGGGCCGCGCGGGGCAAGACCGCGCGGATCATCATGCTCACCGACGGCGGGGAGAACTGCAACAAGAACCAGGACCCGGTGGAAGCGGCCAAGGGCATCCGCCGGATCGTGCGGGAGGTGACACCCGCGGGAGGCAGGCCATGAGATCACTGATATCGCGAGGGCTTTGGCTGGGGGCGCTGGGGTTCGCGGCCCTGGTCTGGGCCGCGCCGGCCGGCGCCCAGCAGGCCGGCAACCCGGCGGACAGCCAAGCCCTGGACCAGGCGGTGGCCGGCAAGCCGGCGGTGGAGAGGCCTTTGGACCTGCGGCTCGACGTGGTGGCTTATGACGTGAGCCGCGATGTCAGGCTCACCAACCAGCTGCAGAAGATGGCCGAAGCCGGGGGCGGCGGCTTCAGCACGGCCGGCATCAACGACATCCAGAAGGTCATGAGCAGCGTGGTCAGCGGCCAGGCCTCGCCCACCGCGGCTCCGCCATCCTCGCCGTCCTTGCCGGGCAAGAGCCGCCTGGAGATTGGTGATGAGGCCATCAGTCATGGCCGCCTGGATGATTAGGTAAACGGCCGGCTGCGCCAGCTGCCCGCCGGCGGCGTTGCGGACCTGCGCTCCAACCTCCACGTAGTTTGGGCGGCCGGCTTGCCAAATGCCCGCCGGCGGCGCTCACGGCCATCGCTCCAACCTCGACGTAGCTAAGGCTACGCCTCCGGTTGTCGCTCGTCCGTCGCCTTGCCGGCGAACATTTGGCTGCGCCGGCTCAGGGGCTTAAAGTTGACCGGTAATGCCGAAAGGCATCAGCTAAAAAACCGCCCCAAATTGAGGCCGATACACGATGCATCCGGCAGCGTGTATCGGCATTTTTACTTAAAATATAAAGTTTTTTGGGGGAAGGGGGGTGTGGGGGGAAGGGGCCCTTTTTTTCAAAAAAGGGCCCCTTCCCCCCACATCTTCCTCTCCCTCCGAAAATCTTAAGGCGCCTCGAAGGGGTAGGGCAGCAGTTCCATGGCCAGGGGGCGGTGCAGGGGGCCGCGGGGGGGGCCGAGGATGACTTGGGCGCCGGGGTTCAGTTCGGAGAGGATTTGCAATTCCTGGGGGTTGGGGATGACGCCTTGGCCCAGGGCGTCCAGGGTGATCACGGCCTTGATTTCGCCCAGGCCCTGGCTGGCCGCTTGCAGGAGGGCGGTGGTGAGGGGGCTGGCGGTGAGCGAGTCCAGGGCGTTCTCCACGGTGGCTCCGGGCAGAAACTGGCCCGCGCCGGTCAGGAGCGCCGCCGCGCCGGGCCGGCCGGAGTAGGGGGCGTAGCCCAGTTGGCGGCCCCGTTCAGCGCTTTTGAACAGCTCCTTGATCTCTTCCTCGGAAAGCTCCGGCGCGAACCAGCGGCGGTAGATCACGGCGTAGGCCCCGGTGCGGCGAATCTTCCGGAGCCCGTCGGCCACCCGGTCCATGAGCCAGGGATGCTGGGAGTCGGCGGCCCAAAAGAGCTGGGTCACCACCAGGGGGGAGCCCACGGCGGTCAGGTTGGACCAGCTGTTTTTGTGGACAAAGTAGAGCCCGGTTTGCAAGGCGGCCAGGCAGGCTTCGGCCCGACCTTCCACCACCGCGCGGAGCGAGTCCTCCTCGTTATCGGTGAGCACCAGGGCCAGGGGTTGGCCCTGGGCCAGGCGCTGCTGGATGGAAGCGCTGCGCACGGCGACCCGTTTGCCCTCCAGGTCGGCCAGGCAGCGGAAGGCCGCGCCGCGGGCGGCGAAGATCATCACCTGCAACGAGACCAGGGGGTGGGGGCAGAACACGTAGGCCTTTTCCCGGCCCTGGGCCTTGGCCAGGGCCGAGGTGAGGTTGGCCTCGCCGTTGTCCAGGCCGGCCACCGCCTCTTTCCAGGCCATGGCTACCGGCTTCAGGCGTACCCGCTGGCCCTCCAGGGCGGCCTTCAGGACTTCCCATTCGAAGCCGGCGGGCTGGCCCTTGACGCTGAAGGTGAAGGGCGGGAAGTCCGGGTCATAGGCGTAGACCGCTTCCTGGTCCGGGACCCGGGAGGGCGCGGGGGTGGCCTTCTTGGGGGTGACCGGGGGGGCTACGGTGGGTCGCCGCGCCGCGGGCTGGGCCCGGGCGGTGGGGGCCGGCGGGGCTGAGGCCGGGGCCGGGGTGGCGGCAACGGGCGGGCGGGGGGTGGCCGTGGCCGGGGGAGAGGGCAGGGGGCCCGGCGAGAGGCCTTTCAGGAGCAGCGGCCCCAGGGCCGGGTCGGCGGCCGGGGCGGAGCCGGCCAAGAGCAAAACCAGGCCCAACCCCAGGCCCAGGCAGGCCAGCCAGCCGCAGAGGAGCGGCCGGAGGCGGGGTCGGGAGCGGGGCGCGGTTTTGGGCATGACGCGGCATCCGTGGCAGGGGTGGCCGGGGTGGCGGGCCGGAGGGGCCGGCCCGGTGACGCCCTCAGCATAGGCCGCGGGGAGCGGGGAGTCAATCGCGGGGAGGGAGGCGGGGGCTCAGGCCGAGCCCAGGGGCTCCATGTCCTTCAGGGAGACCTCCTCGGAGCCTTCCCGCAGGAGTTCCCGCAGGAGGATGCCCTTGGTGTACTCCAGGAGAAACGAGGCCTTGGCGATGATGAGGCTCCGCACCAGGTAGCCCACGGCGTAGGCCTGGGCCGGGCGGGCGTAATCCAGATCCAGGAGGGTCAGGACCTGGTCCAGCACCTGGGTCACCTCACGGTGCATCTCGCGCTGCACCTCGTCCAGGGGGCCCTCTTTGCGGGCGCCCCAGACGGCCGGGATGATGTAGGTGAGTTCCTGGGCCAGGAGGTGCTCCCGGTAATCGTGCACCAGGCGGCGCACCAGATCCTCCACCACAGGGTCGATGCGGCGGGCGAGGGACAACAGCTCATCGTCCGGCTGCTCGGGCGGCGGAGCCGCCTGAGGGCGACGCGCAGGCTCCATCGTTTATCACCTGACCTGGGGGGATGAAGAAGGTTGCGCCGCCGGCTCTCTTTCCCCCCGATCCTGAGAGTGCTAGAGGCTGTGACCTGGCTGCATTATCACGGCGGCGCAACGGGCAGTATTTATATAAGTAAGCAATATATTTATCGATGTCAAGAGATATTAATGTGAATTACATGTGAGTGCATGCCTGAACGGTTTTTTGACTTGAATCGAGCCGGTTTAGCTGAGAAGGTGACGGGCAAAAAAAAATATCCACCCGGGAAATCTCACAGCCCAAGGATGCTCCATGCCCACCTCCCCGCCGGCCCCTCCCCAGGAAAGTTACGCCCCCCCCGCCCGGACCGCTGGGGAGCTGGGGGTCCTTTTGGCCGGCTGGCTCGTGGTTTGCGGCTTGAACCTCTGGTGGCTCTCCCGCCAGCAGGCCCCCCTGCCTTGGGATCAGGCGCACCATTTCCTCCTGGCCCTGGATTATAAAAGGGCTCTGGCCAGCCCGCTCACCTGGACGAACATCTTTTCAGTGGCCATCAAATACCCCTACCTCTTTCACCTGAGCCTGGCTTTCCAGTTCCTCATCTTCGGGGTGAGCGTGCCCCTGGCCGCCGGGGTGAACTGCCTGTGGCTGTTGGTGCTCATGCTGGCCGTGTGGCGCCTGGCCCGGGGCCTGGCCGGGCCCTGGCTGGCCCTGGCCGCGGCCTGGTTCCTGGCCCTGTTGCCCCTGACGGCCGGGCTCTCCCGGGAGGTGCTGCTGGAGCTGTGCCTGGGGGCCACCGTGGCCCTGGGGGTGGGGGCCCTGGCGGCCAGCCAGGGGCTTTCCCGCCGGCGGGGGGTCTTGGCCTTGGGCCTGGCCGTGGGGCTGGGGATGTTGGCCAAATGGACCTACCCCCTGTATCTGGCCGCGCCTTTTCTCTACACCTTCCTCTGGGGACGCCGCCGGGGCCTGGCCGTGGATTGGCGGGGGCTAGGATGGGCGCTGCTCATCCTCCTGGCCCTGGCGCTGCCCTGGTATCTGCACTCGCCGGTGACCCTGGTGAAGATCCTGGTGGGCGACGCCTGGCGCTACGGCGCCTCCCACGGCATGCCGCCGGTGGGGAGCCTCGCGGCCTGGCTGATCTACCCGGAGATGCTGGTGAACGAAGCCTTCTGGCTGCCCCTGTCGCCCTTCCTGGTGGTGGGCCTGGCCTGGGGGCTGGGTCCGGGCCGGCGGCGGGGGGCGGGGCTGATCCTGGCCTGGCTCCTGGGGGGGCTGGTCCTGATCTCCCTCATGCGCAACAAGGACATGCGCTTTCTCTTTCCCCTGGTGCCGGCCGCGGCCATCCTCTCCCTGGCCTGGCTGAGCTCCCTGCCGGCGCGCTGGCTGCGGGGTTTGGTGGGCGGGCTGGGCCTGGGCCTGGCCCTGGCGGCGTATCTGGGCAGCAGCTTTGGGGTGGGTCCCCTGGCCGGGGAGCGGCTGGTGGAATTGGGCGGGGCCCGGCTGGTGTGGAGCGCCCCGCGGGCCGGCTATTCCCGGCCGCCCTCGGCCGCGGACTGGGGGGTGGCTCCCCTGGTGGAGGCCCTGGCCGCGGACTGGGCCGCCCACGGCGCGGGCAGCCGGCCGCCCCGGGTGGGGGTCCTGGCCAGCCAGGTGCATTTCCACAAGAGCGGTTTCGCGGCCTGGGCGGCGGCCCACGGCCGGGCCATGGATTTCGTGTCTTTCCTGGAGCCGGAGCAGTGGCGGCCGGGCCAGGAGGCGGCTGACCTGTGGCAACAGACGGCCGGGCTGGATTACCTCATCTTCAAGACCGGCGACCTGGGGGTGGAGCCGGCCTACGCGCGGGCCCGGGAGCTGTTGGCCCCGGAACTGGCCCAGCGCGCCCGGCTGGTGAGCCAGGTGGCCTTGCCCGACGGCTCCACGGCGCGGCTTTTGGCCCTGGGCCCGGCGGCCGGCCCCGCGACCCGCTGAGGAAGCGGGGCCGGGCGGGACGGCGGTTTCCACCGCCCCGCCCGTGGTTCAAGCGTTTACTTCTCTACCCACAACTTGAGGCCGGTGGGCTCGTCGTCCCCGCGGACCAGGGGGGTGGAGGTGGTGAATTCCTGGAGTATGTACTCACAGGCGAATACCGGGCAGCCCTCGGCCAAATGCCCGCCAAAGGTGCCGCCCTGGCGGTCGCCCAGGATCACATGGGCATGCACCATGGCCTTGCCGTCCAGGATGGAGACGTTGCCCATGAGCGAGAGGATCTCCAGGTGCTCTGCCTTGTCCAGGTACTCGTATTTCCGCTCCCCCAAGTTGTAGTAGCCCACCCGGGCCCGGGTCACCGCGCCGATGGCGGACACCTGGCCCTGGGTCACCCCCTGGCTCGCGCACACGTTGGTGAGTTCCTGCAAAAGGTCGCCGTCCTTGGGCAGGCGGCCCATGAAGACGCGGCCCAGGGCGGGTTGGTTCATTATGGCCATGCCATTCTCCTTGCGATAAGGCGCTAATATCTGGGCTGTGGTCCCACAGCCGGGCAAGGGCCAGGCTCCCCGGCCCCGGGGGCGGTGGGCGGTCCTGTCGCCTCCCCCCGCTGGTCCGGTCAGCGATGTTGCCTGAGTCCCCCTTCATATTACCCACGGGCCCGGGGAGACGAAACCGACTTTTTTGTCCGGCTTGCAGCCGGGGCCGGGACCGTTCTATCTTATATCCCAGGACTGCCCCTGCCTTGCCGCCTGCCGCTTCTCGCCAAAGGAGCCCCTATGTTAGCCGCTGGTGACCATTTGCCGCCCCTGCGCCTGCCCGACCAAACGGACCAGCCCCGCACCCTGGCCGAGTTGGCCGGACCGGCCGGGCTGGTGCTTTTTGTCTACTCCCGGGACAACACCGCGGGCTGCACCACCGAGGCCCGGGAGTTCCAGGGCCTGCTCCCGGATTACCAAGCCCTGGGTTACGGGGTGGCCGGGCTGAGCAAGGACACCCCGGCCAGCCACCAGAAATTCGCCGCCAAGCAGGGCCTCACCTTTCCCCTCCTGGCCGACCCGAACACCGCCTACCTGCGGGCCCTGGGGGCCTGGGGCGCCAAGAAGCTCTACGGCAAGGTCTCCGAAGGCGCCATCCGGAGCACCTTCGTGGCTGGGCCGGCGGGAGTGCTCCGCCTGGTGCATCCCAAGGTCAAGGCTGCGGGACACGCCGCGGCGCTGTTGGCCCTGCTGCGGGGAGCCTGAGCCATGGCCGCGGGATGGTTGGTGAAAAGTGATCCGGGCGAGTACGCCTGGGCGGATCTGATAAAGGACGGTCGCACCAGGTGGGACGGGGTGCGGAACCACCAGGCCAAGAACAACCTGGCGGCCATGCGCCAGGGCGATCCGGTGCTCTTTTACCACTCCGGGGGCGAGACCCAGGTGGTGGGGCTCGCCCGGGTGGTGCGGGAGGCCTATCCCGACCCCACCGCCGCCGAGGGAGCCTGGCTGGCCGTGGACCTGGAGCCGGTCACCGCCCTGGCCCGGCCGGTGAGCCTGGCCCAGGCGAAGGCGGACCCCATGCTGGGCGGCCTGGCCCTGGTGCACCAGCCCCGGCTCAGCGTGCAGCCGGTGGGCGAGCGGGAGTTGCAGCGGATTCTGGAATTGGGCGGGGTGGGCATTTCGCCCTGGAAGCATTAGAAAAGGGGCTCAGGCGGCCGGGCTCTCCGGCCGCAGAATCTCCCGCACCTTGCTCAGGAGTTCCTGCTGGCTGAAGGGTTTGGCCACGAAACCCGTCGCCCCGGTTTCCAGGGCGTGATTCTGGCCTGATCCGGGCAAATAGCCGCTGGCCACCAACACCGGCAGGCCGGGACGCTGGGCCAAGAGCCGCTCCAAACAGGCCTGGCCCCCCATGCCGGGCATGCCCAGGTCCAGGATCACCAGGTCGATCTCCCCGGACCGGCCCTCGAAGACCTCCAGGGCCTCCTCGCCGTTCGCGGCCGTATACACCAGATAGCCCGCGTAGGTCAGGATCTGGCCGGCCACGTCCCGGATGGCCTCCTCGTCGTCCACCAGAAGCAGGGTTTCGCTGCCGGAGAGCACCACCCCCCGGGCGGTCTCCTGCTCCGGGGCGGCCTGGGTTTCCACGGTGGTCTGGGGCAGGTATACCCGGAAAGTGCTGCCCTGGCCCGGCCGGCTCTGGCAATCCACCCGCCCCCCATGCTCCTGCACGACCCCGAACACGGTGGACAGCCCCAGGCCGGTGCCCTTGCCCGGCTCCTTGGTGGTAAAGAACGGCTCGAAGATGTGGTTCAGGGTCTGGCCGTCGATGCCTTGGCCGGTATCGGCCACGGTGAGCACCGCGTAGTCGCCCGGGGTCAGGTCCAGCCGCTCCCGGCAGAATTTTTCGTCCAGGCTGACCGGCCGCAGGCTGATGGCCAGCACTCCCCCCTGGGGCATGGCGTCCTTCGCGTTGGTGCCCAGGTTCAGCACCACCTGCTCGATCTGGCCCGGGTTGCCGGCGATGTAAAGGGGAGCGTCGGGCGGGGAGTACTGGACCTCGATCATCTTGGGCAGGGCCCGCTCCAAAATGGTCACCGCCTCGGCCACCACCTGGCCCAGATCCATGGTCACCAGCCGGGCTTCCACCTGGCGGCTGAAGGTGAGGATGTTGCGCACCAGGTCCCGGGCCCTTTTCACCGAGGCCAGGATGCGCTTCAGGTTGGCCGAGTTGTCCTCCCCCCGGTTGGCCAGTTCCAGGGCCAATTCGCCATAGCCCATGAGCGCGGCCAGGATGTTGTTGAAATCATGGGCAATGCCCCCGGCCAGGGTGCCCACCGCCTCCATCTTCTGGGCGTGCAATAGCTGCTTTTGCAGCCTTTTCAACTCCTTGTCCTTCAGGACCCGCTCGGTGACGTCGCGGCCCATGCCGGTGATGTAGGGCTCGCCCACCGGCGGCAACACCAGGCGGCTCTTGTACTCCAGATAGCGCCGGGAGCCGTCCTTGTGGAAGTACACCGAGACGCCGGCGTGGCTGCCGGTCTGTTGGATCTGTCGCAGGTATTGCCGGTCAAAGGCGTCCCGGAATTCGGGCTTCATGAACTCCGAGGCCTTGCAACCCACGATCTCCCGCTCGTCATAGCCCAGGATGTCGGCCAGGGAGGGGTTGAAGCTCAGGAAGCGGCCCTCCAGGTCCTGGGTGTAGATCAGATCGGAGATGGAGCTGTACAGTTCACGGTAGCGCTGCTCCGAACGCCGGAGTTCCATCTCGGCCTCTTTCTGGGCCGTGATGTCCTGCACCGTGCCATAGACCCGGCGGGGGACCTCCGGGTTGTGGCTCACCTTGGCGATGACCCGCACCCAGCGCCGGTCCCCCTGCGCGGTGAGCAGGGGCAGCTCCAGATCAAAGGACTTGCCCTCGGAACCGGCCAGATGGAACGCCGTGCGCAACAGGGCCCGGCCCGGGGCAGGGTAGAACTCCAGGGCCTCGGGCAGGGTGGGCGAGAACTCCGGGCCCACCCCGCAGATGGCGCACAGCTCCTCGGACCAGTAAAAGGGCCGCAAGAGGGCATCCTCGCCCTGGGCCAGCTCCAGTTCCCAGCCGCCCACCTTGGCCAGCCGGCACACCGTGGACAACAGCCCCCGGCTGCGCCGCAGCTCCTCCCGGGTCTCCTTCTGGGTGGTGAGGTCCCGCACCACGGCCAGGATCTCCCCGGGCCCGTGGGCCAGGTAGCGGGCTTCCCGCCAGACGCGCCGGCCGCCCTGGAACAGGGTGTAGGTGTGGCGCACCATCTCCCCCGGGCCCAGCCCGGCCCGGGTCAAGTCCAGGCGCTCCTCCACCACCCCGCGCGGCATGAATTCGAACATGCTGTGGCCTTGGACCGCCAGGGGCGTTGGCCCGGGGCCGGCTCCCGGGGAGGCTGGGGCAGGGAAGAAGGTGTACACCCCGTGATGGTTGAAGCGGAAAACCAGCTCGGGCGCCGTTTCGGCCAACAGCCCCTCGCCCGCGGGCAGAGGGGTGGACGGTTCGAAGCGGCGAAGCGAGTTCTCGGAGCTGTTGGGCATGAAACCGCCTTTTTGGAGGGTGATCCGTGCGGCGGGACCCGGGGGCTCCCTGAGTGGCGATCTTGCTAAGCATAATTAATCTCCGGCCCGCGGGTCAAGCTGGCCTTGGCGCCTGGTCCCCCCCGGGGCTGAATCCCGGTTGCCTAAGCCCGGGCCGTGGGCTAACATGGACAAGGAATCGCAAAGATTTGATGGCTTTTATGCAGAAACCCCGGTGACAGGACCATGGTCAGGGGCACGCCACCCAGGGAAGCCGTGGACAGCAATCCCGGGGGAGAAGCCGCGGAAGTTCCGTCCTGGGACGGCCGGCTGCTCCTCCGCCTGGGGGAGGCCCTATTGCCCGCGGCCGGCCCGGGCGACTTCCTGGACGGGGCCTGCCGGATCCTGGTGGAGGAGGCGCTTTGCGGCCTGGCCTGGGCGGCCGCCTTGCCGGACGCACCGGACGAGGCTCCCCAACCCCTGGCCCAAGGGGGCCGGCCCGCCACCTTCCTCTCCTTCCCGGAGCTGTCCCCCCCGGCCGAGCCCGCTTCCCCCGCGGCCCAGACCCTGGCCCGGGGCGACCTCCGGCTGGTGCCGGACATTGCCGCCGCGGCCGGTCCGGAGCCATGGCGGGAACGGGCCCTGGCCGCCGGGCTGGAAGCCGGGGCCGCCCTGCCGCTGGCCCCGGGCGGCAGCCTGTGGGGCGTGCTTTGCCTCTACGGCCCTCCGAGCCAGTTCAGCCCCACCTCCCGGGACGCCCTGGCCGCCTTGGCCGCCCACCTGAGCCTCTATCTGGAGCTGGCCCTGGCCAACGCCGGACTCCGCCAGGAAAAGGACCGCCTGGCCGAAGAGAAAGAGTCGCTCACCTACTACCTGGGCCGGGAAAGAGACCTCCGCCAGGCCACCGAGGACTCGCTGGAGCAGAGCGAAGCCCGCTGCACCACCCTGTACCAGGCCCTGCCCTTGCCCACCTTCACCTGGCGGGTGGAGGAGAGTGATTTCCGCCTGGTGGACTACAACAGCGCCGCCTGGGACCTCACGGCCGGCCGGGTGGCCGCCCACCTGGGCAAGACCGCCCAGGAGATGGCCGAGGGCCAGCCAGACCTGCCGGCCATCCTGGGGGCCACGGCCCGGGGCCGCAAGCTGGTGCCCTGGGAGACCACCCTGCAAATCGACCCCCAGGGCTCCCCCCGGCACCTCACGGTGCGCTGCGGACTGGTGCCTCCCGATCTGTTGGTGATGCACGCCGAGGACATCACCCACCAGAAGGAGATCGAGGAGCATCTCCGGCAGAGCGAGATGCTGTTTCGCACGGTGTCCGACTACACCTATGACTGGGAAAGCTGGTCCGGGGTGGACGGCGCGCTGTTGTACGTTTCCCCCTCCTTCGAGCGCATCACCGGCTACACCGTGGCCGAGCTTATGGCCGATCCCGGCTTGCTGGAGCGGATCACCCACCCCGACGATCGCGAGCTGGTGACCCGGCACCGCTGCGGCTCTTGTGAGAAGCCCAAGGTGGTGCAGCTCGATTTCCGCATCCTCACCCGGGACAACCAGGTGCGCTGGATCAACCATCTTTGCCAGCCGGTCTACGGCGAGGACGGAGCCTGGCAGGGGCGGCGGGCCAGCCAGCGCGACGTGACCCAGCGGAAAAAGCTGGAGAACAGCCTCAGATCCACCAGCGAACGCTATTCCGCCCTGATCCAGGGCCTGCCCGTGGGAGTCATGAGCCTGGACGCCGCATTCCGCATAACCGAGTGGAACCAGGCCGCCCGGACCATGACCGGCTTCGAGGCCCAGGAGATCCTGGGCCGGCCCTGCTACGAGGTGATGGTCTGCCACCAGGGCGGCCGCCGCTGCCCCCTGCGGGAGGCCCTGCACACAGGCCACGCCGTGGGGCCCCTGGAGCGCCTGATCCCCTCCCGCTCCGGCGGGCTGCTGCCGGTGCGCATGCGCGCCGCGGTGCTCACCGACCGGCGGGGGCAGTTCGTGGCCGGGGTGGAGACTTTCCATGATATCAGCGAGCTGAAATCCCTGGAGCGCCAGCAGGACAACCTCCTGTCCATGCTGGCCCACGACATGAAATCCCCCCTGGTCAGCCTGCAGGGCTTCGCCCGCCTCTTGCTGGAGAAAAACGCCTCCCTGCCCGGGGAAAAGCGCGAGGCCTACCTGGAGGTGATCTTCAAGCAGTCCGGCCGCCTGGCCGAGTTGATCGGCGACTTCCTGGAATACTCCCGTCACCGCACCACCCGGCTGGATCTGCACCCGGCCCCCTGCGACCTGGCCGCCGAATTGCGGGAGCTGGTGGAGGCCTTTGGCCCCCGCTTTGCCTGGGCCGGGGTCAAGCTGGAGTTGGCCGGCGGCGAGCTGCCCACCAACCTGCCGGCCGACGCCGCCCGCCTGCGCCGGGTCTTCACCAACCTCCTGGAGAACGCCCTGAAGCATGCCCCACCCCACACCAGCGTCCTGATCTCCCTGGAACAGAGCCCCCGCGAGGTCATCGTGGTGGTGCGGGATCAGGGGCCCGGCTTTGCCCCGGGGGAACTGTCCCTGGTCTTCGAGCCCCTGTTCCGGGGGCGGGGCGGCGGGCACTACCAGGGCCACGGCCTGGGCCTGGCCGCGGTCAAGGCCATTGTGGAGGGTCACGGCGGCACCGTGATCGCCGGCAACGACCCCACGGGCGGGGCCGTGCTCACCATTCACCTGCCGCGACCGCGGGGGTAGACCACCACTGTTTATTTTTGCAGGAGATTGCGCTGGAGAAAGGCCGTGGCCTCCAGGAAGGAATCCGTGGCCGCCGCGGCGCTGGCCGCGGCTTCGCCGCCCAGGTCCCGTTGCAGACCCGTCTGGGGGTCCGGGGTCTGGTGCACGCTGGCCGGGGTGTTGGGCAGGCACAGGCTCCCCATCAGGTGCCCGGCCCCCTCGTAGGAGCGTTGGGTCAGGGTCGCGGCCAAGCCGTGGTGAACGAGGCGCTGGCGGATGAGCGCCGCGAAGCGCTCCGAGGGCCACACCTGGTCCTCCTGACCGCTGCACACCAACAGCGGGCAGCCCAGCTTTTCCACCGGGATGGCCGCCGCCTCGGCCCGGGCCGGGTCGTCCAGCGGCCGGTTGAACAGGCAGCGGGTGATGATCGGCCCCTGCTGGTGCTGGGGCAGGTAGTGGGTGAGGTCGGCCTCCAGATGGGGCAGGGGACGCCCCTGGTAAGTTAGGAGCGGCCCGCCCCATTGGCCCGCGTGGTCCCCGGGGCCGGACCACAACACCGCCGAGGGGTTCCACACCGCCGCGGCCCGGAAGCGGCCATAGGCCGCGCCCACCATCAGCGCCGCCTCGGCTCCCCGGTCAGTGCCCACGATGGCCAGATCGGTCCCCCGCACCTCCCGGTGGGTCCGGAGGAACTCCACCGCCTCGGCAAAATACTCCAGGGCCACCTGGGCCGGCGCCGCGGGCAGCCCCGGCAGGCCCCACCAGGCCACGGCCAGCACCGCCAGCCCGTGGGAGCACAAGAGCGCGGCAAAAGGCTCCTGGGCCAGGCCGCCCTCCCAGCCCCCCAGATCCAGCACCCCGGGCCAGGGCCCGCGCCCCGGCGGCAGGAACAAGGTCCCCACCAGGCGGCCCCGGCGCACCGGCTTCACCCGAGAACCGGGCTCCAGCAGGGGGCGGGGGATCTCGGCCAGGGTGGCCGGCCCGCCCGGGGCCGCGGCCGCCTCCAGCCGGGTGGCCACCGGCACGTCCCAATGGCGGTGGCGGAAGCGGTCCGGCGCGGCCAGGCCCTGGGCCGGGGTCATGTAGCGCAACAGGCCCATGGGCTCCACCCCCTGGTAGGAGCCGTCCAGGGGCGCCTGGGAGGCCAAGTCCACCCGGCCCTCGGCATCAGCCTGGAAGTAGGCCCAGGACACCCACTCCACCAGGCGGTCGTCGGTGACCGAGGCCTTGAGCAGGACCTTTTCCTCCGCCCCCAGGCCGGCCAGGCCCAGGCGCAGTTCCCGGTCCAGGGGGCCGGCTGCCGAGGACAGGGTAAAATGCAGCGGCTCCCCACTCATGTCAGGTGCATTTCGTTAAGTGGGCGGCTTCGCCAGATGCCCGCCGGCTGCGTTGCGGACCGTCCCTCCAACCTCGACGTAGAGTTGGTCATTTCATGACGGGGGCGGCTTCGCCAGATGCCCGCCGGCTGCGTTGCGGACCGTCCCTCCAACCTCGACGTAGAGTTGGTCATTTCATGACGGGGGCGGCTTCGCCAGATGCCCGCCGGCTGCGTTGCGGACCGCGCTCCAACCTCGACGTAGCTGGGGCTACGCCTCCGGTTGTCGCTTGTCCGTCGCCTTGCCGGCGAACATCTGGCTGTGCCGGTCCGGGTTACAAAACAAGAACAGACCATGCGGGCAACTTCCATTTACAAACCGATTCGGCGGGAACTACGACTCGATGATGATATTCACGCAAGACACTTAAAAATATGAAGTTTTTTGGGGGAAAGGGGTTTTCCCCCACATTCTTCATTCTCCGAAAACCTCTTAACTCCGCGGCTCTTCTTCCGCCGCCAGCATCAGGGCGATGGCTTGGGCGTCTTCGGGGCGGTCCACCTCTGGGGAGTCCAGTTGGGTCACCACGCACTGCACGGCGTGGCCGTGTTCCAGGGCCCGGAGTTGTTCCAGTTTCTCGACCTGTTCCAGTTCGCCGCTGGGCAGGTTTGCGAAGGTGCTCAGGAACCAGCGCCGGTAAAGGTACACGCCCAGGTGTTTGAAGTACTGGGCTTCGCCGCCGTCCCGGGGGTGGGGGATGGGCTGGCGGGAGAAGTACAGGGCCCGCCCTTCGAAGTCCATCACCACCTTCACGTGGTCCGGGTCGTTCACCTCCTCGGGCCGGGTGATGGGGGTCACCGGGGTGGCCATGCCCAGGCTGGGATCGGCCCACAGGGGCGCCGCGGTCTGGCTGATCAGCTCCGGGGGCAGCATGGGCTGGTCCCCTTGCACGTTGACCACCACCTCATCCGGGGCCAGGTCCAGCTGTTCGGCCGCCGCGGCCACCCGGTCGGTGCCCGAGCGCAGTTCCGAGGGGGTCATGATCACCCGTCCGCCAAAGCACTCCACCGCCCGGGCGATGCGCTCGTCGTCGGTGGCCGCGGCCACCTGGGTCACCCCCTCGGCCCGGGCCGCCCGCTCCATCACGTGCTGGATCATGGGTTTGCCCGCGATCATCACCAGGGGTTTGCCCGGAAAGCGCGTGCTGCCGAAGCGGGCCGGCACAATGACCGTGATGCCCATGGCCTAGAACCGCGACCCGGCCCGGTTGATGGCCTGGGTCAAGGTTTGCAGCTTGTGGTCGTCCCAGCCCAGCATGATCTGGTAGGACAGGGTGCGCATCAAGAGTTCCTTGGTGCGGGGCAGGGCGTCCGGCGCATATTCCCGCCGGTTCTCCGGCGCCTGGGGCGACAGCAGGGCGTTCGCGTGCAGGTGCTCCCAATTGTGGTAGCTGTGCCAGGTGTTGGGTCCCCAGGCCACCGGCCCCGCGCCTTCTTCCCCCAGGGCCTTGGCCAGCCGGGCGGCCGCGTCGGCGCTGTCCATGAACCAGGTCAGGAAGGTGGCCGAGTCGCCGGCCTCGTCGGGCAGGACCCGGAAGCTCACCCCGGGGACGCGGCTCACCGCCTCCTTCAGGGCCAGCTTGTTGGAGCGCTGGGTGGCCACCATGCGGGGCAGCTTGGCCAACTGGGCCAGGCCCAGGGCGCCTTGCAGCTCCATCATGCGGTAGTTGAAGCCCATGAACCGCCGGCCCTCGTTGCCCCGGCCCACCGGCCGATGGTCGTGGCCGTGGTCGTGGTACTCGCTGGCGCTGGTATAGAGCCCGGCGTCCGAGGTGATCATCATGCCGCCCTCGCCGGTGGTCAGGGTCTTCACCGCGTCGAAGCTGAAGGTCCCGGCCGCGCCGAAGGTGCCCAGATGGCGGCCCTTGTAGAAGCCGCCTGCCGACTGGGCCGTGTCTTCCAACACCGGAAGCTTGTGGGCCCGGGCTATGGCCATGATCTCCTCGATGCGGGCCTGGGCCCCCATCATGTGCACCGGGATGATGGCCTTGGTCTTGGGGGTGATGCGGGCCTCCAGATCCGCGGGGTCCATGCACAGGGTCTCGTCCACCTCGGTGAACACCGGCACCGCCCCCAGGTCCAGAATCGCTTCCCAGGTGGCCACGAAGGTGAAGCCCTGGGTGATGACCTCGTCGCCGTAGCCCACCCCCAAAGCGGCCAACGCCACCTTCAAGGCCGCCGTGCCGCTGGTCACCGCCAGGGCGTGGCTGGCCCCGGTGAAGGCCGCGAACGCCTCCTCGAACTCCTTGACCCGCCAGGCGCCTTGCCGGAGGTCGGCCATCTCGTAGCGGAACAGGACCCCCCGCTCCATCACGTCCAGCACCGAGCTTTTCTCCTCGTCGCCCAACCATTCGTAACCGGGCATGTCACTCTCCCAGCTTGTCGTGGAAAACCCACGGTATTTTTCTGCCAACCGAAACCAGAAGCCGTCCGGCAGCTCCCGCTATACTCCGAAAGCCTTCTGGTAGATGCCTTCCAGGTCCTTGGCCGTTACCTGGCGGGGGTTGTTGGCGATGGGCCGGGCCACGGTCATGGCCTTCTCCGCCAGGCGCTCCACCTCCGAGCGGGGCACCCCCAGCTCGGACAGGCTGGAGGGGATGCCCAAGTGCCGGTTCAGCTTGTACACCTCGTCCACCACGAAATCGCCCATCTCCCAGGTGGTCAGACCCGCGGGCACCTCGCCAAAGGCCTCGGCCATGTCCGCGAAACGCTCCGGCGCGGCCAGGTGGTTGTGCTCCAGCACGAACGGCAACAGGGTCGCGTTGGCCTCGCCGTGGGGGATGTCAAAGAACGCCCCCAGGGGATAGGCCATGGCGTGCACCGCGCCCACGCCCGCCTGGGCCAGGGCCAGGCCGGCCAGGTAGGCGCCCAAGAGCATGTCCCGCCGGGCCTCCAGGTTGTTGCCGTTGGCCACCGCCTGCCGCAGGGAACCCCCGATCAGCCCGATGGCCTGCAAGGCGTTCATGTCGCTCAAGGGCGTGGCCGCCAGGCTGGTGTAGGCCTCCATGGCGTGGGTCAGGGCGTCCAGGCCCACGATGGCCGAGATGTAGGCCGGGCAGGTCACGGTCAGCAAGGGGTCCAGGATCGCCGTGTGGGGGTACAAATACCGGCCGTTGATGCCGCCCTTGAACTGGTCCGCCCGCCGGGTGAACACGGCCGTGAAGGTGACCTCGCTGCCCGTGCCCGCCGTGGTGGGCACGCAGATCACCGGCTTGCCCGGGTTCTTCACCAGCTCCAGCCCCACGTAGTCCGTGGCCTGGCCCTCGTTGGTGATCAACACCCCCGCGGCCTTGGCCAGGTCCATGGCGCTGCCGCCGCCGATGCCCACCACGGCCTGCACCTCGCCGCCCCGGCCCAGCTCCGCCGCCGCGTCCGCCTCGGTGGGCTCCGGCTCCCGGGTCACCTGGCCGTAGGAGAACACCTCCAGCCCCGCCTGCTCCAGGCTGGCCAGAGCCGCGTCCGCCGCGCCCAGTTCCTGCACCTGGGGGTCGATCACCACCAGGACCCGCTCCGCCCCCAGAAGCTTCACTTCCTCGCCCAACTTGGCCGCCGCGCCCGCTCCGAAAACCGTGCGCCGGATCCCCTCATGCGCGAATTCGTAATTCATTGCCCTAGCCTTTTCCTAAATTTCATGGCCCCCGCGCGGGAGCCTGGTTTCCCCTTCGCTGCGTTCTCGGGCCGCTCCCTGCCGGGAGTCAATCCCATCCCCCCCGTGTCACGTCAAAAGCGATCCTAACACAGTATCCCCCAATGTAAATACCGCAGCCCCACCCCACGGATACGGCAACCCCGCCGGCGAAATCCCCTTGGCCTCCGCCCGCGGCTGCTCCGTAAGAGCCCGCCGGCCGCCCCGCCAAAGGCTATTATAAGCCAAACTCGTGAAAGCCCCCGGGACAGCGGGCCGAGTTTTTGCTATAAGAAAAAAATCGCCTCTGGGCGGCCCGTGCCGGCCCCGGTGGCCCAGGCTCCTGGTTACATTTGTGATTCAAATTAAAATCAGGGACTTGACTTGTTGAATCCCGCCGGGAGGGATGCTAGCTTGGCCCTAAAGAAAAGGAAGGCTAACGTGCGCGCGGAGATGTCCCACGTGAAGTTGGAAGACACCCAAATCGATACCTTGGGCCCAGCCAAGCTGAAAAGCACCCTCATGGAGCGGGCCAGCCATCCCCAGGAGGGCTTCAAATTCGTGGGGGACGAGGAACGCGTCCTCCTGGACCCCACCACCCGCAACCACGTAGACGGGCCGGTGCCCAGCTTCGAACGGGCCGGACCGCGGGAACGCGTCTACTTCGACCCCACCAAGCTCAAGGCGGCGGTGGTCACCTGCGGCGGCATGTGCCCCGGCATCAACCACCTGACCCGCTCCATCGTGCTCCAGCTCTACTGGATCTACGGGGTCAAGAACATCGTGGGCGTGCGTTACGGCCTGCAAGGCTTCATCCCCGATTTCGGCCACGAGCTGATAGAGCTGACCCCGGACACGGTGCGCGACGTGCACGGCCGGGGAGGCAGCTTCCTGGGCATGAGCCGGGGGCCCCAGCCCATCGAGGACGTGGTGGACGCCCTGGAGCGCCTCAACATCAGCATGCTGTTCATGATCGGCGGCGACGGCACGCTCAGGGCCGCCCAGGCGATCTACCAGGAGATCACGGCCCGCAACCTCAAGGTCGCCGTAGTGGCCATCCCCAAGACCATTGACAACGACATCAGCTTCGTGGAGATGACCTTCGGCTTCCAGACCGCGGTGGAGGCCGCCACCAAGGCCATCGAGGGCGCCCACAACGAGGCCCTGGGCTCCCCCGGCGGGATCGGCCTGGTCAAGCTCATGGGCCGCAACAGCGGTTTCGTGGCCGCCAACGCCACCCTGGGGCTCTCCGACGTGAATTTCTGCCTCATCCCCGAGGTGGACTTCGACCTGGAAGGCCCCAACGGCCTGTTGCAGCAATTGGAGCACCGCCTGGGAGGCCGGGGCCACGCGGTCATCGTGGTGGCCGAGGGCGCGGGCCAGAAGTTCTTCAGCGACACCGAACTGGGCCGCGACGCCAG
The DNA here is from genome assembly GCA_020444165.1 of Deltaproteobacteria bacterium. Next base: position 46,259 of record JAHLLK010000015.1, on the reverse strand, counting down.
CGGCAACCTCCGCCTGGGCGACATCGGCGTGCTGTTGAAGAACCGCATCAACACCCACTTCAAGGAGAAGGGCCGCGAGGTCAACCTCAAGTACATCGACCCCTCCTACCTCATCCGCTCCGTGGCGGCCAACTGCGGCGACCGCATCTACACCGGGTTCCTGGGCCACTACGCGGTGCACGCCGGCATCTCCGGGCGCACCGGGCTCATGATCTCCAAATGGAACAACTTCTTCGTGCACGTACCCATCGCCATGGCCATCAACCGTAAAAGCTATGTGGACCCCAAGGGCAGCCTGTGGCGCAGCGTGCGCGAAGCCACCGGCCAGGCCCCTCTGGTCAACGAGGTGTAGCCAAGAGGTGGCCGACTTCCAACAGCATCCCCGCCTGGCCACCCTGCACGGCCTGGGCGCCCCGGACCGGCCCCGCCTGGAGAGTGAGCTGGTGCAGTTCGCCGCCACGCGGCCCCTGGCCCTGGTGCTGCCCCTGTTGCCCGCCGAACTGGGGGAGCCGGCCCTGGCCGCCATGCTGGAAGACTTGGCCGGCGCGGCCTATCTGGGCGAGATCGTCTTCTCCCTGGGCCGGGCCGGCAAGAAGGAACTGACGGCCCTCAAGGCCCTCACCGCCTCCCTGCCCCAGGAAACCCTGGTGATCAACAGCGAATCCCGGCGGGTGAAGCCCCTTTTGTCCGAGCTGGCCGGCCGCGGCTGGCCCGCCGGCCAGGAGGGCAAGGGCCGCGCCGTGTGGCTGGCCCTGGCCGTGCTGGCCGCCCGGGGCCGCACCCGGGTGGTGGCTCTGCATGACGGTGACGTGGCCGATTACGACCGCCTCCTGTTGGGCCGCCTGGTCCACCCGGTCCTGAACCCGGCCACGGGCTTCGTGCTGGCCAAGGGCTACTATGCCCGCTACACCCACCAGCTCCACGGCCGGCTGACCCGCCTGCTCCTCTGGCCGGCCCTGGCCGCCCTGGAGGACCTTTTGGGGCCGTTGCCCGCCCTGGCCCAGTTGGCCGCCTTCCGCTACCCCCTGGCCGGGGAGTGCGCCTGGGACTTGGCCGCCCTGGGCGAGATGCGTCTGCGGCCCGGCTGGGGCCTGGAGCTGGGGCTGTTGGCCGAGGCCCGCCGCCTGGCCGGGCCGGGCCGCCTCTGCCAGGTGGACCTGGCCGACCGCCACGAGCACAAGCACCAGGAGCTGATCCCCGGCGAGCTGAACAAGGGCCTGGGCCGCATGGCCCTGGAAGTGGCCCGCACCCTCTTGGCGGAGCTGGCCACCGAAGGCGCGGTGTTCACCCCCGGGAGCCTTCTCACCCTCACCAGCCTCTACCTCCGCCACGCCCGGGGCCTCTTGCCGGTCTACGCGGCCGAGTCCGCCCTGGCCGGCCTGTTGTACCCCCGCCCGGACGAGGAAGCCACGGTGGAGACCTTTGCCCGCGCGCTGGCCCGGGCGGGGCAACTGCTTATGGAAAACCACGCCGCCGAGGAGACCCTGCCCTCTCCCGCCCGGCTCCTGGCCGGGGAAACCGGCCGCCGCCTTCTGGAGGCGGTGGAGGCCGACAACTTGTCGTGAGCCGTCCAACCCCCCCCAGCCCCGCCGCGGCCCCCCCCGCGCCCTCCCAGACTCCGGAGGAGCGGCAGCACATGCTCCGCCGCCGCCGTAAGCTCCTCATTGCCCTGGCCCTATTGTTGCTGGTGGCCGGGGTGGCGGTCTGGTACTGGTGGACGCCCCTTTGGATTTGGAGCCGCGATTTCTGGGCCGTGATCAGCAACCGGGAGACCTTCCGGCAACGCATGGAGTCCTACGGCGCCTGGGGACCCTTGGTGTTCATGAGCTTGCAGTTCCTGCAGGTTTTGGCCGCGCCCATCCCCGGCGAGCTCACCGGCGCGGCCGGGGGCTACATCTTCGGCTGGTGGCAGGGCCTCATCTACTCCACCATCGGGCTCACCCTGGGCTCCCTGAACAACTTTTTCCTGGCCCGCATCTTCGGCAAGACCCTGGTGGAGCGGCTGGTGCCGCCGGACACCCTGTCCCGGGTCGGCTTCCTCATGGAGCGCCAGGGGGTCATCGCCTCCTTCATCCTTTTCGTGATCCCCGGCTTCCCCAAGGACTACCTCTGCGTGGCCCTGGGCCTCACCCCCCTGAACTGGCGCATCTTCCTGTTGATCTGCGGCATCGGGCGCCTGCCCGGCACCCTGCTGCTGAGCCTGCAAGGGGCCATGGTCTACCAGGAAAACTACTGGTCCTTCGCCATCCTCCTGGTCCTGGCCCTGGCCTTTGTCATTCCGGTCATTGTGTGGCGGGAAAAGATCTATCAGTTGCTCTATCACCTGGACAAGCGCCGCGGGCCTTTGGAACCTTGATCCGCCGCCTCCCTGCCAAAAGCACCGCCGCCCCGGGGAGTCCCCGGGACGGCGGTTGGTTTTTGCGGACTGGGCGCCGGGACGCGCGCCCGGCTCTAATGCGAGGGTGATGCACGGTGCGTCCTGCACCGTGCATCTTAAGCTGGTTGGCAAAAGCGTGGTTTTACCAACCAGCGCAAATCACTCGCCTTTTAGGCTCGTGATTTGGCGGGCCATCCCCGGGGTCCCCAAGCAAGTGGAACTTGCTTGGGGTGGATGCGTGGCCCGCTGGAGGCCGACGGCGCACAATCAACCGCCGAAAAATGACATATGCCACTGTTTTAACTACAATAAATCTGTATTGGCCGTGCATCGGCCTCAATTCAGATAAGGGTTGCCCCGGCGTTCCTGGGCCACCGTGGACTTGGGGGAGGGGCCGTAGTTGTGCCCCGGCCAGATCACGGTGTCGTCGGGCAGGGCGAGGATGCGGTTCTTGATGGCCGACACCATCTGGGCCCAGGAGCCGCCCGGCAAATCGGTGCGGCCCACCCCGCCCACGAACAGGGTGTCGCCGGTGAACACGTGCCCCGGGGTGTGCAGGCAGATGCAGCCCGGGCTGTGCCCCGGGGTGTGGATCACCTGGAGCCGCACCTCCTCCCCGGCCTCGATGATCTCGCCGTCCTTCACCGTCACGTCCGCCGGCGGGATCTGGCTGCAGCCCAGCATCTGGGCGAATTGCAGGGCGTGGGGGCTGTTCATGTGGGGCGCGTCTTCCTCGTGGATCAGGATCTGGGCCCCGGTGGCCTCCTTGATGCGGAAGTTGCCGCAGGTGTGGTCCGGGTGGCCGTGGGTGTTGACGATCTTCACCAGGGTGATGCCCCGTTTGGCCGCTTCGGCCAAAATGCGGTCCTCGTTGCCCGCCGGGTCGATCACCAGGCCCTGGCCGGTTTTTTCGCAGGCCACGATATAGGCGAACACCGCCATGTTGCCCACCAAAAGCTGGATTATCTGCATATTAGCTTTCCTGTCTCCCGCCCCGGGGCGGGCTGAAGGCTGCGCAAAGGCCCCGCGGGGCGGGCCCGCCAGGCGCTCGGTCTTGGCAAAATTCTTTTCTAGGATAACGCGAAACCCATTTGGTGTCCCGTGGGGGCGGGGACAACCCGCGGCCCGGGTCGTGTATGGGGCGACTCGCCGGCACGCGGCCCCGGAAAAGAGGTTTTGAAGAACGGCCTCCCTTCGGGAGCGCACAAGGTTTGGTCTGCAACCCAACCTCGCCCGACACGCATTGGGAGCGGCGGCACGCCGCCCCGGAAAAGAGGTTTTGAAGAACGGCCTCCCGTCGGGAGCGCGCAAGGTTTGGTCTGCAACCCAACCTCGCCCGACCCGCTACGCCAGCGGCGGCACGCGGCCCCGACCCGCAGCGGCAGCATGCGGCCTCCCGTCGGGAGCGCGCAAGGTTTGGTCTGCAACCCAACCTCGCCCGACCCGCATTGGGAGCGGCGGCACGCCGCCCCGGAAAGGAGGTTTTGAAGAACGGCCTCCCTTCGGGAGCAAGCGAGGTCCGGTCTGAAAACCAACCTCGCCCGACCCGCTACGCCAGCGGCGGCACGCCGCCCCGACCCGCAGCGGCAGCATGCGGCCTCCCTTCGGGAGCGCGCAAGGTTTGGTCTGCAACCCAACCTCGCCCGACCCAACCTCGCCCGACCTCGCCCGACAACCCGCTACGCCAGCGGCGGCGCGCCGCCTTAGGCGGTTTGGCGCTTTTTGGCGTTCTTCTCCAGGGCGTCGGCCAAGTCGTCCTCCTCGATGGCCTGATCGGTGTAGCCGTGGCGGCGGAGCACCTCGGCCAGGCTGCGCCGCACCTCGGGGTTCCGGGGGGCCAGCTTCACCGCTTGCCGGGCCTCGCCCACCGCGTCCAGCACCTCGCCGGTCTCGGAGTAAACCAGGGCCAGCTCCATGTGCAGCTTGGGGCTCATGGGGTTCTTTTGGTTGGCCCGCTGCAAATTGGCCCGCGCCTCGGCCAGCAAACCCTCGTGGCGCTTCACGACTCCCAGGCACATCAGCGCCCGCCAGTCCCCGGGGTTGTTCTGGTGCAGCTCGTCGGCCCGGCCCTTGGCCAATTCCAGATGCCCCATTTCCAGCAGCACCTCGATCATGATGAACTCGGCTTCCAGGGGATCGGGGTTCCTCTGGGCGCCTTCCAGGGTGGTGGCCACGGCCCGGTGGTACTCGGCCTGGGTGTTGTTGTTATCCATGAAATAGGCTTCCGACAACATGCGGTGGGCCTCGGCGTAGACTGGGGACAGGGTCACCGCGTGGGTCAGGGCCTTGATCGCCTCGCGGTAGTTGTTCTCCTCCCGAAGGAGCTGGGCCCGCATCACGTGCAGCTCCGCCTTGTCGGCCCGGCCCTGGGAGATACATTTTTCCAAGAGTTGCAAGGCCATGCGGTTATAGCCCACCGCGATGAACTGCCGCACCGCCTGGGCCACCGAGTCGGGGTCGTTGGGGTTGGACTGCAGATTCTTGAGCGCCTCGGCCAGGGCCCCGGTGCGCATGGCTTCCGACTGCTTGCCCGCCAACCGAAGGCAGTGGGTCAACAGCTCGTACATGCCCACGTCCATGGGCTCCTGCCGCAACGCTTCCCGCAATGCCTCGGAAGCCTTGGTGAAGTTGCGGTTCTTGCTGAAGGCCTTGGCCGCCATCTTGAGGGTCTCCAGATCCTTGGGGGCCTGCTTCAAGGCGTGCGCCGCATGGGCCGCAGCCCAGCCGTACAGGCCCTTCTCCACCAGGCCGGCCACCAGTTGCAGTCGGGAGACGAGGTCGCTGGGGTCTTTGTGCAGGCGGGTGAGGGCATCGCCGATGGTCAGGTCCCGCGCAGCCTCCACCCGGAGGCCCATGGCCTGATAGGTACGGCTCATACCGTAAAAACCGTCGGGTTTTTCAGGCCAGGCGCGCACCATGGCCCGGTAAAATTCCAAGGCCTGGGCGAACCGCCGTTTTTTCAGGAGCATGTCTCCTTCCAAACGGATGGCCTTGAACTTGGACCCGGTGAGCACCGTCCACACCCACAGCCGGAGGCTCATAGGAATTTCCCCGCCTTGAGGGTGCCGCGAAATTCCTCCTGAATTCCACGGCCTAACTCCGGCCGCGCTGCTGCCCGGCCGGGATCGCTTGTCGTTCGCTCAGGCGCACTCGGAAACTGGCGGACCGTCCCTGGACCGCCTGGGAGTGTGGCTGTCGGTTGCCGCTGCCCTCGGGGGATGGCCCCGCGCCGGGGCGGGGGAGGGAGATCCTCCTCTCTCCAATACCAAATCCCGGAAGGCATGATTTCCTTTAGCACAAACGCACCCACCTAGGCAATCGCCGCGTCAGCGGCGTCGGCCCCATGCTGGGGCTCCCATATCGTGTCGGGGAAGGTCGGTTTTCAGACCAGACCTCTCGCGCTCCCGACGGGAGGCCCCATGCCGCGGCTCCCACCGCGTGTCGGCCGCGTCGCCGCGGCTGGCGATGCGTGTCGGCCGCGTCGCCGCGGCTGGCGATGCGTGTCGGGCGGGGTCGGTTTTCAGACCAGACCTCGCGCGCTCCCGACGCGAGGCCCCATTCTGGGGCTCCCACCGCGTGTCTGCCGCGTGCCGCGGCTGGCGTCGCAAGTCGGGCCAGGCCCCCTCCGCACCAATCTAGCAGGCTCCCGAAGGGAGGCCGGCCGCCTGCTATCCATCTCAGAGCCGGGCCGGAAACCCGGCGGCCTTGCCAGCGGCCCGCCCGCAGCATAAAATCAGGGAGCCGGCCGTGCCGGCGGAATTTGGAGGCAGCATGCACGAGGCCTGGGCCGTGGTGCCCGCCGCCGGCCGTGGACAGCGCATGGGGGCCGGCCGCCCCAAACAGTTTCTCGACCTGGGCGGGGTGCCGGTCCTGACCCGCACCCTGGCCGCCCTGGAGGCCGTCCCGGACCTCACCGGCGTGGTCCTGGTGACCCCGCCGGGCCAGGAGGACGCCACCCTGGCCGCCTGCGTGGAGCCCTTTGGCCTGGCCAAGGTGCAGGGAGCCGTGGCCGGGGGCGCCGAGCGCCAGGACTCCGTGGCCGCCGGCACCGCGCTTGTGCGGGAAGCCGGGGTGCCCTACGTGGTGGTGCACGACGGCGCCCGGCCCCTGGCCGCCCCGGAGCTGTTCACCCGGGTCCTGGCCGCCGCCCGCCGCACTGGCGCGGCCCTGGCCGCCATGCCCGTGGCCGACACCGTGAAGCAGGCCGGCCCCGGCGAGCTGGTGGCCGGAACCCTGGACCGCCGGGGACTCTGGCTGGCCCAGACCCCCCAGGCCTTTCGCACCGAAATCCTGGCCGCGGCCCAGGCCCGCGCCCGGGCGGCCGGGTTTCTGGCCACCGACGAAGCCGGCCTGGCCTCCTGGGCCGGCCATCCCGTGGAGCTGGTTATGGGCAGTCCCCGCAACCTGAAGCTGACCACCCCGGACGACCTGGACCTGGCCCGGGCCCTGTTGCCCCCGGCCCCGGCCGCCGTGCCCCGGGTGGGCCAGGGCTTCGACGCCCACCGCCTGGCGCCCGGCCGCCGCCTGGTGCTGGCCGGGGTGGAGATCGCCCATGCCCGGGGGCTGTTGGGCCACTCCGATGCCGACGTGCTCGCCCACGCGGTCATGGACGCCCTGTTGGCCGCCGCCGGGCTGGGCGACATCGGGGGCCATTTCCCGGACAGCGACCCCCAGTGGGCCGGGGCCGACAGCCTGGAGCTTTTGACCCGGGTGGTCGGCCTTTTAGCTGTGGAGGGGTGGCGGCCGGCCCAGGTGAGCGTTACCCTCATGGCCCAGCGCCCCAAGGTGGCCCCCCACGTGCCGGCCATGCGGGCCAATCTGGCCCGGGCCCTGGGCCTGGCCGAGGGCCAAATCAACCTGGCCGCCACCACTACCGAGCATCTGGGCTTCGTGGGCCGGGAGGAGGGCATGGCCGCCTCGGCCCTGGCCGTGATTCTCCCCCTGACCCCGGAGGCTTAGGAGTGCGTCGGAGAATGCCCTCCCGAGGGTCCCCAAACAAGCTGGAAGCTTGTTTGGCATGGATCCACGGCCTGCCCAGGCGCCCAGGAGACTATCGGAGCGATTTCCCCGCCAGCTTCCTAGCTAAAACTATGAAGTCTTTTGGGGGAAGGGGAGTGTGGGGGGAAGGACCCTTTTTTTCAAAAAAGGGTCCTTCCCCCCACATTCCCAATTCTCCGAAAGCCCCCCAGGGGCCGCAATAAGTGTTTACCCGCCGGGTTTTTGGCGTTAGCCTCTGACCAGCGGCCCCGTCGTCGCTGGTGCCGGCGTTACGTATCCCCCGGAGTAGCTCATGCCCTTAGTGCTGTACAATACCCAGTCCCGCCGAAAGGAAACCTTCGAACCCCTGGAGGCGGGCCGGGTGCGGATGTATGTCTGCGGGGTCACGGTGTACGACGACCCCCACGTGGGCCATGCCCGCTGCTATGTGGCTTTTGACTGCGTTTGCCGGCACTTCTCGTCCAAGGGCTGGGCGGTCACCTATATCCGGAACTACACCGATATCGATGACAAGATCATCCGCCGGGCCGCCGAGTCCGGCGAGCCCTGGGACCAGTTGGCCGAGCGCAACATCCGCTCCTTCCGGGAGGACATGGCCAGCCTGGGCTGCCTGGCGCCCACGGCCGAGCCCCGGGCCACCGAGCACATCCCGGAGATGACCGCCATCATCCAGCGGCTGCTGGACCAGGGCCACGCCTATCAGGTGGAAGGCGGCGACGTGTTGTTCGCGGTGGAGACCTTCCCGGCCTATGGCCGGCTCTCGGGCCGCAACCTGGAAGACCTGCAAGCCGGCGCCCGCATCGAAGTGGACAGCCGCAAGCGTAACCCCATGGACTTTGTGCTGTGGAAGGCGGCCAAGCCCGGCGAGCCCTCCTGGGAAAGCCCCTTTGGCGCCGGACGTCCCGGCTGGCACATCGAGTGCTCGGCCATGAGCGAAAAGTACCTGGGCCAGACCTTTGACCTGCACGGCGGCGGCGAGGACCTGGTCTTCCCCCACCACGAAAACGAGATGGCCCAGAGCGAGGCGGCCAACGGCCGGCCCTTTGCCCGCTACTGGATGCACAACGGCTTCGTGCGCATCAACCAGGAGAAGATGTCCAAGAGCCTGGGCAACTTCTTCACCATCAAGGATGTGCTGAAGGAAGTGAAGCCCGAGGTGCTGCGCTTCTTCCTCCTGGGCAAGCACTACCGTTCGCCCCTGGACTTCTCCGACCAGGGCCTGGTCGAGGCGGCCCAGGCCCTGGAGCGGCTGTACAACGCCCTCCTCACCGCCTTTCAGGAGATTCCCGAGGGGGCCTCCGCCTCCATCACCAAGGCCGCCGACCAGGAGATCCTGGCCGAGATCGACCAGGCCGGCGAGGAGTTCGAGGCGGGCATGGATGACGACTTCAACACTCCCCGGGCCCTGGCCGCCCTGTTCAGCCTGGCGCGGAACATCAACCGCCTGACCCTGGAAGCGCCGCGGCCGGAGCGGGACGCCCTGATCCTCTTGGCCGCCTCGCGCCTGAAGCACCTGGGCGGCCGGCTGGGGCTGTTGGGTCAGGACCCCCAGGAATTCCTGCAAAGCTCCGCCGCGGGCGCCGGCCAGGGTCCCGACCCGGCGCTCATCGAGGAACTCATCGCCCAGCGGGCCGAAGCCCGCAAGACCAAGGACTGGGCCCGGGCCGACGCCCTCCGGGACCAGCTCACGGAGCTGGGCGTGGTGCTGGAAGACGGCGCCGGCGGCACCCGCTGGCGGCTCAACAACTGATATCAGGCTCTCTGAGGAACTAAAGGCATGACCCCCACGGTGCAAGTCATCCTGGCCCATCCCCGGCCGGGCTCCTTCAACCACGCCATCGCCGGGGCGGTCATGGAGACCCTGGCCGAGCTGGGCCGGCCGGCTGTGCTGCACGACCTTTACCAGGAGGGCTTCGACCCCCTCTTGCCTGCCGCCGAGATTCCCCAGGACGGGCCGCTGCCGCCCTGGCTGGCCGCCCACACGGCCGAGGTGACCGCGGCGCCGGCCCTGGTGATGGTCCACCCCAATTGGTGGGGCATGCCCCCGGCCATCCTGAAGGGCTGGGTGGACCGGGTGCTCCGGGCCGGCGCGGCCTACGAGTTCCTGGAAGGCGATATGGGCGAGGGGGTCCCCCGGGGGTTGTTGGCCGCCCACACGGCCCTGGTGTTCAACACCTCCAACACCCCGGCCGACCGCGAGTTGGCGATCTTTGGCGACCCTCTGGAAACCATCTGGAAAAACTGCATCTTCGGCCTGTGCGGCCAGGTGCGCTTTGGCCGCCGCACCTTTGGCATGATCTGCACCAGCACCTCGGCCCAGCGCCGGGGATGGCTGGCCGAGGCCCGACAGGTGGTGCGGGAGTACCTGGGCTGAGCCACCACCGGCCCCGCGCCCCTTTTCCCGGCCCGGATTGGGATTTTTCCCCGGGCTCTTGGCCGCTAATGCCCGGTCACCCTGGGCCTTTTGGCCTCCGGGCGGCCCTGGGGCCGGCCCCGGGGGCAAAAATCCGCCGGCCGGTCCTCCGGGCCTTGGGGTTCTGTGGTAGACTTTCTGGGCCGTGTCTCGTCCACCACGGGAGCATCTGACAACATGTTTGGCAAAAAACCCCCTGCCCGCGGCTCCCACGCAAACTCCCCCACCGTCTTGGCCAGTGGCTCCTTTATCAAAGGGGACTTGGTCTGCCAGGGGGAGTTGGTCTTGGAAGGCGGGGTGGAAGGGCAGGTGGTGGGCGACAAGGTGTTAGTAAAATCCACCGGTTGGGTTAATGGGCAGCTTGTCTGCCGCTCGATACGCATAGAGCAGGGGGGGATCATCAACGGTCCGGTGCGCGTGGCCGAACTGGCCGAAACAGAGGGTCAGCCCTGACGGCCGGGGCGGAAACGTCTCCGTCTCCGCCGCTTTCGCGCCGCCTTGTCCGTTATTCCTTCCCTCCGCCGTCCTCCCGCGCCCGGGGCCAGGTCACGGCCGGCGCCCCAGGGGAGCCTTTTCCCCGCCTCCCGGCCCATCGCCCAGCCCCCCGCGCGCGCCCGGCGCCATCCTGCCCCAGATGGCTGCCGGCACTGGAGACCGACCCTCCAGGGGAGTTGGTTTCTGGCCGGATCGCAGTAAGGGCCCTTCTGGCCCTTGACTGCCCCATGTTGGCAAAATCGTAGTTTTGCCAACATCTTAACTTTGCAGAGATTTGCCAAGTCTCTGCAAAGGTGCGGGCCAGCCAGGGTCCGTCCCAGGCTGTTGGTCTACAGCCTGCCCGCTTGCAAGGGAGAATCTTCGTGACTGCCATCTTGAGGGCAAAATCCGAGGCCCAGGTCTCCGCCTCTCCCGCTAACGCCGGGCAGGGGCCGGCCGGCGGTGGGACCGCCCTGCGACCCGCCCGCCGCACCGAGCTCTGGTTCTACAAGATGACCCCCCTGTATGTCCCCGAAGCGGACGGCGGCTTCAAGTTGTTCAAGGAGGCCGGGGTCACCCTGGCCGAGATGAGCCTGACCAAGGAAGACAACGTCCCCGAAGCCTTTATCCAGGACAGCGACCGCCCCATGGCCCTGAGGGAAATCCAGAAGGCCATGCTGGACGGTTACTTGCAAGAGACCATCCGCAAGGGGGACCAGGCCGAGATCAAGGAAGCCCTCACCGTGCTCCTGGACGAGGCCTTTCGGGAGCCCCGCCTGAAGCTCATCATGGGCTTTCAGCCCATCGTGGAAACCGTGGTGGAGGAGTACGCCAGCCACCCCAAGCTCCTGGCCGCCTTTGCCGCCCTGGCCACCCGTGGCCTCACCGTGGCCGCCCACTCGGTAAACGTCATGGCCCTGGTCATGGCCTTCTGTTTCCGGGCCGGCCTGGGCCAGGAGGAGACCTGCCGCTATTGCTTCGGAGCGCTCCTGCACGATCTGGGCTGGACCAAGCTGCCCCCGGAGTTGATGTGCACCGACCGGCGGCTGAACGAGGACGAGTTCAGCAGGGTGCGCCAGCACCCCCTGTTGGGGGTCAAGATGCTGGTGGGCGCCACCATTGCCGAGGACTCCCTCCTGGGCATTTTGCAGCACCATGAGCGCATGGACGGCTCCGGCTACCCCAAAGGCGTCACCCACCTGCACCCCCTGGGCAGCCTGTTGGGCCTGGTCGACTCCTACGAGGTCCTCACCTGCGAGGAGCGGGTCTACCGCAAATCCCTGACCCCCCTGGCCACCCTGGAGCTTTTGAAGTCAGAGGTCCTGGCTGGGAAGTTCGAACGCAAGCAGTTCGAACGCTTCGCCTACAGCCTGGTGAAACCCTGAGCCCCCGGCTAAGGCCCGGCATGGTCACCCAGCCCCCCACTCCCGGTTCTCCCCCGCCCTCCGGCGCTCCCGCTCCGGCGGCGAACCCGGGCTCCCCCACGGCAGAGGAGCTGTTCCAGGAAGGCAACCGCCTGAACGGGCAGGGCGCCCCCGACCTGGCCGCCTCCTGCTACCGTCGGGCCCTGGCCCTGGCCCCCGGCTCGGTGAAGCTCCTCTACAACCTGGCCACCACCCTGGGCCGCCTGGGTGATCCCGCCGGCGCGGCCGACCTCTATCGCCAGGCCCTGGACCAGGCTCCGGACCTGGCCCCGGCCCACCACGGCCTGGGCGCCGCGCTCCGGGCCCTGGGCCGGCCCGCCGAAGCCGTGGCCAGCTTCCGCCGCGCCCTGGAGCTGGACCCCGGCTTCTCCCTGGCCCGCCGCGACCTGGGCGCCGCCTTCCGCCTCCTGGTGCCCCGCTGGCACTTCGCCATGCTGAACGACCAGGCCCGCAACCAGGCCTACCAAAACGCCCTGGCCCGGGCCGTCCAGCCCGGCATGCTCGTCCTCGATATTGGGGCCGGCAGCGGCCTCCTCTCGCTCTTGGCCATCGCCGCCGGCGCCGAAAAAGTCTACGCCTGCGAGATGTCCCCCCTCCTGGCCGCCAAAGCCCGGGAGATCGTGGCCGCCAACCACCTGAGCGAGCGCATCCAGATCATCCCCCAATCATCCCTGTCGCTCCAAATCGGCCGGGACCTGCCCCGCCCTGCCGACCTCCTGGTCACCGAGATCTTCGACGCCGGCCTCCTGGGTGAAGGGGTCATCCCCACCCTGAACCACGCCCGCCGCTGGCTCCTGGCCCCCCAGGCCCCGGTCCTGCCCCACGGCGCCACGGTCTACGCCGCCCTGGTGGAAAGCCCCCGCTTGGCCGGCCTCTCCCGCGCCCCGGCCGAAATCGCCGGCTTCAACCTGGAACCCTTCAATGAATTCGCCGACCCCGGCTACTTCCAAGCCGAGCTGGCCCGCCTGCCCCACCAACTCCTCTCCACCCCACGCCCCGTCTTCACCTACGATTTCCAAAAACCCCTCCCCCCCGAGTCCACCCGCCGCCTCACCTTCCGCGCCGACCAAGCCGGCCGGGCCGACGCCGTGGCCTTCTGGTTCACCCTGCACCTCGACCCCCAGACCTCCCTCTCCACCGCCCCCGACCTCTATAGCCACTGGACCCAGGCCGTCCAACTCCTCTCCCCCGCCCCCACCCTCCCCGCCGGCGGCTCCCTCACCCTCACCGCCGAACAGGATCACCAGGGGCTGCGTTTTGTTTTTTGAGAAAGAGATGTGGGGGAAACCCTTTCCTTTTGAAGCCAAAAGGAAAGGGTTTCCCCCACACCCCCTTCCTAAAGGAAAAGCAATGGGTTGGGGCATAGGGTGGCGAGGGTTGACCGATGATTCAGCCGCTCTCGCCGTGTTGGGGGAGCCGTCTTGGTTGGTGTGACTCCAAGCCAACTTCGGGAGCGCGCTGGATTGGGGCGGAGGTGAGCCTGACCCGACCCGCTACGCCAGCAGCGGCACGCTGCCGCTGCCCGGGGCGGAGAGTTCAGGGGGCGAGCCTACTTCGGGAGCGCACGAGGTTGGGGCGGAGGTCTACCTCGCCCGACCCGCTACGCCAGCAGCGGCACGCTGCCCCGACACGTATTGGGCCCCCCAGCTTGGGGGGTGGTGCGAGAGGGGAGACTCGAACTCCCAAGGGTTGCCCCGCTGGATCCTAAGTCCAGTGCGTCTACCATTTCCGCCACTCTCGCGTTGTCCTGAGCCCTCCAAATCTAAGGCATGCCCGCTTTGCCGTCAACCTCCCCAGGGGCCGCGCAGGCCTTCCCCCAGGGCGGTTTTCTACCCTCACCGGCCCCTGGGCCCGCCTTGACACCATTGCCGGGCTGGGTTAGATTAGCCGTCTTGGTTACAAGGCAATATTCCGGACGGATTCGCTCTATGCCCAGACCCGACGGCAGATCACCCCGCGCCATGCGGCCGGTGCGCCTGGAGGCGGGGGTCAGCCCCTACGCCGAAGGCAGCGCCCTGTGCTCCTTCGGCCAGACCCAGGTCCTCTGCACGGCCAGCCTGGAGAGCCGCGTGCCCTCCTTCCTGGAAGGGCGCGGCCAGGGCTGGGTGACGGCCGAGTACGCCATGCTGCCCCGGGCCACCCACACCCGCACCAGCCGCGACCACGCCCAGGGCGGCCGGGCCCGTGAGATCAGCCGTCTCATCGGCCGCAGCCTGCGGGGCGCGGTAGACTTGGCCCGCCTGGAAGGCTACACCGTGCGGGTGGACTGTGACGTGCTGGTGGCCGACGGCGGCACCCGCACCGCGGCCGTCAGCGGTGGCTATGTGGCCCTGGCCCTGGCTTTGGCCGGCCTGGGGGTGACGCCCTTGTACCAGGTGGCCGCGCTCAGCGTGGGCCGCGTGGGCGGCGAACTGGCCGTGGACCTTTGCTACCAGGAGGACTCCCAGGCCCAGGTGGACCTCAACCTGGTGCTGGCCCCGCCGGACCGCCTCATCGAGGTGCAGGCCACCGCGGAGAAGGGCTACTTCACCCCGGCCCAGTTGGCCGAGATGGTGGCCGCGGCCGGCGAGGCCACCCAGGCCGTTTTCGCGGCCCAAAGCGCCATCCTGGACCGTGCCTCCCAGGGAGCGGGCAGCAAATGACCGCCACCTCACCGGCCAACCCCCTGGAGCTGGTCCTGGCCAGCGGCAACGCCGGCAAACGCCGCGAGATCGAGGCCATCTGCGCGCCCCTGGGCATCGTGGTCCGCACCGCGGCGGAGCTGGGCTTTACCGAGGATATCCCTGAGACCGGTGATACCTTTGAGGAGAACGCCCGCCTGAAGGCCTGCGCCGTGGCCCAGGCCCTGGGCCGGCCGGCCCTGGCCGACGACTCCGGCTTGGTGGTGGCCGCCCTGGGAGGACGCCCCGGGGTGTACAGCGCGCGTTATGCCGGCCGGTCGCACGACGACTTGGCCAACAACCGCAAGCTGCGGCAGGAAATGGCCGAAGTGCCGGACGGCAGCCGCCAGGCGGCCTTTGTCTGCGTCATGTGCTGCTGCCGGCGCGGGGGCCTGGTCTTGCAGGCGCGGGGGACCCTGGAGGGCGTCATCGCCCGTGAGCCGGCTGGCGAGAACGGCTTCGGCTATGATCCCTTGTTCTTCCTGCCCGAGCGCGGCCTGACCGTGGCCCAACTTCCGGCCGGCGAAAAGAACCAGATCAGCCACCGGGCCCGGGCTTTGGCCGCTCTGGCCCCCCAGCTAGCGGATTTCCTCCAACGGGACTGAGAGCGGGAGCCCGGCGGCGAACCAAAAAAATTTCGGGGCGTAGCGCAGCCTGGCAGCGCACCTGCCTTGGGCGCAGGGGGTCGGCGGTTCAAATCCGCCCGCCCCGACCATTACCAAAGTCGAGGGGTTGTGGAAGGTGTTCCACAACCCCTCGGCCGCGTCGTCGCGGCTGGCGTAACGTGTCGGGCGAGGCCCACCTCCGCCCCAACCTTGTCCGCTCCCGAAGCAGGATTGCTTTTCAAGACCACCGCTTCGGGCCGCGTGCCGCGGCTGGGCCGCGTCGCCGCGGCTGGCGTAACGTGTCGGGCGAGGTTGCCCTTCGCACGCCGTCTCGGGCGCTCCCGAACCGGACTAGACTCCCGAACGCAACGGTCAGGCGTCGGGCGCTCCCCGGCTATTTCTTCTTTTCCTTCCCCACCGGCGGCAGGTGGGCCAAAAATACCTTCACCATCTCGGGGTCCAGGATCACCCCGGCGTCCTCGGCGATGACCTCCCGGGCCTCGCGGTCACTCAGGGGTGGCGTGGTGTCATAACCCCTGAGGAGCGTCTGGTACTCGTGGGCCACGGTCACCAGCCGGGCCAGGGGAGGGATGTCCTCGCCCGCCAGCCCATCCGGGAAGCCGTTGCCGTTGAAGTTCTCGTGGTGGTGGCGCACCGCCGGCAGGATCTCCTGCAGGCAGCCCACCCGGTGCAGCAGGCGCTCGCCCAGGCTGGGGTGCTTGGTGGCCATGTCCACCCGCGGCGGGGTCTCGCCTTTCCAGTTGGCGATGTTGCTGGGGGCCATGAGATGGCCCACGTCGTGGAACAGCCCGGCCAGATAGGCCACCTTGGCCTGGTCCTCGTCCCAGCCCAGGGCTACGGCGAAGCCCTCGCAGGTGCGGGCCAACTCGCGGCTGTGCTCCAGGAGCGCCGGGCACAGAATCTCGTACATGTTGAATAAAAGAGCGATGGTGTCGTGCAGGGCCGGTTCCTGGGCAAACTTGGCGCGCACGCCGCCGGACGGTTGTGGTTCCATGTTGCTGCTCCCTTGTTGTCGCGGTCCCGCCGGCAGCCCCCCCGCCGCTTGGCTTCCCCCCGCCGCCAGGAACAGAGATACCGGCCCTCTCAGGCAATGTAACTCAAACAATTTCCCTTGGTCAATTGGGTGTTGCAGGGGCAGGAGGGTCCGGCTCCCGGCTTTGGCCGCCCGGGGGGCCGCGGGGCGTTATATGATGGAAGTGGCGAGGAGGCCAGGGAGGTGGCGGCCGCCGCCGGAAGGGAGGGCCCATGTTGTTTTGCCAGGTCGGTCACCGGCCATGAGCCGCGCTCTCGTGCAAGCCGACGTGGCCGTGGCCGGCTCGGGGCCGGGCGGGGCCACGGTGGCCCGGGCCCTGGCCCAGGCCGGCCGTAAGGTGGTGTTGCTGGAAAAGGGCCGCTGGCACCGCTGGGTGGGCAACCACGCCGCGGTGCTGGGCTATGCCGACCGCCTGGGCCTGGCCCGCACCGTGGAGGGCATCGGCGTGGTGCGCGGGCTCACGGCGGGCGGTTCCACCATCCTCTATTGCGGTGCGGCCACTCCCCCGCCGGAGTGGTTCAAAACCGCCCACGGCCTCGACCTGGAGCCCTACCTGACCGAAACCCTGGCCGAGCTGCACCTGGAGCCCTTGCCGGACGAGGTGGTTGGGGCAGCCGCGCTCCGCCTCTTGGAGGCGGGCGACGCCCTGGGCCACGGCTTCCAGAAGCTGTTGAAATTCATCGACCCCCGGGTGTGCCGCGCGCGCTGCGGCGGCACCTGCATGCTGGGCTGCCCCCACGGGGCCAAGTGGACGGCCCGGGCCTACCTGGGCGATGTGCTGGCGGCCGGCGGCGAGGTGCTCACCCGGGCCACGGTGGAGCGGGTGCTGGTGGAGGACGGCCGGGCCGCTGGCCTGGTGGCCCGGACGCCCCGGGGGAGCCTGGAAGTGCGGGCCGACACGGTGATCCTGGCGGCCGGCGGCCTGGGCACCCCGGTGATCCTGCAAAACTCCGGCCTGGACGAGGCCGGGCGCGGCCTGTGCCTGGACCCCCTGGTGTTCGTTTCCGGGGTGTCCCGTCACCAGGGCACCGCCCTGGGCCCGCCCATGAGCGTGGGCACCTACAAGTATATGGAGGAGGGGGTGCTCCTCTCGGACCTGGTGGACCCCTGGGGGATGTGGCTGATGAACGTGGCCCGCCACAACCCCGGCCGGCTGGGCGATTTCCCGGCCTACCGCCGCCAGCTTGGCCTCATGGTCAAGGTGGCCGACGCCCGGGAGGGGAGCATCGACCAAAGGGGGCGCATCTCCAAACCCCTCACCACCGAGGACCGCGCCCGCCTGGCCCGCGGGGTGGAGATGAGCAAACAGATACTCCTCAAGGCCGGCTGCCGGTCGGAGACGATCATCGTGGGGCCGGTGCGCGGGGCCCATCCCATGAGCACCGCGCCCCTGGGCCAGGTGGTGGACGAGAACCTGCAAACTCGCCTCCCCGGGCTATACGTGTCCGACGCCTCGGTCATGCCGCGGTCCTTGGGGAGGCCGGTGGTGCTGACCTTGATTTGTTTGGGGAAAAGGTTGGGAAAGCATTTGGTGGGGCAGGCTGCTTAAATAATCCGTTACTTTTCAAGAATATCGGGCAGAGAACAGGTATGGAATTATCAGGGTGGATTGGTACAGTGGTGGCAATTTGCGGCGCAATTTTCACTTATGGCCAGATCAAACTTCGCCAACAGGAAGTCCAATTTCAATTGTATGAAAAGCGGATGGATGTTTACATATTAGTTTATGATTTCATCCTTAGAATACGTGGGATAGGTGGCGTTGATACTATCAACGATATATACGATTTTCGACACGAACTACGCAAGGGTAAATTACTTTTCCCGAAAAAAATACGAAATGATATCGAGATGATTGAAAAGAAAGCTTTCAGGATTTGGTCTGCGAACGAGGATCTAAAAAGCCCTTCTGAAGGAGAGAAAAGAGAAAAGCAAGTCGCTGAGCGTCGGGCGATATTTGACGAGATAGATGTAATGGGTAAGATGTTGATAGAGGATATGGAAAAAGAAATAAGTCCAACGGACATAGTATTTATGAAGCTATTGCCTCGATTGGCTTGGTGGAAAAAATAAAAGACCTGTTCCTCAAATAGCAAATGAACCCTTGCTACGTCAAACACAAAACATCTTCGGGAAACGAGGTTGAATGATTTTGTTTAAGTAAGAGGTGTAACCAGTTTGCAAACCCTTGCTCCTCCTTCTTTCCAAACACTTCTGGATAGAATTTCTTCATGCAGTCCGGGCAAATGCCATGATTGACATCACCTCCGGGAAGCTGGCGGGGAAGGCGGTGATTTCGGGCCACTGGCCGGCGTCGTCCCGGGTGCGCTCCCCCGCCTGGGCCTCGGGGCTCTGGTTGCCGCGGAAGGGTTTACGGCAGGCCAGGCAGAGCATGCGGGTGAGCCGGGGGGCCTGGAGCGGGTACCGCACTCCTAAACCACGGCAACCTGCTGGCCTCGTCTCCTCTCCACTTTACACCAAAGTCACCACGAACTTCTCGAACAACTTCTCGTCAATCTTACCCGCCCGCACGTCCTGCTTGATCAGGCTCATCGCGGTGAAGGGGTCCATGGCGTCGCGGTAGGGCCGGGTGTCGGCGGTGATGGCCTCGTAGCAGTCCACCAGCCCGATGAGCTTGCTGGTCATCGGGATATCGCTGATGCCGTGGGGGTAGCCGGAGCCGTCCACCCTTTCGTGGTGTTGCAGGGCGGCCAGGGCCACCCGGCCCGGCACCTTGTCGTTCTTCTTGAGGAGGTTGTAGCCCTTCACGGCGTGGGAGCGCATCTGGGCGAACTCCTCCTCGGTCAGGCGGCGGGCCGCGGTGAGGATCTCGGCTGGCACCTGGGTCTTGCCCACGTCGTGCAACAGGGCGGCCAGGCCCAGGTCCTGGGTCCGGGGCAGGGGCAACTTGTGGTATAGGGCGAAGTTCAGGGCGAGCACCATCACGTTCACCGCGTGCAGCGCCGTGGTGTAGTCGGTGAAGGTCATGGAGGCCATGCTCCGCAGCACCGCGGCCTGGTCCATGTACGCGTGGATCACGGTGGAGACCGCCTCCGCGGTGGTTTCCACCAGGTTCACCGTGGGGTCTTGCAGGCTCTCGCCCACCAGGTTCACCAGGGTGTTCTTCACCGCCGGGGTGTCGTGGGACTTGATCTGGTCCTTGAGGCGCTGGTTCAGGCCGGTCTGGATCTCGGCCAGGGCCGTCGTCTTCTCCTCGGGCAGGATATGGAGGCGGGGCGGGAGGTTCTCCAAGGCCACGCCCATCTCGTGCAGGGTGCGGCCCCCGGGCTTGTAGAGCTTTTGTTCCCCGGTGTCGGTGGTTTGATAAAGCGAAGTTCTCTTCAGAAAGACCAGATTTGCCCGGCTGGTGCGGAACATGGATGTCACTCCGGAGAGCGGTAATCCATCCACCGGGGGGCGGCCAGGGGAAGCGAAGCTTCTCGCTGCCGGGGAGGGCAACCGTGGCAGGCTGTGCTTTTCAAAGATGTGCTACCTGTCCGGAGGGAGGTCGGATCAGGTTTGGTTACTGAAAAATTACGCTCAAGTCACCCAATCGTCAACTTGGAAAGACCCGGTGGCCTTCAGCCGGCTATTATGGGGGATATCGTCGGGGGCCATAGGGAGAAGACCATGCCGCGCCACGCCGTTGTCGTGCCTGCCTTTCTGCTGGTGAGCTGCCTTCTGGCCGCCTGCGCCGGTGGGATGATCGCCAACCAGGGTTATCACGAGCGCGACCTCTACCAGGGGGGACGCCCTCTTGCCGAGGTGTTCGAGGCCACCCGCCAAGGCCTGGCCGAGGTGGGAGTGGTGGGCCGCAGCGAGCCGGCGCTGGGGCTGGTGGAAGGCTGGATCGCGCCGTATCAGGTGCGGGCCACGATCACCCCGGGCTCCAAATTTGAAAAGTTGGTGGTGGAAGACGACGCCAAAGGCATGTGGAAACGGACCGCCGGCCCGGGGCAATGGCGGCTGGTCTGGCATGGCCGGGAGTACCAACGGCCCGGCGCCGAGAGCCTGGAGGAAGCCATGGACGAATGGCGCGACGCCATCATGCGGAACCTACCCTCCCAGTAGGCCCGGCCGCTCCCGGGCGGGGAAGCTCAGCGCCGCCGCCAGTCGCCGGACTTGATGGCCGGCTTCAGGGGCCGCTCGCAGAGGCAATAGGTCCAGGCCAACAACTCCCCGCCCCGGGGCGCCAACTCCACCTCCCTGAGCTCGCGGCGATAGAAATTGTCCGGCTGGTCCCAGCCGTAAAAGCCTTCCAGCACATCCAGCTTCACCAGGATTTCGTCCAGGTCGTCCACCTCCCAGAGCTGACCCCAGACCCAGCCATCCTTTTCGGGCCAATACCCCGGAAACGCGCCGAAATCATAAAGGAGGCCCGGCAGGCGGGCCTCCTGGGGCGGGGCAATGTGACGGTCGGCGGTGATGAAGTGATGGTTGCGTTGGCCCTCCAACAGGGTGCCATAGACGAAGATGCGGGGGATGAGATAGGGGGGGGTATGGCCCTTGGCCACGGCCACGACCACTTGGTCTTCCAGGCCGTGCTCGGCCAAGCCCTCCCGCACCACTTGGAGGTAATGCTTGGAAGGGGGCACCACCTTTTCGCTGCGGGCGACGGGGTTGGAGCGGTAGGTCACGGCGGGGATCAGGCCCTGACCCGGCACGATGACCTGGACCTCCATCCGTTCGTAGAGCCGGGGCGTGCCCTCTTTCTGATCCAGGGCCAGCCAGCCTTCCGGTTCCATCTCAAAGAGAACCCCGGGCACGGCCTGACCCAGGCGAGGCTGCACGTCCAACACGCCCCCCCGCCGGGAGCGCGAGTAGATATCGAACACCGACTCATGGTCCGGCAGATAGGCGTTGGCCAGTTTGGCTTTGAGAGGGTAGGGGCGTCCGTGCTCCCGGCACCAGCGGCGGAGGTCGCGCTGGAGCAAATTGGAGCCGTAGGCGAAATATGGCAGGCGGGTGGGCACGTTTCACCTGGCCAACGATGAATTGGAGCAAGGCTTTGGGCTTATTCGTACCACGAACCGACCGGGGTTGGAAGCTGCTGATAAACCAAATACTACCGCCAAGGCGTGGCTAAGCCCAGTCAGCGCTGCAACCGGAGCGGCGCCCGAGGACCAAGCATCTAAATTTGTTCGGCTTGTGAGAGAGGCCGGCCGCCCGCCCTGCCGCGCCGCCTTTGTCGGCCCCGCGGCATTTTTTTTTGACTCGGGCCGCCATAGCTATAAGCCATTTTATCTATGTGTTTTCTATATATTAGCGAACTGGAGCGGATTGGGCTCCTCCTGGGGGAGGGCCTCCGGAGCGGGGCTAACCCTGCCCGGCGTGGTGGTGACTCTCGCACATGTCAGCCGCCAGGCGGGCCAGCTTCTCCATGTGGCTCCGCACTTCGGCCGGGTCGCGGCCCGGGTAGTTGCGGAAGGAAATCAGGATGCCGTTCAGGGCGGCGAACAAGGTGTGGGCATGCCGGCGAGTATGCTCGGAGCGGGCCTCCCCAGCCATGAGCTGGCCGAACTGCTCCAGGATGGCGCGTCCCGCCTGATTGAGCTTGGCCAGCGGCGGCCCGGCCAGTTGGCCGTCCAGCATGAAGTGGGTCATCATGCGGAAGTAGTGGTCGTGCTCCAGGAGGAAGTCCAGGTAAATCAGGGCGAAATCGGCCAGATTGGAGATCTGGCCCGAGGCGATGCGCCGCTTCACCCGGGCGATGATCTCCTGGGTGCCCAGCACGAAGGCCTCCACGAAAAGGCTCTGCTGGTCGGGGAAGTAGCGGTAGATGGAAGAAACCGAGATGCCCGCCTCCTGGGCGATGTCCCGCATGCTCACTTCTTCGAAGGGCTTGCGCCCAAAGACCCGCTCCGCCGCGTCCACGATGACGCCTTGCCGGGCTTTGCGTTCATCCTCCTTGAGGCTGGCGAAGGTCTTTTGCGGTTTGGCCATGGGGGCGGTTCCTCAAAGGGGAAAAGGGGCGCCGAAAAAAAAGCCGGGGGGCGGGCCGCCCCCCGGTAGCAACGTAGTCGGGTGGGCGGCTCAGGCCTGATTTTCCACCAAGCCCAGGGCCACGTCCTGGTAGGCATGGAACAGCCGGTGGCAGAAGTCATCCCACTGGCGGCAGATATCAATGGTCTCGGGACTCGGAGCCAGCAGGCTGGGGTGCTGGAAGATACGCCCGATCTCGGCTTGGAACTCTTTTACCAGACCCTCGGCGGCCCCGGCAAGCAGGTCGGCCACGAAATCCTGGGGCGGATACCAGGAGGCGGCCTTCTGGAGGTCGCGGTGGATCTGGGTCAGGAGCACGTTGCGGGGGCCCTCCCAAAGCTCGTTCACCGCCGCGTCGCGGTAGAGCCGGGGCAGGGCGGAGAAGTCCTCCATGACCCCGTGGCCGCCGAAGAGGCTCATGGCCGCGCGCACCACGTCCGGACAGTCCCAGCTGGTGGCCATCTTCTGCAGCATCACCGCCTCGCGCACCAGATAGCGCTGGCGGCGCAGCTCCGGCCCCTCGGCCGCGCCGTGGCCCAGGAAACCGCCGGGCAGGGCCAGCACGTCGCGGTAGAGGCGGAAGGCCCCGGCCAGGGTGCGCTTGGCGGCCCGCTCCAGGGCGGCCAACTGCCCGGCCACCAGGGGGAACTGGTGCAGGGTGGCGCCAAAGGCCTGGCGGAAACGGCAATACTGCTCCGCCTCGCGCCAGGCCCGGACCATGGAGGCCGCGCCGGAGAGGCCCACGGTGAGCCGCGAGTAGGTGAGCACCACGCCCACCATGTTGGCCAAGCCGCGGTCCAGGGGCCCCACTTGGTAGGCCACCGCGCCGTTGAGGGTCAGCTCCGCGGTGGGCAGCTCGCTGGTGCCCATCTTCCACTTGAGGCGGTCGATGGTGAAGCCGTTGCGCCGCTCGCGGGCCTTGTCGCCAGGCAGCCAGGAGGGCATGACGAACAGGCCCACCTCTTCGGAACCCCGGGGCTTGGCGGTGACCATGGCGTAGTCGGCGTGGGTGGCCGAGCAGAAGAACTTGCTGCCATAGAGCCGCCACACCCCGTCTTCCTGCACCGCTTCCAGGAGGTTGGCCGGCACGTCGGAGCCGCCCTGGATCTCGGAGAGGTATTGGGCGCCAATGGCGTGCTCGCCGTCCTGGCCTTCCTTGCAGTGCTCCAGCACCCCGCGCACCTCGGGCGAGTCGGCAAGGGGCTCCAGCACCGCCACCATACCCTCGGTGCAGGTGAGGGGGCAGGCCACGCAGGACTCGCCGTTCTGGTAGATGAGGAACATCTTGATCAGGCGCACCCAGGGGTGGGTGTTTTTGGAGAACAGGGCCTCGGCGAACACCTCGCGCTCCAGGATTTCGGTCTCCTGGGGGCGCATGAGGCGGTCGATGCGGTGGTGGTGGCCGTCGTAGTGCATCAGGTAGGGGCGCTTCTCGGGCCAGGCGATGGCCTCGGACAGCTTGCGCCACTTGAACGAGGCCTTCTGGGACACCTCCCGGGCGGCGGCGTCCACCTCCGCGGCCTGTTCGCCGCAGAAGGTCTGCACCACCTTTTGGGCAAAGGGGTCGTCGGCATAATAATCCACCGACTCCCGCCAGGCCAGGAAGTCGTCGAAGCTGTAGGGGTTGTCACGATCGGGATAGCTCATGAGCTTTTATCCTCCCTTTCGAAAGGGACTCCGTCTTTGAAGATGGCTATTGATATAGCCAGCGAAAATTATGAAGTTTTTTGGGGGAAGGGGGGTGTGGGGGGAAACCCCTTTTTTTCCAAAAAAAGGGGTTTCCCCCCACATCTTCCTCTTTCTCCGAAAATATTCTAGGAGGCCAATTGGCCGCGCAGGGTGGTCTTGAGGATCTTGCCGGTGGAGTTCTTGGGCAGGGCTTCCACGAAGCGCACCTCTTTCACCCGCTTGAACCCGGCCAGGTTGTCGCGGCAGAGCTGGAGGATCTCCTCTTCGCCGGCGGTCTGCCCGGCTTTCAGCACCACGAAGGCCACCGGCACTTCGCCCCATTTGTCATCCGGCCGGCCGGCCACGGCCACCTCGGCCACGGCGGGATGCTGCAAGAGCACTCCCTCGATCTCGGCCGGGTAGATGTTTTCGCCGCCGCTGATGATCATGTCCTTGAGGCGGTCCACCACGTACACGCAGCCGTCCTGGTCCAGGCGGCCCAGGTCGCCGGAGCGGTAGCCGCCGCCTTGCAGGACATCCTGACTGGCCTGGGGGTTCTGCCAGTAGCCCAGGAAAACCTGGGGGCCGAAGAGGCACAGCTCGCCCACTTCGCCCACGGGCAATTCCTCGTCGGAGCCCGGCCGGCAGACCTTGACCTCGCCGTGGAACACGGCCTTGCCGGCCGAGGCGGCCTTGTCCCAGCCCAATTCGGGGGTCCAGAAGGTGATGGCGCCGGAGTATTCGGTGGCGCCGTAGACCTGGAAGATTTTGAAGCCCTTCTGGTCGTAGGCCTTGATCAGGCCGAGGGGCACCGGCGAGGCCCCGCAAATGAAGTGGCGGAAGCTGGAGAGGTCGAGCCCGGCCACCACTTCCGGGGGCACCATGGTCATGGCCATGAGCATCAGGGGCACGCTCATCATGAAATTGATGCGCTCGGCCTCGATGGTCTTGAACACGGCCAGGGGATCGAAATCGGGCATATACACCGTGGTCAGCCCCAGGTGGACGTTGGCCAGGATGGGGGCCAGGCCGCCGATGTGGAACAGGGGGGCCACCAGGAGGTAGCGGTCTCCGGGGAACCAGGGGATGGTGTGGGTCAGGCCCACCGAGGCCCAGAAGGTGTTGTCGTGGCTGAGCATGGCCCCCTTGGGCTTGCCGGTGGTGCCGCTGGTGTACATTATCACGCAGGGGTCCGCGCCGTGGGCGGCGAGGGCCGGCTCGGTGTCCGCACCCTGGGCCAGGAATTCCTCGAACTCCGGGTCGTCGCCTTGGCCGCCGCAGCGCACCAATATCTGGGCCGGCACATGGCCCTTTAGCGCGTCTACTGCCGGGGCAAAGGCAACGTCGTAGAGCAAGAGCCCGGCCCCGCAGTCATTCAGGATGTACGCCAGCTCGGGCGCAGTGAGGCGCCAGTTCAAGATGGTGGTGATCACCCCCAGCTTGGCCGCGCCATAGAGGGCGCAGGTGACGGGCTCGTTGTTCTTGGCCAGGATGGCGATGCGGTCGCCCCGGCCCAGGCCCAGGGCGGCCAGGCGGGAGGCGAAGCGGTTGGCCCGGGCATTGGCCTGGGCGTAGGTGTAGCGATAGCCCGCGCCGACGCAGGCCTCCATATTGGGCGACAAAAAGGCCCGATTGGTGAGCATTTGCCCCAGATTGATCTGCATGGTCCCCTTCCTCCCGCTGTAAGCATGGATCTCTCAAGAGAACAGTGTTCTCACAATAGATGGGACGTTCGGTCAGGTCAAGCCAAATCCGCCGCTCCCCTGGGGCCAGGGCAGGGGGCGAGACGTATCGGGCCTGGCTCTGGGCAAGTGGGGCGGCGATTGACCAGCGGAGCGCTTTCCGCTAGCCTGGAGCAAGCTCACGTGGAGAGGAAACATGTCGCAAGTACTACTGGAAGCCCGCCGCCTTTTGGAGGCGGGCGAAACCTTGGTTTTGGCCACCGTGGTGGCCCAGGCCGGCTCCACCCCCCGCATGCCGGGCAGCCGCATGCTGGTGCGCGAGGGGGGCCGCATCTTCGGCACCATCGGCGGCGGCCTGGTGGAAGCCACGGTGATGCAACGGGCGGCCGAGCTTTTGGCCGGCGGGGACGGGCTGCTCTTGAGTTTTGAGCTGACCTCCGCCACCAAGGAAAGCCTGGACATGATCTGTGGCGGCAGCATGCGCGTCCTTTTGGAACGCCTGACGCCCGAACTTGAAACCCTGGCCTACTACCGGGAGCTGGCCCAGATCCTGGACCGGGACCAGGGGGTGTACCTCCTGGCCCATCTGGAGAGGCTGGGCGGCGACAAAGTGCGGGTTTCCCGCGCCTTCCAGACGACGACCGGGGCGCGTTGGGGAGGCCTGCCGCTCGCGGCCGAGCGCTGGGGCGAGCTGTTGGCCCTGCAAGGCGGCGGCCCCCTGCCCAGCGCCTTGGACTTCGATGGCGGCATGTATCTGGTGGAGCCGCTGTTGTCGGGCGGCGAGGTGTACCTCTTCGGGGCCGGCCACGTGTCCCTGGAAGTGGCCAAGCTGGCCGTGATGGTGGATTTCGCGGTGGTGGTGGTGGACGACCGGGAGGAGTTCGCCAACCCCCGGCGCTTCCCCATGGCCCGCCAGGTGGTGGTGCTGGGCTCCTTTGACCAGGCTCTGGCCGATTTGAACCCGGGGCCCGACTCCTATCTGGTGATCATCACCCGGGGCCACAGCCACGACAAGACCGTGCTGGCCCAGGCTTTGAACACCCCGGCCCGCTACATCGGCATGATCGGCAGCCTCAGGAAGCGGGACAAGATCTACGCGGACCTCAAGGCCGAAGGGGTGAGCCCCGCGGCCCTGGCCCGGGTCTACAGCCCCATCGGCCTGGCCATCGGGGCCGAAACCCCGGCCGAGATCGCGGTGAGCATCGTGGCCGAGCTGATCCAGGCGCGGGCCGGCCTGGCCGGCGGGCCTCGGGGGTGGGATGCCCGCAAACCCTAAAGCAGCCGCTATAATCCTGGCCGCGGGCCTGTCTTCCCGTTTGGGACAGTTCAAGCCTTTGCTGGAACTGGCGGGACGGCCCCTCCTGGCCCGGGCGGTGGAAATGTTCCGCGCCGCCGGGGTGCGGGACCTCCAGGTGGTCACCGGCCACCGGGGGGAGGAGGTGGCGGCCGCGGCGGCCGGCCTGGGGATCAGGGCGGTGGCCAACCCGGCGCCGGAACGGGGCATGCTCAGTTCGGTGCAGACCGGGCTCGCGGCCCTGCCCCCGCCGCCGGAGGGTCCCGTGGCCTTTTTCCTCTTGCCGGTGGACATCCCCCTGGTGCGCCCGGCCACGGTGCGGGCGCTGTGGGACGCCTGGCAGGCGGACGCCGCCGCCTCGCCGTGTGGCTGCCTGGCCCCGGCCTTTGGCGGCGAGTCCGGGCATCCGCCGCTCATCGCGGCCCGGCTGCGGGAGGCCATCCTGGGCTGGGACGGGCCCCGGGGCCTGGAGGGCTGCCTGGCGGCCCGGGGCGCGCCGCCCCGGCTGGTGGAGGTGGCGGACCAGGGCATACTCTGGGATATGGACACGCCGGCGGACTTGGCCCGCCTGCGGGATTTGGCCCCGGGGCGCGCGCTGCCCAGCCGTGTGGAGGGGCTGGCCCTCTTGACGCGGGTCCGCCAGGCGCCGGCTTGCCTGGTGGACCACGGCCGGGCCGCGGCCCTGGTGGCCCTGGCCCTGGCCCGGGCGGTGAACCCCGGCCTGGCCGCCGCGGGGCGGCCGCCTTTGGACCTGGGGCTGGTGGCCGGGGCGGCCTTGTTGCACGACCTGGCCCGGGGCCTGCCGGACCACGCCCGGACCGGGGCGGAGATGCTCACCCGGGCCGGCTTCGCCGCCCTGGCGCCGCTGGTGGCGGCGCACATGGACCTGGGTCCGGGGGAGCGCGGCCCCTTGGACGAGACCCGGCTCATCTACCTGGCGGACAAGCTGGTGGAGGGCTGCCAGGGGGTGGGCCTGGCGGAGAAGTTCCAAAAAAAGAGCGCCAAGCTGGCCGGGGACCCGGCCGCCCTGGCCGCCCTGGCCCGCCGCCGGGAGCAGGCTTTCCGGGTGGCGGAGCAGGTGGAGGCCTGGGCAGGGCGTGAACCGGCCGTAATCACGCGGGGGGTGTTGGGCGCGGCCCCGCCGGAGGGACTGGATGATCTACTTGCTGAGGCATGGCCATCTTGAGCAGGTGACCCCGCGGCGCATGGTGGGGCAACGGGACCTGCCGCTGACCGCGCTGGGCCGGGAGCAGGGCGCGGCCTGGGGCCGGCGGCTGGCCGGGGTGGAGTTCGCGCGGGTCTGCGCCAGCCCCTTGGGCCGCACCCGGGAGATGGCCCGGCTGGTGTGGGGGGAGCGGCCGCCCACGGTGCAATACCGGCCCGAGCTGCTGGAGATTGACCTGGGCGAGTGGTCGGGGCTGACCCGGGAGGAGATCGCGGCCGCCTGGCCCGGGGCCTGGGAGCAGCGCGGGGAGGACCTGGGCGGGTTCCGGCCGCCCGGGGGGGAGAGCTTCGGCGACGTGGCCACGCGGGTGGCGCCGTTGTGGGAGGAGCTGACCGCGGCCCCGCCGGAGGAAAACAGCCTGGTGGTGAGTCACAACGGGGTGATTCGGGTGCTGGTCTGCGCGGTGCTGGGCTTGGATCTCGCCAACCTGTGGAACTTCGAGCTGGACTACGCCTCGCTCACCCTGGTGGCCCGGCCGCGCCACTCCTGGCACCTGCACGCCTTGAACCTGCCCCTGGACTACCCGGCCCTTCTTTCTTAGCGCCTCCATTTTTCGCCGCTAATCTGGCCTCTCCGGAGCAGGTAAGCGGCTTTTTTTTACCTACCACCGCTTTTCTTTTTGGAAGGGGGTGTGGGGGAAACCTTTTTCTTTTGGCTTCAAAAGAAAAAGGTTTCCCCCACATTCTTCCTCCCTCTCCTCCTCCTACCCTCCCATCAAAATCCCATGCTGCCGGCGGCGCTCCGCGTCGGTATGGGGGACGGGGATGGGGTGGAGGGCGGGATCGACGCCGGCGGCGTACATGGCGGTGGCCACGGTGCCGGGGGTGGGCACGAAGCATTGGACCTGTTGGGGACGCCAGCCTTTTTGGCGGAGCCAGGCGGCGAGCCCCGCCATGTCTTCGTCCGTGCAGCCGGGGAAGGCGGAAAGGAGATAGGGGACGAGGTATTGCTCTTTGCCGGCCGCGCGGGAGAGTTCTTGGAAGGCTTTGACGAAACGCTCGAATACTTCAGGCTTGGGTTTGCGCATGAGCTTCAAGACGCCGGGGCTGAGGTGCTCGGGGGCGATCTTGAGTTGCCCGCCCACGTAGCGCTCCACCAGGGCCCGGGTGTAGGCCGGGGAGGTGAGGGCCAGGTCGAAACGCACCCCGCTGGCCACCCGGAGGTGCTTCACGCCGGAGAGGGCGGCGGCCTGGTCCAGGAGGGCGATGAGGGCCTCCTGATCCACGGAGAACTGGGGGCAGATCTGGGGAGTGAGGCAACTGGCCCGGCGGCAGGTGTCGCGGGAGCCGAGGCAGCGCGCGCCCCACATGTTGGCGCTGGGCCCGCCCAGGTCGGAGATGGAGCCGCGCCAGTGGTCCTGGGCGGTGAGGGTCGTGATTTCGGTCAGGAGCGACTCGCGGGAGCGGGACTGCACCAGGCGGCCCTGGTGCAGGGCCAGGGAGCAGAAGGAGCACCCGCCGCCGCAGCCCCGGTGGCTGGTCACCGAGTGCAGGACAGTGGCCAGGCCGGGGACCTCGTCCCTGTGGGAGGGGTGGACCCGGCGGGAGAAGGGCAGGCCGTAGAGCTGGTCCAGCTCCGGGGTGGTGAGGGGCCGGGCCGGCGGGGCCAGGAGCAGGGCGCGGCCGGCCACCTCCTGCGCGGCCCAGGCGCGGCCCTGGTGCACCTGGCGCTCCAGGGCCAGGGTGGCCACCACGAGCTCGCGGGGGTCGGCCGCGATGGCCTCGTGGGAGGGCAGGGTGACCACCTCGGCCGCGGGGGGCAGGTCGGCCAGGCGGCCCATGACCGCGGTGCCGGGCACGCCCAAAATGGCGCGGGCGGGCGGGGCGTCCCCGCTCTCGGCCAAGCGGGTCAGGACTTCCAAGAGGGCCAGCTCGGCCATGCCGTAGATGATGGCGTCGGCCTTGGCGTCCAGGAGCAACGAGCGGCGGAGCTTATTGGTCCAGAAATCGAAGTGGGTCACCCGGCGCAGCGAGGCCTCGATGCCGCCCAGCACCACTGGCAGCCCGGGGAAGGCCTGGCGCACCAGGTTGGTGTAGACGATGGTGGCGCGGTCGGGCCGGGCTCCGGCGCGGCCGCCCGGGGTGTAGGCGTCGTCGGTGCGGCGGCGGCGGAAAGCGGTCTGATGGGCCAGCATGGAGTCCAGCGCCCCGGCGGTCACCCCGGCCAAGAGGCGCGGCCGGCCCAACCGCGCCACGTCGCCCGGCGAGCGCCAATCCGGCTGGGGCACCACGCCCACCCGGTAACCGTGCGCCACCAGCCAGCGGCCCAACAACGCCGCGCCAAAGGTGGGGTGATCCACGTAGGCGTCGCCGCTGACCAACAGCACGTCCAGCTCGTCCCAACCCAAGGCGTCCATCTCCTCCCGCGACATGGGCAGGAACGGCGGCTGGGCGAGGGGGGGGAGTTTGGGGGAGGTGGGAATGTTGGAGGTCATGAGTCTAGCTTAGCGGGCAAGGGAGGAATTGGCGAGGGGGGAGGATGAGTGGGGTTTGACCGGAGCTGTGGATGTGGGTAAGCTTGTAGATAATGACAATTGTTCCTGAAAAGCAAAGCCGGCCCCCGCCCCGCAGGACCCAAGCGCCCGCGGCGCTCGGCGAGTCTGGCCGGGCATGCCGACAAAACCCTGGCGGGAGGAAGCGCTGGGCCGGAAAAATGGCGAGGGCGCCGATTGATTATTTTCAATTGGTTGCACTACCCTAACCGTAATGTTACCTTATTTATGTATCGAAAAGATGCGTCTAAGAATTTTGATTAACCGCATTTAGGCAGGATTTTTAGTTGAAACCCCCGCGAATATCGCCCCGGCATTCCGGAGTGGCTGTCTTCATGGTGCTTCTGTACCTGTGGAGCGGCTTGTCGGGGATGGACCATTTGATCTGGTGCGTGGACGGGGGGGGCTATTCCCACGTTGAATCAACGGCGCATCACGGCGCCAACCCAGCGGTCCTGGCTTCGACAAATCAGTCGGTGATTCGGGAATCTCCGGAACTTTCGTTGCACCACGATTCGCACTCAACCGATGACTTTACCCATATCCCTATTCAGTTTCTCCAATTGTGTTGTTCGCGGGAGTCTAAGGCGGCCATGCAGCCCATGGCCCTTAATACCGGGCAAAGAGCGCCTGATGCACCAGCCGCCGGCTATCGCGGCCCCGCCAACTACCTTGGATATAAGACGATAGAATTCCCGCCCCTGCTTGGCTTGAGCACCACCATCCTGTTGATCTGATCCCCCTTCAGCAAGCTGCCGGTATTTCGTTTGACCACGAATCCGGGCAAGCTGCGCCCACACCTCGCATTTCACAAGCATATTCTCCACTTGTGGACGTCCATCGTGGAGATAGTCCTGCACCTGCACTAACAGAGCGTTGAAAAAGTCCCTCCATGGCCTTTTTCAACCTAAGTTGGCAAAAGCGTGGTTTTGCCAACTTAGACAAATTGCTTGCTTTTTTAAAGCCGCGCAATTTGGCGCGCCGTCCTTGGCGCGCCTAGCAGGCTGCTTTTCAACAGCTTGCCAAGGGAACCATTGCACATGCGACGTGCTCTATTCCTCTTCATTGTCCTCGCCTTGACCCTGGCTCCAGGGTTGGCCAGGACGGAAGAAACGCGAGTCCAAAATGCTTTTCAGCGAACCGCGGAGGCAGATAACCCCGCGGTGAAAAAACCGGGAACCCCGCCGGCGGTGCCGGGAAAGGGCCTGACCCTGGCCCAAGCCCTGAATCTGGCATTGCAACACAATCCGGCGCTGGCGGCCTTTTCCGAGGAGATCAAGGCCCGGACCGCAGGGGCCGAGCAAGCGGGCCTGCTCCCCAATCCCGCCTTGGGCGTGGACGTGGAAAATTTCGGTGGAAGTGATGAAAAACAGAGCTTTGAAAGCGCGGAGACAACCGTATTCCTATCTCAATTGATCGCGTTGGGCGGAAAGATTGCGAAGCGACAGCAATTGGCGTCTCTGGAAAAGGAATTGGCGGTTTGGGACTATCGCAGCAAGGAATTTGATGCGCTCGCCGCCACCGCCACCGCCTTTGTCCAATTGTTGATCGCGCAGCAAAGGGAGACCCTCGATTCGGAATTGGTAAAAATATCTCAACAAACCTTTGCCACGGTTTCCGCACGGGCGGAGGCCGGCAAGGTGAGACCCATCGAAAAGACCAAATCGTGGGTGGAGTTGGCTTCAGCCAAGGCCAACTTGCAACGCAGCCGGCGGAAAGTCGCCGCGGCCCGCGTCCGGCTGGCGGCCAATTGGGGAGCCGACGAGTGGGGGTTCGGAGAGGCCCTGGGAAACTTGGAGGAAATGGAGTCACTGCCGGAAAGGGAAGAAATCGCCCTGACTCTCAACCGCAATCCCGACATCGCCAGATGGGGAGACGAGCTGAAGACCCGGGAGGCCGCGGTGACCGAAGCCGAATCCCAGGCCATACCCGACCTGACCGTACATTTCGGGGTGAGAAATTTTCAGGACACCGGGGACAACGCCTTGGTGGCGGGATTGGAGCTTCCTTTGCCCCTCTTTGATCGCCAGCAGGGCTCCATCAGCAGGGCCGTCGCGGAGCAGGAGAAAACCCGGCAGCAAAAGAGGGACAGCGCGGTGAAGACGCGGGCTGATCTCGAACAGTCCTGGCAGAGACTGGACGCGGCCTGGCAGGACGCCGTGGCGCTGCGCGAGGAAATACTGCCCGGGGCGTATGAAGCGTTCCATTCCACTGAAACCGGCTACAAGGAAGGAAAATTCGATTTTCTGGAATTGATGGACGCGCAACGCAAGCTTTTCGAAGTCAAAGGGCAATATTTGGATGCTACAGGCGCTTACCATCTGGAATTTATCCAGTTGCAGAGGTTGCGGGGGGTGCCGATTGGCCCGGGAAATTTCGGGTTCTCTGAACAAAAGGGGGGAAAGCAGGGTGATTGACATGAAGGCAAAACCCATCGCCGCGGTCCTGCTTGGTCTCGGCATATTCCTGTTGAGTTTGATGTTCTGGAACCCGGCGGACACCAAGGCCAAGGAAGCCGGGCGGAACGAGGTGGAGAGTCATGGGGAATCCCACCAAGATGCCGGAAAGGCTGCCTCGGAACACGCGCGGGAACCTGCGCCCGGCGAGGAAGGAAAGCACGATGACGACGGGCACGGGCCTCACGAGGATGTGGTGCATCTTTCCGAAAGCCAGGTCAGGGAATATGGCCTGGAGTTGCACAAAGCCCAGCCCGGTTTGATCAAGCAGTATGTCGAGCTGCCCGGTGAGGTCATCATCAACGCCGACCGGCTGGTTCATGTCGTTCCCCGGGTTTCCGGCATCGCGCTGGAAGTTCGCAAGACCGAGGGTGACACCGTCAAGAGCGAGGAGATTCTGGCGATCCTGGAGAGCCGCGAATTGGCGGACGCCAAGGCCGCCTATCTGGCCGCGGTGGAACGCGACAAGCTGGCGGAGAGCAATTTCGCCCGCGAAGCGCGCCTTTGGAAACAGAAAGTGACCAGTGAGCAGGAGTATCTGGCCGCCCGCCAAGCCAGGGCGGAGGCCCGCATCGCCAAGAACTCGGCCGAGCAGCAACTGCACGCCCTGGGCCTTTCCGAAGACTATCTGAAGAGGCTTCCCTCTCAGCCCCATATCAGCTACACGCGTTTGGAGATCAAGGCCCCGTTCAGCGGCACCGTCATAAACCGGCACATCACCTTGGGCGAGAAAGTGGACACCGACGAGGCGATCTATGCCATCGCGGATCTCTCCACGGTTTGGGTCGATCTCAATGTCTACCAGAAGGATTTGTCCCGGGTTCGCCAAGGCAACGAGGTGACCATGGACCTGGGCCGGGACGTTGGCGTGATTGCGGGGAAAATCGCCTGGGTGGGCCCGCTGATCGGCGAGGCCACCCGCACGGCCAAAGCCCGGGTCGTGGTGCCCAACCCATCGGGCAATTTGCGCCCGGGGCTGTTTGTGACCGCCAGGGTGGCCGTGGGCAACCAAAAGGCCGACCTTGTGGTCGAGAAAAGCGCCTTGCAGACCTTTGAGAATCAAACGGTGTTGTTTTTACGCACGGAAAAAGGTTTTGAACCCCAAGCCGTGTCCCTTGGCAAGCAAAACACCAGCACGGTCGAAATCATCTCCGGGCTGGAGCCCGGCCAGATATATGTCGGCAGGGGAGCGTTTTTGCTCAAGGCGCAGCTTTCCAAAGCCTCCTTCGGTGACGGCCACAACCACTGAGAGGGGGCTCCGGCATGGAAAACACCATAAGTTTTGTGCTGCGCAACCGGTTGTTGATGGTCGTGATCGGCGTGTTGGTTTTGTCCGCCGGCTGGTACAGCTATCGAACTCTCCCGGTGGATTCGTTTCCCGATGTCACACCTTCGCTGGTTCAAGTCTTCACGGAAACCCAGGGCCTGGCCACGGAAGAAGTGGAGAAGTACGTCACCTATCCGGTGGAAACCGCCCTGAACGGGCTGCCGGATATCAAGGAAATCCGCTCCATATCCAACTTCGGCCTTTCCGTGGTCAATGTGTATTTCGAGGACGGCACGGATATCTATTTCGCCAGGCAACTGGTGAACGAACGCTTGCAGTTGGCGCGGGAACAGATTCCCGAGGGATTCGGCGAGCCGGGAATGGGCCCCATAGCCACGGGGCTGGGGCAGATTCTCTTTTATGTGCTGGAAGATGAAACCGGCAAACGAAGCCCGGAACAAATGCGGGAGATCCAGGACTGGCTGATCAAGTTCAACTTGCAGACGGTCCCCGGCGTCACCGAGGTGCTCTCCCTGGGGGGAGAGGTGAAGCAGTTTCAGGTGCGGGTCAGACCGGCGGACCTGTTGCGTTACGATCTTTCCATCGGTGAGGTGGTGGAAAAAATCAAGGCCAACAACGCCAATGTGGGCGCTCAATTCCTGGTGAAAAACTCCGAGGAATATATCGTGCGCTCCGTGGGTTTGGCCAAGACCATCGATGACTTGCAGCACATCGTGCTCAAGGTTGACGACGGCACCCCGGTGTACCTGGACCAGCTGGCGGACGTGGTCATCGGCGGGGAAATCCGCCGCGGTTTGGCGACCATGAACGGAGTGGGCGAAGTGGTGGTGGGCATGGTGCTGAAACTCATCGGGACCAACACCTCCACCGTGATTGCCGACGTGAAAACCCGGCTGGCCGAAATCAATCAGGTGCTGCCGGAGGGGATCACGGTGGTTCCCTACTACGATCAAGCCACCCTGGTGGCCAAATGCGTGAAGACGGTCACCGACGCCTTGCTCTTGGGCGTCATTTTGGTGGCCGGGGTGCTTTTGATCTACATGGGAGGGCTGAGAGCCAGCCTGGTGGTGGCCCTGTCAATCCCCTTTTCCATTTTCTTCTCCTTCATCCTCATGAAAATCTTCGGGATCAGCGCGAACCTGATGTCTTTGGGCGGTTTGGCGATTGCCATCGGCATGATGGTGGACGCCACCATCGTCATGGTGGAAAACGTGGACCGCATGTTGCGGGAAGCCGACCCCGGGGAACCGCGCCTGGCCATTGTCGCCAGGGCCTGCACCGAGGTGGGCCGGCCCATAATTTTCGCCATAGTCATCATAATCTGCGTCTTCCTGCCTCTGTTCTCCCTGCAGGGAGTGGAGGGGAAAACCTTCACGCCGCTGGCTTACACGGTTGCCTTTGCCATGCTGGGCTCCCTGCTCTACGCCCTGCTTTTGGCCCCCGTTTCGTCCTACCTGTTGATGCGCCGGCCCAGATCCCTGGGTGACGGGACGGAGCCCCGGCAGGCCACGGCCGTGGCCTGGCTCCTGGTGCCCTACCGGCCCTTGGTGAGCCTGTTCGTCCGCCACCGCTGGCTGGCGGTGGGGCTGGCCCTCTTGATGCTCGGCGCGGGAGGCCTGGTGTTGCCGCGGTTGGGCTCGCAGTTCGTGCCGCGTCTCGACGAGGGGGACTTGATGATCAGGGCGACCATGGCGCCCTCGATCTCCCTGGAAGAGGCCCGAGCGACCATGCTGCGCTTCGAGCGGAGCCTCATGAAAAAATTTCCCGAAGTGGTGCGCGTGGTCAGCCGGGTGGGCCGCGGCGAAATCGGCGCGCACGCCGACCCGGTGAACAGCGCGGAATCCTTTGTCGCCCTCCAGCCGCAAGATCAGTGGACCAGCGCGGAAAACGCCGAAGAATTGTACTTCGCCATCAGCGAGTATCTGGAAGATTTTCCCGGGGCCCAGTTTAACGTCACCCAACCCATCGCCGCCGCCGTGGATGAACTGATCACGGGGACCAAGGCAGAGCTGGCCATAAAAATCTTCGGCCCGGACATGGAGGTGCTGAAAGAAAAGGCCGCGGAGATCGAAGGAGTGATCGAGAAGATATCCGGCGCGGCCGATGTGCAAAGAGATCAAGTCACCGGCACTCCCCAGTTGCTCATCGGGGTGGATCGCCAGGCAATAGCCCGCTATGGCATTAACGTAGAAGAAGTGCAAAACATTATCCGAACCGCGGTAGGAGGGGAGCCGGCAGGGCAGATCTTCGAGGGCATAAGGCGTTTCGACATATTCGTGCGTTTCGCGCCGGAAGCCCGGGACAATGCCGAGGCCATCAAACATATTTTGATCGCCGCGCCTGGGGGGGCCAAGATCCCCCTGGACCAGTTGGCCACCGTGGAGGAAATCACCGGGCCGCGGCAAATCACCCGGGAAAACAACCAGCGTTTCATCACGGTGCAATGCAACGTGCGCGGGAGGGACATCGGCTCTTTCGTGGCGGAGGGGCAAAGCGCCATCGCGCAAAAAGTGGCCATGCCTCCCGGTTACCTGGTGACCTGGGGCGGGCAGTTCGAGTTGCAGCAAGAGGCCAACCAAAGATTGAGCCTGGTGGTGCCGCTGACCTTGCTGGCCATTCTCCTTCTGCTGTTCATGAACTTCCAGTCGCTGAAGAACACCGTGCTGATCCTTTTGAACATACCCTTGGCCCTGGTGGGCGGGGTGGTGGCGCTGTGGCTTACCGGGCAGAACCTCTCGGTGCCTTCGTCCATCGGATTCATCGCCCTGTTCGGCATCGCTCTGGAAAACGGCATGGTGCTGGTGAGTTACCTCAACCAGCTGCTGCGGGACGGCGTGCCGCTGGACGAGGCGTCCGTGCGCGGGGCCTGCCTGCGCCTGCGGCCGGTGCTCATGACCGCCAGCACCACGGCCCTGGGTTTGATCCCGTTGTTGTTTTCCAGCGGCACCGGCAGTGAGGTGCAGATGCCATTGGCCACGGTGGTGGTGGGCGGGCTGGTGACGTCCACCATATTGACCCTCCTGGTCATCCCCGCCATCTACAAATGGTTTGCCGTCAAAGTGGAAATGGAGGCCTGAAGCCCATGAAAGAGGTAAAGGCGTACATCAAAAAACACAAATTGGACGAGGTCGAGCGGTCGTTGCGAAAAATCGAGGGCCTGACGGGCTTCAGCGTCAGCGAATTCCAGGGCCATGGCGCGGGTTGGAGAGGGCCCGGACAGGAGGAGGCAATTGCGTATCAGCACGGGGTGAAGCTGGAAATCATCTGCCGGGACGATCTCGTGGATCAAGTGGTGGAACACATCGCCAAAGCCGCGCATACCGGGCTCAAGGGCGATGGAAAAATTTATGTCGCCAGCATTGAACAAGCGGTGCGCATCAGCACTGGCGAACGCGGCGAAAGAGCCGTCTGAGAGGGAGGAAAAGCATGAAAGCATACAAGAAGGCTTACGGCCTGCTGGGCCTGCTCGCCCTGGGCTTGGCGGTCGGCGGGTGCGCCAGCCATGCCCTGGACTTGGCCCAAATGGATCAACTGGCCATAGAAATCAAGGACACCCAAAACGCCGTGATCTCGGACGTCAAGATCGTGGAAAATGCCGGGGAGGTGACCCTGTCCGGGGTGGTTTCATTGCGCTCACCAGGGGCCGCGGTGCGCTTCCCCGTGAAGTCTCACGTCGACGTGAGGGTCTACCAGCCCGAGGGGAAAATGGTTTACCAGGAAACGGTTCGCCTTTTCCCCAACCTGCCATGGGGCAAAGTGTCGCGCTCGATGCTCAGGGCCAGATACTTCACTTCCGCCGTGCCCTCTGACAAGCTGAACCTGACCAAGCACGACAAGATCGTCGTCATATATCACGAGACCCCGCACGACTGCACCAGAGTGTAGGCGCAAGGGGCGGGCGGGGGGGGAGCTCAGGGTTCTCCCGGGAGGGGAAGCGGGCAGGTTGGCCGGATCGGGTCGGCCCGCCCCCCTGCTGGATGCGTGAACGCGGCAGGCTGCCAGGAACCGCCGAGTTCCTGGCGGCCGGCTCGTTCCGGCCCAGGCGGGCATTTGGAGCCGAGTCCAGGGGGTCTGGAAGAGCTGCGGAGCCCAGAGCGGCGAAGGAGGAGTAGAAAGCCACGAGGAGAGCATTGCACGGGGCGTCCTGCCCCGTGCAATGTCGGCTTGGCAAAAACGTGACTCCACCCCAGCAAGCAGAGCTTGCCGGGGGCCCGGGTTTTGCCAAGCCTCACAAATTGCAAGCTTTTTGAAGCTTGCAATTTGGCGGGCCATCCTTGGCCCGCATCGGCCATTGCCTGCCGTAATCATGTTTCACAGCCCTTTTTGACATAATATCAACACGTTTTATGTGTTTCACCATGCAATGGCCTCGAAACGTGTAGAGAAGTCAACAGTGGAATTTAAATTTTGTTGAGAGTCCCTGGAAGAAGTGGTTTTCAAGCACCCAAAAAACACCCCGGGTCTCCTCCCGTAGCCGCCCCGCTGTGCGCATGGGCGATGGCGCGGCAGCCGCGGCACACGGCCCAGCGGGCGCAGGAGCGGCAGGGTTCGGCGTAGCGGGAGCGGTCGCGGAGGGCGTGCAGGAGGGGCGAGGCGGCCCAGATCTCCCTGAGGCTGTCGGTGCGGAGGTTACCCAGGGGGAGCGGCAGGCGGCGGCAGGGCAAGAGGGTGCCGTCGTGCATGATGGTCAGCCCGGACACCCCGGCCGCGCAGCCGCCCAGGGGCGT
Organism: Deltaproteobacteria bacterium; assembly: GCA_020444165.1. The sequence goes on along the minus strand of JAHLLK010000015.1, from coordinate 7,441 downwards.
GTCGCCCAGGTCTTCCGGGGGCGGTGGCAGCTTGGCCTGGGCCGCCACCGGGTCGCCGGTGACCAGATCGAGGCCGGGGGGCGCAAGCTCCCCCAGGCGGGCGTAGAGCTCGCGCAGTTCCTCGCGGGAGAGCGCTGCGGCCAGCATGTCCCGGCCGCGGCCCACGGGCACCAGGCGGGAATAGCCCAGGCGGGCCACCCCCAGGGAGCGGGCCAGGTCCACCAGCTCGGGCATGGCGGCGGCGTTGTGGGCCGAGAGGGTCACGTTCAGGGTCACCGGCAGGCGGGAGTCCACCAGATTGGCCACCCCGGCCAGGGCCGCCGCATGGCTGCCCGGGCCGCGCACGGCCTCGTGCACCGCCGCCGGGCCTTCCAGGCTCACCTGCACCCCGGCGACACCCAGGTCGGCCAGGCGGCGGGCCGCGGCCGCGTCCACCAGGAGGCCGTTGGTCAGGAGGAACACTTCGAAGCCCCGGGCGCGCAGGTCCGCGATGATCGGGAACAGGTCATCGCGCAGGAATGGCTCGCCGCCGGTGAGGTTCACCGAGGCGCTGAGGTCCAGGCCGTAGGCCTGGCGCCAGTCCTCCAGCATCTCCACCGCCTCGTCCATGATCTCCCGGGCCTCGGCCTGGGTGATCTCGGGGGTGGTGGAGGGCTCCTGGTAGCAATGGCGGCAGGCCAGGTTGCACCGCTGGGTCAGGTGCCACTGCAAGAAGAAGTCTTGAGGCCGCAACATGGTTTTCACCAGTTAAAATTAATGGTGATAATTATCTGCCTTGTTGTGGGCCGTAGGTGGTGCGCAAAAGGCCTCATGCGGGCCATGGATGGCCCGCCAAATCACGAGCCCAAAAGGCTAGTTATTTGTGAGTTTTGGCAAAACCACGCTTTTGCCAAAACTCCAAGCTGGACGGTGCAGGACGCATCGTCCAGCACTCTGGGCTGGGGCCTTGGGTGACGGCCATGGTCGGGACCGGGGGAGCGGCCAAAGCCTACGCCACCAGGTCCGCCTCCACTTCCAGGTTGAGGTAGAGCATCTTGCCCACCACGTAGCCGCCATTCTCCAGCGGCATGTTCCAGGTCAGCCCGAAGGCCTCGCGGTCCAGGCGGGTGGTGGCGTGGACGCCGATGGTGGTTTCGCCCTCGGTGCCCGCGAGGGGGCCGTACAGGGAAGCCTCCAGCTCCACGGGCAGGGTAACGTCGCGGATGGTCACCCGGCCCTGAACCAGGGCGGTGTTGATACTGGTCACCCGCACGGCGCCGCTTTGGAACTTGATCTCCGGGAATTGGGCCACGTCCAGAAAATCGGGGCTCATGAGGTGCAGGTCCCGCTTGGCCAGGCCGGTGGTGAGGCTGTCGGCGGCGATGGTGATCTCGGCGGCCAGGGTGGCGGGGTCGGCAGGCGTGTAGGTGACGTGGCCCGCGAGGCGGTTGAACTGGCCGTGCACCAGGCTGACCATCATGTGGCCCACGTGGAAGGCCGCCACCGTGTGATCGGGATCGATTTTCCAGATAGCCATTTGTGCCCCCGCAAGCTGCTTGCTTCCAAAAAACCTGGGGGAAGACCGCCCGCCCCGGGGCCAGGGGCCTTCCCCCGCGATGTTTTCGTTACCGCCGACCGGCGGTATTAACTCTTTCAACCCTTTCACTTCAAGCAGTGCTTGACCGGCGTCTCCTTGGCGGCCGTCTTGATGGCGAGCCAGAAGGAAGCTTCCTTCTGGAGCGCCTCTTTGCTCACCTGCTTTTTCATCCGTGCCTCCTTTCAGGCTAAACCATCCGGGGCAGCATGCCACCTGGAAATTAGTCTAAAGGGAGGTGGGGCCTATCGAACAAGATTTTCGATATGTAATGGCAAAAGTAATTGAAATACTCAATCTTATTATCCAGCGGTAGGAATTTGCCCGAGTGTCCTTGCCAAAGCAATTTTTGGGGCAATTCCCCGCTTTCGGCAGGAATTAGGATTAGAGGCATTCGTCACGCAAGCCACTTGAAAATATCAAGTTTTTTTGGGGGAGGGGGGTGTGGGGGGAGGACCCTTTTTGTTCACAAAAAGGGTCCTCCCCCCACATCTTCTCTTAATCTCTTACCGGCCCCTGGTCCGCAGCCACCAGGCCGCGAAGCGTTCGCCGGGTTGGCCTTCGGCCAGGTAGGCTTCCACGGCTTCGCGGAGCACGGCCACGGCTTCGGCCGGAGTGGCCACTTGGGCCACCTCCGCGGCCAGGTGGGGGTGGCGGCCCAGTTTGCCGGCCAGGAGGATGCGGGCTCCGGGCGGGTCGAGGGTCACGGCCTCGGCCGGGCAGGTGGTGTGGCAGGTGCGGCAGCCCTGGCAGGCCGCGGCGGACCAGAGGGCGGTGTCTGCGACTTGGATGGCCCCGTCGGGGCAGGCTTCGGCGCAGGCTCCGCAGGCGGTGCAGGCCGCGGCGTCGAATTGGGGATGCACCGTGCCCACCAGGGCCAGGTCGGCGATCTGGGGCCGGGAGCAGCCGTTGGGGCAGCCGGACAGCGCTATGCGGAGCTTGTGGTGGAAGAGGATCTTGTCGTCCGCCACCTTGGCCCGCAGGCGCTCGGACACGTTGTCCCGGGCCAGCCACTCCTCCACCGCGCGCCGCCAGGGCTCCAGGTTCAGCAGCGCGTTGGGGCAGCCGGCCAGCTCATGGCGGCAGGCTTCCACCACCACCAGGGGCGTGCCGGGCCGGTTCTCGGCCGGCAGCATCGCCGCCAGCTCCTGGTCACTGCGCCCGCCCTTGAGCGCCCGGTACTTCTCCTCGGCCCGGGCAAAGTCCTGGGCCGTGACCAGGCTGCCGCCGGCCTGGGTCACCAGCTCCTCCACCTTGCGGCGCACCAGGGGGCGCAGGAGGAAGGGCACCCGGGCCAGGCCTTCCTCGGCTTCTTTCTGCCATTCTATCGCGGACATGACCAACCTCGCTCCCGCCTGGGGAGAGGCGGGGGGACCTTATAAACAATATGGTACTAAAATACTACCTAAAAACTCCGGGAGCAAGGCCGGAGTGGCGGAGCCCCGCCCATCCCGCGCGCGCGTCCTTTGTGTGATGAGCCTTGGGGCCCGGCGTTCCTGCTCCCCGGAGCGGCGAAAATTGGTGCGGGCGCCGGGGCTGCCGCGTATATGCCCACGCGGGGGAGCGGCTATGGTTATAATCGGGAGGTTGCACCCAGCTCGGCGCGGGCCCGGGCGGGGCGGTCCGCCGCTCCGGCCCCGGCCGGTCCAGGAAGGAGAAGCCACGTGAGCGAAGCCACCCAACTGGCGGAGGCGCTGCTGAAAGCCGGCACCGCCGTGATATCCGATGTATTCGACAACATGGGGCTCGTGCCCCTGTCCTTGGCCACCGATCTGTGGCCCACCCGAGGCCCGGGCCAGAGCTTTGCCGGGCCGGTGTTCACCGTGGCCGGCGAGATGCGGCTGGGCCCCAACAAGGGCGACCGGGACAAGCTCCAGGCCATTGACGAGATGACCCCAGGCGCGGTGGCCCTGTGGGCCGGCCACGGCATGAGCGGGGTCTGCTGTTTCGGCGATTTGTTGGCCTCGGCCATGCAGTGCCGCGGCGTGGCCGGGGTGGTGGTGGACGGCGGGGTGCGCGACCTGGCCTTTTTGCGGCAGATGGAGCTGGGCATGCTGGTGCAGTACCGCACCCCCACCCAGGCCATCGGCCGTTGGAAGGTGACCGGCTGGCAGGTTCCGGTGACCGTGCGGGGGGCCGTGGCGCAGTCGATCATCGTGCGCCCTGGTGACTATCTGGTGGCGGATGACGACGGGGCCATCGTGGTGCCGGCCTCCCTGGCCGTGGGCTTCGCCGGCCAGGCCGCCGCCTGGGAGGAAAAGGATCAAGGTGCCCGGCGGGACATCATGGCCGGCATGAAGCTTCTGGACGCCCTGGCCAAGCACGGGGCCCTGTGAGAGCGGAAAAGGGAGAGAAGCCATGAGCCAAGCCCTGGATTTTCGGGGAGTGTTCCCCATCCTGGTCACCCCTTTCCTGGACGACGAGAGCCTGGACCTGGCCTCCCTGGACCGGGTGGTCCGTTTCATGGTGGGGGTGGGCGTGCAAGGGGTTACCGTGTTGGGCGTGTTGGGCGAGGCCAACCGCCTGGTGGACGCCGAGCGCGAGGAAGTGATCCGGGCCGCGGTGGCCGCCACGGCCGGGCGCATCCCGGTGGTGGTGGGGGTGAGCCACACCGGCAGCCGGAGCACGGCGGCCCTGGCCGCCCGGGCCCGGGAGTTGGGCGCGGCGGCGGTGATGGTGGCGCCTTTCCGGGAGCCGGTGCCGAACGACCAGAAAATCTTCGATCTGTACCAGCGGGTGGCCGAGGAGGGCGGCCTGCCCATCGTGCTGCAGGATCACCCCGCCTCCACCCAGGTGCACCTCTCGGTGCCGCTCATGGCCCGCATGGTGGCGGAGATTCCCCAGGTGGCCTGCGTGAAGGAGGAGGCGGTGCCCACCGCGCCCAAGCTAACGGCCCTGGCCGCGGCCCTGGGCGAGCGCCAGGTGCCGGTGCTGGTGGGCCTGGGGGCGCTGTATGCCCTGTTCGACCTGGAGCGCGGGGCGGACGGCTTCATGACCGGCTTCGCCTTCCCCGAGGTGCTGCTGGCCCTGGTGGCCGGGGCCCGGGCCGGCGATTGGCACCGGGTGCGCCAGACCTACCGGCGTTTCCTGCCGCTCATGGTCTACGAGCAGCAGCCCGGCTTGGCCATCCGCAAGGAGATCTACCGTTTGCGAGGGCTCATCAAGGGCAACAGGGTGCGCCATCCCGGAGCCACCATCGACCCGGCCACCGCGGAGCAGTTGGCCCGCCTTCTGGCCGCGGAGCTGCCCGGGGTGGACCTGACCCAGCCCCTGTCCCTCTAGCCCCGGCCCCCACCGGAAGGAGACGGCGCAAGCATGTGCGGATCATCCTTGACGAAATCCCGCCTCCGGCTGGCGGCCTTGGTCCTGGCTCTGGCCTCGGCCCTGACCCTGGCGCCGGCCGGGCTCCGGGCCGCGGAACCGGCGGCCCCCACGGGCGAGCCGATCCGTTTGGCCGCCCTGTTCAACCAGACCGGCGCCTTTGCCTCCATTGACGGCCCGGGCCTGGCCGGGGCCCGCCTGAAAGTCAAGCTGCTGAACCAGGCCGGGGGGGTGTTGGGCCGGCCCCTGACCCTGTTGGCCCCGGACACGAAAAGCGACCCCCGCGAGGCCGCGCGGGTGGCGGAGGAGGTGGTCAAGGAAGGGATCACCGCCGGGGTGGGCTATGGTGACTCGGATTACGCCATCGCGGTGGGCCCGGCCTTCCAGGACGCGGGCATCCCCTTTGTCTCCTCCGGGGCCACCCTGCCCAGCCTGCCCAGCCGCATCGGCGACTATATGTTCCTGGCGGCGTTTGGCGACAACGACCAAGCCTGGGCCATGGCCGGCTATCTCTATGAGCGGCTGGGGGTGCGGCGCGTGGCGGTGTGGACCGATCAGGCCGCGGATTACACCCGCATGTTGGCCCACTACTTCCGCCAGGCCTTCCGCCAGCGGGGCGGCGAGGTCGTCTATGAGGACGCCTACGCCCACGGCGAGAAGGACTTCACGCCCCTGATCCAACGCCTGACCACCCGGGCCCGCACGGCCCAGGCCCTGTTCACGGCCAGCCTGCCCGAAGAGGCCGGGTTCATCGTGCGCGAGGTGCGGGAGGCCGGCTGGGAGCTGCCCCTCGCCAGCGGCGACGGCTTCGACACCCCGCTGTTGGTGCAGGAAGCCGGTCCCCGCCTGGCCCACGGCGTGTATTTTTCCACCCATGCCTTCCGCAGCGAGACCGAGCCCCGGGTGCTGGCTTTCCGGCAAGACTACGCCCAGGCCTTTGGCCAACCGCCGGACAGCGCCTTTGCCGCCTTGGGTTTTGACACGGTGGGGCTGGTGGCCGACGCCATCGGGCGGGCGGGCAGCAGCGATCCGGCCCGGGTGCGGCGGGCCCTGGCCGCCACCCGGAGCTACCAGGGGGTCACGGGGCTGATCAGCTACAACCGCCCGGGCCGGGTGCCCCTGAAGCCGGTGGCCATCGTGGAGGTGGAGCACGGCCAGCTGCACGAGACCGGCCTATGGGGGCCGGGCCTGTAGGCGGCTTCGGCCGGTCGCGGAAGCTGGTCGGTCAAACCGGGGCCGCCCACCAGCCCCGCTTTCCGGCCCGGGGCGCCCCGCCCCGGACTGGGTTTTGGCGGCGGCGGAGCGGCGGGGCCGCTCCCGGGGCTCAGCCCAATGTCTTCAGCATGTCGGCGAAATTCATTACTGGTTGAATGGAGATGGCCGCGTGGAGCTTGGCGAAGAGCGGCTCGTTGATGGCGACCAGACGTGTTTGGTCGGTTTCCTCGAAAACCAACAGGCCGGCCCGCCGGCCATCCTCCAGAAAAAAGTAAGCCGCCTCGGGCCGCAGCTCGTCGACCAGATCCTGGATGATCCGGGGCATGGAGCCGTCAGCCGCCGTTTCATTGCCTTTTTCCACCGGGATGGTGAAGCGATACATCAGGCGCATGCTTGCCTCCTGGGGGGAAGCGGCGTACCGCCTTCCGCCAGATTGGCCGCCGGGGCGGGATTGCCCCGGGGCCTGCTTCCAGCCTAGGTAATCGGCTGGGGGGAGAGCCATAGGCCAATCTCGCAATGCATTCTGCGAATTAGTGGAGGCGGGGCGGAGTGGGGGGCCGCCAAAACAAAACCGCCCGCGGGGCGGCGGGCGGCGTAAGGCTTCAGCCAGTCCAGACGGGGTCAGCGCTTGCTGTTCAGTTCGTCCAGGGTGATGGTGTCGTTGTAGATGCCCGCGGCCACCTGGTAAGGCTGGCCCGGCACTTGGATGATGAAGGCGATCTTGCGGGAAGGCTGCTCGCCCTTCTTTCGGGGCCACATGTACTCCACCCACCTGCCCTTGGGGTCCTTGGCCCCGTCGCACAAGGTCTTCTGGAAGGGGTATTCCTTGGTCAGGTCACGGCCGGCCAGCTTGGCCAGGGCAAAGGGATGGGCCACCACCTGGGTGGGGCACTGCTGCACGAAAACGTAGGAGTCCTTCCACACGAACTCGCCCTTGGGGTCGTTGAAGGCCGCCAGGCCCTCGGGGCCCAGGTTCTGCAGGACCGTGGCCGCCTTTTGCACCATGTCATAGACTTCCTGGGGGGTGGCGGCTTCCTGGGCCACGGCCAGGCCGGCGACGGCCAGGAGGACGACGAGAGACAGAACTGCCAGTGCTTTTTTCAATTTCACTCCTTTAGTTGCGGGATCTTGGCTGCGGGGCGCACCGGCAGGTGAGAGGCAACGTGCGGGCTGTTTTGCTGTCGCTTCCCCCCTGGGGCAGGAAGCTGGTGCGCATCCGGGGCGGAACCTGCCGCCGCACGGGTGAGTTACCATACTGTAAATCCCGAGGCCGCAGCAAGGGGTTTGCGGGCGGCTCGCCCCCGGCGCGGGCGGGCCGGGGCGTCCGCCCCG